>CAWDUF010000019.1:0-65048 GCA_963805425.1 uncultured Actinomycetota bacterium | reverse complement strand
ACGGCTGCGCCCACGGCCGCGGTCGCGACGACGCCGAGCAGATACATCCAGTCCGCGGGGCCCATGCCGGACCTCTGGTGGTGGCCCGTCGCGACCAGGATCTGGTCGGCGACGACCGGCATCACGATTCCCGCAGCGAGCAGCACGAGGACCACTGGCAGCGTGATCCGGCCAAGTCGATGCTCCGCACGCGGCTCGGTCACGTGCTCATGGTGGCACCGCTCGCTGCCCGGCGGAGTCCGTGCAGGCACGCAAAGCCGTGTGGGGTCGCCACGAGTGAAAGTACCGGGACGCCTCGGACGCGGCGAGCCCCACGACGAGACGACGGTGGGGACATGACGAACCTCGACACTCTCCCCGCAACTCCGCGCACCGAAAGTCCAAGCGCCGGCAGGCGCACGCTGGTCTGCTCGCCGCCCTCTATCTGGTCGGCTTCGCCATGATGATGGCGACGGGCACCGACCGTGAACCGGATGCCGACCCTGCCAAGATCATCTCCGGCTACGACACATCCGACGGGATGATCCACAACCAGGTCTTCGCCCTCATGGCGCTCTGCGGCGTGCTGGTCTTCTTCGGCGCCGCGCTCCGGTCGTCGCTGACGCCTCGGACCAGGTCATGGACGGCCGACGCTGCGCTGGGCGGCTTCGTCCTGCTCGCGATGACGTACGCCGGGTTCGGGGTCAGCACGCTCGCCCTGCACCACGCGATCGACATCGGCGACCCGACCCTGGTGGCCTCGGCCAACCTCGTCGACACCTCCAACTTCCTGCCGGCGATGATGGCGATGATCTGCATCTACATCGGTGTCGGTGTCACCGCACTTCGCACCCACGCGCTACCGACCTGGCTGTGCTGGGTGTCGATCGTGCTCGGTGTCGCCGCTCCGCTGGGACCGGCCGGCTTCGTGCCGTTCATGCTCCTGCCCGCGTGGGCGGTGCTCGTCGCCGTCCTGGTCAACCGCAAGACGGACTGACCACGCCACGGCTCTCGGCGAGGTCCTCGTGGCCTCGCCGGGAGCCGGACTGATGTGTCGTCAGATCAGCGGGCGTCGTCGGCCTTCGCCGGGCAGTCCGGGTTGGGGCAGAAGGCGACCTGCGCATCTCTCCCGGGTTGAGCTCGGCCCGGGGCTCGTTGGTCGGGTCGAAGTCGATGGTGGCGGTCTCCATCGGCGTGCCGCAGGGGCACGTCTGGGGAACCTCGGCAGTGACGTCCGGCTCGGTCATGATCTCGACGCTACCCCGCCGTCATCGGAGGAGCCCTCAGCCGACAGGTCCGCTCCACGACCAGTGCGGGAGCGGCTCCGACGCGTCCCCGGCCGTCTCGTCGTACGCCGCCATCCGCGCGACCATCTCGCGGAAGTACGCCTCGAGTGGCGGCCGGGCGGGCTCGGGGATCGGGATGTCGTCCAGCGCCTGCACGAACAGCTCGATCGTGCGCGCGTCGAGCTCCGGGTGCGGCCCGTTGCACCCGTGGATGCGCATCACCTCGGCGTGGTCGCCCATCGACGAGGTGTAGTCGGCGGGCCCGCCGATCGCCTCCGCCCAGTACGCCGCCAGCCGCTCGACATGCTGGGGATGGAGGTCGCCGTGGCTGAACGGGTGGCTCGCGAGGGGATCGTCGAGACAGAGCCGGTGCCAGGTGCGAGCCAGCGCCAGCATCGCCTCCGAGCCGCCGGCCGCGTCGAAGAGTGACTGCTCCCTGTCGGCCCCTGTCATCGGTACAGCTGCTCGAAGAGGTCGACGTACTGGACCGAGGTGACGGTCGCCGAGGAACTGGTCGTGGACCCGCGCCCGCGCCGCCTCGCCCAGCCGCTTGGCCAGCTCGGCGTCGTCCAGGAGCGGGCCAGCGCCGCGGCCAAGCCATCGAGGTCGTGACGGATCGTCGAGCAGGATCCCGTCTCGCCGTCGACGATCTGGTCCTGGATCCCGCCGACCCGACTGGCGATGACCGGCCGCGCCTTCCACATCGCTCCGTGACGGTCAGCCCGAACCCTTCGACCAGGCTCTTCTGGACCACCAGGTGGCGTGGCGCTGCAGGGCATTGACGATGATGGCGTTCTCATCGACGTCGTCCATCGGGATGAGACAGGTGACCGCTCGCCCACGGACGGACTCGGGCACGGTCTGCCATTGGGCACGGCACTCCGCGAACACCACGGCGCCCTCGGGGTCGTCGGCCACCCCGGACACCTCCGGGCCGACCAGCATGAGGTGGGCGTCCGCCGGGCCTCGCCGCGGTCAAACGGACGAACGCCGTGAGCACGCCGGACATGTCCTTGAGCCGGTCCCACCGGCTCACCTGGACGATGAGCCGTGCGTCGTGGGGTAGGGGCGGACCGTCGGCGATGAGCTGCGAGTGGTGCCGCACGCGCCCTGGGAGCCGTCGCGGCGGTCGAAGGGCACCGGCCCGTCCGGTCCGTGCCGGCGACCAACCCGACCGTGCGCGAGGATGGCGCTCACCGTTCCGGGCTCGAGCTCGCGGTTCTTGGCCGAGAACGGGTCGATCGACGGCGGGATGATGCCAGCCTTGTCCGTGTCCACCCAGTTCGGGACGTACTCGGCCGGGAGAAGACGAAGGCGTCGGCGCGTTCCACGTACGGCCGGAGGAACCGCCACGCCTCATCGGTCTCCTCGTTGGCCGTGTCCCGCCCGACGTGACAGCGCCACACGACGCGAGCCCCGGCGGCGCGGAGCCCGTCGACCATGCCAGCGGTCTGAGGGTCGTGGAGCAGCACGATGTCGCGGGCGTGGACCATGCCGAGATCTGGCGAGGTTGCCTCGACGACACGCCGTAGCAGCGCGCGCTCCTCTCGCCGAGCGGCCCGCCGTCGCCCGGGTCGCCGTGCAGGCGGTTGTGCATCCGCTTGGTGATGGCGAAGAACTCCGCGTCGCCGTCGAGCACGAGCCACCGGTTCTCGATACCTGCGCCCCGCCCGTAGGCCAGCAGCGTCTGGAGCATCTCCGCCACCCCGCCGCCGTGGCGGTCGCGTTGATGTGCCAGACGATGCGGCCGTCGAAGCTCGCGTGCCCGGGCGGCGTACCCCGCCAGGCGCGCAGCCCGCTCCTCGTCGAGCAGGGGCATCAGCCGGTCGAGTGGGATCGCTTCAACCTGGACCTCGCGCATAGCCCGAGCCTGCCAGCCAGCCCGCGCGACCGGAAGGGAACCCTCAAACGTCCACGGTCAGGCGCACTTCGATCACGTCACCGACCTCCAGCCCCTCGGCCCGCCGGACCCGGTCCTTCAGCGGCACGACGTAGGCGCCGTCCTTGGGCCAGAGCGCCGTCGTCCAGCGGGTGTCGCCCACCTGCACGGCGGCCGGGATCATCCCCCAGCCGTAGCTCACCATCGGCGCGACGTCCTCGAGCTCCGCACACCCGTCGTCGGGCACGGTGACGAAGTGGTACGGCGACGGGCCGCGCCAGTGCCAGATCTCGCCGGAGAACTCCAGCTCCATGGCGTCAGGCTAGGTCGTGCGCCCGACCGACGCTGCCCCGGTCCGAATGCCCGCGCGCGCCGCGGGTACGACGCAGGTACCCACGACGCCGGGAACACGCCGGAACACGGACGGAGGACCCCGATGGACGACACCTGGCGCTACCAGGACAGCACGTGGTCGGAGGGCGGCGACGTCGTCGGCTACCAGGTCGAGGCGACCGACGGGTCGATCGGCAAGATCGACAAGGCGACCGCCGACACCGACGCGGCGTACGTCGTGGTGGACATCGGCTCCTGGATCACTGGCAAGAAGCGCGTGATCCCCGCCGGCCTGGTCACCCAGGTCGACCACGACGCCGAGTCGGTCACGGTGACGCTCTCGAAGGACCAGGTCGAGGCGGGCCCGGACTACGAGGACGACGTGGACCCCGACGAGATCACGCTCAGCAAGCACTCGGACTACTACGGCCCGTTCTCCTGGTCGAAGACCCAACGCTGACGTCGGCGGACGTCAGCGCTTGCCTTCGTCGCGTTCGCGCCGGAGCCGGGCGAGCAGGTCGTCGACCTGGTCCTGACCGTTGTCCGTGGCGTCGTCCTCACCGGCGCCCTCGGCATGGTGCGACGGGGGCGGCCGGTGTCGCGGCGGCTCGGCGAACTCCGGGAAGTCGTCGTCGGCCACGGGAGAGTCGTGTTGGCCGGTCATCGCCCCCAGAATGCCATGTCGGCCAGATCTCCACGGGATCTCGGCGGTCACGCCACGCGATCAGGCAGCGACCGGGGCGATGTCGTGGTGGCCGATCGCGTCGACGTAGTGCGTGTTGACCAGCTCGTCGACGACATGTGCCCAGGTTCGCGTTGCGACCCGGGCCAGTCCGTTGGCCGCGAGGCCCGCGCGCAAGGTGCCGTCCGCAGCGACGCGCTGCACGACGGCTCTCAGCGAGCTCGAGTCGTGGGTGTCATAGAGCAGACCGGTGTGCTCGGGTTCGACCAGGTCCAGGGGACCGCCCTTCGCGGGAGCGACGACCGGGACCCCACTCGCCTGCGCTTCCTGGATGGTCTGGCAGAACGTCTCGTTCTCCCCGGTGTGGACGAACACATCCAGCGAGGCGAACGCCGTGGCGAGCTCGACTCCGCTGAGAGCGCCGGTGAACCGCGCTTCGGGCAGCTTCTTCCTCAGCCACCTCATCTCGGGACCGTCGCCGATCACGACGAGCCGGATACCCGGCAGGACCGACAGCTCCCGGAGACGGCGCACCTGCTTCTCGGGGGCGAGCCGGCCGACGTACCCCACGACCACTTGGTCCCCGCCGCCGTCCCTCCTGCCCACGCGCGCCCACGCGTCGTGGAGCTCGCGGCTGCGGTGCCTCGGGCAGAACAGGTCGAGGTCGACGCCCCGCCCCCAGGTGTGCAGGTTCGTGACTCCGAGGGACTCCAGCTGCGTGTATGCCGACCGCGATGGCACGAGCGTGCGCGACGACCGCTTGTGGATGCGTCCGACCCACTTGGCGCAGGCCGCCTCGCCGGGCAGGTTGTACTGGCGCAGGAAGCCCGGGATGTCGGTCTGGTAGACGGCAACCGTGGGGATCCCGAGCCTGCGGGCCGCGCGCAGGCCCAGCCACCCGAGCGCGATCGGCGACGCCAGGTGCACGACGTCCGGCTGGAATTCCGTCAACGCGCGTTTGACCTGACTGTCCGGCAGCCCCATCGGAAAGGACTTGTAGACGGGCACCGCCACGGACCGGACCCGCACGACCGGAACACCCCGATAGTCCCGCAAGCCGTGACCGGGCGCGATGATCAGTGGCTGGTGCCCGTTCGCGACGATGCGGTCGACGACGTGGCGCACGGAGTTGACCACACCGTTCATCTGCGGCAGGAACGACTCGGTCACGATGGCTACTCGCATGCCTCCACGCTCGCGACGCCGCGTGAACGGACCGTGATCACCCGGCAAATGTCGCAACGCCAGTGGTGAACGTCGGTACCCCTCTGTACACCTCACTGTCACCCGACACTCCCCCCGAAGGCGCGATCACGTCGAACGAACGCGCTGACCTGAGCACATGAACCTCACGATCAGCGTGATCGGCACCGGGTACCTCGGTGCGACGCACGCCGCGTGTCTGGCCGAACTCGGGTTCCACGTGATCGGCGTCGACACGGACGAGCACAAGGTCGCCCGGCTCAACGCCGGCGCCGCCCCGTTCGCCGAACCAGGACTCGACGAGCTCCTGCACCGCCACGTCGGTACCGGACGGCTACGGTTCACCACCCAGATCCGGGACGCAGCAGCGCGCGCCGACGTGCACTTCCTCTGCGTCGGCACCCCTCAGGCCGCGGACGGGCTCAGGGCCGACCTCAGCGCGGTGATGTCGGCGGCCGGCGAGCTGGCGCGCCACCTCACCCGCGACGCGCTGGTGATCGGCAAGTCGACCGTCCCCGTCGGTACGGCGGACCGCCTGGCCGCCGAGCTCGTGCGCTTCGCACCGAGGAACGTGACCGTGGGCATCGCCTGGAACCCCGAATTCCTCCGCGAAGGGCACGGCATCGACGACACCCTGCACCCCGACCGGCTGGTGTTCGGGGTCACGACTCCCGCTGCAGAGCTCGCCCTACGCACCATCTACCGGCAGGCGATCGCCGACGGCACCCCTGTGCACGTCACCGACCTCGTGACCGCCGAGCTCGCCAAGGCGGCGGCCAACGCCTTCCTCGCGACCAAGATCTCCTTCATCAACGGCATCGCCGAGGTGAGCGAGCGCGCAGGTGGTGATGTGGTCACTCTTGCGGCCATCCTCGGAGACGATCCACGCATCGGGCGACGGTTCCTCGATGCGGGCATCGGCTTCGGCGGGGGATGCCTGCCCAAGGACCTGCGGGCGCTCTCGGCGCGCGCTGCAGACCTCGGCGCCTACTCCGTGACGGGACTCCTCCGCGAGGTCGACGACATCAACCTCCGAGCACGCAGCAGGGTCGCGGACCTTGCCCGTCAGCTCGCCGGCGGCGACCTCGAGGGGCTTCGCATCGCGGTGCTCGGCGCCGCGTTCAAGCCGCTGTCGGACGATGTCAGGGACTCCCCGGCGCTGGACGTCGCGTGCCGGCTGCACGGGCAGGGTGCCGACGTACGGGTCTTCGATCCCCAAGCGGCTCTCAACGCCCGGGCGGCTGCGCCCGAGCTGACCTACGTCGCCAGTCTGGAGTCGGTGCTCCGCGACGCCGACCTGGTGGTGCACCTCACCGAGTGGCCGGAGTTCGCCGAGATCGATCCACACTGGGCTGCTGGCCTGGTCCGGCGGCGCGTCCTGGTCGACGGACGGAACCGCCTCGATCCGGACCGCTGGACCGAGGCCGGGTGGACCGTCCAAGGCGTCGGCCGCGTCCGGCGACAGCCGCAGTCCGCCGCACTGGCGGTCGGCGCCGCCTCGTCCTGACCGTGCCGCTCCTGGTTGAACGGGCCCGGCCCGTCGCGATCGTCGCCGTCGTCGCGCTCACTGCGGGCTGGGCCGGGCGCCAGGTGCTCCGATCCCAGGCCAGGCGGGCGCGCCGCGCCATCGGAAAGGCGCTCGGCGAGGAAGCCCACCGGGCCGACCGGACCTACAAGAAGAAGTACGGCGACTGCGTCGAGCTGTTGCTCCTCGGCGACTCGATCGCCTCGGGCCTGGGGGCCGAGACCCCTCGACAGACTCTCGGAGCACAGCTGGCGAAGCGGCTGGCGAAGAAGACCCGTCGGTCAGTGCGGCTCCACACGGCCGCGAAGGTGGGAGCGGAGACCTCCGTGCTGAGGACGCAACTGGCCGGGCTCCCGAAGGGCTACCGCCCGGACGTCGCTGTGATCGTCGTGGGCGGCAACGACGTGACGCACCGTGTTCGCGTCACTGACTCGGTCAACCATCTGGCCGAGGCTGTCTCCGCGCTGCAGTCCCTCGGCTGCCAGGTGGTCGTCGGCACCTGTCCCGACCTGTCGGCGCTGGCCGCAGTGCCGCAACCGTTGCGCGCGCTCGGTGGTCTGAGCTCGCGCCGTCTCGCCGAGGCCCAGCTCGCCGTGGTCACTGACCAGGGTGCGCGAGCGGTCTCCCTCGCCGAAGTGGTGGGGCCGTTCTTCCTCGCCCAGCCGGACGAGATGTTCGCGGTCGACCGGTTCCACCCGTCAGGAGCGGGCTACCGGCGTACGGCCAAGGCATTGCTGCCGAGCGTGCTGGCGGCGGTAAGGGATGACACGACATCTCCTCGGGCGCCGTAGAGCCAGGCGCCGGTCAGCTTGGATCTCCGTCGCGTCCCCATCGCTGAGTGCCTGCGCCGATCGTGGACGGTTCGGCACTCACCACACGGCGGAGCAGGTCGGGCTTGTTGGTGATGACTCCGTCCACGTGGTGTCGGGCTGCACGGCGCATGGACGAGGCAGCGTCGACCGTCCAGACGCAGCAGTGCATGTCCTGGGCATGGATCGCCTCGACGTAGCGGCGGTCAGCGACCCGATGCGGCGGGTTGACCTGGTCCGCCCAGGTCCCGAGGACCGGGAGATGCGTGGCCGCTGGAGCGCCCAGCAGTCCGACACGCAAGCCGGGCGTTCTCACCGTGAGCTCCTTCATCGAGGCGAAGTCGAACGACTGCACGACGATCTGAGCCGTGGGAACCTCCGCGAGCGCCTCCGCGAGGTCAGACACGATGCCGGGGTAGAGCGTGGGCGCCTTCAGCTCCAGCTGGAGCCCGACCCGCGTGGACGCGAGGAGCTCCAGCGCTGCCGACAGGGTCGGGACCGGCTCCCCTGCGTAGTCCGGCGCCTTCCAGGAGCCGGCGTCGAGGCGTTGAACCTCGTCGAGGGTGAGGTCTCCGACGCGCCAGGGCGCCCGGTCCGGGTAGACCTGTCGCACGTTGGTCGTGCGCGCGAGCGTGGCGTCGTGCATCACGACCAGCGCACCGTCACGCGTTCGCTGCACGTCGATCTCGACCAGGTCAGCCCCCTGCTCGACCGCCAGGCGCAGCGCAACCAGGGTGTTCTCCGGTGCCGCGGCGCTCGCGCCGCGGTGAGCGATGACCAGCGGAGATCCCGCGACGGGCTGACGACGGACCAGCTGCTCGAGAACCGAACGCACGGCGCTCCTTGGTCGTTCCACTCGGACATCGCCAGAGTCCGCGTCGCTGTTGACCGTGAGGTGGACGCGACGGAACGCCCGCACGGCCGACTGGTGACATCCGTGACTGCGACAACGCGCAAAGATCACACGTTGAAGCGGAACGACAACCCGGGGTTTCGGCTGTTGTTGGCCATCGCCGATTGAAGCCGGAAAACCCCGTCTGACCTGCGGAAACGCGTTCGTGGGACCGTTGGACGTCGTCGGCGATCGTCGGTCTCCGCGGCACTTCTTGCGGACCCTTTGCGGACCGCACAGGGTGTCAGCGGCCGGGCTGGAGGAAGCCGGACTCGTACGCGAGCACGACCGCCTGGATCCGGTCCCGCAGGCCCAGCTTGGACAAGATGTTGCCGACGTGGGTCTTCACGGTGGCTTCGCCGAGGACCAGCGTCTCCGCGATCTCGGCGTTCGACCGGCCGCTCGCGAGTAGGCCGAACACCCCGAGCTCCCGCTCGCTGAGGTCGGCCAGCACCTCGGGTACGCCGGTGGTCGGCGGCGGCGCTCCGACGTAGTGCTCGACCAGACGTCGGGTCACCTTCGGGGAGACCACGGCGTCGCCGCGGGCCACCATGCGCACGGCGAAGGCGAGCTGCTCGCGGGGGACGTCCTTGAGCAGAAACCCGCTGGCTCCCGCGCGCATGGCGTCGTAGACGTACTCGTCGAGGTCGAAGGTGGTGAGCACGAGGACCCGCGTCGGCGACCCGGCCCGAACCAGCTGACGGGTCGCCTCGACGCCGTCCATGCGTGGCATCCGGATGTCCATGAGGACGACGTCCGGGCTGAGTGAGGCCACCATGCGCAGGCACTCCCTGCCGTCCTCCGCCTCACCGACCACCTCGAGATCCTCCTCGAGGTCGAGGATCAGCCGGAACCCGGCACGGACGAGCTCCTGGTCGTCGCACAGCAGGACCCGGGTCATGCGGGCTCCCCACCGATCGGGAGCGTGGCGACCAGCTCGAACCCACCGTCGTCGGTGTGGCCAGAGCGCAGGGTGCCGCCCGCCGCCAGCGCCCTCTCACGTACGCCGACCAGCCCGTGGCCGGAGCGCCCATCCGCGTCGGCGACCGCTGGCCGAGCCTGTCGCCCGGGGTCGTTGCGCACGACGACGCGTACGTCGTCGTGGCTGCCCTCGACGGTGAGCCTGGTCGGCACGGCGCCGGCGTGCTTGAGCACGTTGGTGAGCGCCTCCTGCACGATCCGATACACCGACAGCTCGATGCCCGAGGGCATCGATGCGCCGTCGACCCGCACGTCGGCCTCGAGCGGCAGCCCGGCCTCGCGAAGTCCCTTGACGAGCGGCGCCAGGTCCGCCAGTCCGCGGGCCGGTGCCCGGGAGGAGCGACCTGCGCTCGGGTCGTCATCCCAGTCGGTGAGGTCGTCGCTTCGCAGCACGTGCAGCAGCTGACGCATGTCGATCAGAGCCTCACGGGCGCTCCCGCGGATGGCGCGCAGCGGCTCGCCGGCCAGCGACGGGTCCCGAGCGAGGGCCGCCTCGGCGGCGTCGGCCTGGACCGCGATCACGCTCAAGCTGTGGGCGACGACGTCGTGCAGCTCGCGGGCGATCCGAGCGCGCTCGTCGGCGACGGCCAGGCGGGCGAGGTCGCGCTGATGCTGCTCGGCATACGTCGCTCGCGACCGCCAGGACCTGGACGCCCGCCCGAGCAACCAGGCGCCGCCCAGCTCGACCGCGATGAACGGGTAGTCCGAGCCGCCGTCGAGCCATTCGGTGAGGAACATCCCGGCGAGCATGAGCCCCAGCCCGAGCGACGCGACGCCTTCGTCGTACGCGGCGCCGACCGAGTACGCGAGCAGGAGCACCACCACCAGCGCCATCAGCGTCCCAGGCGACTGGTTGCCCCAGATCCCCTGGACGACGTTGGCCGCGGTGGTGACCATTGCGGCGACGAGGGGCAGGCGGGTACGCCCGAGGAGGCTCAGGCCGATCACGACGCCCACCGGCAGCGTCAATGCCAGTGGCGTCTCGTCGACGTCCCCGCTGGTCAGGCCACCGACCGAGAGAGCCACCAGTACGCACGCCAGGACGACGTCGAGGAGCGGGACGCCGAGGACGGCTCGGGAGCGCGCGGGGGATGGCACAAGGTCGAGGGTAGGTCGCGTCGACGCTCCCGGGGATCGGTATGGAGGAGGAGACGGATCAGCCGCGCGGTGGAGTCGATTCGCGACGCAGGGGGAGGCGAACAGGGCGTCGTTCGCGCCAGCGTCGCGCCATGACGAAATCCACTCTCATCCGGTTCTCTGCCTCCGGCCTCCTGGTCGGCGCGCTGTTGTTCTCGCTGGGCGACCTCCTGCGTCGTACGGTCGACTCCGCGACCGCCTCCTCTCCCACGGCGATCGCGGCGTCCGTCCACGACCACGCTGGCGTCTGGCTCACGGCCGGCGCCCTGAGCGCCTTCGCACCGGCGTTCTTCATCCCGGGCGTCTGTGCCCTGGTGGCGACCACCCGCGGACGGGGGTCACGCGTGGTCGCCGTCGGCGGATCCCTAGCGGTGTTGGGCCTGGTGGCCTCAGTGGGGCACGCGGTGGCGTACTACGCCCCGTTCGCGGTCTACGGCCAGGCTCACAGCGACGCCGCGACGATCAAGGCGTTGGACCATGCCTCGGAGTCCTACCCCCTGCTGGTCGCGCTGATCATCGCGTTCATCGTCGGCATGACGATCGGCATGATCGTGCTGCTCATCGGCCTGCGTCGGGCTCGCCGGGTGCCGGTGTGGGCGCCGATCGCGGCGGTGGTGTTCGCGGTTGCCGGCAGCTCGGGCGGTGTCGCGATGGGGATGCTCGGCATCGCGGCGGCGCTGGCGGCGTTCTTACCTGCGGCGCGGGCCTTGGTGGTCCCGACGACCGACGGAGAATCGGCGCCAGGTGTTCGCGACATGGATTCGACCTCAGTCTGACCGGAGGTGGCCGTCGGGCCGGGTGAGGCATCGCCGCTACGGCCCGACGGTCCACCGCGTCTATCACTTGATCGGCTGGCTGCGTTTCCGCGCCGGCTGGCAGCGCTCCGAAGAATGCGAAGAGCGTCGCAGTCCCCGCAGGAACCAGCAATCGTCAACGCCTACTGGCGACGACGCTAGATGTTGAAGCGGAACTCGACCACGTCGCCGTCGGCCATGACGTAGTCCTTGCCCTCCATCCGCACCTTGCCGGCAGCCTTCGCCGCCGCCATCGAACCGGCATCGACCAGGTCGTCGAAGGAGACGATCTCGGCCTTGATGAACCCCTTCTGGAAGTCGGTGTGGATCACGCCCGCGGCTTCGGGGGCGGTGGCGCCCTTGCGGATCGTCCAGGCGCGGGCCTCCTTCGGCCCGGCCGTCAGGTAGGTCTGCAGGCCGAGGGTGTCGAAGCCGACGCGGGCGAGCACGTCGAGCCCGGGCTCCTCCACGCCCATCTCGGCAGCATCGCCCGCGCCTCGTCGTCGTCGTCGAGCTCGACCAGCTCGGCCTCGAACTTCGCATCCAGGAAGATCGCCTCGTGCGGCGCGACCAGCTCGCGCATCTGCTTCTTCAGTTGCCTCGTCGCCGAGCTCGTCGGCGTCGCAGTTGAAGACGTAGATGTACGGCTTCGCGGTCAGCAGCATCAGCTCGCGGATCAGCTCCCGGTCGATGCCCGTCGCGATGATCGGCGTACCGGCCTCGAGCGCCGCCAGCGCCTCCTTGGCCGCCGTGACGTTGGCCGCGAGCTCCTTGCGACCCTTGGCCTCCTTCTCCAGCCGCGGGATCGCCTTCTCGACTGTCTGCAGGTCCGCCAGGATCAGCTCGGTCTGGATGGTCGAGATGTCCGAGGCGGGGTCGACCTTGCCGTCGACGTGGGTGACGTCCTCGTCGCGGAAGACCCGGGTGACCTGGCAGATCGCCGCCGACTCGCGGATGTGGCAGAGGAACTTGTTGCCGAGTCCCTCGCCCTTCGACGCTCCCGCCACGATGCCGGCGATGTCGACGAACTCCACGGTGGCCGGCAGCTCGCGGGCGGAGTCGAAGATCGCGGCGAGCGTGTGCAGCCGACTCGTCGGGCACGCCGACCACCCCGACGTTCGGCTCGATCGTGGCAAAGGGGTAGTTCGCCGCGAGCACGTCGTTCTTGGTCAGGGCGTTGAAGAGCGTGGACTTGCCCGCGTTGGGGAGTCCGACGATGCCGATCGTGAGTGCCACGGGCGGCCACTCTACGGGCGCTCGTCCCCTCGGCAGAAACCGGTGCAGGTAGTACGGTCGCGTCATGGCCACGATGAGCATGAACAAGGCGATCCACGGCGCCGTACGACGAGACCTGGACCGCTTCGCCGATGCGCTTGCCGCGTTCCGCGACGGGGACAAGACCCGCGCAGCACAGCTCGGCACGGCGTGGGACAACTTCGACGGCGAGCTCACCAGGCACCACGAAGGTGAGCACGAGATCGCGTGGCCGTCGCTGGAGAAGATCGGCGTGACGCAGGCGACGATCGCGCAGCTGGACGCCGAGCACGACCGGATGGCCGACGCCCTGGCTCAGGCGCGTGGCGCGATGAACACGTTCCGCACCACAGCCACCGCTGCCGACGCGACGACCGCTCGTTCCGCCGTCGAGCACCTGCGGACGGTCACGGTCGAGCACCTCGACCACGAGGAGGCCGAGCTCGAGGAGCTCTACCTCGCCAACGCCGACCACCCCGAGATGAAGGCGATGGGAAAGAAGTTCAGCAAGGTCTCGCCGTCCGTCGGCGGGCGGTTCTTCGCGTGGGTGATGGATGGCGCGACACCCGAGGAGCAGGCTGCGATCACCGAGAGCGTCCCCAAGCCGGTGCTGATGATCATCGGAGGCATCTTCGGACGCGGCTACCGGCGCGACGTCGCGTCGGTGTGGCGGAGTTGACCGGCCACGATCTCGGGACTCGCTTCGCCGAGGCCATCGCGGCCAAGGACGCGCACACGATCACCGCACTGCTCGCGCCCGACGTCGACTTCCGGGCGCTGACGCCACGCAAGTTCTGGGAGGCGTCCACTCCCGCCGACGTGCTCGACGTGCTGTTCGCGAACTGGTTCGAGCCGGACGACCACATCGACGCCCTCGTTGGCGTCACGGTCGGCACGCCGGTCGAGGACACCCAGCAGGTCGGCTACCGGCTCTCGGTGACCAATCCCGACGGGCCACACACCGTCGAGCAGCAGGCCTACTACCGCGCCGACGGCGACCGGATCAGCTACCTGCGGATCGTCTGCTCGGGCTACCGGCCCGCCGGAGGCTGAGCGCCGGAGAGCAGCTCGCCGCGGTGGCGCCACGACCAGCTCAGCACCGTCACCGAGAACGCCAGGGTCACCGCGACGATCACGGCCTCGACGGCGCCGCCGCCACCCTTGGCGAAGATGCCGTTCTCCACGTCGTACAAGAAGTCCATGCCGAAGAGGTAGAGCCCCGCGCTTCCGGCACCCACCAGCCAGAGCAACGCGCTCGGCCGGCGCAGCCGCAATGTCACGAGCGCCAGCACGCAGGCGGCGCCGAGCCAGAGGTCCGCGAGAGGGAAGGCGTTCTCGAACTCGTAGTACGCGTGGCTGTGCTCGCTCGCGATCCAGTCGCGCTGGGTGAACCAGATCGTCCAGTACGCGACGTCGAGCGCGATCGCGACGACCAGCATGACCTCGATGAAACGGCGCATGGTGGCATCCTCGGACATCGAGCCTGTCGAGATGCCGCCGGGGTCTCGACAGGCTCGACCTCCGGGTCAGATCACGCGTCGCCCGGTGCGCATCCGCCAGCGGATGTCGCGCATCGCGATGCTCGCCGGGAGCCGGCGAAGCCGGCGCGGCACCCACGGGTAGAACCGACGTACGGCGGCCCAGACCGCGTCGTAGCGCTTCTGGTCGCGGGCACTCCACTCGAAGCCGAGCACCTCACGTGCGCGCGGGCTGAGGTTGCCGCGGGTGACCAGGCTCGTGAGCGGGATGACCGGCTTCACGAACCACTTCGCGTGCTTCGTCGAGAGCAACGCCCGTGCGTAGCGCTGGATCTGCTCGTCGGAGCGGAACTCCGCCTCCGTCCGGGCCCAGTAGGCGTCGAAGGCGGCCCGGTCGGCCGGCCACATGTCCGGCCTCACCTGGAGGGCGTTGCCGTAGACCTGACCCTCACCGTAGAGGTGCTCGACCGTCACGTCGTCGAGCGGCCCGAAGACCTTCTGCCACATCTGGAGCCCGACCTCGGCGAGCGTCGACGCGACCCAGAGCTGGAGGTCGGGGTCGAAGGCGGTGTAGCCCTCGCCCTTCACTGGTACGTGCGCCCGGTTCACCATCCGGGCGATCGCGGCCTTCTCGTCGTCGGTGCCCAGACCCATCACGTAGACGTAGGTGAGCGTCGTGCGCAGCCGGTCGAGCGGACGAGACATCGTGTCGGAGTGCTCGGCGACGCCCTTGCCGACGCCCCACACCGCGAGCTGGTACATCACCGCGGAGCCGGCGCCGAGCATGATCGCCGGCTCGTGCAGCAGGTCCGCGATCGTCACCGACGGCCCGGGCGTCCCGACGGGTTGGGTGCTGGGGGCAGGGGCGCTCATGTGCAACAATGAAACACGACTTGTTGCATCGATGCAAGACCGGATCCCGGCAGGAGGGAAGCGTGGCCACCGACGTCGACATCCTCGAGGCGGCGCTCGAGCAGTTCGCGCTCACCGGCATCCGGCGCACCAGTACCGACGACGTCGCCCGGCGGGCCGGGGTCAACCGGGCGACGCTCTACCGGCGCTTCGGCAGTCGCGAGCAGCTGCTCTCCGCGGCGTACCTGCACGAGGCCGGCCGGGTGCTCGAGGACCTGACCGCGCGGGTTCCCGACGTACCCGAGGATCGCGACGCCTCCTTCGACCCGGCCGAGAACGTCGTCACGATGTTCACCGAGGCGGTCGCGCTGATGCGCGAGCACGCCCTGCTCCGGCGAATGCTCGAGGTCGACCACGACCAGATCGCGCGGAGCATGACCACGGGTGCCGCCGACGTGCTCGGGTTCGCCGCCGACACGCTCGCCCACCGGATCCGCGAGCTGCACCGCTGGCGCGGCACCGAGCCGCCGGCCGACCCGAGGGACCTGGGCCACACGGTCGCGAGGCTGATCCACTCGTTGGTGCTGACGCCAGGTGGCGGCCCCGACCTCGACTCCCCCGCCGCCGCACGCCGTTACGCCGCTGCCGTGATCGTCCCGCTGGTCCTCGGATCCGGTGGTTGAGCCTGTCGAAACCAGCCTGTCGAAACCCGCCTGTCGAAACCCGGTTACGCTCCGGCCGTGCGCATCGCCACCTGGAACGTCAACTCACTCCGCTCCCGCATCGACCGGGTCGAGGCACTCCTCGAGCGCCACGACATCGACGTGCTCGCGCTGCAGGAGACGAAGGCGCGCGAGGACCAGCTCCCGCTGATGGGCCTGCAGGCGCGCGGCTACGAGGTCGCGGCCGCCGGCTACAACCAGTGGAACGGCGTCGCGGTCATCTCCCGGGTCGGTCTCGACGACATCCGCGTCGGCTTCGAGGCCATGCCGATGTGGGAGGACGTCGCGGAGGCGCGGGCGCTCGGTGTGCTGTGCGGGGCGAAGGGCGGGAGCGGCGGCGTACGGGTGTGGTCGCTGTACGTGCCCAACGGCCGCAAGGTCGAGGACGCGCACTACTTCTACAAGCTCGAGTGGCTCGCCAGGCTCCGCGACGCTGCGGCGGCCTGGACCGGCGAGCCGACCGCCCTCGTCGGCGACTGGAACATCGCCCCGCTCGACGAGGACGTCTTCGACATGGCGCAGTTCGCGAAGTCGACGCATGTGACCAAGCCCGAGCGCGACGCCTTCCAGGCGTTCCTCGACGCCGGGTACGTCGATGTGGTGCGCCCGCACCACCCCGGGCCAGAGGTCTACACCTACTGGGACTACTACCGGCAGCGCTACGAGCGCAACCGCGGCATGCGCATCGACTTCGTCCTCGGCTCGAAGCCCTTCGCCGACCGCGTCACCGGCGCCTTCATCGACCGCGACGAGCGCGCCGGCCAGGGCGCCTCCGACCACGCCCCGGTGATCGTCGACCTCTCCGACTGACCCGTTGTGTCGGTCGTCCCTGTCACCGTCGGGGCATGGACATCGTGCTTCCCCTGCTGACCCTGGTGACCGGGGCTCTCCTCGGTGTCCTGGCCACGGTCGTGGTCGGCCGCCGCGGCGGTGTGGCCGACCACGACCGCCTCCGGCTGCACAGCCAGGAGTCGGCGGTCATCCGCGACGGGCTCGACCGGCTGCACGACCGCATGCGCGACCTCGAGCACCAGCGGGTGTCGTGGCAGGGCATCCTGCACCAGCAGGTCGACGAGGTGCGGCACTCGACCGACAGCCTGCGCCGCGAGACGACCGCACTGGCCACTGCGCTGCGCAAGCCGCACGTGCGCGGCCAGTGGGGCGAGATGCACCTTCGTCGCAGTGTCGAGCTGGCCGGCATGGTCGACCACTGCGACTTCTCCGAGCAGGTGCAGCTGACCGGTCCCGACGGCATCCAGCGGCCCGACCTGGTCGTTCGTCTCGCCGGCGGCAAGAGCGTGGTCGTCGACGCGAAGGTGCCGTTGGCGGCGTACCTCGACGCGCTGGCGACCGACGACCCCGACGAGCAGGAGGCCCACCTCGCCGGCCATGCACGCCAGGTGCGCGCGCACATCGACCAGCTGTCGGCCAAGAGCTACTGGCGGTCCCTGGAGCAGTCCCCGGAGTTCGTCGTCCTGTTCATGCCTGCCGAGTCGTTCCTGTCGGCGGCGCTCGACGCCGAGCCCGGCCTGCTCGAGCACGCGGCCGCTCGCAACGTCGTCCTCGCCACCCCGACGACGCTGATCGCGCTGTTGCGCACGATCGCCTACGGCTGGACCACGGAGACGCTCGCCGAGCGCACCCGCGAGATCCACGAGCTCGGACGCGAGCTGTACTCCCGGCTCGGCACCGTCGGCCGCCACCTCGACAAGCTCGGCCGCTCGCTCAAGGGCAGCATCGACGCGTTCAACGCCACCGTCGGCTCGCTCGAGACCCGGGTGTTCGTCACCGCGCGGCACTTCGCCGACATCGCCGACCTCGCCGAGGAGATCCCGGCTCCCCGGCCGGTCGAGGACGCTCCCCGCGCGCTCACCGCCGCCGAGCTGCTCGAGGCGGTCGCCGAGGAGCGTCCCGAGCTGCCCGATGTCGGGACCCTGGCGCCCGGCGTGGCTTCGTTGAGGCACCGGCGTGCAGACCTACCGTGAAGACGTGAGCGCACCCACGGTGTGGGAGGAGGGCCGCTGGTCCGGACGCCGGGTCACGCGGCTGTCGGTGCTCGTCTCCGCGCTCCTCGTGGCTGCCGACGTGGTGGTCTCCGGTCGCCTCGGGACTGTCTTCGACAGCGGCTTCGTCGTGCTCTGCGTCGGCATGGCGCTCGCGGTCCGTCCCGAGGACTTCTTCCGGGTCGGCGTGCTCCCGCCGATGCTGCTGCTGGGCATCTCGGTCGTCCTGGGCCTGGGCCACCGCAGCGCGATCGCCGCGGCCGACGACGCCTACGTCCAGTCGGTGATCTCCGGCCTCGCCCACCACTCCGGCCCGCTCCTGGTCGGTTACGCCCTGGCGCTCGCCGTGCTCGGCATCCGGGTGCGGGTGACGCGGCGTCACTCGAACCGGTCGGGGTCCCCGGCGCCGTACCTGGTGATCTCCGGCGCCGCGGAGGAGATGTCGACGACCGTGGTCGGCAGCGAGCCGGCCTCACCCTCGATGACCGCGTCCAGCACCTGATCGAGCTCGTCCTTGACCGACCAGCCCTCGGTCATCGGCTCGACCTGACCGGGAAGCAGCAGCGTCGTCGAGATCAGTGGCTCGCCCAGCGCTTCGAGCAAGGCGTGCGCGAGCACGTGGTCGGGGATGCGCACCCCGACCGTCCGCTTCTTCGGTGCCATCAGCCGTCGGGGGACTTCCGAGGTGGCCGGCAGGATGAACGTGTACGGACCCGGTGTCGCGGCCTTCACCGACCTGAAGACCGCGTTGTCGATGTGCACCAGCGGCCCCATCTGGGCGAAGTCGTGGCACAGCAGCGTGAAGTGGTGCTTGTCGTCGAGGTGCCTGATCGCGCGCATCCGGTCCAGGCCGGCCCGGTTCCCCAGCTGGATGCCGAGCGCATAGCCGGAATCCGTCGGGTAGGCGATCACCCCGTCGCCCCGCAGGATCTCCACGACCTGGTCGACGAGCCGTGGCTGGGGGTTGACCGGATGGATGTCGAAGTACCGGGCCATCGAGAGTCGTGCCTCAGGCCCGGGACTTCTCCCGCGCACGCAGGTCGCGGCGCAGCTCGGGCGGGAGCGCAAAGATCAGCGACTCCTCGGCCGTGTGCACCGCCTGCGCATCGGGGTAGCCGTGGTCTGCGAGGAAGGACAGCACACCCTGGACGAGGTCCTCGGGCACCGACGCACCCGAGGTGACGCTCACCGTGTCGACGCCCTCGAGCCAGGCGATGTCGATCTCGCCGGCGTCGTCGACCCGGTGCGCCGCCTTTGCGCCGGCCTCGAGCGCGACCTCGGCGAGCCGCACGCTGTTCGAGGAGTTCGCCGAGCCGACGACGATGACCAGGTCAGCGTTGGTGCTGATCTCCTTGATCGCGAGCTGGCGGTTCTGGGTGGCGTAGCAGATGTCGTCGCTCGGCGGGTCGAGCAGCTGCGGGAACCGCTGCCGGATCGCCTCGACCGTGGCCATCGTCTCGTCGACCGACAGGGTCGTCTGCGACAGCCAGGCGACCTTGGCCGGGTCGCGGACCACGATGCCGGCCACGTCGTCGGGGCTCTGCACCAGCTGGATGTGCTCGGGTGCCTCGCCGGCGGTGCCCTCGACCTCCTCGTGACCTTCGTGGCCGATCAGCAAGATGTCGTAGTCGTCGGAGGCGAACCGCTTCGCCTCGTGGTGCACCTTGGTCACCAGCGGGCAGGTGGCGTCGATCGTCTTGAGGCTGCGCGCCTCGGCCTCGGCATGCACCTGCGGCGAGACGCCGTGGGCGGAGAACACCACGGTCGCGCCCTCGGGCACCTCGTCGAGCTCCTCGACGAACACCGCACCACGGGACTCGAGGTTCGACACCACGTGCTTGTTGTGCACGATCTGCTTGCGCACGTAGACCGGAGCGCCGTACAGGTCCAGCGCCTTCTCGACGGTGATCACGGCGCGGTCGACCCCGGCGCAGTAGCCACGCGGCGCCGCGAGCAGCACCGCCCGCTCGGCCTCGTCGGGCGGGAGCACAGCCGGAGTGCCGAGGTCGGTGGTCATGACGCCCAGTCTACGAAACGGTGGTGGGCCCGACTCAGGCGCGGCCGCGCAGGCCGAGAGCGACCAGCACGCCGAGCACGGTGAGACCGGCCGCGACGTATCCGGCGGCGCCGATGTGCGTCTCGGTGACGGACGCCTCGATGACGACTGCGCCGACGACCTGCCCGGCGATCACCGACAGACCCAGGACGAGCACACCGTGCACACGGACCAGGAGCGCCGCCAACCAGATGAAGCAGATACCGAGCAGGCCTCCGAGGTAGAGCCAGGGTTGTCGGGGCAGCGCCTCGACGTGCCCTCGTCGGAGAAGGCTGAGCCCGAACGCGATCAGCAGGCCCGCCGTCCCGACGGTGAAGTTGTTGAGCGTGGTCACCCATGGCCCGACCACGCGCGACACGCGGCCGTTCACGGCCTGCTGCACCGAGGTACCGGCGCCGGCGACCAGCGCGAGCAGGGCCAGTGACACCACGGCGACGGAGAGGCCGGCGACGGAGCGCCCGGCCGTCGCAATGACGACGGCCGCGACCGAGAACAGTGCCGCCACCGCGCGCGGGATGCTCAGCGGCTGGTGGCCGGCGGGCCCGAAGCCCAGGTGATCGACGAGCAGCGCGCTCGCCGACTGCCCTGCGGTGACCGCGACGCTGAACAGGGCGACGCCGATCGTGCCCACGGCGAGGCCCTGGCTGGCCACGAGGGTGGCCCCCAGCAGACCACCGACGAGCTCGGCCGGCACCAGTCGACGCTCCCGGACGACGGCGACGAACGCCCGGAACTGGCGTCGTAGCCGCGGGGTCGAGGCAGTGGCCACGACGAGCACGATCAGACCCGTGCCGAAGCTGATCACCGCGGCGAGCACGCCCGCGCGCATCCCGGAACCGATCTCCTGCGCCAGCCGGCCGTTGATCTGGGACTGGACCGCGACCAACCCGCCTGCGCAGAGCATCAGGGGGACTGCCGCCAGCCGGAGCGACCGTGAGGGCGGACTGTCGGCGGCCATGGCGGCATCCTGCCATCGTCCCGGCTGACGTCCCCGGCCACCTTCCCCGCGGTGAACTAGGGTCGCCCCGTGGCACTGGAGACCTCGCCCGAGCACCCGGCACCGGTCCGGCAGATCGTCGGCGCGATCGCCGGCTGGGTCGACCGGCTCGGCGCGGTGTGGGTCGAGGGCCAGGTGATCGGCCTGAACCGTCCAGCCGGCTCCGGCACGGACTTCATCCGGCTGCGGGACAAGCTCGCAGAAGTGTCGGTCGACCTCACCGCACCCCGGCAGGTCATCGACTCGCTGCCGAGCCCGCTGGTGAACGGCGCCCAGATCGTCGTGCACGCGAAGCCGACGGTCTATCCGGGCCGCGGCGCGCTGTCGCTGCAGGTCCGCGAGATCCGCCTGGTGGGCGAAGGCGAGCTGCTCGCGCGGCTCGAGCGACGTCGGCAGCTGCTCGCCGCGGAGGGCCTCTTCGCCCCCGAGCTCAAGCGCACGCCGCCCTTCCTCCCGCGCCGGATCGGACTGGTGACCGCGCAGGGCTCGGCTGCCGAGAGGGACGTCGTCGAGAGCGCGCGCCGCCGTTGGCCCGGCGTCGACTTCGCGATCGAGTACGCCGCCATGCAGGGGCCGAACTGCGCCGCCCAGGTGATCGACGCGTTGCGCAAGCTCGACTCCGCGCCAGAAGTCGAGGTGATCGTGATCGCGCGCGGCGGCGGTTCGGTCGAGGACCTGCTGCCGTTCTCGGACGAGGCGCTGATCCGGGCCGTGCACGCCGTGACGACCCCGGTGGTCTCGGCGATCGGGCACGAGCCCGACTCCCCGATCCTCGACCTCGTCGCCGACGTGCGCGCCTCCACCCCGACCGATGCCGCGCGCCGAATCGTCCCCGACGTCGCCGAGGAGGCTCAGCGGGTGCTCCAGGCACGCGAGCGGATCCGCCGGTCGGTGCGCCACCGCCTCGACACCGAGCAAGAGCACCTTCACGCGCTCCGCGGCCGGCCCGTCCTCGCCGACCCGCGCAGCGGTCTGGCCGATCGCGCCGACGAGATCGCTGCGCTGCGCGCGCGCGGCCGCCGGGTGCTCGGTCACGTCCTCGACCGCGCGGAGGACAACCTCGGGCACCAGCTCGCCCGCGTCCGGGCGCTTTCACCCCTGGCGACGCTGCGCCGCGGCTACGCCGTGCTCTCCGACGCCGAGGGCACGCTGTTCAGCAGCATCGAGGACGTGAGTGCCGGCCAGCCGGTCGCGATCCGGGTCGCCGACGGCAGGATCAGCGCGTCCGTCGAGGCCGTGGAGTCGATCCCCCTGCCCGAGATCCCCCTGCCCGAGATCGCCCAGAGCGCCCCCGAGGAGTCCGATGCCTGAGTCAGACAAGACCACACCGCCGGCCGACGACCTCAGCTACGAGCAGGCCCGCGACCAGCTGGTCGAGGTCGTGCGCACCCTCGAGCAGGGCGGGACGACCCTGGCCGAGTCCCTTGCGCTCTGGGAGCGGGGCGAGGAGCTCGCCCGGATCTGCCAGGCCGCGCTCGACGGCGCGCGGGCCCGGCTCGACGCCGTGCTCGGTGAGCAGGCCGAGCAGCTGAAAGCCACACGGAACGGTGCCCGTGGTAGCACCGCCGCGAGGCCAACGCGCGACGGCACCTTCGGCTGGTCACGCCAGCCGCTGACCGACCGCTACTCGTGAGGCGGAGGCGAATACCTCAGGGCGATGTGCGGGTTCAACGGGCCCTACCTGCGGCGTACGTCCTCGATACCCGCGTGCGATGTCCGGGGCCGGTGACTCTGAAACGGTGCTGGCATGACCTCGTCACCACCGACTCCGACCTCTGCCCGCAGCGCGGCACTGGTCCTGCGCGCTGTCGCCATCACCGCTTGCGTGCCGTACCTCGTGCTCAAGATCGCCTGGGTGTCCGGCAGCCGCGTCGGCATCCCGGATGGCAGCACGCTGCTGGAGCACCACACCACGATGATCGTCGCAAACTCCGCCAGCGTCCTGCTCGATTCGATGGTGGTCGTGCTCGCACTGCTGCTCACCGAGCCATGGGGTCGACGGGCGCCGGTCCGGCTTCTCATTGTTCCGGTCTGGGCCGCCACCGGTCTGCTCAGCCCGATCATGGTCGGCTACCCGCTGCAGCTAGGCGCTCGGCTGCTGGGCGGAGCCGCGACGCCCTCCGAGGGACCTGCCGCTCGCCCGTTCCTCGACGAGTGGGTGTTCACCGTCGTCTACACCGGCTTCATCGTCCAGGCTCTCGCCTTGGGTGCGCTCTTCGTCCTGTACGCACGGCGGCGCTGGGGACATCTGTGGCGAAGCCGGATGTCGGGGCTGGCGGTGCAGGGCCCGGCGCCCGGCGTGCAGCGAGGCACGGCTCTGATGACTTCGGCAGTGGTGCTCGTGCCGTTGACGGCCCATTTGCTTTGGGCCAGCGGTTCGACGAGCGGACTCACCTCGGGTCAGATCTCCGACCGGACCAGCGACTACTACGCCCTCGAGGCGGCTTACGTCCTCTTTGCTCTGATGACGGTGGCGGGGCTGCTGCTGATTGCGTTCCCACGCACCGGCGCTCTGCCGCTGCGGCTTCCGCTGTCCCTGGCTTTCGTCGGCTCCGCAGCGCTTGCTTGCTGGGGCGGCTGGATGATGCTCTCTGCGCTGATCAATCGCGACCCCTCCCGGCGGCTGGGTGAGCTGACGAACCTCACGTACTCGATGCAGGTCCTTGCCGGGATGCTCGTCTTCAGCATGGGTGCGCACTTCTTCGCCGAGCGTGCCGCGCTGTGGAACCAGCGCGCAGAGAGTGCGAGGGATCGCGATCGGCTCAACGTGCGGTGAAACCTGGTGGGCGGCGGCTGCCAGCCACGCGGCGGCCGAGGTGGCACCGGAGTCCGCACCCACGTCGTCCGGATCGGCCGCGGCCAGCACCTTCCCGGCGTACCGAGGTTTCGAGGCTCAACGACCGTGCCCGCCTAGTCTGCCGGCGCCGCCTCCACCGACAAGGTCGCCGCGAAGTCGCGGATGGACCTGTCCGGCGCCGATCCGTACACGATGACGCGCTCCTGGCTGCCCGACGGCGTGGACAGCGTACGAACCACCGCGTAGTCACCGCCGGTGTCGGTCCAGGTCTGCCAGGTGCTTCCCCCGAACGTCACGTCGTCACCTTGCTCGGCGTTCTCGTCGACGTACTCCTGCACAAGATCGTCGGTCGACGCCAACGACTCTGCGACGCCGACGAACCTCTTCGATCCGGTGAGCATGCCCATCCGCCACTGCGGCCTGGTGCCGGACCCGTACGCCGCCGAGGTCGCGCGCCATCCCTCGGGAAGACGCGAGGGTGCCAGCAGAGCGAGCTTGCCGTCGGCGCGGCCTGCCTTCACCCAGGCCTGCCAGTCGGCCGTCTGGATCGGGGTGGGCTTCTGGCCCGACGACCTGATCAGGACGACGGTGACCACCAGCGCGACGACCACGATGAGCGCTCCGGCCATTCCCGCAACCGATCGTTGGGTGCGCGGGTTCGGGCTCATGCTCACCTCGCACATCCTGCCAAGCGGTGAGCAGCGTCCACGACGCGGGCCGCAAAGTTCCGAATCAGCGGACTCCACGGGACAAACAGACCGCATCTGCGGAATACTGGCCCCGTGACGACGTACCGAATCGCGGAAGCGGCCACTCTCCTCGGCGTCAGCGACGACACCGTGCGCCGCTGGATCGACCAGGGCCGGCTGGCCACCTTCCATCACTCCGGCCGTGCCGCGGTCGAGGGCACCGACCTGGCGGCGCTCGCCGAGTCGCTCGCCGACGACCCCGACCGCACGGGCATCCGCGCCTCGTCGGTCAGTGCCCGCAACCGCCTCCCCGGCATCGTCGTCGCGGTCAGGAAGGACACCGTGATGGCGCAGGTCGAGGTGATCTGTGGCCCGTACCGGATCGTGTCGCTGCTGTCCGCCGACGCGGTCGACGAGCTCGGTCTTGCACGCGGCGAGCGAGCGATCGCGTCGATCAAGTCCACCAACGTCGTCCTGGAGCGCCCGTGAAGCGCCTGCTCGTGCCGCTGTTCGTCCTGGCCGTCGCGGTGTCGGCCTGTACCCCGGACGGCGGCGGGCGGCGCACGCTCACCGTGCTGGCGGCCTCGTCCCTCACCGGTACCTTCACCGACCTCGCCGCCCAGTTCGAGGCCGCGCACGAACGTGTCGAGGTCAAGCTGGTCCTCGACTCCTCCGCGACCCTTGCGCAGCAGGCGGCCGAAGGTGCACCGGGCGACGTACTCGCCACCGCCGACCAGAAGACGATGGACCAGGCGCAGGGTGACGGCGGCGTCGAGGGCGAGCCCAGGCAGTTCGCCAGCAACGTCGTCGTGCTCGCCGTGCCGAAGGACAATCCGGCGCACATCAGGGACTTCGCAGATCTGGACCACGCCGGCGTCGACTACCTCACCTGCGTCCCCACCGCACCGTGCGGCTCGGCCGCGCAAGCTCTACTCGCAGGGGCCGGCATCTCGCGGAAGCCGGTCAGCCAGGAGGTCGACGTGAAGTCGGTCCTCGCCAAGGTCGAGGACGACGAGGCCGATGCCGGGCTCGTCTACCAGACCGACGTGACCGCCGCGGGGGACGCCGTGACCGGCGTCGAGGTGCCCGGGGCCGCCGAGCGCCCGAACACCTACTGGGTCGCGGTGACCACCGACGCGAAGCAGAGCGAGCTGGCCCAGGACTGGATCGCCTTCCTCACCGGGGCGGCTGGACAGGCAGTGCTGAACGCGGCCGGTTTCGGGACGGGCGGCTGAGCCGTGCCGGACACCTCCGAGCTCGGCCACCCACCGCTGCGCCTGCTTCTCGCGGGCGCACTGGCCTCGGCATTCCTCGTGCTCCCGCTCATCGCGCTCGTCGCCTCTGCCCCGTGGAGCCGTGTCTGGTCGATCGTCACGACCTCGGACGCGCAGCACGCACTCTGGCTGTCGGCCTGGACGTCGACCGCGGCGGCCGCTCTGTGCTTCGTCCTCGGCCTGCCGCTTGCCTGGCTCCTGGCGCGGGTCGAGTTCCCGGGTCGCCGCATCGTGCGCACGCTGGTCACGGTCCCCCTCGTGCTACCGCCGGTCGTGGCCGGCGTCGCCCTCCTGAGCGCATTCGGTCGACACGGTTTCCTGGGCGAGCCGTTGCACGCGGCCTTCGGCACCCGGATCCCGTACACCACCACCGCGGTCGTGCTCGCGCACACGTTCGTCGCCATGCCCTTCTTCGTGATCTCCCTCGAAGGCGCGTTGAGGAGCGTCTCGACGCGCCTCGAGGCAGCCGCGGCCACCCTCGGTGCGGACCGGTGGACGACGTTCCGCCGCGTCACGCTGCCGTTGGTGATGCCGGGCGTGCTCGCCGGCCTCGTCCTGGCCTGGGCGCGCTCGCTCGGCGAGTTCGGTACGACGATCACGTTCGCCGGCAACTATCCCGGCACGACCCAGACGATGCCGCTGCTCGTGTACGCCGAGCTGCAGGACGACCGCGACACCGCTGTCGCACTGAGCGTCGTGCTCCTCGCGGTCTGTTGCGCAGTCCTGTTCGCGCTGCGTGAGCGCTGGTGGAGCGTCCGATGACCGCGGGACTGCGGGCGCGAGTGGACCTGCCCGCCCGCTTCGGTGGCGAGCTCAGCGCCGACGACGGCGAGGTGGTCGCGGTCGTCGGCCCGAACGGCGCCGGGAAGACCACCCTGGTGGAAGCGTTGGCGGGCACCGTCCGAGGCGGGAGCACCTCGGTCGAGGTCGGCGACGAGGACTGGAGCGCGCTGCCTCCGCACCGCCGGCACGTCGGTCTGGTGTTCCAGGAGCACCTCCTCTTCCCGCACCTCGACTCCCGGGCCAACGTGGCCTTCGGACCACGGGCGCGAGGGAGCTCGCGACGCGAAGCCGACCGGATCGCGCATCTCTGGCTCGAGCGTCTCGGCGTCGCCGACCAGGCCGGCCGACGTCCCGCTGAGCTCTCCGGCGGTCAGGCCCAGCGCGTCGCGGTGGCCCGCGCTCTCGCGACAGAGCCTCGCGTGCTCCTGCTCGACGAGCCGTTCGCCGCGCTCGACGTCGCCGTCGCCGCGGGTCTGCGACTCACGCTCGCGGACCATCTGCGCCAGCAGACCGGCGTCACGTTGCTGGTCACCCACGACTCGCTCGACGTCCGCGCCCTGGCAGACAGGGTCCTGGTCCTCGAGGGCGGCGCCGTCGCCCAGGACGACACGCCCGCTGCGATCGCCGAGGCTCCCGCGACCACCCATGCGGCGCGCCTTCTCGGCCTCAACGTGCTGGCCGGCACCGCCACCGGCACCGACGTGGCGCTCGACAGCGGCGGCGACCTCGTGCTCGCCGCGTCGGCACACGGTCGCGTCCTGGCGACGTTCGCTCCGTCCGCGATCACGCTGACCACGGCGGAGCCCGTCGGGTCGGCCCGCAACCGATGGCGGGTGCGTGTCCACCGGGCGGTGGAGCGCGAGGGCGTGGTCCGGGTGCACCTGCACGGCAGCGGCGACACCGCCGCCGAGCTGTACGCCGACGTGACGCGCGGCGCCGCCGCAGAGCTCGATCTCGCTCCCGGGCGGACGGTGTGGGCCTCGGTGAAGGCGACCGAGGTGAAGACGTTCGGCGCTGCACGACACCCGGGCCGATAGCATCGACCCATGTCCGACTCCCCCGTCCCCGACGGACTTGCCGTCTCCCCGTCCTCGCCCGACCGCAACCTCGCGCTCGAGCTCGTCCGGGTCACCGAGGCCGCCGCGATGGCGGCCGGCCGGTGGGTGGGACGAGGCGACAAGAACGGCGCCGACGCCGTCGCGGTCAACGCGATGCGCACGCTCATCTCGACGGTCAGCATGAACGGCACCGTGGTGATCGGCGAGGGTGAGAAGGACCAGGCGCCGATGCTCTACAACGGCGAGAAGGTCGGCAGCGGGTCGGGCCCCGAGTGCGACGTGGCGGTCGACCCGATCGACGGCACCACGCTCACCGCCAAGGGGATGACCAACGCGATCTCGGTGCTCGCGGTCTCCCCGCGCGGCTCGATGTACGACCCCTCTGCGGTCTTCTACATGGAGAAGCTGGTCACCGGCCAGGAGGCCGCCGACGTCGTCGACATCCGCTACCCCGTCGCGGAGAACATCCACCAGGTGGCCAAGGCCAAGGGCAGCGCGCCCGAGGACGTCACCGTCGTGCTGCTGGACCGTCCGCGCCACGAGACCCTCGCCCGCGAGATCCGGGAGACCGGTGCCCGGATCAAGTTCATCACCGACGGCGATGTCGCCGGCGCGATCATGGCGGCCCGTCCCGACACCGGGGTCGACCTGCTCCTCGGTGTCGGCGGCACGCCCGAGGGCATCATCGCCGCCTGCGCCATGAAGTGCATGGAGGGTGTCATCCAGGGTCGGCTGTGGCCCTCCGACGACCACGAGAAGCAGCGTGCGATCGACGCCGGGCATGACCTCGACCGCGTCCTCTACACCGACGACCTGGTCTCCGGAGACGACTGCTTCTTCGTCGCCACCGGCATCACCGACGGCGAGCTCATGAAGGGCGTCCGCTACCGCGCCGGCGGCGCCTCGACGCACTCCCTGGTCATGCGCAGCCGCAGCGGCACCATCCGTCAGATCATCAGCGAGCACAAGATCAGCAAGCTCAAGGCGTACGCCGACGTCGACTTCGAGCGGTAGACCGTCGTGATCGTCGTCGTTGGCGAGTCGCTGGTCGACGTCGTCGAGGACCCGCAGGACCCACACGAGACCGTCGGCGGCTCCCCTCTCAACGTCGCGACCACCCTGGCCGGCCTCGACGTGCCTGCCCTGCTGATCACCGAGGTCGGCAACGACCAGCGAGGCCGCCGGATCGTCCAGCAGGTCGAGGACTCCGGAGCCGAGCTGATCGCGGCACCGTCACCCACCGGCACCTCCGCGACCGCGACGGTGTCACTGCAGCACGGCGAGGCGTCGTACGCGTTCGACCTGGGGTGGTCGCTGCCGCACCAGGAGCTCCCCGCCTGCGACGCGCTGCACGTCGGA
Organism: uncultured Actinomycetota bacterium; assembly: GCA_963805425.1. Classification (GTDB taxonomy): domain Bacteria; phylum Actinomycetota; class Actinomycetes; order Propionibacteriales; family Nocardioidaceae; genus Marmoricola. Next base: position 36,226 of record CAWDUF010000019.1, on the reverse strand, counting down.
TCCCTCGGCACCGTGCTGGAGCCGGGCCGGACCAGCGTCCTCGACCTCGTCGACCAGGCGTGGGCGCGGGACGTGTTCGTCAGCTACGACCCCAACGTGCGCGCTCCGTTCGTCGACGATCCGGTCCGCGCATGGCGCGACGTCGAGACGCTGGCCGGACGCGCGCACCTGGTGAAGCTCAGCGACCAGGACGTCGACATCCTGCACGAGGGCGCCGAGCCGGAGGACATCGCGCGGTCGCTGCTCGATGGTGACAGCACCGAGATCGTGCTGCTCACTCGGGGAGGCGGCGGTGCGGTCGGCTTCGTGGGCGATCTGGTCGTGCGGGTGCCGGCACTGTCCGTCGACGTCGTCGACACCGTCGGCGCCGGTGACGCGTTCATGGCCGCCTGCCTCGCCGTGCTGTACGAGGACGGGCGCCCTCGGGCACTACGGGCCGGGCGTACCGCCGACGAGCAGCGGCTGGACGCGCTGCTGCGGGCCGCGGTCGAGGTGGCCGGGATCAGCTGTTCGCGACCGGGCGCAGCGCCGCCGCGCGCGTCCGGAGCTGCGGCCCGACTGGCCCGCGTGACCTGGCTGCCGTCGAGCGCGCCACGCACGTGCGTCGAAGACCACGCGGGTCGAACGCCATCCCGACGTGGCTGGCTGGTCACCTCGACCGGGTCGGCCGCCGGGTCGAGGCACGCCTTCCAGTCCACGATGCCGTCGCGCCGGGAGTAGACCGCGGTGAACCCGACCGCAGGGTCGAGCGGGGCCTGGGTCTCCTCGAAGCTGCGCCGGGCACAGTCCCCGGCGACGCAGTCCTCGCTCATCAGGCCGCCGAAGCCGGCGCGGGTCAGTCGGGTGAGCAGCTCGGCGTCCCAGGCGAGGAGGCTCGTGGACGGCTCCGGGCGCCAGGATCGGGCTGCCCATCGAGACGATGCCGTGGATCAGGTCGGGTCGACGGGCAGCGAGGCCCGCGGGCCAGCATCCCGCCGAGGCTGTGGCCGACGATGCTGACCTTGCGGCCGCGCCGCAGCACGATCGCCTCGATCCGACGCTCGAGCCGGTCCGCCGCCTCGCGGGTGCAGCCCATGTTGACGCGGATCTGGGAACGGTAGGTGCGGTAGCCGGCGCCACGCAGCATCGCGCGCCATCCCCTTGAGGGTGCCGTCGCCGGCCATGAAGCCGGGGATCAGGAGCACCGGCTCGAGACCGTGGGACCGGCTCGCGTGGGCGTACGGCGCGCCACTGCGCACCTTGCGGTCCGACCGCGACCGGTGGACGAACCTGGCCACCTCGATCGACGACACTGCCCTCGCGGGAGAGCGCCCGCAGACCTCGTGGGCCCACGAAGCCGTCCGGCCTCAGGAAGTCGCCCATCGGTGAGTTCACGGTGCCGAAAGTAACGGAACCACAGTGCTCATCACGAACTCAACGATTTCGGGCCCGGCGCGTTCCGGCTTCCGCGGAAGTCGAATTCGGGCGTCCCCCATCGAAAGGCACCCATGCCGCGCATCCGCTCCCGTCGTTCGTCGGCCCCGGCCGAAGCACCCGAGGTCGTCGTCTCCGCCGAGTTGTCGCGCACCGGTGAGCCCGGGTGTCGAGCTCTGCTACCAGACCTTCGGCGACCCCGCGGACGAGCCGCTGCTGCTGGTGATGGGCCTGGGCGGCCCGATGACCTGGTGGGACCCGGCCCTGTGCCGGATGCTCGCGGAGAGCGGCTTCTACGTCATCCGCTACGACAACCGTGACACCGGCCACTCCAGCCGCGGGACCGGCCGGGTCACCCGGTCGATGCTCGTCCAGGCCTTCCTCGGACGGCCGGTCAGGGCGCCGTACTCCCTGTCCGACATGGCGGAGGACGGCATTCGGCCTGCTCGACCACCTCGGCATCGCGTCCGCGCACGTCGTCGGGGTGTCGATGGGCGGGATGATCGCCCAGACGATGGCGATCGAGCACCAGGACCGGGTCCGCAGTCTGGTGTCGATGATGTCGACCACCGGTCGCCGCACGGTCGGCTGGCTGGACCCGCGGCTGCTGCCGATGATGCTCGGCCCGCGCGGCACCACCGTCGAGGAGTACGTCGAGGCAGCGGCGAAGGGCGCGGCGGCGATCGGATCGCCCGGCGTACCCGGAGCCGGGTGAGTCCTCCCGGGCGCGGGCACTCGAGACCTACGAGCGCGGCCTCAACCCAGCCGGTGTGATGCGGCAGATGATGGCGGTGCTCACCCAGCCGAACCGCGCCCGAGGCCCTCCAGTCACTCCGTATCCCGACCACGGTGATCCATGGGATGAACGACCGGATGGTGCACTCCTCCGGCGGTCGGGCCACCGCCCGGGCGATCCCCGGCGCCCAGCTGCTGCTCGTCCCGGGCATGGGCCACGACCTCCCGCCGGCGCTCTTCGAGACCTACCGGGACGCCATCCGGCGCACCGCCGACCGCCGCGCCTGACCCCCTCCCGCCGAGGCGTCACATTGTTGCCTCTCGGCCCGCCCGGCCGTTGTTGCCTCTCCGGCCCGCCGAGGCGGCCGTTTGTTGCCTCTCCGGCCCGCCGAGGCGTCGAGTTGTTGCGTCTCGTACTCGCTGAGGCGTCACTCTGGCCCGTGCGAGGTCGTCCTCGGCGTCGGGAGCCGCCGTCAGGACGAGGGCGCGGTGCTACTCGCCTCCAGTTGTCCGCGCCTCGGCGTACGGGACAAGGCACAAGGTGACGCCTCGGCGTCCTGAACCTGCAACATTGCGACGCCTCGGCGGATTGGGGGCTGGCATCATCGAGCAGTGACCCGCAGCGCCGACGGCTACCGCGAGCTCGGCGAGGCGGCGTGGCGGTGGGTGCTCGACCAGGTCCGGTACGACGACGGTCCCTGGATCCCGGCCGCGGGCTCCGGGCCGGAAGCGACCCAGCTCCTCGCCACGGAGCCGCCCGGGGACCGCGACGGCATGCACAGCGGGATCGGGGGCCCGGCGTACGCTCTCGCCGAGATCCGGCTCACGCGCGAATGGACGGATGACGAGGCCGTGCTGGCCGCCGCGATCGCGGACCGGCTGCGCGGCCAGATCGCGATGCAGGCCGACGCGACCTTCTTCGACGGGCTGGTCAGCAGTATCGGCGTCCTGCTCGCCCTCGGGACGCACGGGGCCGACCTGGCCGTCGCACGGCTGCTCGAGATCGCGACCGACGACGGCTGGCCGCAGACCGCGACCATCGGACCCCGCTACCGCGACGACGCCCGCGTGAACGACCTGACCCTCGGCACCGCCGGCGTCCTGGCCGGGGCGCTGTGGGCAGGCAGTCACGACGTGCCGCGCGCCCGCGAGCTGTCCATGCGGGCCGCGGACGTCCTGGTCGCCGAGGCTGATCGGCTGCCGACGGGGCTCGACTGGCCGTTCGTGCCCGCGCGGTTCGTCCTCGAGCCACCGGCCGGGCGGATGCCCAACCTCTCCCACGGTCTCGCCGGCATCGCCGCCGTGCTCGCGGTCGCCGGAGTCGAGCTCGGCCGGTCGGACCTCCTCGACGCGGCCACCGACGGCGCCGCCCACCTCGTCACCCTCGCGGACCTGGCAGACGGCGGGTTCGTGGTGCCGCGGATCATCCCGCCGACCCCCGACATGGACGAGGTCACCTACACCTGGTGCCACGGCCCGACCGGCACCTCACTGCTCTTCCGCGCGCTCGAGTACGCCGGGGTGGCCACCGTGGCCGACGACTCCCCGGCCGGATGGCACCGCCGCTGCCGGCACAGCGTCCGCACGTCCGGGGTGCCGCGACGACTGCGCCCCGGCTTCTGGGACAACGACGGCCGGTGCTGCGGGACTGCGGGCGTCGGCGACGTCTTCCTCGACTCCTGGCACCACTCCGGCGACGCCGACGACCTGGCCTTCGCCCTCGAGCTCGGGGACGCACTCGTCGAGCGCGCGATCCGTGCCGGCGACCGGGCCTGCTGGCGCTTCGTCGAGCACCGCAACGACGACCCGCTGCTCCCACCGGGAGTCGGCTGGATGCAGGGAGCGGCCGGCATCTCGGCGTACCTGTTCCACCTCGCCCGTGTCCTCGAGCAGGGCGACGACTCCGCGCCGCTGGCCCGCCTGGACAACTGGTGGGCCGTCTGACCCCGATCAGTGCCGGTAGCGCCAGCCCGGCGACTTGTCCTCGCCCGGCATCCGCTTGCGGATCACCGTGACGCCGCCCATGATCGCGACGCCCTTGACGTGCACGGTCGGTGAGTCCGCGGTCAGCTGCACCTCGGCGTCGGAGCGCGGGGCCGAGTAACCGCCCATGATGCCGACGCCGTGGACGACGACGTTGGTCGAGCGGTTCACGATGATCGTGGCGCCACCCATGAAGGTGTTGATGGTCAGGGTCACCTCCGGCGCGGAGAAGCGCGCCTGGCGGAGGTCGAGGTCGGCGCCGCCCATCAGGCAGAACACCGTGAAGCTCTCGGGCACCGTCCAGATGCCGCGCCGGTCGACGCCGCCCATGATCGCGACGGCGCGCTCGCGCTCGACACCGCTCACCGCGGCCGCGTTGGTGGTCATGGCCGGCGCGAGGTCGTGGGTGATCGGCACCAGCTCGGCGTAGGTCTTGGCGGCGTACGTCGCGTCGAGGCGCTCGTCGAGCTCGGTCAGGTCGATGCGGCCGTCGCCGGCCGCCTCGCGGAGGATCTCCGCGACCTTGTTCCGGTCCGCGTCCGAGATCCGCATCCTCGAAGGTTCGAGCCCACTCATGGTGGCCAGCCTAGGCGGATTTCCCGATGACCGGCGGAGCGGAGCCGCCGTACCCTCACGCAGGTGAGCCGCCGACCAGTCCTCGCCGCGGTCGGTGCCGTGGCCCTCGCCCTGGCCCTCACGCTGATCGTGGTCGGCTGCGACCGGGGCGGGCACACGTCCGTGACGCCGATCCGTCCCGCCTGGCACGAAGTCACCCTCCCGACGCCACCGGGTCCGGCCGGCCGCCTCGCCGTGCGCGACGCCACGGCGTGCGCCGGACGCTGGTACCTCGTCGGTGCGGTCATCGGCGGCCACGAGTCCAGCCGCCCGGCGGCATGGACCAGTGACGACGGGCGGACCTGGACCCTGATGACCCTCCACCCGACGACCTACTACGCACGGCGCGCGGTCCTGACGTCGGTGGCGTGCCGCGACGGCCGGGTGGCGATGGTCGGCTCGCGATCGGGCGGCGCGCACGGCAACCCGCGGGTGACCTCGTGGTACCCACGCGCCGACGGCGCACTGGTCGACATGCGCGCGCCCTTCGAGCTGTACGGCGGCCCCGAAGCGATCAGCGTCCGGCACGTCGCCGCCGGACCGCACGGCTGGCTCATCGCCGGCAACCGGCTCAGCGGCGCTTCGGTGTGGCCCTCGACGGACGCGACCGACTTCCGGATCGTCGACGACGACCCGGCCCTGCGGAGCAACGCGAACACCAGGACCACCGCACTCGACCAGGTCTGGGACGGTGCGGCCTGGACGGTCGTCGGCCGGGTCGAGACCACCGGAAGGGTGTCACCAGGCCCCTTGGCCTGGACCTCTGCCGACGGCGACCACTGGACGCGGCAGCCGGTGCCTGCCGGCACAGCGGGGTTCGCGGACCTCGAGCGGGTCGTCGACGACGACGGCACCCTGGTCGCCGTGGGGCTCCGCGGCGACCGCTTCGGGGTCTGGCAGCGCACGGGAGCACACTGGCGCGCCGGCGACGCCTTCGGGAAGTACTCCTCGCACCTCACCGGACCGCCCTTCGTGTCCGGGCTGGTCGCCCGGTCGCGTGCCGCCGTCACGGCGGTCAGCGACGGGAGGCGGTTCGGTCTCTACGCCACTGTGGGAGGACGCCGTTGGCGTCCGGTTGCCGCGCCGACACGACCGACCGCCAGCGGCGACACCCAGTTGTCGGTCGCTTCCGACGCCGACGAGGTGCTGCTGCTGTCCGACGACGGCACCACCGGGCGCGTGTGGCTGGCCGAGTGGTCATCGTTCAGCGCCTGACTGGGGTCACTTGCACCTGGACACGATGTACGCCGTGACCTTCTGGCTGTCCTGAGAGAGCTTCGGGGCCAGGTCGGCGAGCTCGGTCGGGTCAGCGTTCGCCGGATCCTGCATGATCTGCTGAGCCTTCTCGAAGGCGTCGCCGAGCTCGGTGAGCGCTGCCTTCACGTCGGCAGGTGCCCCGTCCTTGAGCCCGTCGAGCTCGCTGCGCAACGACGCGAGCGCCTCCGCGCCTCCGGTGCCGCTGTAGATCTCGGTCTGGGCGTCGGTGATCTTCTTGGCCGTGTCGGCGTACTTGTCGCACGCGATCGTGACCTCGGTCATCGACGAGGAGGGCTTGTCGTCCGAGCGCCCGCAGCCGGCCACCGGCACCAACAGGACCGCGAGGGTCGCGACGAGGTACAGATGTGTTCGCATGGTGTGGCCTCCAGTCCGGGTGCGCGAGCTGGGTCTAGTTTTGGGCGCATGCGCAGGGTGTTTGCTCTCGTCACGGTACTGGGCCTCGCGGCCGCCGGATGCGGATTCAGCTCGGTCGACCCCGACAGCTCGGTGGCGATCTCCGGGCAGGCCCTGGACTCCACGGGCAAGCCGTTGGCGCACGCGCGGGTGCTGCTGATCAGGCAGGCCGACATCGGCCAGGTGATCTTCGGCAGCATCCTCACCGTCGGCACGCTCTCGGCGATCTGCTTCGCCCCGCGGGCGCCGGCGATCTGTGACCGGGCGAAGGTCACGACCACCGACTCCCACGGCGGCTACCGCTTCGAGATCAAGGGCTCCGACACCCAGGGCTCGCTCGGCACGGAGGCCACCATGAACGTGGTGTTCTCCGACAGGTCCGCCCGGACCAGCACGACCGTCAGCTTCGTCGCCGAGGACAACTCGGTGACCGTGCCCGACGCCCGGCTGTGGGACCTGGCCGCCAAGGTCTCCGACGCCTCCGGCCGGATCGGGCTGTCGTGGCGCCCGTTGTCGAAGGAGGCGGGCGCGAAGACCAGCTACTCCGCGCAGCTGTACGACGCCGACAACGGCGCGGTGCTCTGGAGCCAGCCGGCCTCGGGTCGTCGTACCGACATCGACCCGCGCCTGCTGGAGGACCGTCACGGCGTCGTCGCGGTCAGCGCCAGCACCGAGCTCTCCAGCGGCGCGAGCGCCGGCAAGGTCCGGGCCAGCTATCTCTCCGAGCGCCTCCCGGTCGGTGCCGGCAGCGGCGCCCCGCCCTCGCGCGGTCAACGATGTGCAGCGGTGACCGGCACCGCACCGCACGTCGGCGCCTTCCGGGCGCCCTGCACCGAGACCGACGGTGGCCTGTCCGGTCCCGCGCGGATCGCCGGCGGGTCCGGCAAGACCGTGACCGGGGTCGTGGTCGACCTCGGCAGGAGCCGACCGGTCAGCCTGGTCGTCGCCCGCGGCTTCGCCGGCCAGTTCCTCGTCGAGACCTCGATCGACGGCAAGGCATTCAGCACCGTCGCCACCGGCTTCGGCCAGGCGTACGCCGTCACCCCGCCTGGACACCCGACCGCACGCTACGTGCGGCTGCGGTCGCCCGCCGGGCTCGACGAGAGCCTCAGCTCCGAGGTCTCCGTCTGGTAGCGGACGCGATGACGGCACGGGCTCGCTCGAGGCCCGTGCCGTCATCGTGCTCAGCGGTTCCCTAGAACCAGTCACATCCTGAGGTCGCCCCGATGTGGTTCCCGTACGGGGAGAGGAAGAACGCGATGATGTCCAGTCCCCAGCCCGGGAGCGACAGCCCCAGCAGGTTGATGTCCGGCGTCAGCAGCCAGGCCGGCGGGCTGTGCCCGTCGTCCGGCGGCGCGGGAAGCGTGAACGTCGACGTGGCCGTGGTGTAGCCGGGCGCCGGACGGGCAGTCACGCTGATCGTGCAGTCCACCACCAGGGGCACCTCGAAGACCGGGATGCTGAAGATCGCTCCTTCGGTGTTCGTGTTCACGTGCCACTGCGGCACCACGTTGCCCAGCGGGATGGACGCGTACGGGATGTCCACCAGGGTCACCCCGACGTGCCCGATCGGGTCGGGCAGGTCGAAGCCCAGGTCCAGGTGGTCCTGGATCGTGACCGTCAGGTTGCTCTGCTGGCCCAGCGTGAACGAGCTGAAGTTGCCGCTCAGGCCCGTGGTGAACCCGAGCACCGCCTTCACGTCACTGAAGTCGGTGAACCCGAGCGTGACCTGGTGCACCGCGAGGTCGACGCCGAGGTTGCCGGTGTTGGTGAACCCGCCGCCGCTGAACCCGAGGTCGACGTCGACGTGCACGTTGCCGGCCGCCTGCAGGGTGAACGCGCCCGTCGCCGGCGAGGAGGTGATGTGCAGCGTCTTCCCGGTCAGGTCACCGGTGACCGTCTTGCCGAGGTCGGTCACGTTCAGCGTGACCGCTGCATTGGCATCCACCGGGTCGGTGATGTCGGCGCTCGCGAAGGCGTCGATGTCCATGCCGGCGCTGCTGGTGTTCATCGTGAACACCGGTGCGTCGACGTCGGTGCCGCCCGAGGAGCCGGAGTCCTTGCCGAGGTGGATGTTCACCGCGGACGGCACGTCGTGCAGGTGCACCGAGGCCGCGAAGCTCAGCGCGCCGACATGCTTGTAGGCAGCCGTGATGTCGCTGATCCCGTGGTTCATCGTGATCCCGACGTCCTTGGTGTCCGCACCGAAGCTGGTGTTGACGCTGATCGACTTCGGGATCTCGCTGATGGTGAGCTTGGCGTCGTCGGTGTTGCCGTACGTCGCCTCGGCGGTCAACGAGCCCAGGTCCTGGTTCGCCGTGTAGTTCAGGCTCATCGTGTGGTTGCCACTGCCGTCGGTCGAGCTCAGGAACGGGCCGAACTGGAAGTTGACCGGGCTGGCGGTCGGCACCACTTGCTGCAGCTGCAGCGAGAGCGGCTGCGAGGCGAGCGTGGTCAGGACCGCGTCCACCGACAGCGTCGAGATGCTCGGGTGGTACCCGTTGACGGTGTAGGTGCCGGCGGGCGTGTTCAGGTCCAGGCTGTCCGGCAGGCCGGTGAGGTACACGTTCGCCCCGTAGGCCTTGCCGCCACCGGCCGCGGCGTCGCGCACCGCGACGCCGTGTGGTGACGGGATCGCCGGCAGCGCCGCGACGGCGGCCGGCGTGCCGGCCTTGACCGAGACCGTCAGGTCGGGGTTGCTGTCGCCGGTGTAGGTGATCCGGCCGCTGTCGCTCTTCAGGTGGATCTGCGACGGCAGGTTGTCGAACTGACCCGTTGCCAGCAGCTTCGTCGACGGCAGCGTGACGTCGCCGCTGAACTTGAAGAGGCCGTGGGTGCCCATGTTCAGGTCGGCCACGAAGCCACCACCGCTGGCGTTGGTGATCTTGCTGAACGAGGCCTTGGTCAGGTTGCTGATGTGCAGGCTCGCGTCCAGGTTGCCGGGCGCGTCACCCGCGGTCTGGTCGAAGAAGGCGCTCAGGTGGTCACCGCTCAGCAGGTGGTACGCACCGTGGTTGGTGACCCGCGCGTCGATCGACCCGATGCCCGGGGACGGAGCCTGGAAGAGCACGTCGCCGCCCGCCCAGGACGCGTCCCAGTGGGTCGGGATCGCGCCGATCGTGAGGCTCGCGTCGAACGGGCGCGTCCCGCCGATCGTCGACGGTGTCAGGTGCGCGACCGCCGACACGCTCGTCGTCGCTGCCGAGGCGTCCCACTGGAGCTTGGAGGCCGCGCCGTCGAAGAGCAGGTCGATCTGGCTGGGCACGCCGTGGATGTCGACGGCGAGGTTGTCGCCGTTGGCCCGGTCCAGGCTGGTGTAGATCTGGCTGATCGGCGAGCTGGCGTCGTACGACACCAGGTTGCCCACCTGGTCGACCTTGATGTCCGCCGGCACCTTGTCGATGAAGCCGGTCAGGCTCAGTGTCGGTGTCGTCAGGTAGGCACGGAGCAGGCGCGCCGCGGTGTTCCGGATCTCGGCGTGCAGCTCCTGGGCGCTCGTGTCCACGGTGAGCAGCTGGAGGCCGGTGTACTGGAGCTCGGCGTGCGTGCTCGCGACGGTGTCGGTGTCGAGGAGGACGTGGTCGTCGGTGGTCGGCGGGCTCGCGAACACGCCGTCGGTGGCGTACTGGAAGAACACCTGGCCCAGGTACGACGAGCCGGCGGGGTCGCTGGCCGCGTTGCGGGCGTCGAAGACGATCGGGTTGATCCCGCCGATCTTCATGTACTTCGGCAGGTCGCTGATCAGCGCATGCAGGCCGAGGCCGCCCGGCTTCTCGGAGTAGTTCGCCTCGATCGAGCCCAGCCGCGAGTCCGCGTCGTAGGTGATCTCGGGAGTCTCGCCGGAGGTGTTGAAGGTCAGCCCGATGTTCTTGGGCAGATCGGTGAGCTTGGCGTTCCCGAACATCTGGGTGTCACGGTCGGTGAAACTCGCCGTCAGCAACGGGATCACGCTCGAGGCGGCGTAGTCCGCCGTCCCGTTGTCCGGGTCGAAGGTCACCGCCATCGTCGACGGCAGTGCCCCGACGTGTGCGGTTGCGAGCACGTTCGGGCCAGGCGCCGGGTCGTCGATGTCGGCGACCGCGTCGAAGGTCTGGCCACCCGGGGTCAGGCCGAGGGACACGTTCGTCTTCTCATGCCCGTCGAAGTGTGCCGAGGTGAAGCCGCTGAGCCGGAAGTCCAGGCCGAGCTGCTCACCGCGCTTGTAGACCGTGGCGTGGTCCTGACCCGGCATCGGCAGGATCGAGCCGTTGTTGCGGGTGAGCGTCGCCTCGATCAGGTCGATGCCGGTGTTCGACGTGAAGTCGTAGGCGCCGGTGGCCTCGGTCGAGGTGAACTGCATCTGGGTCGGGATGCCGGTCGCCGTGGCGGTCAGGTTGGTCTCGACGCCGGCCTCGTCCTTGTCATACATCCCGAGCTGGACGTCGCCGAGCTCGTCGTCGGCGGTGTAGCCGATCTTCTGCTCCGCCGCGCTGGTCAGGTTGGTGACGTGGATCGACTTGGGCACCTGGTGTGCCGTCGGCGGTGATCTGCTGCTGCAGCACGTTGTCGGCCAGTGTCTTGGTCGAGAACGAGACCTCGGGGATCTTCGCGTTGGCGGTGTAGGTGATGTCCTGCGAGCCCTGCATGGCCGACGTTCACGTGGGTCGGCACGCCGTGCACCTCGTAGACGCTCTGCGTGTACGAGCCGGGGTGGCTGGTGTCACCGATCGCGGTGTCGCTCGCCTGGACAAGGTCGATCGGAGCGCTGGCGGAGTAGTCGATGGTCTGCTTCTCGCCCTGGTGGACCAGGTCGACCGTGACCGAGGTCGGCAGCTTGTCTACCGTCGCGGTGAACTGGCGGTTGCTCTTCGGCGTGGTGGTGGTCGTCGCCTGGTCGACGATCGCGTCGACGCGTGTCGGCGTCGACGAGCTGACCGTGAAGACGTCCTCGTCCTTCGACGTCGAGTGCGTCAGGCGCGCCCCCGACATGGAAGTCCGTGGGGAACGGGTTCATCTGGACCGACCCGGCCATCGGGTCCTCCTCCGAGGGCAGCACCCCGGTCGGATCCGCCGACCAGCGTACTTCACCGCGAAGGTGAGTGCCTCGACCGAGCCCGGGTCCTGGCTGGTCACGTCGGCGCTGACCTGGATGTCGCCGGTGATCGCCTTGAGGGCGTGCTCGAGCTTGAACGTCGTGTTCGTGTTCCGGGCGAGCGTCGAGGCGCGGCCGTCGTACCCGAACTCGATCCGCTTCTTGACGAACGGCGTGTCGTAGACCGCGAAGACGTGCGCCGGGAGCGGTCCGCTGTTCGGGAAGAGCCGCGTGACCAGGAACCGCGCGCCCACGTCACCAGAGGGCAGGTTGACCAGCGGGATCAGGTTGCCGGTGACGTCCGGGAAGTTGTCGCCGGTGACGTCGGCCGGGATCGGGACCCCGACGGGAAGCGATGATGCTGCACGCGCAGCGGCATCGTCGGCGGACTCGGCGCAGACCCGGTAGAAGACCGTGGCGAGCAAGTTGACGACCGGCAGCGTGAAGAGCTTCTGCTCGATGTTGGCGACCAGCTGGAGCAGCTCGTTGATCGCCTTGAGGATGAGCGGGACCAGCGGGAGTGCGAGCAGCGTGTCGACCACCGGCACTCCGGTCGGGACGACGGTGGGCGTCACCGCGTGCGGTGTCGAGGTCTGGGGCGTCATCGCCGGCTGCGTGATCAGGTTGTTCAGCTCCGAGGAGGCCGATCCGCTGTCGTCCCCGCTGACCGAGGTCGTCGGAGCGGTGACGTCGGAGTGCGGCTGGTCGGCCGAGGTCAGGCTGGAGTCGGAGGACAGGTCGCTGACGATGTGGTCCAGCGCCTCGGAGGTCTGGTCCTTCTTCAGCGGCTCGGTCTTGCCGGGGTCGGGCTTGGCCTTGGCGTTCACCTGGTCGCGCAGCTTCTGGATCGCGGCCTTGCCGAAGATGACCATGTTCAGGCTGGTGAGGTACTGGTTGAACTTCTCGACCGACGGCGACTCGCCGCCGGCGGCGAGGACGTCGTCGAGCAGGCAGGCGCTCAGCCAGACCTGCACCTCGGCGCTCATACCGTGGAAGCCCTCGGCGAGGATGTCGTCGGGCACCTTGGTGAGCTCGACGAAGTGCTTGGTCCAGGCTTTGTCATCCAGCCTGGCCGACCAGAGGTCGACGAAGCGATCACGGTTCTCCGTGGTCGCGTCCGGGGAGTCCGGCGGGTTGTCGCACGAGGCGAGGCGCGTTGCCGCGGCCGCAGCACTGTGCACCGGCGCCGCGGAAGCGGCAGCAGCCGTGTTGAGGGAGCCGGCCAAGACCGTGCTCGTGACGACGACAACAACAGCCCACGACTTGAATCGCACCTGAATCACACCTGCCCCACGCAGTAGATCGGACTCGCCCAAGAAGGCGGCACACAACAGCCGATGGTCACTATCAACCCGTACGAGGGGACTGGCAACGACACTGATACCAAGCCCGAAAAGCGTGACGACTGCGCACCAGACTGGCGAAAACCCGCCAATTCGGATCAGCCGGAATGCCACCAAAAGGCCCCCAACCCCACCAGTGCCCGAACAAAGGCGGGACCCGGAAATGACCCGTTCGGACTATGCGCTTCCGACCGTTCGGACGACGGTCGCGGCCTGATCGGGACCGCCGCGCAGCACATCGGAGCGCCCGTCTAGCCTTCTCGCGTGAGCACCGCGCAGTCATCCGCACCGTCCACCGGCCCCGAGTTCCGCTACTCCGACCTGTTGCCCACCCACGGGTCGAACGGCACCGACGAGACGCCGTACCGGCTGGTCACCACCGAGGGCGTGTCCACCTTCGAGGTCGAGGGCCAGACAGTTCCTCTGCGTCACGCCGGAGGCGATAGAGCGGCTGACCTCCGAGGCGATGCACGACATCAGCCACTACCTGCGGCCCGGACACCTTGCGCAGCTGCGCAAGATCATCGACGACCCCGAGTCGAGCGGGAACGACCGCTTCGTGGCCCTGGACCTGCTGAAGAACGTGAACATCTCGGCCGGCGGCGTGCTGCCGATGTGCCAGGACACCGGCACCGCGATCGTGATGGGCAAGAAGTCCGAAGGTGTGCTCACCGGCGCCGACGACGCCGAGGCGATCAGCCGCGGCGTGTACGACGCCTACACGAAGCTCAACCTGCGTTACTCCCAGCTCGCGCCACTGAGCATGTTCGAGGAGAAGAACACCGGCACCAACCTGCCGGCGCAGATCGAGATCTACTCGACGCCGCGGGTCTCGACAGGCTCGACCACCGGGGGTCGGCCGGAGTACAAGTTCCTGTTCATGGCCAAGGGCGGCGGGTCGGCGAACAAGTCGTTCCTGTTCCAGGAGACGAAGGCGGTGCTCAACCCGACCCGTCTGCTGGAGTTCCTCGACGAGAAGATCAAGTCGCTCGGCACGGCCGCCTGCCCGCCGTACCACCTCGCCGTCGTGATCGGCGGCACCAGCGCCGAGTTCGCCCTGAAGACCGCGAAGTACGCCTCGGCGCACTACCTCGACGACCTGCCGACCGAAGGATCGCCCAGTGCCCACGGCTTCCGCGACCTCGAGCTGGAGCAGCAGGTCTTCGAGCTGACCCAGTCCTTCGGCATCGGCGCGCAGTTCGGCGGCAAGTACTTCTGCCACGACGTCCGGGTGATCCGGCTGCCGAGGCACGGCGCTTCCTGCCCGGTCGCCCTCGCCGTCTCCTGCTCGGCCGACCGGCAGGCGCTCGGCAGGATCACGCGCCGAGGGCGTCTTCCTCGAGCAGCTCGAGACCGACCCCGCGCAGTACCTGCCCGACACCGAGGAGCAGCACCTCATCCAGGGCGGAGAGGTCGTCGCGATCGACCTCAACCGGCCGATGCCGGAGATCCTCGCCGAGCTCGGCAAGCACCCGGTGAAGACCCGGCTGTCGCTCACCGGGCCGCTGGTCGTGGCGCGCGACATCGCCCACGCGAAGATCCAGGAGCGGCTCGACGCCGGCGAGGGAATGCCGGAGTACCTCAAGGACCACCCGGTCTACTACGCCGGACCGGCCAAGACGCCCGAGGGCTACGCATCCGGCTCGTTCGGCCCGACCACCGCCGGGCGGATGGACTCCTACGTGAAGTCCTTCCAGGCAGCCGGCGGCTCGATGGTGATGCTCGCCAAGGGCAACCGCAGCAAGCAGGTCACCGAGGCGTGCCAGCAGCACGGCGGCTTCTACCTCGGCTCGATCGGTGGCCCAGCGGCCCGGTTGGCGCAGGACTGCATCAAGTCGGTCGAGGTGCTGGAGTACCCCGAGCTGGGCATGGAGGCGGTCTGGAGGATCGAGGTCGAGGACTTCCCCGCGTTCATCGTCGTCGACGACAAGGGCAACGACTTCTTCACCGACCCCTCCGGCGCGGTCAACGTCCCGCTCAGCGGCATCCGGGTGCGTTCGCGGGAGCGCTGACTCGGGACACCGTCGACCTCGGGGCGCAGGCGGACGTGGCGGACCTCGCTAGCGTCGTGTGCATGGAGTACGTCGAGATCGCCCGCGCCGAGACGCCCCGCGGAGAGATCGTGCTCCGCGAGCGCCGCGACGAGAACACCCCGACGGTCCTCGAGCTCAGGGTCAACGGTGTCTTCGTGATGGACACCCTCGAGACCACCAGCGAGCGCGCGCTGGCCGAAGCCGCCCTGGCGCTCGCCGACGACCCGCGCAACGTGCTCGTCGGTGGGCTCGGGCTCGGCTTCACGATGCACGAGGTGCTTGCCGACACTCGTGTCGCGTCGTGCACGGTCGTCGAGATCGAGCAGTCGGTCGTCGACTGGATGCGCGACGGCACCATCGCCCACGGGCCGAAGCTCCTCGCCGACAAGCGGGTCTCGGTGATCGTCGCGGACGTGGCCGTTGCCCTCGCCGAGGCCGGTGAGTCGGCGTACGACCTGGTGCTGCTCGATGTCGACAACGGGCCCGGCTACCTGGTCCACGACGCCAACGAGGCGCTCTACCGGCAGCCGTTCCTCGAGGCCGCGCGAAACGCGACGGCCCAGGTGCTCGCGATCTGGTCGGCGGCCGAGGCGCCCCAGCTCGAGGCCGCGATGGCCGCCGTGTTCGGCAACGTCTCCGCGACGGCGTACGACGTGTCTCTCGGTGACCGGGACGAGAAGTACTGGCTGTACTCGTCGCGCAAGTAGTGTCGACGACATGGCCGCCGACGGAGAGTTCCGCATCGAGCACGACTCGATGGGCGAGGTCCAGGTGCCGTCAGAAGCGCTCTGGCGCGCCCAGACCCAGCGCGCCGTCGAGAACTTCCCCATCTCCGGCACCACGCTCGAGCCGCGGCACATCCACGCGCTCGCCGCGATCAAGGCGGCAGCGGCGAGGGTCAACGCCGAGCTCGGGGTGATCGACGAGGAGCAGGCCACCGCGATCCGCGACGCGGCTGCCGTCGTGATGTCCGGCGACCACGACGACCAGTTCCCGCTCGACGTGTTCCAGACCGGGTCGGGCACCAGCTCGAACATGAACATGAACGAGGTGCTCGCCACCCTGGCGTCCCGTGCCGGTGTCGACGTGCACCCCAACGACCACGTCAATGCCAGCCAGTCGAGCAACGACACCTTCCCCACCTCGATCCACGTCGCCGCGGCGATGGCGGTGACCGAGGACCTGCAGCCCGCCCTCGGCGTGCTCGCGGAGTCCCTGGAGGCGAAGGCCCGCGAGTTCGCCGGCTTGGTGAAGTCCGGTCGCACGCACCTGATGGACGCGACGCCGGTGACACTCGGCCAGGAGCTCGGCGGGTACGCCGCGACCGTCCGACTCGCGACCGAGCGGCTCGACGCGGTCCTCCCGCGGGTCCGCGAGCTGCCGCTCGGCGGCACGGCGGTCGGCACCGGCATCAACACACCCACCGGCTTCGCGACTCGGGTCATCGAGGAGCTCTCGACGCTCGCCGGCCAGCCGTTCACCGAGGCGCGGAACCACTTCGAGGCCCAGGGCACCCGCGACTCCCTCGTCGAGCTCAGCGGCGTGCTCAAGACCATCGCGGTCGGGCTCACCAAGATCTGCAACGACCTGCGCTGGATGTCGTCGGGCCCGACCACCGGCCTCGGCGAGATCCACCTACCGGACCTCCAGCCCGGGTCGAGCATCATGCCCGGCAAGGTCAACCCGGTGCTGCCGGAGGCGACGTTGATGGTCTGCGCCCAGGTGATCGGCAACGACGCGACCGTGACCGCGGCGGGGGCCAGCGGCGCGTTCGAGCTGAACGTGATGATGCCGGTGATGGCGCGAGCGGTGCTCGAGTCGATCCGCATCCTCTCCACTTCGACGCAGCTGCTCGCCACCCGTTGCATCGACGGGATCACCGCCGACGCCGACCGGATGCGGCGCTACGCGGAGTCCTCGCCGTCCGTGGTCACCCCGCTGAACAAGTACCTCGGCTACGAGGAGGCTGCCAAGGTGGCCAAGGAGTCACTCCGGGAGGGCCGGACCATCCGCGAGCAGGTGCTCGCGATGGGGTACGTCGACCGCGGCGTACTCACCCTCGAGCAGCTCGACGAAGCGCTCGACGTCGAAGGGATGACCCATCCATGAGCGCAGCACCCGCTCTCAAGACGATCGTCGTCACCGGCGCCAGCGACGGCATCGGACTGGAGGCGTCGAGCCAGCTGGCGGCCGAAGGGCACCACCTCGTGATGGTCGGCCGCAACCCACACAAGCTCGAGGCCGCGGTGGCCCGGGTGCGTTCGGAGTCGCCCGACGCCCAGGTCGAGTCGTTCGTCTGCGACTTCGCCTCCTTCGACGCGGTCCGCGACCTGGCCGCGAAGCTGCTGGCGTCGTACCCACGCATCGACGTGCTGGTGAACAACGCCGGCACCGTCTTCGACAAGCGCACGCTCACCGGCGACGGCATCGAGGCGACGTTCCAGGTCAACCATCTCTCCGGCTTCCTGCTGACCGAGCTGCTGCTGGACCGCGTCATCGACAGCGCGCCCGCCCGGATCGTGACGACATCGTCGGCCGGCCACTACAGCGGGACGATGGACTTCGACGACCTCGGTTTCGAGCGCGGCTACCGGATCATGCGGGCGTACGGGCGGTCGAAGCTGGCCAACGTGCTCCACACCCGCGATCTCGCGCACCGTCTCGAGCGCACCGAGGTCACCGCGACCTGCCTGCACCCCGGCGCCGTGGCGACCAACATCTGGAGCGGCGCGCCGTGGTTCGCCCGCCCCGTGCTCGGGATCGCAAAGCGCCTGGTCATGGTCAGCCCCGCCACAGGTGGGTCCCGCATCGCCCACCTCGCGGCGAGCCCCGAGGTCGAAGGCGAGACCGGCGGGTACTACGAGAAGAACAAGCTCAAGGAAGCCGCCTCGCTCGCGCAGGACGCCGCGGTCGGCCATCGGCTCGTCGAGGTGAGCCGGCAGCTGGTGGGGCTGCCGACACCGGCTGCGTAACCGGCAAGCGCAGGCCGGGCGGCGTCAGGTTCCGTCCGCTCGCGCGGGCAGCGCGCAGAACTCGTTGCCGGACGGGTCGGTGTAGAACCGCCACGGCAGGTCGCCCCAGTCGGGGAAGTACTCTCGGCCGCCGTGCTCAGCGATGCGCGCCGCGACGTCATCGGGGTCGTCGCCCTCCTCGAGCCGGACGTCGAGGTGCAGCCGGTTCTTGGTCGCCGGCTTGGGACCTTCCTCGGGGCACAGCTCGAGCAGCGGGCCACGCAGCGACGGGTGCCGCAACGACCGCGGCGCGACCCCGGCCACCTCGGTCCAGCCGGTCAGCCAGGACCAGAACGCGGCGTCCCGGTCGGGATCGGCAGAGTCGAGCGGGAGCGCTGCCAGCGGCCCGGTGTCGGAGTACGCCGCCCGCTCCTCCATCACGCAGAGAGGATTGCCCTCCGGGTCGGCGAGCACCACCCAGGGCACGTCGCCCTGACCGATGTCGAGGTGTCGCGCGCCCAGCCCGAGCAGCCGCTCGACCACCTCGGTCTGACGGGCTCCGCCCAGGAGGTCCAGGTGGAGCCTAGGCGACTCGGACGGCGGCTCCGGGACGCGCTGGAAGCACAGGTCCAGCACCGGTCCGCCCTCGACGCTGAGCCGGGTCTCGAAGCCCTCGGGCACATCGGTCAATCGCTCGGTGCCGAGCACCGCCTCCCAGAAGCGGCCCAGCCGCTGCGGGTCGACGGCGTCGATGACGAGGTTCTCGAGATACATGCGTCCACCGTAGAGCGGGACAGGACCGGGAGCTCTCGAGCGCCGAGGCGAACGCCGGGTCTGCAGGAGCGCGGACGGACAGGGTCTGATCCATGCGCCCCCAGAGGCGGTAGGACGCAGCCATGGCGACATCACCGCCGAGCGCGAGGAGAATGTCCGGCATGACAACGGACGAGGTCGATTCGTATCTGGCGGAAGTGCAGGAGCCGAAGCGGAGCACGCTCGAAGCGTTACGCCGATCGATTCGGACCGCCCTCCCGGAGGCCGAGGAGTGCATCTCCTACGGCATGCCGGCGTTCCGGGTCGACGGGAAGGTCGTTGCCGGCTTCGCTGCGTTCAAGAACCATCTCGCCTACCTGCCCCACAGCGGCGAGGTGCTTCCCCGTCTTGGAGACCGTCTCGACGGATACGAGCGCACCAACGGCTCGCTCCACTTCGCTGTCGACGAACCACTGCCGGACGAGCTCGTGCGAGAACTCGTGGACATGAAGCTCACCATTCTCGGACTCTGAGCTGTCGCGTTCGCACCGCATCGACCGCCGGCCGCAACACTCCGCCACTTCGCGGCCGCTGTCAGCGCTCGTGGCTGGGTCGGTCGACGGGCGTCCCATGGAAGCAGCCGACGGTGTAGGGGAATTCCAGGGTGGCGCTGTAGTGGTAGATCTGCTGCTCCTTGCCGTTGAACGTCACGGTGCTGGTGCGTCCGTGGCACGCGTCGAGGTCGCTGTTGACGGGCAGGGCCCCCTCGGAATCGCGTTCGACGTAGATTCCGTAGCCGTCCAGGGCGTAGCCGACCAGTGTGGAGCTCAACTTCTTCGTCGTGCCGTTCGCTGTTCCGGCCGCATCACGGAGGCAGCTGGGGATGTCGTGGTAGTGGTAGAACTCAGCGCCATCCGGGTGTCCGTCGCAGACATCCTGGGTTTCGTGGGCGGCTGCGTCTCCGCCAGCTGCGTCGATGGCGTTGAAGAGATAGACACCGTTCTTGAGGATCCCGATGGCGCCCATCGGCACGCACGACGGCTCGGAGGCGGCGACGGGTTCGGCCGGGAGCGAGAGGTCCACAGCCTTCGGCACGATGGTGTTGGGATTGGGGTCGTACTGGTGCGCCGGATCGGACTGGGCGATCGGGAAGCTGCCAGTGACCTGCTTGGTGGGCAGATCGCTTGCGCTGATCTTTCGAGTGCCGTCATCGACGATCTCCGAGTAGGTGGCCTGGGGCCAGCTGACTGCTCCTCCGACCTTTGCTTTTGCCGTGGAGTCCCAGGTGCCGTTCGCCTCGTCGACCCACGGCCCGCTGTGCGGAGCACCGCGGCCCCCGAAGCGGGTCGTGCAGGAGTAGAGGTAGCCGACGGCCGGGTCAGCGGACATCTTGTCGTCGCCCAGCGGGAGGGCCGCCGGGTCGACAACCCCTGACCACGAGCTCGGCACACCCTGCGTGACAGACGTCGGTGCCTGAGTCGTTGGGTTGCCGGCGCCCGACCCACCGACGAGGTCGGCACCGCAGCCGGACAGTGTCACCAGGACGGCCGACTCCCGTGACCACAAGAGCGTCGTGCTTGAGCTCTCCGAAATGTCGAGTCACCCCGCAGATGCTAGGAACCCTTGCTGTCAAGAGCCTTTGAGACCGGCAGCGCGGGACAAGAAGCGTCCCCGGTCGTGAGGCAGGACGCCACTCATCGCACCGGGTTCAGGCGGTCAACCCGACCCTCCGGCTCCTACGCTGTTTTCGCACTGGCGCTCACCCGACAGGTCACTCCTGGCGCGCGAGCGCGACGACCGCCGGCCGGCGGCTGACCCTGCGCTGACAGCTGTGGTAGTCGAAGAGGCTCCCAGTCCGCCCCGCGGTTGGAGGCCACCACGACCCAACGATCTCCGTCGTTGAGGTGGAGGAGGGGTAGTGCGCTTCTCGCCGGCCCTGCGACCGAGGTCCTCAGCAGGAGCAAGTCTCGCCTCGAAATTGACGGGGCTTCAAGTGGGCGCGCGGTCTCGGCCACGATGCGAGGCGTGGTTGTTCACGCGATTGTCGCCTGGCGGTTGGCGTGAGTTCGCGCCGTACGGAATAGGTTCGCGCCTGGCGACCAGATGAGCGGTCGTCGGCTCGCTTCAGACGGGACTCATGCCTCCCAAGCCTGGGAGCTGGTCGACCCTCCATCGAAGGGACTCGGTTCGTGGCCAACCGCACGCGCAAGATCTCAGCAGCTCTCGTGGGCCTGGCAGCCCTGACCGTCACCGGCGTTGCCGTCGGTTCACCCCTGGGCCACAGCGGATGGCCCTACGGCCACGACGCCTCCGGGCCTGGCGGCCAGACGTACACGCTGGCGGCGGTGGGAGACATCGCCTGCGAGCCGGACACCGAGGAGAACGCCGGCAATCCGGACTCGCTGAAGTGCGGTGAGAAGGGCCAGGGCGAGTACGCGACCGCGGCCCAGACGGTCGCGATGAGGCCGGACCTGGTCGCACTGCTGGGCGACGAGCAGTACGAGGTCGGCAAGCTCAGCGACTTCGAGAACTCTTTCGAGCCGGCCTGGGGCGGTCTGAAGATGGTCTCGCGTCCGGCACCGGGGAACCACGAGTTCTACGGCTACACCAAGCACGGCGACAACGAGGTCGGCCAGAACGGCTCGGGGTACTTCGCCTACTACAACGGTCACGACGAGTCGGGCACGCCCTACTCCCAGGGACAGGCGGGTCAGGACACCGCTGGGCAGCAGGGCTGGTATTCCTATGACATCGGCCACTGGCACGTCATCTCGCTGAACGTCGAGTGCAAGTCGCCGGCGTTCGGCAACGACTGCTCGACCACCGGCGACGGCCTGCTCGCCCGGGAGACCCGGTGGCTCGCCGCTGACCTCAAGTCGAACGGTGCCCCGTGCACGGTGGCCTACTGGCACCAGCCGACGTTCAGTGCCACGACGAGTGCAGCAGACGCCGCCGACCCGACCGCCCCGGGCGTCGACTCGACCGAGGGCACCGTCGGCGACACCTGGTGGAAGCTGCTGTACCGGGCACACGCGACCCTCGTCCTGAACGGCCATGAGCACGTCTACGCCCGGTTCCGGCCGTTGGATCCGAACGGTCGGCCCGACCCGGTCCACGGGATCACCCAGTTCACGGTCGGCAGCGGTGGCGAGGACCTCGACACGATCGCGATGGACGACGGCACCTACAGCAACCCGAACGTCGTGACCGGCGCGGACCAGGCATTCGGCGTCCTGAAGCTCTCACTGAACCCGAACGGCTATGCCTGGGACTACCGGCCCGCTGCGGCCGGCCCGGATGCTGGACCAGGTGCGATGGCCTACTCCGACTCCGGGACCGGCGCCTGCCGCGGCTGACCGGCCTCGGTCCGAGCAGTGGTGCGTGAGGATCCACCTCGGCGACACGGCGTCGGGAACGTCGCGAATCACCACGTCAGCCACCACGACCACCTCCCCTTTTTCGGAGGCGTCGACCTGGTCCTCGGCCAGCCACGACCAGTCCTCGCTCCAGACCTCGGACTGCATCGCCGCGATCCGGCCGAAGTCCGACCGGGTCGACGCGTTCGGGATGCTCAGTCCAGAAGGCAGGGTCAGCTCAGTACCAGCCGTGTGCTTCCTTGAAGGACCACGCGGCGCACGCCGAGCCGTAGCGCTCGGCGATGTAGTTCAGGCCCCAGCGGATCTGGGTTTCCGCGCTGTTCTGCCAGTCCGGACCGGCCGAGGACATCTTCGAGCCGGGCAGCGCCTGCGGGATGCCGTAGGCCGACGAGTACGGGTTGTCGGCGTGCACGTTCCAGTGGGACTCGTGCTCCCAGATGTTGTCGACGCAGCTGAACTGCGAGGTCGCCAGACCGTAGAGCGGCATCAGCGCGCGAGCGAGGGTCTTCGGGTCGGCCTGGGTGAGGTCCTCGGACTTCGTCACCGCGTGGCCGGTGGCGTCGGAGAGCGCGGCGGCCTTCAGCGAGTCGGCCTGCGTACGCCGGTCACCGGTCGTGCGCGACGCGGACTGCTCGCGCGCGGCGAGGTCGGCCGCGGAGATCTTGCCGCCGCCGGCAGCAGAGAACTTCACCGCGGCTCCGTCGAGGCTCGGCGCTCCCTTGGCGGAGACACCGGCGGAGACGGACAGACCGGTCGCGACCACGGCAACGCCGGAGTAGTACACCGCGTTTCGGGCGCCCGTACGGACCCGTCTGGGGGGTGCGTTCCGGTGCTTCGGAACGTACTTCTCAGGCAAGACAAGGACTCTCGGGTTGACGACAGGGGACCGTCATTCAGCGCCGGGAAGGCAGAGGAAGAGCCCCCACCCTGACCCACAAAACGGACAGGTGCAAGTTGAACGCGCCGGTCGTGACGGATGTGACGAATGTGGCTTCCAGCCCGGGACCTTCGTCCCGCCCCGGCTACATCGTCACGTGCTCGAGCATCTCGGTGACCAGCGCGGCGATCGGTGAGCGCTCGGAGCGGGTGAGCGTGACGTGGGCGAACAACGGGTGGCCCTTGAGGCGCTCGACGACGGCCACGACACCGTCGTGCCGCCCGACCCGGAGGTTGTCGCGCTGGGCGACGTCGTGGGTGAGCACCACCTTGCTGTTCGCGCCCATCCGGGAGAGCACCGTGAGCAGGACGTTGCGCTCCAGCGACTGGGCCTCGTCGACGATCACGAACGCGTCGTGCAGCGACCGGCCGCGGATGTGGGTCAGCGGCATCACCTCGAGCATGCCGCGGTCCAGGATCTCGTCGACCACGTCGGGGGTCGTGATCGCACCGAGCGTGTCGAAGACGGCCTGGCCCCAGGGCGACATCTTCTCCGACTCGCTGCCGGGCAGGTAGCCGAGCTCCTGGCCGCCGACGGCGAACAGCGGCCGGAAGACGACCACCTTCTTGTGCTGACGTCGCTCCATCACGGTCTCGAGACCCGCGCACAGTGCGAGCGCGGACTTGCCGGTGCCGGCCCTGCCGCCGAGGGAGACGATCCCGATCTCCGGGTCGAGGAGCAGGTCCAGCGCCACCCGCTGCTCGGCCGATCGGCCGTGGATGCCGAACGCCTCCCGGTCGCCGCGGACCAGGTGGACCCGCTTGTCCGGGCCGACCCGACCCAACGCGCTCCCCCGCTCGGACATCAGCACCAGGCCGGTGTGGCAGGGCAGGTCGCGGGCATCGTCGAGGTCGATCACGCCCTCGTCGTACAGGCCGTCGATGTCGTCGGCGGTGAGGTCGACCTCCTCCATCCCGGTCCAGCCGGAGTCGGACTCGTGGATCTGCTCGCCGCGGTACTCCTCGGCGTCGAGGCCGACGGCGGAGGCCTTGATCCGCAGCGGCAGGTCCTTGGAGACCAAGGTGACCTGGTGGCCGTCGTTGGCGAGGTTGCGCGCCACCGCGAGGATCCTGGTGTCATTGTCGCCGAGCCGGAAGCCCGATGGCAGGGACTCGGGGTCCGTGTGGTTCAGCTCGACCCGGAGGGTGCCGCCGTCGTCACCGACCGCGACCGGCTGGTCCAGGCGTCCCGCGGACATCCGCAGCTCATCGAGCATCCGTAGCGCGCTGCGCGCGAAGTAGCCCAGCTCGGGGTGGTGCCGCTTGCCTTCGAGCTCGGTGATCACCACCACCGGCAGGACCACCTCGTGCTCCGCGAACCGCTTCATCGCGCCGGGGTCGGCAAGCAGTACGGAGGTGTCGAGCACGTAGGTGCGACGACCGTCGGGGGCGGGCTTGGCGCGCTTGGCTGTGGCCACGGGTGTTCCCCTCACCAGGACCGGATCGCGCACTCCCGCGCCCCGGTCCTCAGCAGTAGTGCCTGGACCAGGACGGGCTCGGGTCTGAGTGCGGACCCCCACTGATGCAGTGGTCGTGATCGCTCACGAACTTCGCCTCCTGGCGCGACCGCCTCGGTTGGCGGACCGCTAAGGGGAAAGTACGGCCGGTTTCGACCGGAATCTGGAGACACGCCCGAACGCGGTATGACGAACTTGTGAACGCGAGTCGGCGTACCGGTCCCCGAACAGAACTTGCGCTTCCCGAACGAAATTGCATTCGGGAAGCGCCAGTTTCACAACCGAAGTTGTGAAACCGCACCACCTCAGGCGCCGTACCGACGCTCGCGCTGGGCGTAGGCGCGTACGGCGCGGAGGAAGTCGACGCGCCGGAAGTCCGGCCAGTAGGCCTCGCAGAAGTAGAACTCGCTCTGCGCGCTCTGCCAGAGCAGGAAGCCGCCGAGCCGCTGCTCACCGCTGGTGCGGATCACCAGGTCGGGGTCGGGCTGGCCCTTGGTGTAGAGGTGCTCGGCGATGTGCTCCACATCGATGACCTCCGCCAGCTCCTCGAGGGTGCGACCTTGTGCGGCCTGCTCCTGCAGCAACGAGCGCACCGCGTCGGCGATCTCACGGCGGCCGCCGTACCCGACCGCGATGTTGACCAGCAGGCCCTCGACGTCCTGGGTCGACTCCGCGGCCGCCTTGAGTCGCTCGGCGACCTCGGCAGGCAGCAGGTCGAGCGAGCCCACAGGGTGCAGCCGCCAGCGTCGCTGTCCGGCGAGGCTCTCGACGGCGTCGCCGATGATCGCGAGCAGCGGCTCGAGCTCAGCAGGTGGGCGGTTGAGGTTGTCGGTGGACAGCAGCCACAACGTGACCACCTCGACGCCGATCTCCTCGCACCACTCCAGCAGCGGCTCGATGTTCGCGGCGCCGGCGCGGTGGCCCTGTGCGGTGTCGGCACCGACCGCCTTGGCCCAACGGCGGTTGCCGTCGAGCATCACGCCGACGTGCTTGGGGAGCTTGTCGGCCGGGAGTCGGCGTACCACTCGCGCTTCGTACGCCGGGTAGAGCACCCTGCGCAGCGCTTGCTTCCAGTCGGCCACCGGGTCAGGTTACCGCCGTGCCCTGAGGACGGCGTGATCTCCCACTCCTTCCGGCCCGGCGCAACCTACGCTCGCGTAACCTGACGCCGTGAACTCCCACGGTCCCGTCTCCGAGAAGGCCGCCCACGCCTCTCACGAGGCGGCCGCGGTCGTCCGGGAGAAGATGGACCAGGTCAAGCCGAGGCTGCGTGGCTGGCTGCACACCGCCGTCTCACCGCTCGCCGTTGCCGCCGGGATCGTGCTGATCGTGCTCTCTCCCACGCTGGAGACGAGAGTCGGGTCGGCCCTCTTCGCCGGGACCGCGATCCTGCTCTTCACGGTCAGCGGGATCTACCACCGCGGCAACTGGACCAAGCGCACCTGGGAGGTGCTGCGCCGCTTCGACCACGCGAACATCTTCCTGCTGATCGCTGGCTCCTACACGCCGTTCACGATCATCCTGCTCGACGGTGCCGCGCAGGCTGGCCTGCTGATCCTGGTCTGGTCCGGCGCCATCCTCGGCGTCGGCTTCAGGATCTTGTGGATCGACGCGCCGCGCTGGCTCTACGTGCCGATCTACGTCGCGCTGGGATGGGCCGCGATCTTCTACGCCAAGGACTTCTCCGACGCTGGGACGTCGGTGATCGTGCTCATCGCGGTCGGCGGCGGGCTCTACACGCTCGGCGGCCTGATCTACGCACTCAAGTGGCCCGACCCCTTCCCGACCTGGTTCGGCTTCCACGAGATCTTCCACGTCTTCACGATCGCCGCGTTCGTGTGCCACTACGTGGCGGCCTCGATCGCGACGTACCAGCTGCGCTGACCGGCAGCGCGCTCACAGCGCCAGGTCGGCCGGATCGGTGACCGGTCGCTCGCACACCATGCCCCTGCAGACGTACGCCGCAGCGCGACCGTCGACGAGGTCGCGGCCCTCGAGCAACGGGATGCCGACCCGGCCAGGCGGCACCACCAGCACGACGGAGCCGAGCGATCGTCGGGCGCTCTCGGCGAGCTCGGCGCCGACCGGGTCTCCCGGCGACGTGACCACGACGATCTCCTTCGGGCCGTCGAGCGCAGCGGCCGCTGCGGCGAGCGACCACCCGGCGAAGCGCGGTGCCCGCTCGGCGAGCCGCCGGATGGTCGCCAGTGCTGCCTCCGCGGCCTCGCGGTGGCGACCCGAGCCGGTCAGGGCGGCGTACCGGAGGAGGGCGGAGGTGGTCGCCGAGTGGCCCGACGGGCTGGCGTTGTCCGACGGGTCGCGAGGCCGGGTGATCAGGGCCTCGGCGTCCGCGGCGGTGTCGTGGAAGCCACCGTCGGGAGCTGCGAACTGGTCGAGTGCCACGTCCAGGAGCAGGCCGGCACGCTCCACCCAGGCCCCCTCACCGGTCGCCTCGGCGAGCGCGAGGAACCCGTCGGCCACGCAGCCGTAGTCCTCGAGCACGCCGGCGTGCGCGCCGGCGACGCCGTCGCGCGAGACCCGCAACAGCCGCGCCCCGGTGGTTGAGCCTGTCGAAACCACGTGCAGGTCCCACAGCAACGTGCCCGCCCGGAGCGCAGCGTCGAGAAGACGGGGCTCGCCGAGCATGCCGGCCGCACGGGCGAGGGACGCGATCGCCAGGCCGTTCCAGGCCGCGACGACCTTGTCGTCGCGCGCCGGGCGTTCGCGCCCGGCGCGCGACTCGAGGAGCGCGGCGCGCACCCGCGACCAGCGCTCGGCATCGTCGGGGTCACCGCGCAGCTGCAGCACCGAAGAGCCGTGCTCGAACGTGCCGGTGTCGGTCACCGACAACAGGTCGGCGGCCCATCGGCCGTCGTCGTCGCCGAGCACCTCGCGCAGCTGTGCGGGCGTCCAGACGTAGAACGCGCCCTCGACGCCTTCGGAGTCCGCGTCCAGCGCCGACGCGAACCCGCCTTCGGCGGTGCCGAGCTCGTCGATCATGAAGCCGGCGGTGTCCAGAGCGACGCGGCGTGCCAGCTCGCTGTCGGCAACGGCGTACCACGACGTGTAGGCGCCCAGGAGCAGCGCGTTGTCGTAGAGCATCTTCTCGAAGTGCGGCACCACCCAGCGGGCGTCCACGGAGTACCTCGCGAAGCCACCCGCGAGCTGGTCGTGGATGCCGCCGCGCGCCATCGCCTCCAGCGTCCGGGCCGCCATGTCGAGCGCGGCACCGGAGGTTGAGCCTGCCGCAACCCGCAGCAGGAACTCCAGCAGCATCGTCGGCGGGAACTTCGGTGCTCCCCCGAAACCGGCGTTGACCTCGTCGAACTCACGGGCCAGCGTCGCGACCGCCGTGTCCAGCACAGCGGCATCGATCGGCGCGACGCCCGCGACAGCCTCGGACGTCGCGAGATGCGCAGCGATGTTGGCTGCCGTGCTGTCGACGTCGTCGCGGCGCTGGTCCCACGCCTCGGTGATCGCGGTCAGCAGCTGCATGAAGCTGGGTTGCCCGTGCCGCGGCTGGTCGGGGAAGTAGGTGCCGGCGAAGAACGGCCGGCCCTCGTGGTCGAGCACACACGTCATCGGCCAGCCGCCATGCCCGGTGGTCGCGACCGTCGCCTGCATGTAGACCGCGTCGACGTCCGGCCTCTCCTCGCGGTCGACCTTGATGCTCACGTAGTGCTCGTTCAGGTACGCCGCGGTCGCGTCGTCCTCGAAGGACTCGTGCGCCATCACGTGGCACCAGTGGCAGGCGGCGTACCCGACGGACAGCAGGACCGGTACGTCGCGCCGCTTCGCCTCGGCGAACGCCTCGGGCCCCCACTCCCACCAATCCACCGGATTGTCCGCGTGCTGGAGCAGATACGGGGACGTTGCAGATGCGAGCCGGTTGGCCATGCGCCCAACGTATCGGCCGAACGTCCCCCTCACCCGGGCCGTTCGCCGGTACGACGCGCGCCCGCGATGGACGAGGCTGGAGGCATGGGGAGCGTCGAGCTCTACTGGATCCCGCTCGGCGCCGACGGCAACCCGTTGGTGCGCTGGGGTGGCCGGCTCTACGAGTGGCTCTCGGCGCGGCACGACGGCCGGACCCCGCAACGGCTCTTCCACTCGGCGCTCGTCGTGCGTCCGGACGCGGGATCGTCGTACGCGATCGAGATGGCGCCGGTGTGGAGCAGTCGCGAACCCGACCGTGGCATCGTCGTCGAGGGTCCGGTCGGTCGACGCTGGCTGGGCCGCTCGCGGCTGTTCCGCTACGAGGTCCGGCGCTGGCGTGACGGCGTCATCCCCGACCTCGGCGAAGCGGAGGAGACGCCGTCGTCTTCGACGTCAGCGGCGAGGTTGGCTACCGCCTGCTCGCCGCAGTGCCGACGTTCCCACCACTGACCTGGGGACTCGACGAGAGCGGCACCGGCGACATGTGGAACTCGAACTCGCTCGTCTCGTGGCTGCTCAGCCGTGCCGGACTCCCGGTCGATCTCGCGCCACCGGACGGAGGGCGCGCCCCCGGCTGGACGGCGGGCCTGGTCATTGCCTCGCGCACACCCGTGCACGCGGGCTGAGGAGGAGGAAGTCATGACGCACACGCTCCAGGACGTCCGTCCGGCATCGAGGGCGGCCGAGTCCGCCAGGCTCGTGGCCGTCGGCATCATCTGGGTGGCGACCGCCGTGACCGCGATCCTATGCTGACATGGTGTCCGGCTCGCAGCACGAGCACCTGCCGATCGCGGCGATCACCGTCTGGCTCTGGGCCGCAGTCGCCAGCGCCTATGCCGCGATGACGCCGATCGCCGACGCCCGC
The DNA here is from genome assembly GCA_963805425.1 of uncultured Actinomycetota bacterium. GTDB lineage: Bacteria > Actinomycetota > Actinomycetes > Propionibacteriales > Nocardioidaceae > Marmoricola. Next base: position 7,087 of record CAWDUF010000019.1, on the reverse strand, counting down.
GACTGGCTGCTCGGAGTCGGACTGGTTCTGGGCGACGATGACCGCCGCCGCAGTGCTCGCACCGGTGATGGAGACCGGCAGCGACCCGACCCAGATCCCGATCGCAGCCCTCGTGGCGCCACCGGTGGCCGCCGCGGTCACCGGTTTCCTGGCGCTGGGCCAGGCCACCCGACGCTGACGCCGGGCCGGCCGATCAGACCCGGCGCAGGACCAGCGGCGGGTCAGCGCCCTTGCTGCCACGGGCATTCGCGAGCAGGACGGTCACGACGGTCCGGGCCTCGTGGTCTGAGGCAAGGTAGTGGCGACGACGTCGCGGTAGAACCCGCGCAGTCGCTCGAAGTCACGGACCTGTGAGCCAGACCCGCAGCTCCACGACGGGGACGTCAGTGGGCGGGCTTGCCGCGGTCGTCGAACACGCCGCGCTCGGCGTTCGTCCTGGTCTTGCGCAGCTGCTTGCTCAGGCTGAACCCGAGGAACGTCACCGCACCGGCGAGGGCGACGAACAGCAGGGAAGTACCACCAACCGGCGCCGATCTGGTCGTCGGAGGGGACCTTGTCGGCGAGCGCGACCAGGTGGGACGCGAGGCCGACACGAGCAGGACGACGGAGTTCATGAATCCAGTGTCGCAGGTGCCCTGATCCCGGCGAACAGGTCGTCCTCGGGGGCTCGGCTGGACCAGCGACGTCACCAGCTCGAAGTCCTCGGTCGGCCAGACCTCCTGCTGGAGGTCCATCGGCACTGGAAGGAGAAGCCGTCCGGGTCGATCTGGGTGGCGTGCGCGATCAGTGCCCGGTCGCGGACCGGGAAGTACTCCCCGCACGGCACCCGGGTGGTGACGCGGGCGTCCCGGGCCGGGTCGGGCTTCCACTCCTTGAGCCGCTCGCCGTAGACCGAGTCGATGCCCGGGCCTGGGCCGCCTCGTGCAGGGCGACGCCTTCGGCCGGTTGAAGCCGTGCTGGTAGTAGAGCTTCAGCGCCTGCCACGGCTCGCCGGCCTCGGGGTAGCGCTCCGGGTCGGCGGCCGCCTCGACGGCGCCCACCGAGATCTCGTGGCACTTGATGTGGTCGGGGTGCGGGTACCCGCCCTTCTCGTCGTACGTGGTGACCACGTGCGGGCGGAACGACCGGATCAGCCGGACCAGCGGCTCGGCCGCCTCCTCGAGCGGCACCAGGCCGAAGCAGCCCTCGGGCAGCGGCGGCAGCGGGTCGCCCTCGGGCCAGCCGGAGTCGACGAAGCCGAGCCAGTCCTGGGTGACGCCCAGGATCTCGCGGGCCGCTCCATCTCCTTGCGGCGGATCTCGGTGATGTTCTCGAGCACCTCGGGACGGTCCATCTTCGGGTTGAGCACCGATCCGCGTTCACCTCCGGTACAGGTGACGACGTGCACGTCGACGCCCTTGTCGACGTACATCCGCGTCGACGCTGCGCCCTTGCTGGACTCGTCGTCGGGGTGGGCGTGCACGTGCATGAGCCGGAGGCCGGCGTAGTCAGACATGGGGACCATCCTAGGATCGAGGTGTGAGCGACCCCATGCAAATATGGCCGAGCCGGGAGCCCCGGCGGTACGGCGCACGCCGCCGCGTCGTCGGACTCGCGTCGTGCTCGGCAACATCTCGCTCTGGCGTTCCTCGGCTGGCTGGTCTGGGCCGCGTGGGCGACCACGGCGACGCTCGACGCCGAGCGTGTCGTCCTTCCGGGTCGTCAGCGCCACGAGGTCGAGGTGCGCATCGCCGCGCACTTGGGGACGACCGGTCGACGGCAGCTGCCCGTCCGGGCCACCGCGCGGGACCACACCATCGTGGGCGAGTCACCCTGCACCGCGAGCTCCGCGGCGCCCGGCGGCTGGATCCCGATCCCGACGAGCCGCGCGCCACGACGGTCGAGGACGTGCGCTGCACGGACTGAAAGCGACCGGCTCGCGGGCCCGTTGCTAGGCTTGTTTCTTGTCTCCGACCGACGTTCGAGTAATCCCGCATTGGCTCAACGAGAGCCGAGACCGACGTCTAACACCAAGCACAGGAGTGTTGTCCGATGACTCAGGCTGATGAGCGTGACGGCGTCTGGCTGACGCAGTCGAAGTACGACGAGCTGAAGGCCGAGCTCGAGGAGCTGCGCGGCCCCGGCCGCACCGCCGTCGTCGAGAAGGTCAGCCAGGCCCGCGACGAGGGCGACCTCAAGGAGAACGGCGGCTACCACGCCGCCCGCGAGGAGCTCGGCAAGCTCGACGGCCGGATCGCCCAGCTGGTCGAGATGCTCAAGAGCGCCCAGGTCGGCGAGACGCCCGCCGACGACGGCGTCGTCGAGCCGGGGATGCTCGTCACCATCCGGTTCGTCGGCGACACCGAGAACGAGAAGTTCCTGCTCGGCGCCCGCGAGATGAGCCGGCGACGACGACCTCGAGGTGTTCTCCCCGCAGTCCCCCCTGGGCGAGGCGATCAACGGCCGCTCCAAGGGCGACCAGGTCAGTACCCGGCGCCGAACGGCAAGCTTCGAGGTCGAGATCGTCGACGCCGTGCCCTACCAGGGCTGACCTCACGTACGTCGAGCCTATCACTCGCCTAGTTTCAACAAGCTCAACCAAAAAACAGACCCTCACTCATCGGTTGACCAGGTAGCCGTGCTCGCGCAGCCGCGCGAGCACGGCTTCCGCGTGTTCGGGCCCGCGCGTCTCGGCCTGGACGTGCACCTCGACCTCGTCGAGGTGAGCGAAGCGGAGGTCCGCTCGTGGACGACCTCGAGCACGTTGGCGCCCGCTCGCCGAGCTCGCCGAGCAGCCGGGCCAGCCCGCCGGGCCGGTCCGGGATCCGCACCTCGATGTTCAGGTAGCGACCTGCCGAGACCAGGCCGTAGCGGATCAGCTTGGTGAGCAGCAGCGGGTCGACGTTGCCGCCCGAGAGCACCGCCACCGCCGGGGTGGCGAACGCCTCGGGGGGGTCGAGCACCGCGGCCACGGCGACCGCACCGGCGGGCTCGACGACCAGCTTGGCCCGCTCCAGCAGCAGCACCAGCGCCCGGGAGATCGACTCCTCGGAGACGGTGACGATCTCGTCGACGTGCGTGCGATCGCCGCGAACGGCACCTCGCCGGGTCAGGCGACCGCGATCCCGTCGGCCATCGTGCTCATCGAGTCGAGGCAACCGGTGCACCCGCCGCCAGCGAGCCCGGGTACGCGGCGGCGCCCTCGGCCTGCACGCCGACCACCCGGATGTCGGGTCGACCGGCCTTGATCGCGAGGGCGACCCCGGCGATCAGGCCCCCGCCGCCGGTCGGCACCAGCACGGTCGCGGCCTCCGGTGCCTGCGCGAGGATCTCCAGGCCGCGGTCCCCTGGCCGGCGACGATGTCGGCGTGGTCGAACGGATGGATCAGCACCGCGCCGGTCTCCTCGGCGTACTCGATCGCCCGGGCGAGCGCCTCGTCGAGGATCGCGCCGTGGAAGACCACCTCGGCGCCGTACCCCCGGGTGGCGTTCACCTTGGGGATCGGGGCGCCGTCCGGCATGAACACGGTGGCCCGGATGCCGAGCATCTGCGCCGCCAGCGCGACGCCCTGGGCGTGGTTGCCGGCCGACGCCGCCACCACCCCGCGGGCGCGCTCCTCCTCGGACAGGTTCGCCATCCGCACGTAGGCGCCGCGGATCTTGAAGGAGCCGGTGCGCTGGAGGTTCTCGCACTTCAGCAGGACCGGGCCGCCGACCGCGCTGAGAGCCAGCGGGAGTCCTCCATCGGGGTGTCGATCGCGACGCCGCGCAGCGTCTCGGCGGCGGCCCGGATCGGCCACGTGACGGGCGTTCAATCGGTCGATCCTTCGTCTTCACGCCGGCGTCTCCGCCGCGATCGGCGCTCCGCTTCGGCGTCCTCGGCGCCGTTCCGCGGCGGCCTCGCCCGGGTCGCTGAACGCGGCGAGGTGCACGACGACCGCGTTCAGCGCCGCCGCCAGCGGAACGGCCACCAGGCGCCGATGATGCCCGCGACGAGGACGCCGGCCGCGATCGCCAGGATCACCCCGAGCGGGTGCACCGAGACGAACCGGCCCATCAGGAACGGCTGCAGCACGTGTGCCTCGATCTGCTGGACCAGCACGACCCCGCCGAGCATCATCAGAGCGACGAGCGGCCCCTGCGCGACCAGCGCCACCAGCACCGCGACCGTGCCGGACAGAACGCGCCGACGAGGGGGATGAACGCCCCGAGGAACACCAGGACGCCGATCGCGCTGACCAGGGGCACGTTGAGGACCGAGCGCCACGATCATGACCCCGAGCGCGTCGGTGCCGGCGACCAGGACGGTCGCCCGGACGAACTGGGTCAGCGAGCCCCAGGCGACCCGGCCCGAGGAGTCGGCACGCTAGCGCGCGGCGCGCGGGAAGATCCGCACGACCCAGGCCCAGATCGGTGACCGTCGGCGAGAAGAAGTACGTCGAGAACAAGATGATGAAGAACCCGGCGACGATGTGTCCGACCGCGGTGCCGAGCTCGGTGGCCTGCGTGCGGTCCTTGCCCTTGGTCTGCACGTAGTTCTGGGCGTTCTCGATCCAGCTGTCGATCTGGGAGTCGCTCGCGTTCAGCGGACCGTTGTGCAGCCAGTCCCGGATCTCGCCGAGACCGCCGGAGACCTTGCCGGAGAGCTGGTCGACGCTCGCTGCCACCTGCTGGCCGACGAAGGTGAGCAGCAGCGCGACGATCGCGAGGCCCCCGATCACGACGACCAGGGCCGCGACCTTGCGTGGCAGTCGAACCGCTCCATCACGTACACCAGCGGCGCGGTCAGCGCGGCGATGAACAGCGCGATCACGACCGGGAAGACGACGACCAGGAAGAAGTTGATCGCCCACAGGATCATCCGCAGCGCGACGATGACCACGAGAACCGCCACGACCAGGCGGCGGCGAGGTCGTAGGCCCAGGGCACCTGGGCGCGGGAGTTTCCACGGCCCGGTCTCGATCACCGGCTCCTCGCGGCGACGCGCCTCGGGCCTCCTCCCTCTCGACCGAGGTGCTCAGCAGCCGCTCGCGCCGCCGATTGTCGGAGTCCTGCTCGACCTCCTGGGCAGCTGCTTCCGCGTCCAGCTCGGGCTCCTCCGGGCATGACGCTCGCGTCAGCGCTCTCCCCGGCCCCGTTTCATCGCCACGGCGACACGTTATTGCAGATCAGTCGGCGCGCCCGCTGCCCGCGCGGCTTCGCCGCCCCGGTCGCTGAGCGCGATCAGACCGGCCGCGGCCAGCACGCAGTCGTGGTCGACGACGATCCGGGGGCGCTCGGGGAGCTGCCAGCCGTCCGGGTTCGTCGCCGGTGGTCGCCGCCAGCGACCCGGTCGGCCGTCGCGGGGTCGCTCGCCCGGAACACCCCCCCCGAGGCGACCAGCAGGTCGACCGCACGCAGGTTCTTGCCGGTGCGCTCGACGACCCGGCCCTCGGCGAGATAACCACCCGGGACCGCCCGACGTGCCGGCGCATCGCCACGACCGGGGCCGCGGAGGCGATCGCCACATCGCCGGACCGGCCGTTCGCGTCGTCGCGCAGGTACGCCGGGTCGGCGGCTCGGCGTACCGCGTCGAGGGGGAGGCCGAGCCCCGCCCCCGCCGCCGCCTGGCCCGTCGTCCCCGCGCTCCAGCGCATCCCGAGGTCACCCTCGACCGTGCGGGTGACCGGCGTGGCCGCGACGACCTCGCGGGAGAGCCCGCCGTCCTCGGGGTCGAGCACCACCACCGAGTGCACGTCGGTGGTCGCGCCGCCGACGTCGACGACCACCACCCCCGATCCGGGAACGGTGCTCCCGTGCGCCGCAGCGAGCAGCTCGACGCCGGTGAGCACGACGTCCGGGGTCGCGCCGAGCACCATCGCGGCGAATCTGTCCGAGTCGGCCGCTCGCCGACTGAGGTGCTTGCCGCCGATCACGTGGGAGAGGAACACCTCCCGGATCGCGCGCCGCGCGGATTCGGGGGCGAGGACCCCGATCCGCGGGACGACGTTGTCGGCGAGCACGTACGGCGCCCGGCAGCCCGACCGGCCGACCTGCCCATCGCGCCTCGACGTCGCCGGCGACCACCACCGGCCCGGTCCAGGCAGCACGCGACAGGAAGTCGGCGTCCCCGACGAGCTGCTCGCGTTGCCGCCGTCGGTACCGCCGACCAGGAGCACCACGTCCGGCTGCGCGCCCCGCGGAGCGCGGCGAGCCTGGCCGCGTCGAGCCCTCCGGCCAGCACCAGCACCACCTTGCCGCCGCTGGACAGCGCGACCCGTCGTCCGGCTTCGGCGGTGACCAGCTCTTCGTTGCCGACCACCGCGATCCGCAGGCCGCCACCGGCCGAGGACAGGCGAGCGTCTGGGCCCCCGCGGCGCGGGATGTGCCGCTCGAGCGCCTCGAGACAGGCGTCGTACCCGTCCAGGACGTCGCCCTCCCCGTTGGACCGCGGGATGGTCGGGTGCTGGGCGGTGCCGAGCAGCACCCCGGCGTCGAGGTCGACCAGGGCAGCCTTGGTGTACGTCGACCCGAAGTCGACGCAGACGGCGAGGCCGCGACACCATCAGGCGGAGGTGACGACGACGTACGCCGCGGCGAGGACCAGGGACACGGTCAATCCGACCGAGGCAGCAGCGGGATCGGGCCGCCCGGCAGCGGCTGACCTTCGCGGATCGCGTGGGCCGCCTCGATGTACGGCGGTAGCCACCGACCGCAGCGAGCCCCCGCTGACGATAAGCACCGCCGCGAGGAACACGGCGAGGACCCGTTGTCGAGGAAGTGCGCGACGGCGACGGCCGCGGCGATCAGGCCGATCGCGGTGCGTTGATAGGCCAGCAGGGTGCGCTCGTTGGCGAGGCTGAACCGAACGTCCGGGTCGGTCACGCCAGGCTCGCTCCAGATCGGTGACCAGGTCCTCGACGTCTCGATGCCGACACTGAGCCGGATGAGGTCCCCCGGCACCTCGAGGTCGGTGCCCGCGACACTCGCATGCGTCATCCGGCCCGGGTGCTCGATCAGCGACTCGACGCCGCCGAGCGACTCCCCGAGGGTGAACACCTCGGCCCGCTCGCAGACCTCGAGCGCGTCTCCTCGCCGCCTTGCACACGGAAGGAGACGATCCCGCCGT
>CAWDUF010000018.1:0-16266 GCA_963805425.1 uncultured Actinomycetota bacterium | reverse complement strand
ACCAGTGGCAGGCGGCGTACCCGACGGACAACAGGACCGGCAGGCCGCGCTCGCCGGGCCTCGGCGAACGCCTCCGGCGACCACTCCCACCAGTCGACGGGATTGTCGGCGTGCTGGAGAAGGTACGGCGACGTGGCAGATCGCGCAGCCGGTTCGGCCATGCGCCCAACGTATCGGCCGAACGTCCCCCTCACCCGGGCCGTTCGCCGGTACGACGCGCGCCCGCGATGGACGAGGCTGGAGGCATGGGGAGCGTCGAGCTCTACTGGATCCCGCTCGGCGCCGACGGCAACCCGTTGGTGCGCTGGGGCGGCCGGCTCTACGAGTGGCTCTCGGCGCGGCACGACGGCCGGACCCCGCAACGGCTCTTCCACTCGGCGCTCGTCGTGCGTCCGGACGCGGGATCGTCGTACGCGATCGAGATGGCGCCGGTGTGGAGCAGTCGCGAACCCGACCGTGGCATCGTCGTCGAGGGTCCGGTCGGTCGACGCTGGCTGGGCCGCTCGCGGCTGTTCCGCTACGAGGTCCGGCGCTGGCGTGACGGCGTCATCCCCGACCTCGGCGAAGCGGAGGGCAGACGCCGTCGTCTTCGACGTCAGCGGCGAGGTCGGCTACCGCCTGCTCGCCGCAGTGCCGACGTTCCCACCACTGACCTGGGGACTCGACGAGAGCGGCACCGGCGACATGTGGAACTCGAACTCGCTCGTCTCGTGGCTGCTCAGCCGTGCCGGACTCCCGGTCGATCTCGCGCCACCGGACGGAGGGCGCGCCCCCGGCTGGACGGCGGGCCTGGTCATTGCCTCGCGCACACCCGTGCACGCGGGCTGAGGAGGAGGAAGTCATGACGCACACGCTCCAGGACGTCCGTCCGGCATCGAGGGCGGCCGAGTCCGCCAGGCTCGTGGCCGTCGGCATCATCTGGGTGGCGACCGCCGTGACCGCGATCGGCACGCCCGACATGGTGTCCGGCTCGCAGCACGAGCACCTGCCGATCGCGGCGATCACCGTCTGGCTCTGGGCCGCAGTCGCCAGCGCCTATGCCGCGATGACGCCGATCGCCGACGCCCGCGACTGGCTGCTCGGAGTCGGACTGGTCTGGGCGACGATGACCGCCGCCGCAGTGCTCGCACCGGTGATGGAGACCGGCAGCGACCCGACCCAGATCCCGATCGCAGCCCTCGTGGCGCCACCGGTGGCCGCCGTGGTCACCGGTTTCCTGGCGCTGGGCCAGGCCACCCGACGCTGACGCCGGGCCGGCCGATCAGACCCGGCGCAGGACCAGCGGCGGGTCAGCGCCCTTGCTGCCACGGGCATTCGCTAGCAGGACGGTCACGACGGTCCGGGCCTCGTGGTCTGAGGCAAGGTAGTGGCGACGACGTCGCGGTAGAACCCGCGCAGTCGCTCGAAGTCACGGACCGTGAGCGAGACCCGCAGCTCCACGACGGGGACGTCAGTGGGCGGGCTTGCCGCGGTCGTCGAACACGCCGCGCTCGGCGTTCGTCCTGGTCTTGCGCAGCTGCTTGCTCAGGCTGAACCCGAGGAACGTCACCGCACCGGCGAGGGCGACGAACAGCAGGAAGTACCACCAACCGGCGCCGATCTGGTCGTCGGAGGGGACCTTGTCGGCGAGCGCGACCAGGTGGGACGCGAGGCCTGACACGAGCAGGACGACGGAGTTCATGAGTCCAGTGTCGCAGGTGCCCTGATCCCGGCGAACAGGTCGTCCTCGGGAAGCTCGGGCTGTACAGCGACGTCACGAGCTCGAAGTCCTCGGTCGGCCAGACCTACTGCTGGACCTCCAGCGGCACGTGGAACAAGAACCGTCCGGGTCGATCTGGGTGGCGTGCGCGATGCAGTGCCCGGTCGCGGACCGGGAAGTACTCCGCGCACGGCACCCGCGTGGTGATGCGAGCGTCCTAGGCCGGGTCGGGCTTCCACTCCTCGAGGCGCTCGGCGTAGAGCGACTCGAGCCCGGGCCGGAGCCGCCTCGTGCATCGCGACCGCCTTCGGCCGGTTGAACCCGTGCTGGTAGTAGAGCTTCAGGACCTCCCACGGCTCGCCGGCGCCGGGATAGCGCTTCGGGTCGGCCGCCGCCTCGAAGGCCTCCACCGAGATCTCGTGGCAGTTGATGTGGTCGGGGTGCGGGTAGCCGCCCTTCTCGTCGTACGTCGTGATCACGTGCGGACGGAACGAGCGGATCAGCCGGACCAGCGGCTCGGCCGCCTCCTCGAGCGGGACCAGGCCGAAGCAGCCCTCGGGCAGCGGCGGCAGCGGGTCGCCCTCGGGCCAGCCGGAGTCGACGAAGCCGAGCCAGTCCTGGGTGACGCCGAGGATCTCTCGAGCGCGCTCCATCTCCTCGCGGCGGATCTCGGTGATGTTCGCGAGCACGTCGGGACGGTCCATCTTCGGGTTGAGCACCGAGCCGCGCTCGCCGCCGGTGCAGGTCACGACGTGCACGTCGACGCCCTCGGCGACGTACTTCGCCGTCGTGGCAGCGCCCTTGCTCGACTCGTCGTCGGGGTGGGCATGCACGTGCATCAGCCGGAGGCCGGACTGCCCGGGGGCAGACATGGGGACCATCCTAGGATCGAGGCCGTGACCGACCCGACGGAAATATCGGCCGAGCCGGGACTGCCCCGGCGTTACGGCGGCACTCCGCCGCGTCGCCGGACTCCCGTCGTGCTCGGCACCCTCTTCGCTCTGGCGCTCCTCGCCTGGGTGGTCTGGGCCATGTCGGCGACCGACGGCAACGGGCTCGACGCCAGCGTCTCGGCCTACCGGGTCGTCAGCAGCACCAGGTCCAGGTGCGCATCTCCGCGCACTTCGGCGACGACCGGTCCGACGGCAGCTGCCTGGTCCGGGCGACCGCGTCGGACCACACCGTCGTCGGCGAGCTCAACCTGACGACCGACGAGCTCCGCGGCGCCCAGGGGTCCTGGATCCAGATCCGCACGAGCGGCGGGACGACTGCCGAGGTCGTGCGCTGCACGGACTGAAAGCACCTGCTCGCGGGCGCTTGCTAGGCTTGACTCTTCTCTCCGCCCGGCGTCGAGAATCCCGCGGGGGCTCAACGAGAGCCGAGACCGACGTCCGATCACCACTGACACAGGAGTGTTCTCTGATGACGCAGGCTGACGAGCGCGACGCCGTCTGGCTGACGCAGGCCAAGTACGACGAGTTGCAGGAAGAGCTCGAGGAGCTGCGTGGCCCCGGCGCGCAGCCGTCGTGGAGAAGGTCAGCGACGCGCGCGACGAGGGCGACCTCAAGGAGAACGGCGGCTACCACGCCGCCCGCGAGGAGCTCGGCAAGATCGACGGCCGGATCGCCCAGCTCGAGGACATGCTCAAGAACGCCCAGGTCGGCGAGACGCCGGCCGACGACGGGGTCGTCGAGCCGGGCATGCTCGTGACCTACCGGTTCGTCGGTGACGACGAGAACGAGAAGTTCCTGCTCGGCGCTCGCGAGATGAAGGGCGACGACGACGACCTGAGGTGTACTCCCCGCAGTCACCCCTCGGTGAGGCGATCAACGGCAGCAGAAGGGCGACACGGTCCAGTACGCCGCGCCCAACGGCAAGACCCTCGAGGTCGAGATCGTCGACGCGGTGCCGTACCAGGGCTGACCTCCCGGACGTCGAGCCTGTCGAGACGCCTGGTTTCGACAAGCTCAACCACCGAGCAGACCTACGGCGCCTGGTCGACCTGGTAGCCGTCCTCGCGCAACCGGGCGATCACGGATTGCGCGTGTTCGGGCCCGCGCGTCTCGAGCTGGACCTGCACCTCGACCTCGTCGACGCTGAGGAAGCGCGACGTCCGCTCGTGGACGACCTCGAGCACGTTCGCGCCCTGCTCGGCGAGCTCGACGAGCAGCCGCGCGAGCCCACCGGGCCGGTCGGGGATCCTCACCCGGATGTTCAGGTAGCGGCCGGCCGAGGCCATGCCGTGCCGGATCACCTTGCCGAGCAGCAGCGGGTCGATGTTGCCCCCGGACAGCACCACGACCGCCGGGGTCGCGAACGCCTCGGGGTGGTCGAGCACCGCGGCGACGCCGACGGCACCGGCCGGCTCGACGACCATCTTGGCCCGCTCGAGCAGCAGCACCAGCGCCTGCGAGATCGACTCCTCCGAGACGGTGATGATCTCGTCGACGTGCGCGACGATCGCAGCGAAGGGCACCGTGCCGGGACAGGCGACGGCGATGCCGTCGGCCATCGTGCTCATCGACTTCAAGGCAAGCGGTGCACCCGCCTCCAGCGAGCCCGGGTACGACGCCGCGCCCTCGGCCTGGACGCCGATCACCCGGACGTCGGGGCGACGGGCCTTGATCGCGAGGGCGATGCCGGCGATCAGTCCGCCGCCGCCGGTCGGCACCAGCACGCTTGCGGCCTCCGGAGCCTGCTCGAGGATCTCCAGGCCGACAGTTCCCTGGCCGGCGACGATGTCCACGTGGTCGAACGGGTGGATCAGCACGGCGCCGGTCTGCTCGGCGTACTCGATCGCGTGGGTGAGCGCCTCGTCGAGGATCGCGCCGTGGAAGACGACCTCGGCGCCGTACCCCCGGGTCGCGTTCAGCTTGGGGATCGGCGCTCCCTCGGGCATGAACACGGTGGCCCTGATGCCGAGCATCTGCGCCGCGAGGGCGACGCCCTGCGCGTGGTTGCCGGCCGACGCAGCGACGACCCCACGGGCGCGCTCCTCCTCGGAGAGCCGAGCCATCCGTACGTAGGCGCCGCGGATCTTGAAGGAGCCGGTGCGCTGGAGGTTCTCGCACTTCAGCAGGACCGGACCGCTGACCGCGGAGGAGAGCCACCGGGACTCCTCCATGGCCGTGTGATCGCGATCCCGCGGAGCAGCTCGGCGGCGGCCTCGACATCGGCCACGCTGAGGCGTCCACTCGGTCGCTCCTTCGTCTTCGACGGCGGCGCTCTCCGGCCGCGAGCGGCGGGTCGGCCTCGGCGTCCTCGGCAGCCGCTTCCTCGGCGGCCTCGCCCAGGTCGGTGTACGCGGCGAGGTGCTGCACGACCGCGTTCAGCGCCGCGGCCAGCGGTACGGCCACCAGAGCGCCGACGATGCCCGCGACGATCACGCCGGTCGCGATCGCGAGGATCACCCCGAGCGGGTGCACCGAGACGAACCGGCCCATCAGGAACGGCTGCAGCACGTGCGCCTCGATCTGCTGGACCAGCACCACTCCGCCGAGCATCAGGAGAGCGACGAGCGGCCCCTGCGCGACCAGCGCGACCAGCACCGCGACCGTCCCGGACATGAACGCTCCGACGAGGGGGATGAACGCGCCGAGGAACACCAGCACGCCGATCGCGCTCACCAGGGGCACGTTGAGGATGAACGCCACGATCATGATCCCGAGCGCGTCGGTGCCGGCGACAAGGACGGTCGCCCGCACGAACTGCGTCAACGACACCCACGCGACCCGGCCCGAGGAGTCGGCACGGGAGCGTGCGGCGCGCGGGAAGATCCGGACCACCCAGGCCCAGATCAGGTGACCGTCGGCGAGGAAGAAGTACGTCGAGAACAAGATGATGAAGAACCCGGCGACGATGTGGCCGAGCGCGGTGCCGAGCGCGGTGGCGTGCGTGCTGAGGTCCTTGCCCTTGGTCTGCACGAAGTTCTGCGAGTCCTCGATCCACCTGTCGATCTGGGAGTCGCTGGCGTTCAGGGGGCCGTTCTGCAGCCAGTCGCGGATCTCGCCGAGACCGTCGGACACCTTGCCGGAGAGGTCGTCGATGCTCGAGGCCACCTGCTGGCCGACGAAGGTCAGCAGCAGCGCGACGATCGCGAGGCCGCCGATCACGACGATGAGCGCCGCGAGCTTGCGTGGGACGTAGAACCGCTCCATCACGGACACCAGCGGAGCGGTCAGCGCGGAGATGAACAGCGCGATCACGACCGGGAAGACGACGACCACGAAGAACTTCAGCGCCCACAGGATCATCAGCAGCGCGACGGTGATCACGATGAACCGCCATGCCCAGGCGGCTGCCAGGTCGTAGGCCCACGGCACCTGGGCGCGGGAGAGGTTCGACGGCCCGGTCTCGATCACCGGCTCCTCGCGGCGACGCGCCTCCCGGGCCTGCTCCCACTGGTGGCTGAGCTGCTGCAGCAGCCGCTCGCGCCGCCGATCCTCGGAGTCCTGCTGGGCCTCCTGGGCAGCTGCTTCCGCGTCGAGCTCGGCCTCCTCGCGGGCATGACGCTCGCGCCAGCGCTCTCCCCGGCCCCGTTTCATCGCCACGGCGACAGGCTATTGCAGACCAGTCGGCGCGCCCGCTCCCGCGCGGAGTCGCTGCCTCGGTCGCTGAGGGCGATCAGCCCGACCGCGGCCAGCACGTAGTCGTGGTCGACGACGATCCGTGGGCGCTCGGGCAGCTGCCAGCCGTCCGGGTCGCGGCCGGTGGCCGCCGCCAGGATCCGGTCGGCCGTCGCCGGGTCGCTCGCGCGGAGCACCCCTCCGGACCCGACCAGCAGCGTGACCGCGCGCAGGTCCTTGCCGGTGCGCTCGACGACGCGACCCTCCGGAGAGAGAACGACGCGCGACCGGCCGACGTGGCGCCGCATCGCCACGACCGCTGCCGCGGAGGCGATCGCCACATCGCCGGCCCGGCCGTTCGCTCGTCGGGCAGGTACGCCGGGTCGGCGGCTCGGCGTACCGCGTCGAGGGGGAGGTCGAGCCCCGCCTCCGCCGCCGCCTGTCCCGTCGTCGCCGCGCTCCACCGCATCCCGAGGTCACCCTCCACGGTGCGAGTGACCGGGGTGGTCGCGACCACCTCGCGGGAGAGCTCCGCCTCCTCGGGGTCGAGCACCACGACCGAGTGCACATCGGTCGTCGCGCCACCGATGTCGACGACCACGACACCCGCGCCGGGAGCGGTCGCTCCCAGCTCTGCAGCCAGCAGCTCGACGCCGGTGAGCACGACGTCGGGGGTCGCGCCGAGCACCATCGCGCCGAAGTGCTGTCCTGAGCCGGCCGCACGCCGACTGAGGTGCTTGCCGCCGATCACGTGGGCCAGGAAGACCTCCCGGATCGCGCGGCGCGCCGACTCGGGCGCGAGGACCCCGATGCGCGGGCACCACGTTGTCGGCGAAGACGACCGGCGTCTGGGAGATCTCGAACCGGGCTTCGACCGCCGATCGCGCCTCGACGTCGCCGGCGACCACGACCGGCCCGGTCCAGGGAGCACGCGACAGGAAGTCGGCGTCGCGCACGAGCGTCTCCGAGTTGCCGCCGTCGGTACCGCCGACGAGGAGGAGGACGTCCGGCTGCGCCCCCTTCAACGCGGCGAACTTGTCCGCGTCGAGCCCACCGTCCAGAACGAGCACCACCTTCCCGCCGCTCGACAGCGCGACCCGACGGCCGGCCTCCGCCGTCACCAGCGCCTCGTTGCCGAGCACGGCGATCCTCAAGCCGCCACCGGCCGAGGAGCACGCGAGCGTCGGGGCGTCCCGCGCGCCCGGATGTGCCTGCCTCGAGTGCCGCCAGACAGGCGTCGTACCCGTCCAGGACATCGCCCTCCCCCGTTGGACCCGGGACGGTCGTCCGGTGCTGGGTGGTCCCGAGCAGCACCCCTGCGTCGAGGTCGACGAGCGCAGCCTTGGTGAAGGTCGAGCCGAAGTCGACGCAGAGGGCGAGGTCCGCCGACACCATCAGGTGGCCGTGACGACGACGTACGCCGCCGCGAGCACCAGGCACACCGTCAATCCGACCGAGAGCAGCAGCGCGATCGGACCGCTCGGCAGTGGCCGACCCTCGCGGATCGCGCGGTCCGCCTCGACGTACCGGACGTAGCCACCGATCGCAGCGATGCCCCCGCTGACGAGAAGGACCGCCGCGATGATCACGGCGAGCACATCGTTGTCGAGGAAGTGCGCGACGGCGACGGCCGCGGCGATCAGGCCGATCGCGGTGCGTTGATAGGCCAGCAGGGTGCGCTCGTTGGCGAGGCTGAACCGAACGTCCGGGTCGGTCACGCCAGGCTCCGCTCGAGATCGGCCAGCAGGTCCTCGATCGTCTCGATGCCGACGCTGAGCCGGATGAGGTCCCCCGGCACCTCGAGGTCTGTGCCCGCGACACTCGCATGCGTCATCCGGCCCGGGTGCTCGATCAGCGACTCGACGCCGCCGAGCGACTCCCCGAGCGTGAACACCTCGGCTCTCCCGCAGACCTCGAGCGCGTGCTCCTCGCCGCCTTGCACACGGAAGGAGACGATCCCGCCGTACCTCTTCATCTGCTTGGACGCGACCCGGTGACCAGGGTGCGACTCGAGCCCGGGATAGATCACCTCGGACACCTGTGGGTGCGAGACGAGGAAGTCGACCACCTTCTCGGCGTTGTCGCAGTGCCGGTCCATCCGGACGCCGAGGGTCCGCAGTCCCCGCAGCACCAGCCAGGAGTCGAACGGCCCGGCGACCGCACCCATCGCGTTCTGGTGGAAGCCGACGCGCTCCGCGATCTCGAGGTCGCGGACGACCAGGGCGCCGCCGACGACGTCGGAGTGGCCGCCGCAGTACTTCGTGGTCGAGTGCACGACGATGTCGGCACCGAGGGTCAGCGGCTGCTGCAGGTACGGCGACGCGAAGGTGTTGTCGACGACGAGCAGAGCACCGGCGTCGTGCGCGATCGCGGCGAGCTCCTCGATGTCGCCGATGTTCAGCAGCGGGTTGGTCGGCGTCTCCACCCAGACGAGCTTCGTCCTGCCGGGCTCGATGGCGCCGCGCATCGCGTCGAGGTCGGAGACCGCCGCAGAGGTGTGGTCGAGACCCCAGGGCCGGGCGACCTTGTCGATGAGCCGGAAGGTGCCGCCGTACGCGTCGTCCGGGATCACCAGGTGGTCGCCGGGCGTCGTGAGGGCTCGCAGCACGGTGTCCTCGGCGGCGAGGCCGGAGGCGAACGCGAAGCCGCGCTCGCCCTCCTCCAGTGCCGCGATGTTGCCCTCGAGCGCGGTGCGGGTCGGGTTGCCGGAGCGGCTGTACTCGTAGCCGCCGCGCAGCCCGCCGACGCCGTCCTGCTTGTAGGTGCTGGTGGCGTAGATGGGCGGGATGACCGCCCCGGTCGCCTCGTCCGGCTCGTAGCCCGCGTGGATCGCACGCGTCTCGAACCCGGCCTTGTGCCGGTGCTCGGCCTCCGGTGATCGAGCCTGTCGGGATTCCTGGGTCACGCCCGCGAGCCTACTCAGGCAGTCGGGTCAGCCGCGCGGCGATCTCCGGTACGTCGATCGTGCCTTCGGCGACCGCCATGACGAGGTCGAACGCGTCGTCATGGCTCATGGTGATCCATCGGTTGTCGAGGTCGAGAGACACCACCGCCGCGAGCCAGGCCAGTCTCTTGTTGCCGTCGACCAACGCAGGATTCCTGCAGATCGAGTGAAGCAACGCTGCGGCCTTGAGCTCGATGGTCGGATAGGCGTCCTCACCGAAGACGCTCGAGCGGGGACGCGCACACGCCGAGTCGAGCAGTCCGATGTCACGTACGGGCCCTGCCCCGAGGTCGGCCGTCAGCTGCACGAGGTCCTCGACGTCGAGATACTCGACGTCGTTCACACCGATCCCAGCCGGTCGAGCACCTCGCCCCAGTGCTCACGGGCACGACCAGAGGATGCAGCGACTCGTGCTCGGTGACCCGAGCGCTCGTGCCGCTCGAGCACTGCCCTCTTGACGATCTCCTGTCGGGACAAGCCTTCGGACTCGCTCAGGTCGCTGAGCGCCTGCTCGAGCTCCTCGTCGATCCGCAACGTCATGGCCATGTCCACATGGTATCACTCTGGTATCGGATAGCCCGACGGCGATCCCCTCGTTGGTCAGCACATGCAGCTGCGCCGCTCGATGAGGGCTGCGGCCCTCGGTCTCACCGCCGTCCTCTCCCTCTCCCTGGCCGCGCCTCCGGCGCAGGCCGCCACGGAGCCGGTCGGCGGGTCGGGCGACGCGCTCTCGCAGCTGCTCAGTCCGACCCTCGAGGACCCGGTGATCGCACTGCTGGCCGCACTGCCATCGCCGTACCGGCCCTACACCGGGCCGATCTGCGTGAGCGGTGACCCACAGTGCATCGTCGACGTGATCGCGGAGATGGAGGATCGGCTGGCGCCGGAGGCGGCCGCGTGCGACCACGACGCGATCTTCGGGCTCGCCTACCTCCGGGTGACCCAGAACGTGAAGGCCGCCGCGGACAGCGGCTACTTCCACGACCGGAGCTGGCTCACCCAGATCGACGCGGTCTTCGCCCACATGTACTTCGACACGATGGACCGGTGGAACGCCGGCGACCACGGCGGCGTACCCCACGCCTGGCGGATCGCGCTGCAGGCCAGCGACGACAAGGCGATGTCCGGGCTCGGCGACTTCATGCTGAACATGAACGCGCACATCAACAACGACTTCCCCTACGTGCTGGAGAAGGTCGGGCTCACCGCCCCCGACGGCACGTCGCACAAACCCGACCACAACGCCTACAACGACCGGCTCGACCAGCTCTACCACCCGGTCTTCGACGAGGAGGCCGCGCGCTTCGACCCGAAGTTCAACAAGGTCGACGTCGGTCCGGTCGACGAGCTCGTGGTCAGCACGATCATGCGCGGCTGGCGGGAGATGGTCTGGCGGCACGCCGAGGCCCTCGCCGCCACCCGCGGCATGCCG
This sequence comes from uncultured Actinomycetota bacterium, assembly GCA_963805425.1. Lineage (GTDB taxonomy): Bacteria > Actinomycetota > Actinomycetes > Propionibacteriales > Nocardioidaceae > Marmoricola. The sequence continues at coordinate 5,626 of CAWDUF010000018.1, read as the reverse complement.
GCGCTGCGCAAGATCGTCCAGAGGGAGATCGAGGAGTACGCCGCCACCCAGGCCCAGATGATCAAGATGGTCCCGATCTTCCTGGCGTCGTCCTCGCCCGACCGTGAGACCTGGTGCAGCGCGCACCACGGCTGATGTCACCTTCTCGTAAGGCCGTCTGCTCGGGGAACATGCAGGTGTCGGGCACTGTTGATCCAGGTGCCGGACGTGAGACCGGCAGTCGAGGAGCAAAGATGCTGTTCAACAAGTTCAAGACCCAGGTGGTCGACGCCGAGAACGCCCTGCCCGGCCGTCCGGAGCGCCCGTTCGGGCTCGCCGAGAGGCATCGGGTGCTGGATGCCCCGCTGGTCACCGACGAGGTGCCCGAGGGCTACGAGGTCGCGCTGTTCGGGCTGGGCTGCTTCTGGGGCGCCGAGGAGGTCTTCTGGCAGATCCCCGGCGTGTGGTCGACCTCGGTCGGGTACGCCGGCGGCACGTCACCCCACCCGACGTACGAAGAGGTCTGCTCAGGCCGCACCGGCCACACCGAGGCGGTCCGGGTCGTCTACGACCCCGCCAAGGTGGATTACGCCGAGCTCGTCGCCGCGTTCTACGAGGTGCACGACCCGACCCAGGGCATGCGCCAGGGCAACGACGTCGGCACCCAGTACCGGTCGGCGATCTACACGTTCTCCGAGGAGCAGGCGCAGGTCGCCAAGCAGATCACCGAGCGCTACCAGCCCGAGCTGACCAAGCGCGGCTACGACCAGATCACCACCGAGATCAAGCCGGCCCCGGAGTACTACTACGCCGAGGACCACCACCAGCAGTACCTGATCAAGAACCCGTTCGGGTACCGCTGCCACTCGGCGACCGGGATCAAGGTACCGACTGCATGATCGTTTGACCGGAAACGCTGTGCCGAAGATGTCGTAACGGCCCGTGCCCGTTCGTGGCGAAGGTGAAGGATGGCTGCAACGGGCCGTCCTGACCTAGGAGGAGCCATGCCCCAGTACCTGATCAGCTTCAACGCCGAGTGGGTCCCGGACCTGACAGAAGAGCAGATCCTGGACAGTGCGAGGTCCATCGACCCCGTGATCGACGAGGCCATCGCAGCCGGCGTCTGGGTGTTCGGCGGCGGCCTGGACGACAAGTCCGCGGTGTTCAGCGTCGACCCGAACGGCGGCAAGCCCAAGTTCACCGACGGCCCGTACGCCGAGACCAAGGAGCACTTCGGCGGCTTCTCCGTCGTCGACGTCCCCGACGACGAGCAGGCGCGCCACTGGGCCGCGAAGATCGCCGTGGGGTGCGGGTGGCCGATGCAGGTGCAGCAACTCGGGACCCCGCCGAAGGTCTCCTGACGACCACCGGCAGTACCTGGCTCGACGACACCCTCGTCGACGCACTCCTCCGGCCCTGATTCGCGACCTGGAAACTCCCCGCTACGTCCACCCGGATCGAAATTCGCCGGCTCGACCCCCCATGCTGTTCCGATGGGGTACGACGTGGTGCGCACCGGGCGCGGTCCGAGGCTGTTGCTCCTGCACTCCGGCTTCCACACCTGGGTCGAGTTCCGCAGGCTCATCGCCCTGATGTCCGCCGACCACGACGTCCTTGCCACGACGCAGCCGGGGAGTGCCGGTGGACCACCACTGGAGCACGGGCCAGCCATGCTCGACCAGCACGCCGATCACGTCGAGTCGGTCCTCGACGACGCCGGCTGGCAGGACGACGTGACGGCCGTCGGCAGCTCGTTCGGCGGCGTGCTCGGGATCGAGCTGCTCGGACGCAGCCGCGCGACGGCTGTCGTCGCACTGGCGCCCCCCTGGGTCGCCGGCGCAGGCGTCGCGTTCTACGGAGCCCTCTTCACCTCGGCCCTGTCGGCCCTTCGGCTGAGCCGGCCGGTCTGGCCGTACTCGACCCGCTCCGGCACCCTCAACGGCCTGTGGTTCCACCAGTCGCCGAGCCCGCCGGAGATCGATCAGGCCGACGTCGCGGTGCTCCTCGACTCCGTCGCGCGTTTCCCGTTCTTCCGGGCAGGGCTCGCGGCGCGAAACCGGGGACCGGGCATGCCAGACGTCGCACGAGTCGACTCCTCACGGGTCAGCCTGGTGTGGGGCGGCCGCGACCTCCTCGTGCCGGGGTGGATGCGAACGAGGTGGTCGGCGGCTCTCCCCGAAGCAGCCGTCACGACGCTGCCCGCGCTCGCCCATCAGCCGCACCTCCAGGACCCGGGAGCGGTCGCATCCTTGATCCGCGATCACGAGGCCAGGTGGTCCTGAGCACACCGGCACGGCGGTGCCAGCAAGATTCTCCGACGCCCTGTCGTATCGGACCACCCTCGTTCGTGGAGTAGAAGTAGAGGCGGACATCGGGTCCGCCGATGACGCGAGGAGCAGGGATGACCGAGTACCTCATCTACTTCAACCAGCAGTGGGTGGGCGACCACACCGAGGAGTGGTTCCGCAGCCGCGGACCCCTCGCGATGGCCGTCGTCGACGAGATGAAGGCTGCCGGCGTGTACGTGTTCGCCGGCGGGCTGGAGGAGGAGGACGGCCCGATCTACAGCGCCGACCCCACCAGCGGCACCGTGAGCATCACCGACGGACCGTACGTCGAGACCAAGGAGTTCCTGGGCGGGTTCGCCCTGGTGGACGTGGCCGACGACGACGCGGCGAAGATGTGGGCGGGCAAGATCTCGGAGGCGTGCGGCTGGCCCCACGAGGTCCGTCGGTTCAAGCCGCAGCCTTCGCGGGCCTGAAGCACGAGGACGAGCCATGCCCGAATACCTGATCGCCTTCAACGAGGAGTGGGTTCCCGACCACACCGACGAGGAGCTGCGCGAGAAGTCGATTGCTCTGCGGCCCCTGCTCGCGGACATGAAGGCAGCCGGCGTTCTCATCTTCACCGGCGGCCTCGACGACCGGGTCCCGGTGTTCAGCGTCGACGCGTCGAGCGGCACGCCGGAGTTCACCGACGGCCCGTACGTCGAGACCAAGGAGCACCTCGGCGGTTTCGCCGTCGTGGACGTCCCCGACGAGGATGCCGCGCGACTGTGGGCGGGAAGGATCGCGGTGGCCTGCGGCTGGCCGCAGCAGGTGCATCGCTTCCAGCCCCACTCCCACTGACCGCTGTCAGACCCACCGGCCGACCGCACCAGACCAGCGACCCGGACAAAACGGAACCTACATTTTGGGGCAGCATCTGGGGCACTCGGTGTGCTAGGACAGGTCAAGTCCCACCCCTAGCACAAAGGAGTGCACATGGTGTCACGGAGGAGAGCCGCAGCGGTCTCACTCGCAGCGCTCGGCACGGCAGTAGCACTGGTGGCCGCACCCGCCACGTCGACGGCGGCCAACAACAGCGGCGACAAGGTCACCGTCGTCGCCCAAGGCCTGGACATCCCGTTCGGGCTGCAGAAGGCGAGAGGGCATCACCGCGGATTCGTGGTCGCGGAGAACGCATCCGGCAAGGTCACCCGCGTGTTCAAGAGCGGGCGGACGCACACGATCCTCACTGGAGTGCCCGGCGTCGCCGGCGTCGCGGCCAGCCCGGACCGGGTGTTCGCCGTGATCGGCGGACCCGACGAGGAAGGCACACCCTCAGGTGGGTCGTACGGCCCGAGCCGCGTCATCCGGATGGACTACCACGGCAGACATGTCAAGGTGATCGCCAACCTGATGCACTACGAGCTCAAGCACAACCCGGACGGCCAGGTGCAGTTCGTCAACGGCCAGCCGGTGGACGCGCTGTCGAACCCGTTCGCGATGACGTGGTCGCGGTTCGGCCTGTTCGTCGCCGACGGCGGCGCGAACGACGTGCTGAAGGTCAACCCCCGCACCGGCAAGGTCTCGACGTTCTTCGCCCCGCACACGTTCAAGAACGTGCCGGCATGTCGGGCTCCCGACGCCAACGCCAACCCAGGCACCACCGGCTGCGACCCGGTCGCGACCGGCGTCCAGGTCCTCGGCAACAGCGTCTACGTCAGCTTCCTCGGGGCCGAGGCGCCCGGTGCCGGACGGATCTACAAGCTGAACGCTCACACCGGCAAGGTGCAGCACGTCTGGAAGCACATGACGGCTCCGACCGGAGTCGCCGCGCGCTGGGACGGCACCGTGTACTTCTCCCAGGTGCTCTTCGAGCAGCCGGCCGGACCGCCAGGGCAGATCACCCGCATCCGGCACGGCCACCGCAAGCACGCGGCGGTGGCCATGCCCACGGGTCTGGTCCTGGCCAACGGTCACCTCTACTCCACGGCCTTCAGCCTCGCGGGGCCGGGGGCCGGTCAGGTGGTGAGGGTCGGCGAGCACTCGTTCAAGTAGCACGCACCGCACGACAACACATCGAGTCCCGGGTCGGCCACGAGGCCGGCCCGGGACTCGCCTTTCAGGAGCGCGGCTCGACCGCGCCCGGGCGCCCAGGGTCTAGGTTGGAGGCATCCGCGGAGGAGGCTGTGATGTCCCGGTTGACCGGCTTCCTGGGCCTGATCGCCCTCGTCATCGTGCTCGCCGTGATTGGCCTGGCCCACACCGCGGTGAAGTGGCTGCTGATCGTGGCCGTGGTGATCTTCCTGCTCGGCGTCGTGCGCGCCGTGATCAGCTCTCGTGACGGGACGACTCGAGGCGGTCCAGACGCTCGTTGAGCCTGCTCAGCTGGGTGAGGATGTCGACGAGCACGGCTCCGGCCTTCTCCTCCTCGGCTTCGATCTCCCGCACCTCGCGCAGCACGTCGAGCTCGGAGAAGAACCAGGTCACCACGGTCGCTGTGATCACGCCGACCAGCGCGACCCCGATGACCATCAGGCCGCCGGCCACCAATCGGCCGGCGAACGTCGTGGGGTGGTGGTCGCCGTAGCCGACCGTGGTGATCGTCTCCATCGCCCACCACAGCGAGTCGCCGTAGCTGTTGATGTTGGTGCCCTGCTGGTCGCGCTCGAGGATCCAGAGCAGGAAGGAAGAGACCGTCACGATCGCGGTCGTGACGACGGTGACCGCGACGACGATGCGCAGGTGGAAGCCTCGCAACGACCACATTGCGGTCGACCTGCCCCTGGGCTCGCCCACGTCGGCATCCCTTCTGTCCAGGAGCAGTATCGTGCACCGGGAGTCGCACACCTCCGGAGGATGCCGATGCGAGACGCCAGGGCCGTGGCGATCGGTGCCGCGGCCGCCTTGGTGCTCACGGCGGGTGCCTGCACCGCAGGCGCGAAAAACGATCCGCCGGTGCCCGACGAGCATGCCCAGAGGCGTGCCACCGACGACGCGCTCGACTGTTGTCGAAGTCACCCGTGAAGGGCTACAGCGCGCAGCCGGCCGCGTCCGGCCACGACCGCGCTGACGACGAGGGCCACGAGGTTTCCGAGAAGGTCAAGGGTCGCGCGCTCTTCCAGATCGTCTGCTCGGGGTCGGGCAAGCTCACCGTGACGATGCCACGGCAGCACCTCAGCGAGCTCGTCCGCTGCGGCGAGCCTGCCGCCGGCTTCCCGTTCCGCGGAGCGCTGACGGCGCTCGTGGTCGGACAACGCAGCAGCACCGGCGCCTACGCCTGGCGGATCCTGCACGCGTCGTGATCCGTGGTCCTCGAGATCACGCCGTGCTGACCGGCGCGTCCACCCATCGACGGCCTCGGTGGAACAGCTCGGCCCCGC
>CAWDUF010000017.1:0-76318 GCA_963805425.1 uncultured Actinomycetota bacterium | reverse complement strand
CATCGGCCAGCCTCTGTTCGCTCACGACCAGGTCGAAGGCCGCTTCTGCCGCCCGGGCGTTGCCCTCGCCGACGGTCCCGCCGAACCGCTCGAGAATGGCCTTGCGGACCGCGGCGAGCCCGACCTGCCCGGTCAGGGCGGCGAAGCCGCCGAGCAGGGCGGCGTTCGGAAGCGGCCGACCAAGGTGCTCGCGGGCCAGCTCGGTGGCCGGCACGGTCGCGACCCGTCGTACGTCGAGGGTGTCGGCGAGCTCGGCCAGCCCCAGCTCGGCGAGCGTGCGCGAGGTGTTCACCAGGAGGTAGCCCTCGGGCTTCAGTCCGGCGAAGAGGTCGACCTGGTGGAGGAGCGTCGGGTCCTGGACGATGAGCGCGTCCGGGTGCGAGATCGGCTCGCGCAGCCGGATCGGCCGGTCGTCGATCCGGCAGAAGGACACGACCGGCGCGCCGGTGCGCTCGGAGCCGAAGGTCGGGAACGCCTGCGCGTGCCGGCCCTCGTCGAACGCGGCCACCGAGAGCATCTCCGCAGCCGTCACCGCGCCCTGGCCCCCTCGGCCATGGATCCGTACAGCGAACATCAGCCCCTCCTCGCGGCGCCCTCCCTTGGGAGGCTAGGTCGCGGTGAGATGGGCGGATAAGGGCCGTAGGACCCAAGGCGGGTGACCTGCGTCCCGGCAGGCCCGGAGCGCTCAGTCCGCGCCGACGAGCTCGGGCTCGGCGTCCGGCTCCTCGCTGTGCGGGTGCGAGACCTGGACCCGCAGCAGCCGGGCCACCCAGTCCGGGAGGTACCAGTTCCACTGGCCGAACAGCGACACCAGCGACGGCACCAGCAGCGAGCGCACGATCGTCGCGTCGAGCAGGATGCCGAAGCCGAGGGCCGTCGCCATCACCTTCAGGTCCGTGCCCGGTCCGGTTGCGAGCGCGGCGAAGGCGAGGAACAGGATCAGCGCTGCACTGGTCACCAGCCGGCCGGTGCGCCCGATCCCCTCGATGACCGCCTCGTTGGTCGAGTAGCCCTCGTCGTACTCCTCGCGGACCCGGGACAGGATGAAGACCTCGTAGTCCATCGAGAGCCCGAACAGGAACGCGAACACCATCAACGGGATCCAGAAGGTGACCGCGCCGGTCTGCGGGATGCCGAAGAGTGCGTCGGAGCCGTGGCCCTGCTGCCAGAAGATCACCATGGCGCCGTAGACGGCGGTCATCGACACCAGGTTCAAGATCACCGCCTTGAAGGGCAGCAGCAGCGAGCGGAAGGCGCGGACCAGCAGCACGAAGGTCAGCAGCGCGATGATGCTCAGCATCAGCGGGAAGTTGCCGTAGACCGCGTGCAGGAAGTCGACCTGGGCGGTGCCCAGGCCCGCGACGCCGAGGACGCCGGGCATGCCGTCGGCCGCGTCCTTCACGCGCTTGACGACCTCGACGCTCGTGGAGTTCACGGTCTCCTGGTGCGGGACCAGCACGACGACGGTCTCCCCGTCGGCCGAGCTCGACGCCCCGGTCGACACCAGCGCGGAGTCGACTCCGTCGACCTTGCCGAGCTCCTGGGCGACGTCGGCTGCGTGGTCCTTCTTGACGAGGACCTCGATGGGCGTGAGCACGCCGGTGGAGACGCCGCCGTCCTCGAGGGTGTGCAACGCGGTCACGGCGGGGCCGGACTTGGCCAGCGAGTCCGACGACGGAGCACCGATCTTGATGCCGAGGAATGCCCCGAACAGCACGCCGAGGAGCACGAACGCTGCGCCCGCCGCGATCCAGCGGTGTCGTACGACGAGCCGCGCCCAGCTGGTCCAGCCGCGACTGGCCTCGTGCTCGTGCCGGATCTTCGGCCAGTCGACCCGGGGGCCGATGCCGCCGAGGATCGCCGGGGTCAGGGAGAGCGTGACCAGCACGCTGGCGAACGGGATCAGCGCACCACCCATGCCGATGCTCCGCATGAACGGGACCGGGAGCACGATCAGGGCGAGCAGACCGATCGCCACGGTGAGCCCGCTGAAGAAGACGGCGCCGCCCGCGGTCTCCATCGCCGCGACGACCGCGTCGTGGTTGTCCTTGCCGTGGTCGCGCTCCTCGCGCCACCGGGTCACCAGGAGCAGCGAGTAGTCGATCGCGACGCCCAGCCCGACCAGCGCGACCAGGAACTGCACGATGAACGAGACGTCGGTGAGGTAGGTGAGCGGGAGCAGCATCAGGAAGGTCGACAGGATCGAGACCGCTGCGACCACCAGGGGCAGGAACGCCAGCAGCGAGGCGAAGACGAACAGCAGCACCAGCAACGCGCCACCGGCGCCGAGCAGGGTCTCGGCGAGCACCCCCGGACCGCTCTGGTCGTCGCCCAGCGCCAGCGCGTCGACACCCGTGACGCCGACACTGGCACCGTCGGGTGCGGCTGCTTCCGCTGCCTTGCGGATCGGCTCGGTCGGCGGCTTCGCGGTCTGGCTCTGCGGGAACGGGTAGAACACCATCGCGTACGCCGTGCGGTCGTCGTCGGTCCGGAAGGCCTTGTCGCCGGTGTTCGCCTCGTCGATCACCCGCACGTTCGGGACCCCGGCCCCGACCGCGTCGAAGGTCTTGGCGATCGCGTCCTCGTTGCCCGTCACGGTCTGACCGGCCGGCATCGTCACCGTCGCCAGCATCGGCGTGGTGTTGCCGCCGTTGTGGACCGCGGCGATGATCTTGTCGGCCGCCTCGGTGCCCGGCTGCCCGGGGAGCGAGAAGTCGATGGTCAGCCGGTCACTGGTGGTGCCGGACGTCACGCCGCCCGCGACCATCATCACGACCCAGAAGATCATCACCCAGCGGCGATGCCGAAGTACGAACTCGGCCCATGTGCGCATCCGACTGCTCCCGTCCAGCGGCCTACTTGCCTCGACGGAGCGTAGCCAGATGTGCGCCTCGGCGACACCTCATTCGGTGGTGATGGCCTGGAGCACGTCGACCTTGGCCGCCCGCCGGGCAGGGCCGATCGCCGCGAGCACTCCGACCGCGGTCGCGACGACCAGGTAGAGGAGCAGCGCGGTGCCGGGCACCCGCACCTGCGAGATGCCCTGGTCCTCGAGCGCCCGGCTCAGGGCGACTCCCGCACCGGTGCCGAGTGCGACCCCGGTGAGCGCGCCGAGGAGCGACATCAGCACCGACTCACGCCGTACGACGGCCCGCACCTGCCGCCGCGTGCCACCGACGGCCCGCAGCAGGCCGAGCTCGCGGGTGCGCTCGACGATCGAGAGCACGAGGGTGTTGACGATGCCGAGGACGGCGACGATCACCGCCAGCAGCAACAGTGCCGTCACCAGGCCGAGCAGCTGGTCGACGGAGTGCTGGGCGTCCCTGGTCAGCTCGTCCGGGTTGCTCACGGTCACGTTCGGGTAGTCGGCCAGCGCCGCCTCGACCGCCTTCTCGGTGGCAGCGGCGCCGGTGCCGGTCGATCGCTTCAGCAGCACCGCCACGTCGAGCTGCGAGGTCACGTTGGGCGTGAAGTCGTCCATCGACATCAGGTAGGTCGCGTCGATCATGGCGTTCCTGCTGATCGTGCCGGCGACCCTCAGGGTCTTCTTCCCGGTCTCCGGAAACGTCACGGTGACCGGGTCGCCGACGCCGACACCGAGGACGGCGGCGGTCTTCTCGTCGACCAGCATCGTGCCCGGTCCGAGATCAGCCACGCTGCCACTCTGGACGCCGAGGTCGAGCACCCGATCGAGACCTGCCGTGTCGACGCCGAGGACCGTCGAGTCGTGGCCGTTCACGTGCACCGTCGTCTCCCGCAGCTCGACCACGTCGGTGATGTCGGACCGCTCGCGCAAGGGAGCCACCGCCGCCGGGCTGATCCCGCTGCCGACACCGGCCGGCTGCAGGATCAGGTCGGACCTGTTGCCGCCGGACACCGCCTCGGACACCGAGGCGCGCATGGACGCCGCCGCCACCGCGACGGCCACCACGACCGTGAGGCCGATCGTCAGGGCCAGCGCGGTCGCGGCCGCGCGGCGCGAGCTGCGCGAGATGTTGCGAGCCGCCATCCGCCACCCGCCACCGCGACGGCCATGGTCGGCCAGCCGCGCCACGCCCTGGGCGAGCACGGGTCCGATGGCGACCAGGCCCACGAACGCCGCCAGCGTCGAGAGTGCGGTCCACCACGGCGCGTTGGCGGCGTACACGCAGGCAGCGAGGCCGGCACCACCCCCGAGGACCAGTACGACGCCGAGCCCGCGGCGCAGCCTGCCGATGCCCACCGACGCCGGGACGACGTCGCGCAGGGCCTCCATGGGCGACACCCGCGTCGCCGACCAGGCCGGAGCCAGCGCCGCGGCGACCGTCACGAGGAGGCCGACAGCGAACGCTGCGACCACGGTGCGGGTCTCGATGGCCGGTGACGTCGTGGGGATCTCGGCACCGATCAGCTTGAGCAGCGACCGGATGCCGGCCGCCAGGCCCACCCCGGCGAACAGCCCGACGGCGCCGGAGACCGCGCCGATGACGAGGGCCTCGGCGAGCACTCCGCGGAGCACCTGCCGCCGCGTTGCCCCGACCGCGCGGAGCAGCGCCACCTCGCGGCGACGCTGGGCCACGAGGACGTTGAAGGTGTTCCAGATGACAAAGGACCCGACCAGCAGCGAGACGCCTGCGAACACCAGCAGCACCGTGGTGAAGATGCCTGTCGCGTCGCGCACCGAGGCCGAACCGTCGGCCGCGACCTGCTGGCCGGTCACTGCCTCGACGCCGGCAGGCAGCGCATCCGCGATGGCGTCGCGGAGCTCGGCGGGCGTGACGCCGTCGACTGCCTTCACGTCGACCTCGTCGACCTTGCCCGGCTTGCCGACGATGGTTTGCGCGGTCTTCAGGTCGAACGCCGCGAGCGTGGCCCCGAGCAGGCTGTCGGTCTTGCCGAACCCGACGACGCCCACCATCGTGAACGTCTCGCGTCCGCCCTGGTAGATCACGTCCACCCGGTCGCCGAGGTGGAAGCCCGCCTTCTTCGCGGTGCCAGCGTCGATCGCAACCTCGTTCCTGCCTGCGGGCGCGTGCCCCTGCCGGTAGCTGAACGCGCCGGCCAGTCGCGGGTCGCCGACACTGGCGGCGATCGTGGGGGCGCCGCCGGGCTGGATCGGCTTTCCCGTCTTGTCGACGATGAGGGCGAACCCCGAGACGCCCCCGCGCGCGAGCTCGACCCCCGGGACCTTGCTGACGACGCCGACGATGCTCTCGTCGAGCGGGCGTGGCGTCGCCCCGGTCGTCACGTCCACCTCGTAGGCCGTCTTCGCGTGCACGACCACGTCGGTGCCGGAGGTGAGGCCGGCGTACAGCTCGTCGAAGGCCTTGCCCATCGTGTCGGAGAGCACGAAGGTCCCGGACACGAAGGAGACCCCGACCGTGACCGCGGCGACGGTCAGGAACAGCCGCAGCTTGTTCACCAGCAGGTTGCGCAGTGACACCTTGAGCATGGCCATGTCAGCTTCCGAGTCGCCCCATGATGTCCAGCACACGGTCCCGGCTCGGGTCGCTGAGCTCCTGGACGATGGCCCCGTCGACGAGGAACACCACCCGGTCGGCGTACGCCGCCGCACCCGGGTCGTGGGTCACCATCACCACCGTCTGGCCGAGGTCGTCGACGACCGAGCGCAGGAAGCGGAGCAGCTCGGTGCTCGCCCTGGAGTCCAGGGCGCCGGTCGGCTCGTCGGCGAAGACGACGTCGGGACGCGAGATCAGCGCACGGCCGATCGCGACCCGCTGCTGCTGTCCTCCCGAGAGCTCGCTGGGCCGGTGCCGCAGCCGGTCGCCGAGCCTCAGCTCGGTGACCACGGTGTCGAACCACGCCCGGTCGGGAGTCCGGCCGGCGAGGTCGGCGGGCAGGGTGATGTTCTCCTCCGCGGTCAGCGTCGGCAGCAGGTTGAAGGACTGGAAGACGAAGCCGAGCCGGTCGCGACGCAGGATCGTGCGCTCGCGGTCCGACAAGGTGGCGAGGTCGGTCTCGCCGATGAAGACCTGCCCGTCGGTCAACGTGTCCAGCCCGGCGAGGCAGTGCATCAGCGTGGACTTGCCCGACCCGGACGGCCCCATGATCGCGGTGAACTCGCCACGCGGGAGCTCGAGGTCGACGTCGCACAGGGCGGCCACGCTGGTGTCCCCGGTGCCGTAGGTCTTGCACACGTGGAGCGCGCGCGCGGCGAAGCCCGTGCCGCGCGCGCCGTCGAGTCGCTGCGTCATGTTTCCAGCCTCCGCACTCCTCAGATCTGGGGTTAGAGCCTTACGGCCCGAATCGACCCACCGATAGCGTGAGGTCCATGACAGCCCATCTCCCCGATCCGACCCGTCTGGCCTGGGGGGTCGCCACCGCCGCCTACCAGGTCGAGGGCGCCGCCACCGAGGACGGCCGCGGCGTCTCGATCTGGGACACGTTCGCACAGCGCCCCGGCGCCGTGGTCGACGGCAGCGACGGCTCGGTGGCCTGCGACTCCTACCACCGGGTCGGCGAGGACGCCGACCTGATCGCCGGGCTCGGGGTCGACTACTACCGGTTCTCGATCGCCTGGCCGCGCGTGCAGCCGACCGGCTCGGGTCCCGTCGAGCCTCGCGGGCTGGCCTACTACGACCGCCTCGTCGACGCGCTGCTCGCCCGCGACGTGACGCCCACTGCCACCCTCTACCACTGGGACCTGCCGCAACCGCTGGAGGACGCAGGCGGCTGGCTCGACCGGGACACCGCGGAGCGGTTCGCCGACTACGCCGCCGCGGTGCACGAGCACCTGGGCGACCGGGTGCACCTGTGGGCGACCCACAACGAGCCGTGGTGCGCGGCGTACGTCGGCTACGGGTCCGGCCGGCACGCGCCCGGCCGCACCGAGGGAGACCGGACACACGCCGCGACCCACCACCTCCTGCTGGGCCACGGGCTGGCCTCTGCCCGCCTGCACGAGGCCGGTGCCGACGCCGTCGGCATCGTGCTCAACCTGACACCGGTGTGGCCCGACCGCCCGGAGGCGGCTGAGGTCGCCGACGGCGTCGACGCGATCCGCAACCGGGTCTGGCTCGGTCCACTGGTCGACGGTGCGTACGACGCGGGCACGATCCGGGTGGCGCCGATCCTCGGGGAGCCCGAGCTGGTCAAGGACGGCGACCTCGACCTGGTCCGCGGATCGGCCGACTGGCTCGGCGTGAACTACTACACCCCGGCCCGCGTCGACCTTCCCGTGGACGGCGACGCAGCCGCAGCGACCGGCGGTGACGCCGGAGTCGAGGAGTTCCCCGGCGTCGCGGCCTTCCGCTTCACCCCGCGGCCGCCGTTCACCGACATCGGCTGGGAGGTCGAGCCCGACGGCCTCGAGGAGCTGCTCGTGTCGACCGCGTCCCGCACCGGCCTGCCGCTGATGGTGACCGAGAACGGCGCCGCCTTCCCCGACACCGCCCGCAACGAGGACGGCTCGGTCGACGACCAGGACCGGATCGGCTACCTGCGCGACCACGTCGCTGCGGTCCGCCGCGCCCGCGAGCGCGGCGCCGACGTCCGCGGCTACGTGCTGTGGACGCTGATGGACAACTTCGAGTGGGCCGCGGGCTACACCAAGCTCTTCGGGATCGTGCACGTCGACCGGGAGACCCTGGTGCGCACGCCGAAGTCGTCGTACCACTGGTACGCCGACCTGGTCCGGTCGTCGTCGCGGGCGTGACGGACGAGCCCGCAACTCCTGCGGCGCTCTTGCTCCAGCGAGCCGTCCTGACGCGTGTGAACACGCCATAACGCCGCTTTACAAGCAGCGGGCAGAGCTATCCCTTGACGCTTCCGGACAGGAGCCCGCGGACGAAGTAGCGCTGCCCGGCGAGGAACACGACCAGAGGCACGACCAGCGAGACGAACGCACCGGCGGCGAGCAGGTGCCAGTCCTGTCCTCTCGTGCCCGACAGCTCCGCCAGTCGCACGGTCAGTGGCGATATGTCCAGGCTGCCGCCGCCGAAGACCAGTGCGACGAGCAGGTCGTTCCAGACCCAGAGGAACTGGAAGATCCCGAACGCGGCGATCGCCGGCATCATCAGCGGCAGCATGATCCGGCTGAAGATGCGCACGTGGCCGGCGCCGTCGACGCGCGCCGCCTCGATCAGCTCGGCCGGGATCTCCTTCATGAAGTTGTGCAGGAGGTAGATCGCCAGAGGCAGCGCGAAGATCGAGTGCGACAGCCAGATCGTGTAGAAGCCGCCGCCGGGCGCGTCGCCACCGGCCAGCCTCGGCCAGATGTGGCCCGCATGGTCGAACGCGGCGAAGTCGACGAACGACTGTGGCACCCAGCCGGGATAGCTCGGCGGGTTCGCGTAGATGCTGAGCAGCGGGATCATCGTGACCTGGATCGGCACGATCTGGAGCGCGAAGACCCCGACGAACAGCAGGTCGCGCCCGGGGAACTTCATCCAGGCGAACGCGTAGGCCGCCATCGTGGCGATCGAGATCGGGATGAGCACCGACGGGACCGTGATCACCAGTGAGTTCACGAAGTACGTCGCCAGGTCGGTGTCGCTGCCGTGCAGCACCGCCCGATAGTTGTCCAGGGTGACCGACGGGTTGGTGAAGAAGTTCCACCAGCCGTTGCCCTGCACATCCTCCTGCGGCCGGAACGACGAGATCAGGAGCCCGACCGTCGGGACCGTCCAGATGATCGCGATGACCACGGCCGCCAGCGACGCCCACTTGTTGGTCAGGGCCTTGTGTGCCGTGGCGGCGCGCGGAATCGGAGCCCCACCGGTGACTGGGATTTCCGGGGTCGTGGTGGTCATCGGCGTCCCCTGCGGATCGCGAGCGCCGTGGAGCGCTCCGTGGGGGTGGTCATCGGGCCTCCAGCCTTCGCATCTGACGGATGTTGTAGACGACGATCGGTGTCACCAGCACGAACAGCAGCACCGCCAGTGCAGCGCCGAGACCGCTGTCGAAGGACCGGAAGCTCTGCACGTAGAAGTCGTAGGCGAGCACGCTGGTGCCGAAGTTGCCGCCGGTGGCGGTCCGGACTATGTCGAAGACCTTCAGCGTGGTGATGCTGATCGTGGTGAGGACGACGATCAACGACGGTCTGATCATCGGGACGGTGATGAACCGGAACATCCGGTATCCCGACACCCCGTCGAGGCGCGCCGCCTCGACGACGTCGTCGGGGATCGACTTGATCGAGGCCGAGAGCACGGTCATCGCGAAGCCGGCCTGGACCCAGATCATGATCACGATGAGGAAGAAGGTGTTCCACGGCTCGGTGAGCAGGAACCGGTAGGTGTCGAACCCGAGCCACTTCAAGAACTGGTTGGCCAGGCCGATCTGGGTGTTCTCGGTGGCCCGGTAGTCGTAGATGAACTTCCAGATCAGCGACGCGCCCACGAGCGAGATCGCCATCGGCAGGAAGATCAGCGCCTTGGCGAACTTCTCCATCCGGGCCCGGTCGACCAGGACGGCGTACACCAGCCCGATCACGGTGGCCGCCACCGGTGTCACGATCACCCACAGTGCGGTGTTGCGCAGCACGATGAGCTCGTCGTGGTCGGTGAAGATGTGGTGGTAGTTGTGCCAGCCCACGAAGTGGGTCGAATTCGCGTCCCGGAACGACTCCCAGACCGTGCGGACTGCCGGATACAGCAGCCCGAAGCACACCATCAGCACGGCCGGCAGCACGAAGGCGGTGGTCTGCAGCACCTCGCCGCGTCGCGACTTCACCCGGTCGGCCAGGAACAGGACGATGCCGACCACGGCGAGGAACAGCGCCACCGCGACCGTCATCTGGACGAGCTTTTCACCAGTCGACACCAGTCGACCTCCTCCCGCTCGGCCGCGTCCCCGGTACGCCGGGACGCGGATCGGAACCGGTTGTGGGGGCGCACCATCGGCGCACCCCCACGAACCGGGTCACGGTCTCAGCTACCAGTCATCAACTGCTGGGCCAGGAGGCCTCGATGTTGTCGAGAGCCTTCGCGGTGCTCTCGCCGGTGATCCACGCGGTCATCTCCTTCCAGAAGCTGCCCGCGCCGACGGCGCCTGGCATCTGGTCGGAGCCGTCGAAGCGGAAGACCGCATCCGGGTCGGCCAGCGTCTCTGCCGACAACTTGTCGATCGGGCTGACGAGGTTGTTCGGGTCGAGACCCTTGTTGGCGCTCACCCAACCGCCCAGTGGCGTGTTCTTGGCCTTCTCGTTGGCCCAGATGTCGCTGGAGAGGTAGGTCTGGAACGCCTGCACCTCAGGCCTGTCGTTGAACGCGGCGACGAACTCGCCACCACCGAGGACGGGCTTGCCGTTGTCCTGGTTGGTCACCGGCAGGTAGAAGGCGAAGACATCGCCGTTCTCCGACACGTCGGTGCCCTTCGGCCAGTTCGCAGCGTAGAAGCTCGCCTGACGGTGGAAGACGCACTTGCCCTTGAGGATCGGCAGGCCGCCGTCCTGGAAGGTCGTCGTCGCGATCGACTTCACGTCACCGAACCCGCCGTTGACGTACTTCGGGTTCTTGAGGATGCCGCCGACGCGATCGAGCGCGCTGGCGACCTTCGGGTCGTTGAACGGGATCTCGTGGTTGACCCACTGGTCGTAGACGTCGGCGCCGTTGTCACGGAGCATGACGTCCTCGAGCCAGTCGGTGGCCGGCCAGCCGGTCGCGTCGCCCGAGCCGATGCCGGCACACCACGGCTTGATGCCCTTGGCCGCCGCCTCGTCGCTGATCTTGAGCATGTCGTCCCAGGTCTGCGGGATCGTCCAGCCGTTGTCGGTGAACATCTTCGGCGAGTACCACACGAACGACTTCACGTTCGCACCGAGCGGAGCTGCGTAGAACTTGCCGTCGACGGTGCCGTAGGCCTTCCAGTCCTCGCCGAACCACTTGTCCACGTTGTCAGAGACCGGCTGGGGCGCCTCGACGACCTTGCCGGTGTCCTTGACCAGCGTGGCCAGCAGACCGGGCTGCGGCACGTAGGCGATGTCCGGCGGGTTGCCGCTCTTGACACGGACGACGAGCTGGGCCTCGAACTCCTTGGACCCTTCGTACTGGACCGTCGCGCCCGTGCAGGTCGTGAAGAGCTTGTAGGAGTCCTTCTGGGGTGCGTCCTCGGGCGCCACGATCGACGTGTAGACGTGCACCTTCTTGCCGGTGAGGTCTCCGTACTGCGTCAGCTGGGCGCACTCGGCCTTGCCCTCCCCGGGCGACTTGCCGCTGACGTTGTTGCCGTTGTCGCCGCTGCCGCCGCCGCCGCATCCGGCGAGCAACAGTCCGGCGCTCGCCACCACCGCGAGAGTGGCAACGCTTCTTCGGGTGTTCTGTGGTCGCATCCCTTGGCTCCCTTGCTTGGTCTTGCTGGTCTCGGCTCGACCGCGTTCGGGTGCTGCGGGGTCGCGGATGCCGATGACTCGATACAAGCGCGTGGTCCCGAGTGCTGTCCATGAAACGTTGCGGAAACCTAGGTCACGGGTTAGTAACGCTCAAATACCCGATGTGTGCGCATTCCGCTGTGACGTCGATCACCGCTACAGTCCAGGCACCGACTCCCTTACTACGGATCGTCCGGCACGTTCCTGCCGGTGGAGGAGAAAAGTCATGACAACGGTCAGGTTCGACAACGCCACCAGACTCTTCCCGGGCTCCGAACGCCCCGCCGTCGACAACCTCAACCTCGAGATCGCCGACGGGGAGTTCCTCGTCCTGGTCGGCCCCTCGGGCTGTGGGAAGTCGACCTCGCTGCGGATGCTCGCGGGACTCGAGGACGTCGACGGCGGCTCGGTGTGGATCGGCGATCGCAACGTCACCGACGTGCCGCCCAAGGACCGCGACGTCGCGATGGTGTTCCAGAACTACGCGCTCTACCCCCACATGTCGGTGGCCGACAACATGGGGTTCGCGCTGAAGATCGCCGGCGTGCACAAGGACGAGATCCGCACCCGGGTCATCGATGCCGCGAAGATCCTCGACCTCGAGGACTTCCTGGAGAGGAAGCCGAAGGCGCTCTCGGGTGGCCAGCGTCAGCGCGTCGCCATGGGTCGCGCGATCGTCCGCCAGCCGCAGGTGTTCTTGATGGACGAGCCGCTCTCGAACCTCGACGCCAAGCTGCGGGTGCAGACCCGCAGCCAGATCGCCGCGCTGCAGCGGCGGCTGGGTGTCACCACGGTGTACGTCACGCACGACCAGGTCGAGGCGATGACGATGGGCGACCGGGTGGCGGTCCTCAAGGACGGCCTGCTCCAGCAGGTCGACACCCCGTCGTTCATCTACGACAACCCCGCCAACGTCTTCGTCGCGGGGTTCATCGGCTCCCCGGCGATGAACCTCCTCGAGGTCGGCGTCCAGGGCAACGAGATGACGTTCGGCAACGCGCACGTCCCGCTGCGGCGAGAGGCGGCGGGCCAGGCCCATCAGTCCGGCGACGCCGTCACGCTCGGCGTCCGCCCCGAGGACATGCAGCTGGTCGGCAACGGCCAGGGCCTGCGCACCGTGATCAACCTCGTGGAGTCGCTCGGGGCCGACGCCTACGTGTACGGCGTCGCAGAGTTCGGCGGCAACGAGCACCACGTGATCGCACGCGTCGACGGCCGCACCCCTCCGTCGAAGGGCGACACCGTCGAGTTCGCACCGAAGCCGGAGCACGTGCACGTCTTCTCCACCGGCACCGGGGAGCGCCTGCCGAGCTGATGCTCGGGGGCGCCGCCCCGGCTTTGCGGTCACCCCGGACACGGGGCCTCGCTGAGCATCCCCACGCGCGCACCTCGCGCACGTCCTTCGGTGCCCCGTGCCTGCGGCAAGCCGGCAGATTGGCTTGTCCGCAGATGTCCGGTTTGCGCAGTCAACGCTTGGCTGGTCAATTCTGTCAAGAGTGGTCTAGCCACTGGCAATGCCCGACAGGACACAGATTTACAGAAACTGGACAAATGGTTCGCGTCGTGCTGCACAATCGTCGACATGGACACAAATCTCGCTGAGCTCAGCAAGTCGATCGACGCGGCAATTCTGGGCCGTCGGCTGCGGAATGCACGGGTCGCTGCCGGCCTGACCCAGACCGAGGTCGCCGGCGGCGACGCGTCGACGGCCTACATCTCGCGCATCGAGGCCGGCCAGCGGCGACCGGACCTCAAGCTGCTCGGTCAGCTCGCAACCCGGCTCGACACCACCGTGGAGGAGCTGCTCGTCGGCGTCACCCGTGACCGCCGCGCCGAGCTGCAGCTCGAGCTGGACTACGCCGAGCTCGAGCTGTCCTCGGGCAACGGCGCCGAGGCGCTCACCCGGGCCGGCGCGATCCTGGCCGCGCTCCCCGACGCCGGCCTGACCGAGATCGAGCGGCCGGCACGATTCGTGGAGGCTTTCGCCCTCGAGGCGATCGGCGACCTCGACGCGGCGATCCTGGCGCTCGAGCAGCTGACCCAGGCGCCCCCGCGTGACCTGGACTGGATCCGCGGCCTGATCGCCCTGAGCCGGTGCTACCGCGAGTCCGGAGACTTCGGCATGGCGATCGACGTGGGCGAGCGAGCCACGACGACCATCGAGGAGCAGGGCCTGGCCGGCCTCAACGAGGCGCTCCAGCTCACCCTCACGATCGCCGCGGCCTACTTCGAGCGGGGCGACACCGGCCACGCCGTGCGCCTGTGCAAGCAGACGATCGCCAAGGCCGAGCAGCTCGAGTCGGCGACGGCCCGCGGCTCGGCGTACTGGAACGCCAGTGTGATGGCCTCCCGACAGGGATCGGTGCGCGAAGCCCTCGCGATGGCACGCAAGGCGATCGCGCTGTTCGAGCAGGACAGCGACGCACGCAACCTGGCCCGACTGCGCACCGAGCTGGCCAACATGCAGCTGCGTCAGGACCCGCCCGCTGCCGCGGAGGCCAAGGAGACCCTGGAGCTCGCCGCTCGGGAGCTGGAGTGGTCGAGCGCGAGCACCCTCGACAAGGCCGACAACCAACTGGCCCTCGCCCGCGCCACGCTGCTTCTCGGCGACCCGGACACAGCGGCCGAGCTCGCCTTTGCCAGCTACCAGATCACCCGGGACCAGTCGCCGCTCTCCGGCGCCGAGGCCCTGGTCCTCCGGGGCCAGATCGCGGCCAGCCAGCAACGCACCGACGAGGCGAGCGCGAGCTACAAGGAAGCGATCTTGCTGCTCAGTGGCGTCGGCGCTGACCGACGTGCCGCCGAACTGTGGTTCGAGCTCGGTGGACTGCTCCAGGACGTCGGCGAAGCCGCCGCTGCTCTGGACGCGTATCGACGCGCTGCCGCGTCCACCGGTCTCACGCCACGCGTCTCGATGCACGAGGCGATGGTGCGAGCCCATCAGAGAACAGGACAGCGAACGTTGCGTTCGGTGCCGGTGACGTAGGGGTCAGCAGCACCAGCGGGTTGCAGTCACCGATCCGGTCGCCGGAGCAGTCACTGCGACACCGACCAGGAGCGAAGCCCCCATCGTCACGGCCACGGTCAAAAGCTTGATTACACGCATCTGAATCCCTCCCCAGGGTCAGCTACATCCCGATTGGACGAGCATTTACCAATGATAAGTAACACTTTGGCAAGTCTGGTGTACCTGCTTTGACTGGATTCGCGCCAGTGTCGTGAGTCCTGAACTAGACCGGTTACTAGACATTGTCGGTGAACCCTTGACAAAAAGCATCAAACCGACATGACGTCGACAGGCGGAAGAATGGGCACATTGAGGGACTTCCTCCTCGAGCGGATCCTCGAGGAGGAGACGCTTGCGCAGGCTGCCATCGACGCCCACGCCACCGACCACAACTGGGACGACGCCGAGGACGCCGACGGCGCCCACCTCGGCCGCTGGAACCCGTGGCGAGTGCTTTCCACCTGCGTGGCCAAGCGGTTGATCATCGCCGCACACCGCGACGTCGGCGCCGGTGTAGACCGCCGCGCCGACCCGGAGCGGATGGTGAAGGCACACGCCTGCTCGACGTGCGGCCAGTACGACGAGTACGCGATCGAGTGGCCCTGCTACACCCTGCGTGTGCTCGCCCTCGACTGGGTCGACCACCCGTCGTACCGGCAGGAGTGGCGCCCGCAGCGACTGAGCTCCGGCGTCGGCAGGGCGCCGGCCGCGTCGGCCATGGAGCCGCCGAAGGACTCCCCGCGCAAGGCGCTGCCGGCAGAGCCGCGGACCACACCGGTCACCACACCGGTCACCGCACCCGTCACCACGCCGGCCTCTGCGCCGGCCTCGGGCACCAGCGCTCCCTCGACGCCCCAGCAGCGGCCCGGAGAGCCCGCCGCGTGAGGTCGGGCCCGGTCACCAGGACGGGTCGCTAGACGAAGGCGTTCAGGACCAGGACGAAGACCAGGCCGAGCACGGAGATCACGGTCTCCATCACCGACCACGACTTCAGGGTCTGCACGACGGTGAGGCCGAAGTACTCCTTCACGAGCCAGAAGCCGGCATCGTTGACGTGGCTGAAGAACAGCGAGCCGGACCCGATCGCAAGCACGAGCAGGGACAGCTCGTTGCCGCCGAGATCGGATGCGAGCCCGCCGACGATGCCGGCGGTGGTCACCGTGGCCACGGTGGCAGACCCGGTCGCGAGGCGGACGCCGACGGCGACCAGCCAGCCGAGGAACAGCACCGACAGGTTGGAATCCTTCGCGGCGTTGGCGATGACGTCTGCGACGCCCGAGTCGGAGAGCACGGTCTTGAAGCCGCCTCCGGCGGCCACGATCAGCATGATCGAGGCGACCCCGGGGAGCCCCGAGCCCAGCGACTCCTGCACCCGATCGCGCGGCATCCCCGACACCGCGCCGAGGGTGAACATCGCCACAAGCACCCCGACCAGCAGCGCAATCGTCGGGTCGCCGACGAAGTCGAGCGCGTCGCGCAGGTGCGTGCCTTCGTCGGCGGTGAGGTCGGCGATCGCCTTCAGCAGCATCAGGAACACCGGGAGCACCATCGTCAGCACCGCAGCGGCGAACGGCGGACGGCGCGAGGGCCCGACCCCTCCGCGCTCGGCGGCTTGTTCGCTCTCGTCGGCGGTCTCGCCCACCCCGCCCGACTGTCCTGCCGAACGTCTTGCCAGGTCCCCGGTCACCCCGCCCGCTGCCGAGGCATCGGCGTGCACCGGGACCAGGCGATCGAGGTAACGAGCGAGCAGGGGTCCGGACAGGATCAGCGTCGGGACGGCGACGATCAGGCCGAAGATGAGGGTGCGTCCGAGGTCGGCGTGGAGGAGGCCGATCGCGGTCACCGGGCCGGGGTGCGGCGGCACCAGGCCGTGGAGGACCGAAAGGCCGGCAAGCGCGGGGATCCCGACCAGCATCAACCGCACCTCGGTGCGCAGGGCGACCAGGATGATGATCGGCACCAGGATCACGACGCCGATCTCGAAGAACATCGGCAGGCCGACGATCCCGGCGACCAGCGCCATCGCCCACGGGAGCCGCTCGGGACCGACCCGGCTCACGATCCGGTCGACGATCGCGTTGGCGCCGCCCGAGTCGGCCAGGAGCTTGCCGAGCATGGCCCCGAGGGCGATCAGCAGCCCGACGGTGCCGAACGTCGACCCGAGGCCGTCGACGAAGGCCCCCAGGACGTCGAGGGGCGGAACCCAGGCGACGGCGCCGAGCACCGCCGTACCGAGCATCAGGGCGATGAACGGGTGGAACTTCGCCCACACGATCAGGACGACGACCGCGGCGATCGCGAGGACCGCGGCGATCAGGAGCTGGGCATCGCCCGCGTCGCTCAGTGGAGGTGCGTCGGCGCCGAACGGCGGACCCGAGACGATCATGGACATGCCTTTCTTCCGGGGCTCGCGCGTCAGGTGCCCGCTCGCGGGGTAAACATGAGCCGATGACACACAGACCGGTGGTCGTGATGGGCGTGTCCGGGTCGGGCAAGTCGACAGTCGGTGCGGCCCTCGCGCAGCGGCTCCGGGTGCCGTTCGCCGACGCCGACGACTTCCACCCGGCTGCGAACGTCGCGAAGATGACCGCCGGTCACGCGCTCGACGACCACGACCGGTACCCGTGGCTCGAAGTCATCGGCGGGTGGCTGGCAGAGCATCCCGATGGCGGGGTGATGAGCTGCTCGGCCCTGAAGAGGAAGTACCGCGACCAGCTGCGGCACCACGAGCACAGCGCGGTGTTCCTGCTGCTCGAGGGCACCCCGGAGGTGATCAGGCGCCGTCAGGCCAGCCGGGCCGGCCACTACATGCCGTCCTCACTGCTCAGCTCGCAGTTCGCGACCCTCGAGCCACTCGCACCCGACGAGGACGGGGTGACCATCGACGTCGACCAGAGCGTCGACGCGATCGTCGAGGAGTGCGCGCGCTGGTTGGGCTAGGTTTCGAGCCGGCTCAGGGCCATCCGAACCTGGCGGCGGCCACGAACGTCGCGCCGTCGAGCAGCAACCAGGTGGCGGTCTCCCTCTCAGTCCTCCGGGGTCGAGCAACGAGTGAAGCGAGCGATCAGCCGAGACCGTCGATCACCACGACCGTCTTGCCCCGGGCGTGACCGGCCCGAGCGCGGGCGATCGCTGCCGGCGCCTCCGCCAGGGGGACCTCGGCGTCGATCCTCACGCGCAGCCGGCCGCTCGCCGCGAGCTGGGCGATCTCCTCGAGCGCCTCGGGCGTCACGTTGCTGAAGAAGTTGACCCCGCGGAGCTCGCGAGCCGCCATCGCCTCCGGGTCGAGCGCCCCGTTGGTGCTGATCGCCACCCCGCCGGGTCGGAGCAGATCGACCAGCGGCCCGGCCTCCCCCGCCTTGCTGACCAGGTCGAGCACGGCATCGACGCCGTCGGGGTGGGCCGCCAGCACCTGCTCGGCGGTCGGGCCCCGGGTGAAGTCGACGACCTCGGCCGCGCCGAGCTCGCGAAGGAGACCGGTGAGCTCCGGCGGCGACGTCGCCAGCACCCGTGCACCGAGGCCGGCTGCGAACTGGACGGCCGACTGGCCCACGCCTCCCGAAGCGCCATTGACGAGGATCGTGCTGCCGGGCTCGAGGTGCGCCTCCTGGATCGCCTGGTACGCCGTGACGCTGGCCGTGGGCAGCGCCGCTGCCACCACGAAGGAGAGGCCTTCCGGGATCAGCGCGAGCTTGCCGTCGGCCGGAGCGACGGTGTGCTCGGCGTACGAGCCGACGCCGAGCGCGACCTTCATGAACTGGCCGTAGACCCGGTCGCCGGGCCGGAAGTTCGCGACGTCCGCACCGACCTCCTCGACGACGCCCGCGCCGTCGGAGCCGACCACGACCGGGAACCTGTGCTCCACGACGCCCTTGAGCGCTCCCTCGGCCACCTTCCAGTCGAAGGGGTTCATGCCCGCGGCGTGGACGCGCACGAGGATGCCGGCGGGTCCGGGCTCGGGCACCGGAAGCTCCGCGAGCTCGGGGTCGGCCCCGAAGCCGGGGATCACGACTGCGCGCACGTCAGCCGACCAGCCCGGCGAGGTCGATGGAGTGCTGGGTGTGCTCGACCTTCGCGTGCAGGTAGCGCAGGTTGTTGTCGGTGGCGAAGACGCCGGTGGCGTCCGAGCGCCGCACGTTGACCCCGAGGTCGCGGAGCTGACGCGCCTTGTCGGGGTTGTTGCTGAGCAGGTCGATCTCGTCGAAGCCGAGCGCCTCGAGCATCTGCGCAGCCGCGGTGTAGTCCCGGGCGTCCTCGGCGAACCCCAGGGCGGTGTTCGCCTGGTAGGTGTCGAGACCGCGGTCCTGCAGGGCGTAGGCGTCGAGCTTGTTGTACAGGCCGATCCCCCGACCCTCCTGGCGCAGGTAGAGGAGCACGCCGCCGGTCGCGGCGATCCGCTCCACGGCCTCGCGCAGCTGCGGCCCGCAGTCGCACCGTGCCGACCCGAACACGTCGCCGGTCAGGCACTCCGAGTGCATCCGCACCAGCGGGACCTCGCCCGGTCGGGGGTCGCCGAGCACGAGCGCCAGGTGCTCCTCGCCGTCGGCGAGACCGTGGAACGTGACCGCTTCCGCCGTGACGGCGTACCCGTCACCGAAGCGGAGCGGGATGCGCACCCGCGTGCGCTCGGTGGCCCGGCCGGGCACCTCGACGTGGGCGGGCGTCAGCCGGGTGACCTGGGCGAGGCCATGGATCGTCGTGCTCATCGGTCTCCTGAGAAAGTCGAGGTGGTTCAAATTCGAACGTCTGAGGAACCGTAGCGGATCGTTCGAATTTGAACAAGACTTTTGTTACGCTGGTTCCGTGAGCGAGCCGCGGTGGCTGGACGACGAGGAGATGCGCGCATGGCGCGCCTTCGTCTCTGCTGCCGCGCTCGTCGACCGGCGGCTGGACCAGCAGCTCAAGGAGTCGGTCGGGATCTCGCACCTGCAGTACGGCATCCTCGCGCAGCTCTCCGAGCGGTGCGACCACGAGATGCGGATGACCGAGCTCGCCGGCTCGGTCCTGAACTCCAAGAGCGGCCTGACCTACCAGATCTCCCAGCTGGAGAAGGCCGGGCTGGTACGCCGACGCTCGTGCACCAGCGACGAGCGCGCGGTGTACGCCGTGCTCACCCCTGCGGGCAGGAAGCTGCTCGCGCGAGCCGCGCCCGACCATCTCGCCCTGGTGCGCGAGCTCGTGATCGACGTGCTGACCCCCGAGCAGCGCAACGCCCTGGCCGAGGGCCTCGGCGAGGTCACCCGCCGGGTCGCCCCGGAGCCGGTTGTCGCCGGCTGAGGACCCGGGCTCGGGACCCACGACGGCGATCAGTCCGCGCGGAGCCTCATGCCGGTCACGATCTCGGGCCGGATCGCGAGCGTGGTGTCCTTCACGGACTCGACCCACGGGTGCAGGCGGCTGTCGATCCTGAGCAACCGGTCGGGATCGGTGACCTCGGTGGCGACACCCGTGACCACGACGCTCCAGCCGAGCCGCGTGACCGGATCGAGGAGGTCGGCCTCGTAGGCCACGACCAGGTCGGGCAGGCCCAGGTCGGTGTTGGCGGCGAGCGCCGTGCTCAGCCCCGCCAGCCGACCCGTCCGGATCACGATCTCGCCGTCGTCGAGGACGTGGTTGACCGGCCGGATCGCCGGCAGCGCGGCCAGGGTGAACACCACCCGGCCGTAGCCGACCTCGCGGAGGAGCCGCATCGCCTCGTCGCGGTCCAGCTCCTCCAGGCGACGCTTGCTCGCCGGGTCGAGGCTGATGCCCGTCACGGGAGCACGGACCGTCGGTCGATCACCCACACGCTGACGTGACTCCTTCCGCACCCACAGATCGGTCTCCGGCACCGTCGCTCGGCTGGTGCTCGCCGACCAGTGCCGAAGGTCCCGAACAGAGCGACCGGCTGGGGACGTTCGGCTCTGCCGGACGAGGCCGGCTCGTCGAAGGATGGACCCAGGGCACGGGTGGCCCGTGCCGGGAGGGTGCGTCGTCATGACCCCAGGTCGGAACATCGCCGCCACGATGGGCGGCTGGAGCGTGCGGCACCGGGTGACCGCGGTGGTGGGCTGGGTGCTCTTCGTGGCACTCGCGGTCGCGCTGGGGTCGGCCGCCGGGCAGCGACACATGACCGAGGACGAGTACGCGGCCGGCGGCTCGGCGAAGGCGCTGCAGATCCTCGACGACGCCGGGCTGAAGGTCCCTGCCGAGGAGATGTTCCTCCTCACCGGCGCGGAGCCGGCGACCTCGGCAACGACCCGGGCGGCCGTGTCCGACCTGCTGGTCAGGCTCGACCGCACGGACCTGGTCACCGGGGTCAGCGACCCCTACGCGAGTGGGCTGGTGTCCCGCGACGGCCGGTCGGTCCTGGTGCGGGTCGCGATGACCGGCGACGCGATGACGGCCGGTGACCGGGTGCAGCCGCTCGAGGACGCCGCCGCGGCCACACGGGCCGCGCATCCCGGCGTACGTGTCGACGAGTTCGGTGAGGGCTCGGCCAACCAGTGGTTCGACGACACCATCGGCAAGGACTTCCAGCGGGCCGAGTGGACCGCGGTGCCCCTGGCGCTGGGAATCCTGCTGGTGGCGTTCGGTGCGTTCGTCGCCGCCGTGCTCCCGGTCGGCCTCGCGCTGACGTCGTTCCTGGCCGCGAACGGGCTGCTCGCGCTGATCAGCCACCGGATGCACCTGGACACCTCGACGAGCTCGGTGATGCTGCTCGTCGGCCTCGCGGTCGGCGTCGACTACTGCATGTTCTACCTGCGCCGCGAACGCGAGGAACGCGCCCGCGGCCGCGACCCGCGGACCGCGCTGCAGATCGCCGCGGCGACCTCGGGACGATCGGTGCTGGTCTCCGGGGTCACCGTCGTCCTCGCGATGTCGGGCATGTACCTGTCCGGGATGCTGCTCTTCGAGGGCTTCGGGACCGCCGCGATCCTGGTGGTGCTCGTCGCCGTCGTCGGCTCCGTGACCGTGCTGCCCGCCCTGTTGTCGATGCTCGGCGACCGAGTCGACGCCGGCCGGATGCCCGGGCTCGCCCGGATGCGGCGACCCAGCAGCGGCAGCCGGGTCTGGGGATTCATCCTCGATCGCGTGCTCCGGCGGCCGGGCCTCTCCGCGACCGCCGCGGTCGTGGTACTGCTCGCACTCGCCGCGCCCGTCATCGGCATCCACACCGAGAAGCTGAGCCTGGACAAGCAGCTGCCCACGAACACCAGCATCATGCGGAGCTACCAGCGCATCGCCGCCGCCTTCCCCGGCGGACCCGGCCCGGCGGAGATCATCGTCCGCGGACCCGACGTGGGCGGTGCGGCCATGACCGCGACCGTCGCGGACTTCAAGGAACGCGCACTCGCCACCGGCCTGGTCCACGACCCGATCCTGGTGTCGGTCCACGAGGGCGTCGGCGTGATCCAGGTCAAGGTCGCGCTCGCCGGCGACGGGTCGGACGCCACCTCGGTGCGTGCCCTCGAGGCCCTGCGCCACGACGTGATCCCGGCGACCTTCGGGCGGATGCCGGGCACCGAGGCGTACGTCGCGGGCAACCTGGCGTTCTCCCGGGACTTCAACGCCCAGCTGGAGCGCGCGATCGTGCCGGTCGTCGTCTTCGTGCTGGTGCTCGCCTTCCTGCTGATGCTGCTCGCGTTCCGGTCGGTGACGATCGCGGCCGTGTCGGTGGTGCTCAACGTGCTGTCGATGGCCGCAGCCTTCGGCGTGATGGTCGCGGTCTTCCAGCACGGCTGGGGTGCGAGCCTCGTCGGGGCGCACGGCGTCGGAGCGATCGAGTCGTGGATCCCACTGTTCTCGTTCGTGATCCTCTTCGGTCTCTCGATGGACTACCAGGTCTTCGTGGTGTCGCGGATCCGGGAGGCGCACGACAGCGGCCTGCCGACCCGGGAAGCGGTAGCCCACGGCATCGGCATCTCCGCGGGCGTGGTCACGAGTGCGGCCGCGATCATGGTCGCGGTGTTCGCGGTGTTCGCGACGCTGTCGATGACCACGTTCAAGCAGCTCGGCGTGGGGCTCGCGGTCGCGATCCTGCTGGATGCCACCGTCGTCAGGGCGGTGCTGCTGCCCTCGGTGCTGTCCGTCCTCGGTGACCGCACCTGGTGGCTGCCCAGGTGGCTGGGCTTCCTCGCGGACCGTCCCGAGCCGGCGCCCGTCGAGGCGCCACGCCCGCCGGCCGAGGTGACCCGCCGTTAGTCTGGCCGAATGGTCCGGCACGACGTCGTGGTGGTCGGCGCCGGCATCCTCGGCCTGACCGTCGCCCGGGAGCTGCTGCTGCGCCGACCCGGCGCCGACCTCGCCGTGATCGAGCAGGAGCCCGACGTCGCCGCCCACCAGACCGGACACAACTCCGGCGTCGTCCACGGCGGCATCTACTACGCCCCGGGGTCCCTGAAGGCGCGACTCTGCCTCGAAGGGTCGCAGCTGATGTACGAGTACTGCGAGGAGCACGCGATCCCGCACGAACGCTGCGGCAAGCTGGTCATCGCGCGGCACGAGGGTGAGCTCGGCCGGCTCGACGAGCTCGAGGAGCGCGGTCGCGCGAACGGCGTACCCGGCCTGAGGCGGGTCTCCGCGGCCGGGATCGCCGAGATCGAGCCGGCGGCCACCGGTGCCGCCGCCCTGCACGCGCCGAACACCGGGATCGTCGACTTCGCGGCCGTGGCCCGTTCGCTGCGGGACGACCTCGAGCGTCAGGGAGTCACGTTCCTCTTCGGGGCCCCGGTGCGGTCGGTGCACGAGGAACCGGCCGGATGCTCGGTCGTGCTGGGGGACGGGGCCGTCCACGCAGACGAGGTGGTCGCGTGTGCCGGCCTCTGGTCCGATCGGCTCGCCCGGGCCTCGGGAGCCGGGGCGGACCCGCGGATCGTGCCGTTCCGCGGCGGCTACCTGCGCCTCGCTCCGGCCGCGGCGGCACGCATCCGCGGGCTGGTCTACCCGGTGCCGGACCCGGCACTGCCCTTCCTCGGCGTGCACGTCACCCGGCACGTCGACGGCTCGGTCTCGCTCGGGCCGACCGCGCTGCTGGTGCCGGCACGCGACGGCTACGGGCTCGGGCGGGTCCGGGCACGTGACGCGTGGGAGTCGCTCGCCTGGCCGGGGACGTGGCGGGTGGCGAGACGACACTGGCGCACCGGCGTCGCCGAGCTGCGTACGGCGGCCAGCAGGCGCGCCTTCGTCCAAGCGGCCGCCGAGTACGTGCCCTCCCTGACGGTCGCGGACCTCGACGGGACGTCGTTCGCCGGCGTCCGCGCCCAGGCGGTCGACCGCGACGGCACCCTGGTCGACGACTTCGTGCTGACCGGCAGCGGCCGGGTCACGCACGTGCGGAACGCGCCGTCTCCCGGGGCGACGGCGTCGTTCGCGATCGCGCGGGAGATCGTCGACCGGATCGACGCGCGGGCCTGAGCCGGAGGTCCGCTGGTTCCGGGTCGTTCGGCACTCCACGACGACTTCGCGCGCCCGCACGCTGGTGAGGTGAGGAACCGACCGGACGGCAGCTACGTCGTCGACATCCCGGCACTGCGGCGGATCGTGCCCTACCTGATGCGCACCCGGGCCGAGTCGATCGTCTACTACCCGCAGCGCATCGAGGTCGAGGACGTGCTGACCTGGCTCGACGACGTCAACGCCGAACGCCCCGACGACGAGCGGATCACGTTCTTCCACGTGTTCCTGACCGCGCTCGCACGGACTCTGCGGCTCCGGCC
The DNA here is from genome assembly GCA_963805425.1 of uncultured Actinomycetota bacterium. Lineage (GTDB taxonomy): Bacteria > Actinomycetota > Actinomycetes > Propionibacteriales > Nocardioidaceae > Marmoricola. Next base: position 52,305 of record CAWDUF010000017.1, on the reverse strand, counting down.
CGAGACGAACCGCTTCGTCGCCGGCCGGCGCACCTACGCCCACGACCAGATCAGCGTGTCGTTCATCGTGAAGGAGTCACTGACCGACGAGGGCGCCGAGTCGGAGGTGCGCCTGGTCCTGACCGGTGACGAGACCGTCGACGACGTCCGCCGTCTCGCCGACCGGGCCGTGCGCCGGGAGCGCGCGGGCGAGCAGGGATCGGACGACAAGCTGATCGACGTGCTCGCCTCATGGCCACGCCCTGCGCTCGAGCTGGTCGCCAAGGGCATCCGGACGCTCGACTACCACAACGTGCTGCCGCGTTTCCTGATGGACGCGATCCCGCTGTACACCAGCGTCTACGTCGTCAACGCGGGCTCGATCGGCATCGACCCGCCGTTCCACCACCTGTACGAGGTCGGCAGCGCGAGCACGTTCGTCGCCCTCGGGCGCATCGCCCGCGAGCCGGTGGTCGCCGAGGACGGCACGGTCGTCGCGCGGACGTGCGTCAACCTGGTCTACACGCTCGACGAGCGTGCGAGTGACGGCTTCTACTTCGCCAAGAGCGCCGAGTTGATCCGCCGGCTCGTGGCGGAGCCGACGCTGCTGGCGGACCCGGGGATCACGGTCGAGAAGATCGTTCCGACGTGGCCACCACGACGCACGCCGAGGAGCTGAGCGGCCGATCAGGTCGCCCGCCCTCAGTGGGCTGAGGTCGCCCGGGCCGCGTCGAGGGCGAGCAGCACGACTCCCCGCAGGGCGGCGTCCGCACCGAGCTGGCCGGCCACCACCTTCGCCGGTGATCCGTGCAGGGCACGCTCGCGCAGTGTCGAGGTCATCGCGGCGCGGAGGCCCGGCGGTGCCGCGGTGAGGGACCCGGAGAGGACGACGAGCCCCGGCGCGACGATCGCGGTCAGCCACGACGCCGCGGTCCCGAGCACCCGGCCCGCCTCCTCCGAAGCCTCGATGACGCCTGGGTCCTCGCCGTGCTCGGCGAGCAGTGCGTACGTCGGCACGCCCGGCCGTCGCGACAGCTTCCGCCCGGTCGCCGCCTCGAAGCGCCGCCTGACGGCCGGTCCCGAGGTCAGGGTCTCGACGCAGCCGCGGCGACCGCAGCCGCAGCGGTCCTCTCCGCCCGGCCAGGCGCAGTGCCCGAGCTCTCCGGCACTGCCGTCGATCCCTTCGACGAGGTGGCCGTCCTCGACGACCGCGGCACCGACACCTTCGTCCTCGAAGAGCAGCACCACGTTCGGCTCACCCCGGGCGACGCCCTCGCGGTGCTCGGCGATCAGGGACGACTGTGCCGCTCCGCGCACGATCACCGGGACCTCGGCCCCGGCCGCCGCCAGACCCCGCTGGACGAGTCGGCTGACCGCGACGTCGCGCCAGCCGAGGTTGGGTGCGAGCAGGCAGGTGCCCGTGAGCGGCTGGACCAGGCCGGTGACGCTCACGCCGACGGCACGGAGCCGCTCGACGCCGCCGAGCGCGCTCATCGCCTCGACGAGGAGCCCGACGACCTCGCCCAGGACCTGCGCCGCTCCGCGGCTGGTCGTCCGGCTCTGACCGGGCACGTCGCGGACGACGACCGTGTTGCCGAGGGCGTCGGCGACCATGACGCGGATCCGGCCCACGCCGAGCTCGAGGCCGGCGACGAACGCGCGGTCGGCGGCGTACTCGACGAGGACCGCGGGACGCCCACCGATGCGAGCCGGGATGCCGAAGCCGATCTCGCGGGCGACGCCGTCGGCGACCAGATCCGCGACGATCACCGACACGGTCTGCTTCGCCAGCCCGGTCGCGCGGGCGAGCTCTGGCCGAGTGGTCGGGCCGCCACGGCGCAGCTCGGCGACGACCAGACGGGTGTTCGCCTGGCGCAGGAGGGAAGACCCTTGACCGCCCACGACGGGCAGCGTACGTTACGAGTGCGCAGTTCGTCCAACACCTAGACGAACTCATCCGGACAGCGGAGGATCCCGTGGCAGACACCCTCACCCCCACTCCCGCAGACCACTTCAGCTTCGGTCTGTGGACCGTCGGCTGGCAGGCCCGCGACCCGTTCGGTGAGGCCACCCGTCCGGCCCTCGACCCCGTCGAGTCGGTGCACCGGCTGGCCGAGCTCGGCGCCTGGGGCGTGTCCTTCCACGACGACGACCTGATCCCCTTCGGCAGCGACGACAGCGAGCGCGAGCGGCTGATCACCGACTTCCGCAAGGCTCTCGACGAGACCGGGATCGTGGTCCCGATGATGACCACGAACCTCTTCACCCACCCGGTGTTCAAGGAGGGTGCGTTCACCGCGAACGACCGCGGCGTGCGGCGCTTCGCCCTCCGCAAGGTGATGCGCAACCTCGACCTTGCCGCCGAGCTCGGCGCGTCGACGTACGTCTTCTGGGGCGGCCGCGAGGGTTCGGAGACCGAGGGCATGAAGGACGTCCGGGCCGCCCTGGACCGCTACCGTGAGGCGATCGACACCCTCGCGCAGTACTGCATCGACCAGGGCTACGACATCCGCTTCGCACTCGAGCCGAAGCCCAACGAGCCCCGCGGCGACATCCTGCTCCCGACGGTCGGCAACGCGCTCGCCTTCATCGAGTCCCTCGAGCACTCCGACCGGGTCGGCGTGAACCCCGAGGTCGGGCACGAGCAGATGGCCGGCCTGAACTTCGTGCACAGCATCGCGCAGGCCCTGTGGGCCGGGAAGCTGTTCCACATCGACCTCAACGGCCAGCGTGGCATCAAGTTCGACCAGGACCTGATCTTCGGGCACGGCGACGTGCTCAACGCCTTCTTCCTCGTCGACCTCCTCGAGACCGCCGGGTACGACGGACCGCGACACTTCGACTACAAGCCACTGCGCACCGAGGCCATCGACGGCGTCTGGGACAGTGCGGCCGCGAACATGCGCACCTACTTGCTGCTCAAGGAGCGGGCCGCGGCCTTCCGGGCCGATCCGGAAGTCGTCGCGGCGCTCGAGACCGCACAGGTGCCCGCACTGGCCACATCGACCCTCGGCAAGGGCGAGGACTGGCGCGCGCTGCTCGCCGACCGGTCGGCGTACGAGGACTTCGACGCCGACACCTCCGGCGCCCGGAGCGTCGGCGCGATCCGCCTGGAGCAGCTCGCGGTCGAGCACCTCCTCGGCGCCCGCTGACGGCATGCCGCTCGTCGCCGGGGTCGACACCTCGACCCAGTCCTGCACGGTCGTGGTCCGGGACGCCGAGGACGGCAGCCTGGTGCGGAGCGGCCGCGCCGCACACCCTGCGGGCACCGAGGTCGACCCGGCGGCGTGGGAGGCCGCGCTGCACGACGCGGCCGCTGCCGCCGGCGGCCTCGACGACGTCGCCGCGCTCGCGGTCGGCGGGCAGCAGCACGGGTACGTCTCCCTCACCGACACCGGCGAGGTCGTCCGGCCCGCGCTGCTGTGGAACGACAACCGCTCGGCGCCGCAGGCGCAGGCGCTGATCGACGAGCTCGGCGGCCCGGAGGCATGGGCCAAGGCGGTCGGCTCGGTGCCGGTCGCCTCTTTCACGGTCACGAAGGCCCGCTGGGTGGCCGAGCACGAGCCCGGGCACGCGGCCCGGACCGCGGCCGTCTGCCTGCCGCACGACTGGCTGACCTGGCGGATCACCGGTGCGGCCGGGCTCGCGTCCCTGACGACCGACCGCGGCGACGCCAGCGGCACCGGGTGGTTCGACCCGGCCGCTGGTGACTACCGCCGCGATCTGCTCGAGCTCGGCCTCGGTCACGACGCCGTGCTCCCGACGGTGCTGGCGCCGAGCGGGTCGGCGGCGGCGGCCACCACGATCGCGCCCGGCGCGCTGGTCGCCGCCGGCACCGGGGACAACATGGCAGCGGCGCTCGGCCTGCAGGCCGAGGAGGGCGACGTCGTGCTCAGCATCGGCACGTCCGGCGTCGCCTGCGCCGTCTCGCCGATCCCCACTGCAGACGTCACCGGGACGATCGCGGGCTTCGCCGATGCCACCGGCCGCTACCTGCCCCTGATCGCCACGCTCAACGCTGCCCGGGTGTTCGACGCCGTCGCGGGCATCCTCGGCGTCGACCACGAGCGGCTCTCCGACCTCGCCCTGTCAGCTCCGGCGGGGGCCGACGGCCTGGTGCTGGTGCCTTACCTCGAGGGCGAGCGCACCCCGAACCTCCCGCGCGCGTCCGGCGCCCTGCACGGGATGACGCTCGCGACCTCCACCCCCGCCCACCTGGCGCGAGCCGGCGTCGAAGGCGTCCTCTGCGGGCTCGCCGACGCCCTCGACGCACTCCGCGACGCCGGGGTGCCGATCCGTCGGATCCTCCTCGTCGGAGGCGGCGCCCGGTCCGAGGCGGTACGCCGGATCGCACCCGCCATCCTCGGCCACCAGGTGCTGGTGCCGCCGGACGTCGACGCGGTTGCGGACGGGGCGGCACGGCAGGCGGCCTGGGCACTGGCCGGCTCGGCCGAGCCGCCGCGGTGGGAGCTGCCCGGTGTGACGACGTACGACGCGGACCCGGCTCCCGCGATCCGGCAGCGGTACTCCGAGGGCCGCCAGGCGTTCCTCGAGCGCCCGCCCGACGGCTGAGGATCCCGACGTCGCGGGCCGCGCGAAGACGCTCCCGGACCTGAGCGGCTCAGTGGGTGATGGTCGTCTGCTGGTAGAGCGTGAGGCGCGGCTCACCATCGATCAACCGGTAGACGCTGGACATCAGTGCGACGAATGGTTCCGTCTGTCCGTCGCGTGACGCATGGGCCTTGTAGACAAGCGCTGCGGCGTCGCTGCCGACCTCCACCAGTCGTTCCTCGATGAGTGCGTAGGACTCCCACGGCGGCGACTCGTTGAGCGACTTCTCGATCGTGTCACGGTCCAGGACCATGCCGTTGACCAGGACCATCAGCGCGTCCGGCGTCATCAACTGACCGTAGAAGTCACCGCCCGCCGAGCGGCTGAGCGCATCCCATCCCCGCTGCTCGAGTCTGATGAGCTCTGCCAGATTGAGTGCATCCATGCTCGGAACGCTACGACTCGGGACCACGGACACCCAAGACGACAGCGCGCTGCGACGCGTCTACCGGAGTACGTGCTTCCGCCGCGACCTTCATCCAGTCACTCCAACGAGTCACATCGCGCGCTCGCATCACGCCTCCCGTCGGCGGCGAGCGCAGCCGGACGAAGGGGACCTGGGGCTGCGGCGAGACAGGACCTCCGGCCCTGCCTACCGGCCAGGAAGCGATCCACGCTGGCCTTATGGAGCTCGCGGAGCTGCGCCGACAGGCGCGCGACACCATCGACGACCCCGTCCTGACCTACCACCAGCGAATGCACCGGCTGGCCGGGCTCGCGGAGAGTGCCCTCGACCCGCCGCCGGTCTCCGCGGCCTGCGCGGATGCGCTGGACAAGCGCGTGATCTGTGACCTCTACGAGGGCAACGCGCCGTACCGGCCGCGCTACAACCTTCCCGACTACGCGAAGCTGCTGCGCGACGGCTCGGAGTTCCTCGAGCTCGGACCGGCGCGCGACCTCGACGAGGCGCTCACCCACCTGCTGATCGCCTACACGCAGGTCCCGTCGATCACCACCTACCCGGTGTGGCTCGGTGATCTCGACGCACTGCTGGAGCCGTACGTGGACGGGATCGACGACGACGAGCTGCACCGCCGGCTGCGGCTGTTCTGGCTCTCCCTGGACCGGATGCTGCCGGACGCGTTCACGCACGCGAACCTCGGGCCGCAGGACTCCCGCGTCGGTCGGATGGCGCTGCGTCTCGAGCGCGAGCTGTTGCAGGTGGTGCCGAACCTCAGCCTCAAGGTCGATCCGCAGATCACCCCCGACGACCTGCTGCGGGACGCGGTCGAGACGGTCTTCGCGTGCGGCCAGCCGCACTTCGTCAACCACCCGATGATGGTGGCGGACCTCGGCCCGGCGTACGGGGTGGCGTCCTGCTACAACTCGCTGCGCGCCGGCGGCGGCTCGCACACGCTGGTGCGGCTCAACCTGCGCGAGGTGGCCCTGCACCACCGCGGCTCACGCGCGTCGTACCTCGACGACCTGCTGCCCTACTACGTCGAGCTGACCTCGGAGCTGATCGAGGCGCGGATCCGGCACCTCGTCGAGAAGGCGCGCTTCTTCGAGCACTCCTGGCTGGCCGACGAAGGCTTGCTGCACCTGGACCGCTACTCCGCGATGTTCGGCGTGTACGGCCTCGCGGAGGCGGTCTCGCTGGTGCTCGAGCACGAGGGCGTGCCGGGGCGCTACGGGTACGACGAGGTCGCGGACGAGCTGGCCGAGCAGATCCTGCACCGGGTCGCCGACCTGGTGTCCCAGCGTCCGCTGCCGTACTGCGAGGGCAACAACGGCCGGGCGCTGCTGCACAGCCAGTCCGGCATCGACTCCGACCTCGACGTCACGGCAGGTTGCCGGGTCCCGATCGGGGAGGAGCCCGGGCTGGTCCAGCACCTGCGTGCGATCACGCCGCACCACGTGCTGTTCCCGGCGGGCATCAGCGACGTGCTCGCCTTCGACGAGACCACCCGGCGGAACCCGCAGGCCGTGGTCGACGTGATCCGCGGCGCGTTCGGCACCGGCATGCGCGACTTCACCTTCAACCTCGACAGCAACGACTTCATCCGGATCACCGGATACCTGGTCCGCAAGTCGGACCTGGCGAAGATCGAGGGCGGCGCGCGGCACGACAGCACCTTCCTGGGCGCCGGCTCCGTCGCGCAGTCACACGTCGATCACCGCGCCCCCAAGAGGGTGCCCCAGAGAGTCACGGCCCATGAGCTCGGCTCAGGTCCGGCTCGCTGACGTCGTCCCGTTCTCCTGGGTGGACGGCCCGGGGAACCGGTTCGTGGTGTTCGCCCAGGGCTGCCCGTTCGACTGCCTGGCCTGCCACAACCCCGAGACGATCCCGCCCAGAGAAGGTCAACGCTGCGGGGACCACGTCCGGACCGCGAGCGTCCACGAGCTGCTCACCCAGATCAGGCTCGTGGAGCCCTACCTCGAGGGCGTCACCGTCTCCGGCGGCGAGGCGACCGCGCAGTGGCGGTTCGTCCTCGACTTCTTCAGCGCGATCCGGAGGGATCCGCAGCTGCGCCGCCTGACGACGTACGTCGACACCAACGGCCACGCCCTCCCCCGGGTCTGGGACGAGCTGCTGCCGGTGACCGACGGCTTCATGGTCGACCTCAAGGCGCTCGACCCCGAGGTGCACCGCCGGCTCACCGGACACGGCAACGACCTGGTCCTCGACGCGATCCGGTACCTGCACGCCCGCGGCGGGCTCGCGGAGGTCCGGCTCCTGCTGGTGCCCGGCTTCAACGACTCCGACGACCAGCTGGCGCGCACCGCCGCCTGGCTCGCCGACCTCGACCGCGACCTCCGGGTCGTCGTGATCGGCTTCCGGAGCCACGGGGTGCGCGAGCAGTGGGCACACCTGCCCGAGGCCGGCCCCGAGCTGCTCGCCCGGGCGCGGCGGACCCTCGAGGACGCTGGTCTGGACAACGTCGTCACGGTCTGAAGCGCAAGCGCGACGAGCGGTTCGATTCCCGGGACGCCACGCGATGCGCCCGGTTACGGTCACCTCCTGATCGGCACCGAGGAACAGCCATGAGCACGTTGACCACATCCCCGTTCGGCCCGTACCCGACGCGCGTCGAGCTGGCGAAGGGCAAGCGCCGGACGATCGTCTACCTGATCGTCGCCGTAGCCGCCGCGATCCTGTCTGTGGTGGCCAGTCGGACCGTGGACGACGGCCGACTGGTCACCGTGTACCTGCTCGCGGCCGGCATGCACCTCGCGGCAAGTGTCGCGGCAGCGGTCCGGTGGTCGCGGACCAGGGACTTCGACGCGGACTAGACGAGTGAATCCGAGGGGTCGTGCAAGCGAGCGTCGCTCAGCGCGTGCGATGGCAAGGCGGAGGAGGGAGGCGGCCCGGGTTTGGCCGCCGACTGACGACAACGCGGCCAGCGCGCGTGATGTGCGGCGCGCAGCGTGCGACCCCTTGGACTTGCTCGTCTAGTGTCCGCGTCATGGACCTGTACGACGTGATGCGCACGACCGCGGCGGTGCGCGAGTTCACCGACGAGCCGCTGCCCGACGACGTGCTGCACACGATCCTCGACAACGCCCGCTTCGCCCCGAGCGGCGGCAACCGCCAGGGCACCCAGGTCGTGGTGGTCCGCGACTCCGCGACCCGCGAGCGACTGGTCGAGATCACCGGGCCGGGGGCGAAGCGCTACCACGCGCAGCGGGCCGCGGGTGAGACCCCGTGGAGCGGCTACACCCCGAGCACGGTCACCGACGAGCAGGTGGCGCAGACCCGGGTGCCCCCGTCGGTCACCGAGCCGATCCGGACGGCGGCCGTCGTGCTGGTCGTCTGCGTCGACCTGCGCGCGGTCGCGGCCCTCGACCAGGACCTCGACCGGATCGGGATCGTCGGCGGCGCGTCGGTCTACCCGCTGGTGTGGAACATCCTGCTGGCCGCCCGCAACGAGGGGTTCGGCGGCACGATCACCACGATGGCGATCGCCGAGGAGCCGGCGCTCAAGGAGCTGCTCGGCATCCCCGAGCCGTACGCCGTCGCGGCCGTCGTACCGCTGGGCAAGCCGGTGCGACAGGTGCGCCGGCTCACCCGGGTCGAGGTCGACGAGCTGACCCACCTCGAGCACTGGGCCGGCGGTCCGTGCGGCCCTAGGGTGAACCCATGACGGAGATCGACCTGGCCGCGATCAACGCCGAGCGGGAGCGCATCCGGGACACCTTCCTCCGGCCCGAAGACGTCCGACCCGCGTCGAGCGCCCGCGGCCTGCACCACTTCGCCGTGGTGGCCCGCGACGTCGAGGAGACAGTCAGGTTCTACCAGGAGCTGCTGGAGTTCCCGCTGACGGAGATCTTCGAGAACCGCGACTACCCGGGGTCGAACCACTTCTTCTTCGACATCGGCAACGGCAACCTGCTGGCGTTCTTCGACTTCCCCGGCCTCGACGTCGGCCCGTACGCCGAGGTGCTCGGGGGCCTGCACCACATCGCGATCTCCGTGGAGCCCGAGCGGTGGGAGCACCTCAAGGGCAGGCTCGACGAAGCCGGCGTCGAGTACCTCCACGAGAGCGGCACCTCGATCTACTTCCGCGACCCCAACGGCGCGCGGCTCGAGCTCATCGCCGACCCGCTCGGGGAGATGTACGGCACCAAGGTGATGTGAGCGTCGGCCGAGACCGTCCACCTCAGTGGCCTCCCACGAGGCCGGACAACCTTTCGCGCGCCTCGACCAGCGATGGGCCGTACCAGGTCAACAGCCGTCCGCTGACGAGCCTGGTCGGCACCCGCTCGAATGCCTCCGGGCCGTCGGTCCTGGTGAACCGGTACGGCTCGTCAGGCAGCAGGACGAGGTCGATGTCGACGCGGTCGACCTGCGCGAGGTCGACGTGCGGATACCTGGCTCTGTCGCCGCCGAACACGTTTTCGAGGCCCACCCGGCGCAGGACGTCGTCGGCGAACGTCCGGCCACCGACGACCATCCACGGATCGCGCCAGATCGGTACGGCGACGCGAGCGCGCACGGGTGCGGGTGGGCCGCTCCACAACCGATCGGCCTCGCGCAGCCAGCCCGGGACCTCCAGGTGGAACACCGAGATGAAGATCCGCTCGAGCGAGGCGACGGCCTGGGGGACCGACTCGATGTCGGTGACCCACACCGACAGGCCGGCCTCGCGGAGGCGGCGTACGTCGAGCTCGCGGTTCTCCTCCTTGTTGGCGAGGACGAGGTCGGGGGCGAGGTCGACGATCGCGGCACAGTCGGGGTTCTTGGTGCCGCGCACCCGCGCCACATCGAGGCCCGCCGGCTCGGTGCACCAGTCGGTCGCTCCCACGAGCAAGCCCGTCGCTGCCACCGCCTCGGTGAGCGAAGGGACCAGCGAGACCACGCGTCTCGGGGGGTCGCCGAGATCGACGACGTGACCGAGGTCGTCGTGGAGGAGGGGCACGCCTCAGACGTTGCGCCGGTACTGCCCGCCGACCTCGAAGAACGCCTCCGTGATCTGTCTGCAGCGAGCAGACCCGCGCGGCGTCCATCAGCACGTCGAAGACGTTGTCGCCACGCGTCGCTGCGTCCTTGAGCCGGGCGAGCGCCTCGGTCGCCTCGTCGCGTGCGCCTCCTGGAACTGCCCGCACGCGGTCGAGCTGGGACTCCTTCTCGGCCTCGGTCGCGCGCGCGAGCTCGACGTGCTCCGGGCGTCGCCGTCGTCGGCGGCCGGCTTGCGGAAGGTGTTGACGCCGATGATCGGCAGGGTGCCGTCGTGCTTGCGGTGCTCGTAGAGCATCGACTCGTCCTGGATCCGGCCGCGCTGGTAGCCGGTCTCCATCGCCCCGAGCACGCCGCCGCGCTCGCTGATCGCGTCGAACTCGGCGAGCACCGCCGCCTCGACCAGGTCGGTGAGCTCGTCGATGATGAACGAGCCCTGCAGCGGGTTCTCGTTCATCGCCAGGCCCCACTCGCGGTTGATGATCAGCTGGATGGCGAGCGCGCGGCGCACCGACTCCTCGCTCGGGGTGGTGACCGCCTCGTCGTAGGCGTTGGTGTGCAGGGAGTTGGCGTTGTCGTAGATCGCGATCAGCGCCTGCAGCGTGGTGCGGATGTCGTTGAAGTCCATCTCCTGCGCGTGCAGCGACCGGCCCGAGGTCTGCACGTGGTACTTCAGCTTCTGCGAGCGCTCGTTGGCGCCGTACCTCTCCTTCATCGCGACCGCCCAGATCCGCCGGGCCACCCGGCCGAGCACGGAGTACTCGGGGTCCATCCCGTTGGAGAAGAAGAACGACAGGTTCGGCGCGAAGTCGTCGATGTCCATCCCGCGAGCGAGGTAGGCCTCGACGTAGGTGAACCCGTTGGCCAGCGTGAAGGCGAGCTGGCTGATCGGGTTCGCCCCGGCCTCGGCGATGTGGTAGCCGGAGATCGAGCACCGAGTAGAAGTTGCGCACCTGGTTCTGCGATGAACCACTCCTGGATGTCGGCCATCATCCGCAGCGAGAACTCGGTGGAGAACAGGCAGGTGTTCTGGCCCTGGTCCTCCTTGAGGATGTCGGCCTGCACCGTGCCGCGCACGTTCGCCAGCGCGTACGCCGCGAGCTCGGCGCGCTCGGCCTCGGTGGCAACCGGCCGTGCTCGGCTGCGAATCGGTCGACCTGCTGGTCGATCACGGTGTTGAGGAAGAACGCCAGCACCGTCGGCGCCGGGCCGTTGATCGTCATCGAGACGCTGGTGGTCGGCGCGACCAGGTCGAAGCCGTCGTACAGCGCCTTCATGTCCGTCCAGCGTCGCGACCGAGACCCCGGAGGTGCCGACCTTGCCGTAGATGTCGGGACGCAGGTCGGGGTCGCGCCCGTAGAGGGTGACCGAGTCGAACGCCGTCGACAGGCGGGTGGCGTCGCCGTCGGCGGAGAGCAGCTTGAACCGCCGGTTGGTGCGGAACGGGTCGCCCTCGCCGGCGAACATCCGCGCCGGGTCCTCGCCGTCGCGCTTGAACGGGAACACCCCTGCGGTGAACGGGAAGTAGCCCGGCAGGTTCTCCCGGCGCAAGAACCGCACCAGCTCGCCGTGGTCGGTGATCCGGGGCAGCGCGACCCGCGGGATCTTGTTGCCCGACAACGACTCGCGGGTCAGGGCGGTGCGGATCTCCTTGTCGCGGACCTGCACGACCTGCTCGTCGCCCGAGTACGACGCGACCACCGCCGGCCAGGCCTCGAGCTGGTCGCGCAGCCACGTCCGGTAGGTCGAGCGTGCGAGCGTCGAGCGAGCCTCGAACGCCACCTCGCCGTCGCCCGCGCCAACGGCTGCGAGCTCGGCTGCGACGACGCTCGAACGCCTGGACCCGTCGGGCCGACGGCGGCCAGCTCGCTCGGTCTCCGCGTGGTAGCTGCGCACGGTCTCGGTGATCTCGGCCAGGTAGCGCACCCGGTCCGGCGGCACCACCTGGCGCGATGCCCGAGGAGTGCCGCACGTCGACCGGGTCGAGCCGCCCGGCACCGACCGGCAGCCCACCGCCGGCGAGCAGGTCGCGCAGGTGCTGGTAGAGCGCCGTGACGCCGTCGTCGTTGAACGTCGCCGCGGAGGTGCCGAAGACGGGCATCTCGTCGGGCTGCTGTCCGAACGCGTCTCGGTTGCGCACCAGCTGGCGGCCGACGTCGCGCAGCGCGTCCTTGGCGCCGCGCCGCTCGAACTTGTTGATCGCGACGACGTCGGCGAAGTCGAGCATGTCGATCTTCTCCAGCTGCGAGGCCGCGCCGAACTCCGGCGTCATCACGTACAGCGACGTGTCCACGAACGGCACGATCGCCGCGTCGCCCTGGCCGATGCCTGGCGTCTCCACGATGACCAGGTCGAACCCGGCGGCCTTCACCACGTCGATCACGTCGGCCAGGTGCTCGGGCAGCTCGTGCGACGCCCCGGGTGGCGAGGCAGCGGAAGAAGACCCGGTCGCCGTCGAGGGAGTTCATCCGGATCCGGTCCCCGAGAAGCGCACCGCCGCCCTTGCGACGGGTCGGGTCGACCGCGATGACCGCGATCCGCAGCTTGTCCTCCTGGTCGACCCGGAACCGGCGCACCAGCTCGTCGGTCAGCGACGACTTGCCCGAACCGCCGGTGCCGGTGATGCCGAGCACAGGCGTCGCCCGCCGGACCGCGGCCTCGGTCAGCTGGCGCGTCATCGTCTCCGGGAGACGGCCCTGCTCCGCGGCGGTGACGGCGCGTGCGACCGCGCGCCGGTCGCCCGAGAGCACCGCCTCCGCGTCGACCGCGCCGAGGCCCCAGAGGTCGACGTCGCACTCCTGCGACGACCCGGTTGACCATGCCGACCAGGCCCATCCGCTGGCCGTCCTCAGGCGAGAAGATGCGTGACACCGGCGTGCTGCAGCCGCGCGATCTCGTCGGGCACGATCACCCCGCCGCCGCCGCCGAACACCTTCACGTGACCGGCTCCCTGTGCGCCCAACAGCTCGACGAGGTACTCGAAGTACTCCACGTGCCCGCCCTGGTACGACGACACGGCGACGCCCTGGACGTCCTCCTCCACCGCTGCGGACACGACCTCGGCGACCGATCGGTTGTGCCCGAGGTGGATCACCTCAGCGCCTTGGACTGCAGGATCCGCCGCATGATGTTGATCGACGCGTCGTGCCCGTCGAAGAGGCTGGACGCAGTGACCAGCCGGACGGGATGGCGCGGTCGGTGGAGCTCGCTCATCAGGGTTCCGATCAGATAGTTGGACGTCCTAAGAAATAGTAGGACGTCCAACTACCTGATGGTCGGCCCTGTGACCCGATGCACACGGCGCGCTGCTCAGACCAGCGCGAAGACCGCGCCGGTGGGGTCGTCGAGGACGGTTGCCAGTCCCCGATCGACCAGCACGTCGAGGTGCGCGATCGCCTCGCAGGTCGCGATCATCTGGTTGAACGCGTCGAGGTCGGCGTACGGGACCTGCCGCCGCGTCCAGGTCAGGATCCGGGCGACCTCGGCCGCTGTCGCCGAGCCGCACCGGTCGACGGCGTGTACCGCCTCCGCCAGCCGGACCTCGTGGTGCTCGAGCAGCTCAGTGGCGCGTGCGTGCGCGCTCGGACCGGGCGCGCCGTGTGCCGGCAGGAGCACGGCGTCGGGGCGGGTCAGGATGTGCTCGAGCGACGAGAGATAGGCGCCCAGGGGCAGGTCCCACTCCCCGAGCTCGAAGCCGATCGAGGGCGAGATCGTCGGGAGGAGGTGGTCGCCGGCGAAGAGCAGGCCTGCGTCGAGGTCGTGGAAGACCAGGTGACCCTTGGTGTGCCCGGGGGTGGCCACCGCCTCGAGCACGCGCGCACCGACGTCGTACGCGCCCGGCTCGAGCCAGCTGTCGGGCTTCTCCCACGCGTCGGCGTCGAACTCCAGCGCCGCCGTGGTCGCCTCGATGGCCTCGGCCAGTGCCGGATCGCCCGACCGTCGCAGCTCACGGAGCGACGTGACCGGCACGTTGCTGGCGATCTCGAGGAGCTCGTGAAGCCCGGGCGCCTCGTCGCGGCCCAACCCGACCCTGGTGCCGAAGCGCCGGCGGAGCTCGATGGCGAGCGTGTAGTGGTCGCGGTGGATGTGGGTGACGTACACGTCGTGGATCGACGCCGGCTCGTGGCCGACACGGGCGAGGGCGTCTCCCAGCTCGTCCAGGCTGGTCGCCGTTCGCCAGCCGGCGTCGACCATCGCCAGACCGTCGCCGGTCTCGATCGCGTAGACGTTGACTGCCTTCAGGCCATCACCGGGCATGCCGAGCGGGATCCGGAAGACCCCGTCGACGATCTCGTGCGCCCCCGGAGCGGCCCAGTTGTCCATCAGGCGTCCTGGCGCGCGGCCACCATGGTCATCTCGTCGCCGGTGAAGATCATCCGACGGCCACGCATGTCGCCGACGTGCGCGACCGCGGCCTGCCACTCGTCGCTGGCAAGTGCGGCATCGAGGTCGTCACGGGAGTCGAAGCTCAGGATCGACAGTCCGTCCCACGACCCCGACCTCTCGTCGGTGCCCTCGGACAGCTCGGTGTGCTGCCAGCGACGGAGCCCGGGGAGCGGGTAGGTGACCTCGGCATGCTCGCCCCGCCACCAGTCGATGAACTGCTCATGGGTCCAGTCACTCGGGCGGGCGGCGAGCACGATGAGGTTGTACATGGCGACCTTCCTAGACCTGAACTCAGTTCAGTTTAGCGGCTCGGACGGGCGCCGTCCAGAGGCGCGAACCAGGGGTGGTCGAACAGTGGCACTGACGATCGAACTGATCGGGGCAGATCCGGATGCTTTCGGCACACACGAACGGGCAGAAGTCCCATGGTCGAGTTCAGTTCCGCGTACGTCGACCCGACAGGAGCAGTTCTGCCCGTCCTGATGTGACTGCGCACGATCGGGGCAGAAGCGGACGCTGGGGTGCTAGGTCCGTGACACGTGCGAGGCGATGAGTCCCGCCGCTCCCATCGCCGCGACCAAGACGAGCAGGATGCCGATGTACATGCCTCCGGCGAGGTACATCAGCCCGGCGGCGCCGGCGTACCAATCACTCCCAGCTGGATCATCGTTGGGAGGTCGTCTCGGGTCGCTCAGTGTTCGGCAAGTCGGTCGCCTTCGATCCGGAACCAGTGGCTCTGATGGGCGTCGAACGCCCGCCCAGTCGGGGGGATCATCCCGTTAAGGGCTCCAAGATTGGTGCCTCGCGATCGCACGAGCGCCGCGATCAGGCCGTTCTGGTCGACTGCCATTTCGACCGACATCGTGAGGTCCGGAAACTGCTCGCGCAGCCATGTGGCAACCTCGCGCAGATGGCCGGGCACCCGCTCCACAAGCGTTTCCGAGGCGTACGTGGCAGAACGCTGGCTCGCGACGGTTCGTCGGGCGCGCACTCCTGCTCGGACCTTTGAAACCTGACGACCGCTCATGAGCGGACGGGTCGGGCGTCCCTTTGGTTGGTATGTGGGCGCCGGCACTCGGGTCGCAAGTCCTCATCAGAAGGCCCGCCGATTCTTCGACCGATCTCTTGCCATTCGAACACATGTTCGATAGACTGTCGCCATGATCTCGAAGGCCGGCGACGCAGCAGCGACAGGTACGCCGCTGCCGCACGCGCCGAGTCTCGACGACCTGCACCACGTACTCGTCCGGCTCGCCGCCCACGACGGCGCCTCGCTCTCCGAGGCCGAGCTGGTCGACCACATCGGCGCGATGGAGCAGCTCAAGTCAGGGCTCGCCGCCGCCCAGGCCAGGCTGGCCGTGAAGCTCGCGGCCAAGCGGGTGGCCCGCGAGGCCGCGGCCGGCGTACCTGCCGACCAGCGCGGGCGGGGTCTGGCCGCCGAGATCGCCCTCGCCCGCCGGGAGTCGCCCGCGCGGGGCGCCCAGCACCTCGGTCTTGCGAAGGCGCTGGTCACGGAGATGCCGAAAACGCTGGCCGCGCTGGCCCGCGGTGAGATCTCGGAGTGGCGAGCCACTCTGGTGGCCCGCGAGACGGCGGTGCTCTCCCCCATCCACCGGATCCAGGTCGACCGCGAGCTCGCCGACAGGCTCACGACGGCCGGCGACCGACGCGTTGCCGACATGGCTCGCAAGATCGGCTACCGGCTCGACCCCGGCTCGGCGATGCGCCGGATCCGGGGCGCCAACAGCGACCGCCGGATCGGGCTGCGGCCGGCTCCCGACACGATGACCTACCTGACAGCCTTCCTGCCCGTCGTCCAAGGTGTCGCCTGCAAGGCCGCGCTGACCCGAGAGGCCGACAGCCTGCGCGCCGCGGGCGACCCGCGGACACGCGGCCAGATCATGGCCGACACGCTCGTCGAACGGATCACCGGCCAGAAGAAGGCCACCGGCGTCCCGGTCGAGGTCGGCCTCGTGATGACCGACCGGACCCTCTTCGAAGGCGACCAGGAGCCCGCGCAGCTCGAGGGCTACGGCTCCATCCCCGCTCCCCTCGCCCGACAGCTCACCACCGAGGCCGACAAGGCCTGGATCCGCCGGTTCTACACCAAGCCTGACGGCACCGAGCTCGTCGCGATCGACTCCGGACATCGCCTGTTCAAGGGTCGCCTCCGCCGACTTGTGGTCTTCCGCGACCAGTTCTGCCGCATCCCCTGGTGCGATGCGCCGATCCGGCACGCAGACCACGTCACCCGCGCCGCCGACGGTGGCGAGACCAGCACCGACAACGGCCAAGGCCTCTGCGAAGCCTGCAGTTACGCCAAGGAAGTCCGCGGTTGGCAAACCCGCCGTATCCCGGGTGACCGACATACCGTCGAAACGACCACGCCGACCGGTCACACCCACACCAGCCAGGCACCGGACCCACCCGGCTGTCCGCCGGCGGAGCGGCCGTACCCGCCCGGCCTCGAGATCTACTATCCGAGCCGCGTCGCGTAGGGCGCTCGCGTCCCCTACGAACGTGTCGACGGCGATCTCGTCTCTCGAGCATGTCTCGGTGGCGGGCCATCGCCCGGACTGCGGCAATAGCGTGCGGGTGCGCGCTCAGCGGCAATAGCGTGCGGGTGCGCGCTCAGCGGCAATAGCGTGCGGGTGCGCGCTCAGCGGCAATAGCGTGCGGGTGCGCGCTCAGCGGCAATAGCGTGCGGGTGCGCGCTCAGCGGCAAATGAGTGGGTCTCCGGCCAAGTGAGTATCCGTACAGATGCGCCCGCTAAGGAAGACCGACAGGCTCGCGGCATGGACCCCGTGGGCAGTGCCAGGCTCGATCAGGGGACCGCCACCTTGCTGCCACGGTCGGTCTGGCTAATCGTCGCACCGACCGCTTGCGCGTTTGGGCCTTGGATCGGGGAGGCGGTCACGTCAGGGCCCGTTAGTACGAAGACGAGCGTGACCGAGGCATGCGCCCCGCTCGTCGGTGCACTTGCTGTGGTCGTCTACCGATTCGCCTCCTCGCATCCGGTTCGGCTTTGGCCGTTCTTGCCCTACTTCGCGGCGAGCGCGTACTTCGGCGCCTCGCTGATCGAGATGGCAACGGGAGTCGAGTTGGGAACCGGAACCAGCGGAGATGCAGCGATCCCGGTTCTGACGGTCTTGTGCCTGGCTGCCCAGCCGTTCCTCGCCCTCGCGGGAGGCGTTCTCAGCTTCATCGCAGTTGGCCGTCGAGCTGGCGGACTCGTCGAGTGACTGCCTGCCGGAGCCTCGACCGGCGGGCCAGAAACGTGCAGACGTGAGTGGCGATTGTTTCGAGCGCTCTCTACCAAAGCACTCAACTCGGCAGATGAGAGCGCCGACCCACGGACTCGCGCCGAGCAAAGCCCTCAGGGACCGACGACCCGCAGACACGCCCCCGAGATCAGCTCACGGACCTCGTCGAGCGTCATCGGGCCGCCGGGCCGGTACCAGCGCCAGACGCTGACGACCAGCGCCAGGACCACGGTCGCCATCGCGTGCGGGTCGCGCTTGGGGAAGTCCTTGGCCTTCATGCCGCGCGAGAGCAGCGCGGTCCACTCGTTCTCGATGTCGCGCACGAGACCGCGGGCGCGCTGGCGCTCGGCCTCCTCACGCTCGGAGGGACGAGCGGTAGCGAGGAGGTCCATGTGGCTCTGCAGGATGCGCATCTGGAGGACCTCGCGCGGCGTGACGTCGTACGCCGCCGCGATCGCCGCCTCGAGAGCCTTGTCGGCCGGACTCACATCGGCCGTCACCTCACGGAAGAGCTCCAGGGATCGGGTCAGCTCCAGGCTCATGATCGTGAGCAGGCAGTGCGCCTTGGACTCGAAGTAGTGGTAGAGCGCGGTCTGGCCGATGCCGACCTCGTCGGCGATCTTCGCCCACTTGGTGTGCTCGTAGCCGTCCTTTCCGAAGCTGTCGACCGCCGCGGTCAGGATCACCGCGCGCTTGGAGCGCGGGCCCTCGGTCTCCGGCATCAACGCCTGCACCATGTGAGCACCCCGTTCGATCCTGGTGGTCGGACTCGTCCCTGCATGCTAGCAAAATGAGGTG
Source organism: uncultured Actinomycetota bacterium (assembly GCA_963805425.1). GTDB lineage: Bacteria > Actinomycetota > Actinomycetes > Propionibacteriales > Nocardioidaceae > Marmoricola. The sequence continues at coordinate 33,869 of CAWDUF010000017.1, read as the reverse complement.
AGTTCAGGTCACTCAGCGGCGAGCTCGACGGCCATCCGCACCGCGTCCGGGCGGGAGAGCTTGCCGACCCGGTTCTGCGGCAGGTCGGCGACGGCGAACACGAACTCCGGCCACTTCGGCTTCGGGAAGCCGGATGCCTCGAGGCTCGCGGTGACGTCGGCGAGACCCAGGCTCGGGCCGTTGCTCACCACGAGCGCGGCGACCCGCTCCCCGAGCATCGCGTCGGGCACCGGTACGACGCACACCTGGGCAACGCCGGGCACCTGCGCGACCGCGGCCTCGACCTCGTTGATGTCGATGTTGCGTCCGCCCCGGATGATGATCTGCTTCTCGCGGCCCAGGATCGAGATGGTGCCGTCGCGGTTGACCCGGACCAGGTCGCCGGTGGGCAGGAAGCCGTCGGCGGTCAGGTCCGGTGGCTGCGGCCGGCCACCGCGCGCATAGCCGACGAACAGGCTCGGCCCGCGCACCTGGGCGGCGCCGACCTCACCGGCAGGCAACGTCCGGCCGTCAGCGACGGCCCGCACCTCCGTGCCGGGGAACGGCCGCCCGTCGGAGCCGAGCCGGGTGGCCACGTCCTCCCCCGGGCTGGTCGTGGTGTGTCCGAGGCACTCCGACATCCCGAAGACCCGGATGAACCTCGTGCCGAGGAACTGCTCCGCGCGCTCGAGCGCGCCCGCGTCCATCGGGCCGCCGCCCACTGTCATCGCCCTGAGCCCGGAGAGCTTGCCCTCTCCGGAGGATCGGACCGAGAGCTGGAGCGCCATCGTCGGCACCAGCATCGTCCAGCGCACGTCGTGGTCGGCCATCGCCTCGAGTGCGTCCTCCGGCTTCCAGGACGCGATGCTGACCATCGGTGCGCCGAGCATCGCCGGCAGGTACATGCCGAAGCAGCACGCCGCGACCGACGACAAGGGGACGAACGCGCCGATCGCGTCGCCGGGCTGCAGGCCGATCGCCTCGATCGTCGCCCGGCCGGCGTACCGCATCGACTCCTCGGACTGCACGACGCTCTTGGGACGTCCGGTCGAACCCGACGTCATCGCGACGGCGACCCCGCCCTGCCAGCGACCCACGTCGCTGGCCGGCCGGCCGGTGGTCACCAGCGTCCAGCCGTCGAGGACGGCGCGCTTGTCCGGGAAGCTGTCAGCCGCCACCGCCCAGTGCTCGAGCGCGGAGTCCGCTGCGATCACGGCGTCCGGCTCCACGTCCTCGATCGCGAGGGCGAACTCGGAGGCGACGGCATGACTGCTGAACACGGCCACCGTGCCTCCGCGGAGACCCACCGCGAGCGCGGTCGCGAGCGTGCGCCAGGTGTTGTCGGCCTGGACCAGCACGGTGGGCGACCCGCCGAGCGACTCCTCGAGCGCGACCGCCAGGTCACGCGCTGCCTGCATCACCTCGCCGACGGCGTGGGTGCCGAGCGGGTCGATCACGGCGACCTCGTCGGGCGTGCGCGCGGCACGCTCGGCGAACTCGCGGGCGAGCAGCTGCATGGGTCCTCCTGGGTCCAGTGTTGGGGATGCTCCCGTACGCCGGGAAGGCTCAGCGGGCGATCCATCCGCCGTCGACGACCAGCGCATGTCCGGTGACGTAGCTCGACGCCGGCGACGCGAGGAACAGCAGGGCACCATCGACCTCGCCCTCGTGCCCCCCGCGGCCGAGCATGGTGTTGCGACGCACCCACCCGGCCGACTTGTCGTTGGTGAAGAGCCCTTCGGTCATCTCGGTGTCGAACCAGCCGGGCACGATCGCGTTGACCCGAATGCCACGACGGCCCCACTGCCCGGCGAGCTCGCGGGTGAGCCCGATCGTCCCGGACTTCGAGGCCGCGTAGCTCGCGCCACCGATCGGTGCCGTCGACACCAGGCCGATGACCGAGGAGATGTTGATGACCGACAGCGAGCCGCCCTCGACCACCGTCTCGGCGACCTTCGCGGCAAGGTGGAACCCGGCGGCGAGGTTGAGGTCGAGCAGCGCCGCGAAGCCGTCGACGGTCTCGTCCTCGGCGTGCGGTACGCCGGGCATGCCGGCGTTGTTGACCAGCACGTCGATGTGTCCGGTGATCGCGGACGCCAGCGCGACCAGGTCGCTACGGTCCTCCTCGCTGGTCACGTCGCAGCGCACCGGCACGACCCGGCCCTGGCCGGGCACGGTCCCGTCGAGCTCCTTGGCGAGCACCTCGAGCCGGTCGAGCCTGCGTGCGGCCGCCACCACCGTGGCTCCGGCGGAGACGAGCACGCGGGCGAAGCTCTCACCGAGCCCGGAGGAGGCTCCGGTGACGATCGCGACCCTGCCGTCGAGGTCGAACAGCTCGTGGACGTGGGGATGCTGCGTCGTCGGGGAAATCTGGGCCGTCTGGGAAACGTCGGTCATGGGGGCTCCGATCAGTAGACCGCGGTGCGGCCGCCGTCGACGGGGATGACCGCTCCGGTCGTGTAGCCGGCGGAGTCGCCGGCGAGGTGCACGACCATCCCGACGACCTCGTCGGGACGGCCCAGTCGACCGGCCGGCAGCCGGTCGACGACCTTGCCGGTGAACTCCTCGTCCCAGGTCTCCGCCATGTCGGTGGCGAAGGCGCCGGGCATCACGCAGTTGACCCGGACCTCCGGCGCGTACTCCTGGGCGAACGCCATCGTGAGCGCGTTCAGGCCGTTCTTCGACGCGGCGTACATCGCCTCGGGCGGGCTGGGCCGCACCGCGCCGATGCTCGAGATGTTCACGATCGAGCCGCCGCCGGCCGCGGCCATCCGCGCGCCGGCCACCGCCATCAACCGGAAGGGACCCTTGAGGTTGACCTCCATGGTCTTGTCGAACAGCGCCTCCGAGACGCCCACGAGTGCCGGTGACAGGGGCGCGATGCCGGCGTTGTTGACCAGCACGTCGAGACGGCCGAGCTCACGGTAGATCCTCTCGATCGCCGGCTCGATCGCCTCCCAGTGCCCGACGTGCAGCGCCAGCGGCACGGCGGCGACGCCGCTGGTCTTGGTGATCGCCTCGGCCGCGTCCCGGCAGGCGTCCTCCTTGCGGCTCGAGACCACCACCGTGGCCCCGGCCTCCGCGAGACCGAGGGCGATCGCGTAGCCGAGCCCGCGGGTGGCCCCGGTGACCAGCGCGACCTTGCCGTCGAGCCGGCTCATGACGAACCGCTGCCCGAGTACGTCGCGGCGTCGGCGGGCTTGCGGTAGGGCGCGAGCTCGAGCTTGCCGATCGTGCGCAGGTGCACCTCGTTGGGGCCGTCGGCGATCTGGAGCGCGCGCGTGATCGCGAAGAGCCGGGCGAGCACGGTGTCCTCGCTGACCCCGGCCGCGCCGTAGGTCTGCACCGCACGGTCGACGACCTTGTGGGCGACCTCCATCGCGACCACCTTGATCGCCGCGACCTCGGAGCGCGCGGCGGCGTTGCCCTGGGTGTCCATCAGCCACGACGCCTTGAGCGTCAGCAACCGGGCCTGGTCGATCTCCACGCGGCTGCGGGCGATCCACTCGCGCACGACGCCCTGGTCGGCGAGCGGGCCACCGAAGGCTTCACGATCGACCGCGCGTCGGCACATCATCGACAGGGCGCGCTCGGCGAAGCCGATCGCCCGCATCGCGTAGTGCATCCGGCCGGGGCCGAGCCGGCCCTGGGCGATCGCGAAGCCGTCGCCCTCGGCGCCGAGCATGTTCGTGGCCGGCACTCGTACGTCGGTGAACTGCACCTCGCCGTGCCCGAGCCGGTCCTCGTAGCCGAACATCGTCAGGTCGCGCAGCACCTCGACGCCGGAGGCGTCAGCCGGCACCAGGATCATGCTCTGCTGCCGGTACGTCGGGGCAGCGGGATCGGACTTGCCCATGAAGATGACCAGCTTGCAGTCCGGGTCGAGGATGCCGGAGGTGTACCACTTGCGGCCGTTGAGCACGTAGTCGTCGCCCTCGCGGCGGATCGTCGCGGTGATGTTGCGAGCGTCCGAGCTGGCGACCTCCGGCTCGGTCATCGCGAAGGCCGACCGGATCTCGCAGTCGAGCAGTGGGCGGAGCCACTCGGCCTGCTGCTCGGGCGTGCCGTACATGGCGAGGATCTCCATGTTCCCGGTGTCGGGCGCCGAGCAGTTGAGTGCCTCGGGGCCGATGATCGACCGTCCGGCGAGCTCCATCAGCGGCGCGTACTCGAGGTTGGTCAGCCCGGCACCCCAGGAGCCGTGGGTCATGAAGAGGTTCCACAGCCCGAGCTCGCGCGCCTTCGCCTGCAGGTCGCGCATCACCTGCGGCTGCTCGTGCCGGTTGGCAGCGGCCGCGACCTGAGCGTCGTACGCGGACTCGGCGGGGTAGACGTGGTCGTCCATGAACACCTGCAGCCGGTCCAGCAGCTCGCGGGTGCGGGCGGTGAGCTCGAAGTCCACGTCAGTCCTCTCGTTCGGTGCGTGCTCAGGGGGCGATCGACAGCCCGGTCTCGACGAGCCGGCCGATGGTTTCCGGCAGGCGCTCCTGGTCGGGGTCATGGTGGCGACCCTCGAGGTGGCGGCGCAGGTTGTGGCCCATGATCGCGGCCATCTTGTAGCGACCCAGCGCCTCGAACCATGCGAGCTCGTCGACCGGCCTGCCGTCCGCGGCGTAGGACGAGACGAGCTCGTGCGCGGTCGGCAGACCGGGCACCTCGCGCCCGACCCCCGGGAAGTTCGAGCCGTCGGCGAAGACCAGGAACCACCCGAGCTCGACCCGCGGGTCGCCGACGCTCCAGATCTCCCAGTCGATGAGGCCGGCCGGCTCGGTGCCGTCACAGATGAGGTTGCCGAGCCGGTAGTCGCCGTGCACCAGGGTCGGCGCGACCGCGTCCGGGACCGTCGCGGCGAGCCGGGCGTGCAGCCGCTCTGCCTCGGGCACGAGCTCGGGCGGCACGGCTGCCATCGTGCGCGCCCATCGGCCCAGCTCGTCGAGCGGTGACAGCGGATCGCCGTCGACCGGCACCTTGTCGAGCGGCACGTCGTGCAGCGCCGGCAGGATCTCGGCGGCGCGCAGCATCCGCGTGGCGGCGAGCGCGGCCGGCACCTCGGGCTCGTCGAGGACAGGTTCGAGCGACTCGCCCGCGACGAGCTCCATCGCGAACCAGGCCGGCTCCTGGTCATCGGTCGCGACGACGGCGGGCACCGGCATGCCGGTGGAAGCCAGCGCCGCGATCATCCGGGCCTGGCGGAGCATGTCGTGCCGCCCGATCGCCTTCTGGCCGTGCGGCACCGATTTCACGACGAGCGGGCCGTCGCCGGTCTCGAGGCGGTAGGTGAGCCCGGAGTGACCGCCGGGCAACCGCGCCAGCCGCCCGACCTCCAGGCCGGGGCGGTCGCGACCGAGCACCAGCGCCACGCGCGCGGCCAGGTGGGTCTCGAAGAGGTCAGGGCTCACGCGCGCGCCTCGCGAGGCAGGCCGAGCACACGCTCGGCGATGATGTTGTGCTGGATCTCGTCGGTGCCGCCGGCGATCCGGTAGCCGGGAGCACCGAGCACGTGCTCGGTCCACGCCCAGGTGCCCCACCGTCCGGAGTCCGAGGACAGCTCGGTTCCGAGGAGCAGCCGGACGACCTCCGACGTGCGGGCCATCGTGTCGGTGGCGAGCAGCTTGCCGACCGACGCCTCGGGGCCGGGGTCCTGGCCGGACACGACCGCCGCGGCCACCCGCATCCCGGTGAGCCGCTGGACGTAGCTGCGGGTGACCAGGTCGGCGACCTTGTCTCGCTCGAGCTCGGTGAGGGGTCGGCCGAGGTGGCGCGCCAGCTCGACGGCGCGGTCGGCGTTCGCCAGCCCGAGGTTGCCGGAGTCGAGGCGCTCGGAGGCAAGCACGGTGAGCGCGACCTTCCAACCCGCCCCGACCGGGCCGAGCCGCAGCTCGTCGGACAGCACCACGCCGTCGAGGTAGACCTCGTTGAAGGAACTGCCGCCGGTCATCTGCCGGATCGGCCGGACGGTCACGCCGGGGGCGTCCATCGGCACCAGGAAGGCGGTGAGCCCCGCGTGCTTCGCGGCGTCCGGGTCGGTCCGGGTGACCGCGACGCCGAAGTCCGCGACGGGCGCGCCCGAGGTCCAGACCTTGTGGCCGTCGAGCACCCAGTGGTCGCCGTCGCGGACCGCTCGGGTCCGCACGGCGGCGAGGTCCGAGCCGGCCTCGGTCTCGGAGAACAGCTGGCAGGCGATCAGGTCGGTGCGCAGCATCGCCCGGACGAACCGCGCGCGCTGCGCAGGCGTGCCCCACTGGGCGACGGTCGGCGCGACGAGCTGCTGGGTGACCGAGAACATCTCGGTGCGGCGCGGCACGTCGAAGGCGTCCTCCTCCTGCCGGAACGCCAGCGCGTAGGACAGCGGCAGGTTGCGGCCGCCGTACTCCTCGCTCCAGGTGAGCGCACCCCAACCGGCGTCGTACTTGGCCTGCTCGTAGGCACGGATCCGGTCGGTCTCGGCGCGCTCCTCCTGGGGGGTCCAGTTCTCGAAGACGGCGACGGAGTCCGGACCGACTCCCCACTGGACGGCCGAGCGGGGCTCGGCCACGGTCGCGAGCCAGGCGCGGGCCGCCGAGGAGAAGGCGTCGAGGCTCTGGAAGCGTGTCCATGACGTCAGACCCCGAGCACCGTGCACGCGCTGATGCCCGGGGCTCCGTAGACGTGGGTGAACCCGATGCGCGCGTCCGGGACCTGCCGGTCTCCGGCCTCGCCGCGGAGCTGGGTGACGATCTCGTGCACCTGCCGCAGGCCTGACGCTCCGATCGGCTCGCCGTTGGCGATGCAGCCACCGTCGGTGTTGACCGGGAGGCGACCACCGATCGCGGTGTCGCCGGCCGCGATCATCGCCTCCTGCTCACCGTCCTTGCAGAACCCGCACTCGGCGAGGTGCATGATCTCCGCGCCGCTCTCGGTGTCCTGCAGCTGCGCGACGTCGACTTCGTCCGGACTGACACCGGCGGCAGCGAACGCTGCCGCGCGCGGCATCGGCGCTCACGCTCGATGGGCTTCCACTCCCCTGGATCGACGGGCTGAACACCTCGAACGACCCGAAGCGCCGGGTGCGGGTGGCCGCACCGAGGACGCGCACGGCCCGGCCGAGGCCGGCGGCTGCGGACTCGCTGGCCAGCACGATCGCGGCACCGCCCTCGCCGGGTGAGCAGAACATGAAGCGGGTCAGCGGGTCGTTGACCATGTCGGCAGCGGCGATCTCGTCGGCGGAGATCGGCTCGCGGCGCCAGGCGTTCGGGTTGAGCGCGCCGTTGCGGTAGGCCTTCTCGGCGACCAGGGCGAGCGTCCGCTCGCTGATGCCGTGCTCGCGCAGGTAGCGGGCGATCTTGATCGCGAAGAACTGCGTGGTCACCATCAGCCCGGCCTCGCCGTACGCCGTGGGCAGGCCCCAGTCCTCCGGGCGCGGGTCGAACGCACCGCGCGGGTGCTTGTCGAAGCCGACGGCCAGCGCGATCTCGGCGGCGCCGGAGCGGATCGCGTTGACCGCCGACATCAGCGCGCTGCCACCGGTCGCGCAGCCGTTCTTGACGTTGGTGAACGGGATGCCGGTCAGGCCGAGGTCGGCGACCAGCGTGTCCGCGAGGCCGGACCCGTCACTGCCGCCGAAGGCGACCTGGACGTCGGGCCACGCGAGCCCGGCATCGGCCAGCGCCGCGTGGATCGCGTCGAGCGCCAGGTCGCGGCCGCTCTTGTCGGGTTGCCGGCCGAACTTCGAGAGTCCGGCTCCGACGATCGAGACCGGCGCGCTCATGCTGTCACCGCCGAGCGGGCGAGCGCCTCGTCAGTGGCGAACCGCGGCACCGGCTCGGTCGCGACGAGAGTCACCTCAGCGCCCGTCGAGCTCTGCGAAGTCGGCGCAGTCCAGGACCGCCTCCACCTTCACTCCCTCGGGCAGCTCGACGTAGCCGACGGCGAACGGGACGAACCCGCCCTCCGGCACGACGTACGGCGGTGACTTGGGTGCGAACCGCTGGACCGTGTGCCCCCACGACCGTTCCGCGGCTGCTCAGCTCGCACGGTCTCCGCCGACCGGAGACCGCAGCGCTGGCAGCCGCTCGACGCCGGGAAGGCGACCGTGCCGCAGTGCAGGCAGCGGCTGCCGGTCAGCGACCGACCCATTTGGGTTCACGCTTCTCGAGGAACGCGTTGACGCCCTCGCGGGCGTCCTCGGACTGCAGCGCGTTGCCGACGGCGAGGTGCTCCATGACCATGAGCGACTGGATGTCGGCGTCGAGGCCGCGGTCGATGGTCATCTTGGTGAGCCGCATCGCGAACGGGCTCTTGTCGATGATCGGGGCGACGAAGTCGGTGACCAGCTGGTCGAGCTCCTCGGCCGGTGCCGAGGCGTTGATCAGGTCGAAGTCGACCGCCTCGCTGCCGGACAGGAGCTTGCCGGTGAGCATGAGCTCCTTGGTCTTGCGGATGCCGATCATCCGGGGCAGCCGGTAGATCGGGCCGGCGCCGCCGAACAGCGCACGGCGGATGTGGAAGTCGCCGATCTTCGCGTCGTCCGCGGCGACCGCGAAGTCGCAGGAGATCATCAGCTCGAAGCCGCCGGCGGTGACGTAGCCCTCGAGGACCGCGACCGACGGGGTGTTCATCGAGTACAGCCGGTCGCACACCTTCGCGGAGAGGACGGCCACCTCCATCGCCGTGGTGCTGCCGACGTAGTCGGCGAGCAGCTCGTCGAGGTCGAAGCCCGAGCAGAAGGTGCCGCCGCGTCCGCGCAGGACCAGCACCTTCAGGTTCGGGTCGTTGTCGACCTCGACGATGATCTCGTCGAGGCGGTGGAGCAGCTCGATGGTGACGGCGTTCAGCTTGTGCGGCCGGTTCAGCCACACGCGGGCGATGTCGCCGTCCTTCTCGAGCACGATGTGGTCGGTGTCAACCATGGACCGGTCCTTTCAAAGACTTGAACTGAATCCACTTCAGTTTGATACAGGCAGGGGTGGAAGTCAAGGCATCAGCTGAACTGACTTCACCCGAATTACGCGACGAACAGGATGACGACGTCGGCGACGCAGACCGGCCTGTCGGCCCGGTCGCACGCGACCGACACGCGGACGGTCAGCCGGCTCGCCCGGTCGAGCACGGTCACGCCGACGATCTCGGCGGATGCCTGCAGGCTTGCTTCGACGGGCACCGGTGCGGGGAAGCGCACCTTCTCGAGTCCGTAGTTCACCGCCATCGAGACATCGGTGACCTCGAGGAGCTGGCCGAGCAGGAACGGCACCAGCGACAGCGTCAGGTACCCGTGCGCGATCGTCGTCCCGAACGGTCCCTTCCTGGCCCGGTCCTCGTCGACGTGGATCCACTGGTGGTCGTGGGTCACGTCGGCGAACGCATCGACCTGCGGCTGGGCGACCATCGTCCACGGCGTCGGCCCGAACCGTACGCCGAGCGAGTCGGCCAGGTCGGCGTACGCAATCGTGCGGGAGGGCGCGATGACCTCAGGCATGGACGGTCCTCTCTTCGGTGGCGACCGGAGGCGCCTGCCGCATCCGGCGCTTGGCAATCGCCCAGCGATGAGTCTCGGAGGGGCCGTCGTAGATCCGGAACGGGCGCACCTCGCGGTGGTAGCGAGACAGCAGCACGTCACCGGAGACGCCGAGCGACCCGCAGATCTGCAGCGCCCGGTCGACGACGCGTCCCACCGCCTCGGCCACGAATGTCTTGGCGATCGAGCTCGATTGCGCAGCGCTCCTGCCCTGGTCGAGCTCGGCGCACGCCTGCCAGATCAGCAGCCGTGAGGCGGCGATGTCGATCTCGGAGTCGGCCACCATCGCCTGCACCATGCCGAGGTCGCCGAGCCGCGACCCGAAGAGCTCGCGCTCGCTCGCGCGACTCGACTGCGATCTCCTGCGCGTGCCGCGCGATGCCGAGCCAGCGCATGCAGTGGGTGAGGCGCGCGGGCGCGAGCCTGACCTGGGCGTACTCGAAGCCCCTGTCCACCTCACCGAGCACGGACTCCTCGGTGACGAAGACGTCCTCGAGCTCGAGCTCGCAATGGCCGCCGAAGAAGCCCTCGTCGAGGGTGTCGATGTGCCGGACGACCCGCAGCCCGGGTGCGTCCATGTCGATGAGGAACATCGTCGCTCCGCCGCGGTCACCGGGCTGCCCGGAGGTGCGGGCCATGCAGATCGTGTACGCCGCGCCGTCGGCGCCGGTGATGAACCACTTCCGGCCGTTGACCAGCCAGCCTCCCGGTGTCGGCGTCGCCGTGGTCGCCAGCGCGGCCGGGTCGGAGCCGGCGCCGGGAGCCGGCTCGGTCATCGCGAAGCACGACCGCACGCGCCCCTCGGCGAGCGGACGGAGGTAGCGCTCCTTCTGCTCGGCGGTGGCGACCGCTTCGAGCAGGTGCATGTTGCCCTCGTCGGGAGCCGCGATGTTCAGCGCCAGCGGGCCGAGCAGCGACCAGCCGGCCTCCTCGAAGACGACGGCCCGGTCGCGCATCCCGAGCCCGTGTCCGCCGTACTCCTTGGCGACGTGGGGCGCGAAGACGCCGGCCTCCCGGGCCGCCTGCTGGAGACGCAGCCGCAGCTCGTCACCGCCGGCGGTCGCGACGCCGGCGTAGCGCTCCTCCTCAGGAGCGACGACGGTGCGCACGAACGCGGCGGTCCGGGCCGCCAGGTCGGCGACGGAAGGGTCGGGGGTCAGCTCGATGCTCATCGGTCTCCTCGGTTCTCGAAGGTCTCCGCCAGGGCCAACGCGCGCTCGGCGATGCGTCCGACCTGCTCTCCACGCGCCGCCATCCGGTCGTCGGTGCTCTCGCCGCGCTGGTGCCGGGCATAGAGCTGCTGCATGATCACCGCGGTCTTCCAGCAGCCGAACGCCTCGTACCACGCGACATCGGCATGGCTCAGGTCGCGAGCCGGTGCGCTCGGCGTACCTCGTGACCGCCTCGGCGCGGGTAGGCAGGCCGACGCTCTCCAGGCCGGGTACGCCGTCGGCCGGGGTCGCGCCGTCGGGCCAGTAGTTGAGCAGGGTGCCCAGGTCCGCCAGCGGGTCGCCCAGGGTCGCCATGTCCCAGTCGAAGACCGTCGCGACCACGTCGGGGTCGCCCGGCGCGAACTGGCAGTTGTCGACCTTGAAGTCGTTGTGCACCAGGGCCGGGCGGCCGGAGGCCGGGAGGTGGCGGGCCAGCAGCTCGGCCACCCGCTCGAGCGGATGATCACCCTCCGGCGCGACCGCCTCCCAGCGCTTGCGCCAGCCGTCGAGCTGCCGCGCGAGGTAGCCCTCGGGTCTGCCCAGCTCGCCGAGACCGCAGGCAGTCCGGGATCGACGAGGTGGAGGTCGGCGAGCGCGTCGACAACCGCGAACCCGATCCGGCGACCGGGATCGCCGTGCTTGATTCCACCGGCGACCGCGAGCTGCTCGGGCACGTGGTCCCAGACGACGACGCCGGGGCGGTACTCCGAGACCAGGAAGTGAGCGCCCATCGACGTCCTCGTCGGCGCAGTAGTGCAGCGCGCGCGGCGCGCGGGGGTAAGCCGCGTGCAGCCGGGACAGCACGGTGTGCTCACGGCGCATGTCGTGCGCGCCGGCAGCGATCCCGCCGAACGGAGGGCGGCGGACGACCACGGCGTCCGTGGCCGAAACGGACGAGGTAGGTCAGGTTCGCCGAGCCGTTCGGGAACTGCAGCACCGAGAACGCGCCGTCGCTGAGGTGCCGGCAGGTGCCGGCGCAGATGGTCGTTCCAGCGCGGGCCAGTCGAGCTCCTCGCCCGGTCGGACCGGAGCGACCTCGGGCTTGTCGACGTCTGTCGGACCTGTCGCGACCTGGCTCATCGGATTCCGAGCAGGTCCGCGATCGAGCGCGCGGTCGCGCGCGGGCCGACCCGAAGACGGCCTCGTCGCCGAGGGCTCGACGCAGGTAGTAGTGCGCGGGGTGCTCCCAGGTGAAGCCGATGCCGCCGTGGAGCTGGACGGTCTCGTGGGCGACCCGGATCACGGCGTCGGTGCAGGTGGCACCAGCCACGGCGGACGGCAGGCCCGCCGTGGCCGGGTCGTGGTCGAACGCGGCGGCGGCGTAGCGGGCCGCCGATCGTGCGCGTTCGAGGTCGACGAGGACGTCGGCGAGGCGGTGCTTGATCACCTGGAACGACGCCAGCGGGCGACCGAACTGCTCGCGCTGCCCCGCGTAGGTGCGGGTCAGGTCGAGCATCGCCTCGATCATCCCGACGTGCTCGGCAGCGAGCGCGACCCGGGCGAGCGTGGCCAGCTCCGCGCAGACGGCGTCGGCGTGCTCAGGCCCGGCGACGAGGCACGCCGGCGCGCTGGCGAGGTGAAGCCGGGCCTGGCGACGGGTGAGGTCGAGGACCTCGAGGGGTTCGCGGTGCGACGACCCCGTCGCCGCGGAGGTCGACCAGGTACACCGCCTCGCCTCCGGCGACTCCCCCGCGGACGACGACCAGGTCGGCCGTCGCGCCGAGCAGCACCCTCTCGACCGTGCCGGACACGAACAGCGACTCGTCCGACTCGGTGACGGTGAGCTCACCGGCGACCTGGTGCCGCGTAGCGACCGTGGCGACGAGCCGGCCCTCGAGGACTCCCGTCACGACGTCAGCGGGAACAGCCCCGGGCGGAGCCGCGAGGACGGCGCGGACGCCCAGGACGGCCGACAGCAGCAGCGGCTCGGGAAGCAGTGCCCGGCCGGCCTCTTCGAGGACCACGGCGAGGTCGCCGATCCCGAACCCGAGGCCGCCGCGGCTCTCCGGCACGGCCAGGGACCCGATGTTCATCTCGTCGTTGAGCAACGTCCAGAGCTCAGCCGAGTAGCCGTCAGGCCCGTCGGCGGCACGGCGTACGTCGTCGTGGGTCGCGTGCGACCCGAGGAGGTCGCGCATCACCTTGCGCAGGTCGTCGTGCTCCGGCACGGGAGCGAGCACCGACGCGTCTGCGGCGGGCCACGGCTGCGCGGTCACGAGTCCTCCTCCGGCGTCAAACTGAACTGACTTGAGTTCAATTTAGGCTCTTCTCCAGCACAGGGCAAGACCCTGCGCTCGACAATCGGCCCCAATTTGAACTAACTTCAGTTTCATGGCCCACACCACCCTCGCCCGCTACTACGGCGCCATCGACGACGGCCGCATCGACGACGCGCTGGCGATCCTGGACCCGGACGTGCGCTTCGCGATGGTGCTGCCCGCGGGAGTGACCCGCGGCCTCGGTCGCGACGACATGGCCGCCTACCTCGGCGGCCGCGGAGTCCCCGACCGGGTGCACCACGTGCTGCGCGAGTCACGCGACGGCGACCTGGAGTTCTTCTACGGCAAGGTCACCGACGGCGGCACACCGACCGGCCGATTCCTCTCGGGCGCGCGGATCGGCGCGGACGGCCTGATCACCAGCTACCAGGTCACCTTCGACACCGAGCACGTGCTGGTGGACGAGGCATGAGCGCCACGCCGTTCCTCGAGCGCTGGTTCGAGATCATGGACTCCGACGACCCCGATCGGGTCCTCGACCTGATCACGGACGACTTCGTGATGTCGATCCAGTTCTCCAAGGGGCAAGGCGAGTCCGCGGAGTTCCTCGGCGACCGCGCCGGCCTCGAGGCCTACCTCGAGCAGCGCGAGAAGAGCGTGCTGGTCCACCACCTCACCCACAGCGCCCGGGTCGACGACGTCGAGCTGGTGCTGGGCCGCACCACGCGCGACGGAGACTTCGAAGCGTCGTTCAACGCCTCCGCCCTCCTCGAGGGAGACCGCTGCCGACGCCTGCTGATCGGTCGTACGCCGAAGCTCGAGTTCCCCGGACATCACACCTAGGGCCGTCCCGCGCCGCGGTGGCTAGGGTGATCACGATGAGTGCGTCCGACGACTACTGCGACTTCTGCGACCTCCCCCGGTCCCAGTGCATCCACGGGCAACCGCCCCCGGTGCCGCAGAAGGCCGTGAAGGCGGCGCCCACCCCGAGGAAGCGGGCGGCCGCGCCGCGACGGTCGGCCGCTGCCCCGACCAAGGTCGTCAACCGGCGCTGGTCGTCGCCCGAGGACTTCAAGCCGCTCATCCTCGGCGTGCTCGAGCAGGCGGGCGGAGAGCTGGACGCCGAGGAGCTGTTCCTCGAGCTCGAGACCGCGGCCGCGGACCAGCTGCGTCCCGGGGACCACGAGACGACGCCCGAGGGCGAGCTGCGCTGGCGGTACGCCGCCCGCCGTGCCCGGGTGGCACTCATCGCCGACGGGCTGATGACCAAGGCTCGCCCCGGCGTCTGGCAGCTCGCTCCGCACCGACACCCGCACTGAGCCACGGCCGTGCAGCCTCAGGGCCCGGTCTGGTCACCGAAGCTGACGTCGATCTGCTCGAACCCCTTGTGCCGCTGCGCCTGGGCGTACTCCCGGTAGACCCGCCGGTCGGCCTCGGTGAGCCGGACGGCATCGGTGAACGGTGTCAGGAGGGCGCGGGGGTAGAGCCGCTTGACCAGGACGACGTTGACCTCGAGCCCGAGCATCGCGAGCACCGTGGCGATGTAGATCAGCGCGACCAGGCCCAGGACGACGGCGAAGACGGCGTTCATCTCACTGGCCTTCTTGACCACGTGCTCGACGTACGCACCGCCGAGCAGCTGCAGCAGCTGCCACGCCACGGCGACGAACGCGGCCCCGGGGAGGACCTCGCGCAGCCTCTCGTCGCGCGGCGTCGAGATCCGCATCATCACCGCGAGCACGAGGGTGTTGACCAGCACGCTCACCAGCAGCGCGAGCCAGTGGATCTCGGAGCCGAAGTCCCGGCCCAGGACGTCGAGGTGGCTGCCCACGCTGGTGATCACGGCGATGAACACCAGCGCCAGACCCGCGCCGACGATCCACACCAGGCTGCGGAGCCTGCTGATGATCGGGTTCAGCCGGACGTTGCGGGGCACCGCCCAGCAGACGTTGATCGCGTTGTGCGAGGCCTGCCCGAGCCCGATGATGCCGTAGAGCGCAGTGACCGCACCGATGAGGACGGCGGAGGCGCTCCCCCGGATGCCCTCGGGCCGGCCGAGCTGGTCCCCCACGATCGGGAACTGCGCCAGCGCCGAGGAAAGGATCCGTTGCTGGAGGTCGGGATGGCCCTGCAGCACGAACCCGAGGACGCTCGTCCCGATCAGCATCAGCGGGAAGATCGCGATGAACGCGTAGTAGGTGATCACCGACGCGAGGTAGCCACCCTGGTCGTCGAAGAACTTGTACACGATCGCGAGCGGGACGCCGACGATCCGGCGACGACGCTGCCAGGCGTCGATGCGGTCCACGAGGTCGGGCACGTGCTGAACGCTACGGGAGAGGGCGGGCGAGGACGGACAGGTCGGGCCGCCACGCTCAGCGCGCCGTGTACCCCCCGTCGGCGTACACCTCGGACCCGGTGACGAACGTCGAGTCGTCGCTGACCAGGAACGCGACGACGGAGGCGATCTCGTCGGCGCGGCCGAGCCGGCCGGCGGGAGTGTTCGCCAGCATCGCCGCGTGCCGCGGGGTGCCTTCGTAGCGCTCGAGGAGCTCGGGGGTCGCGATGAAGCCGGGGTGCAGTGAGTTCACGCGCACGCCCGCCGCCGCCCAGTGCAGCGCAGCGTTCTTGCTCAGCGTGCGCACGGCGCCCTTCGCGGCGTGGTACGCCGCGCTGTTGCCGAGGCCGCCGACGGTGCCGAGGATCGAGGAGAGGTTGACGATCGAGCCGCCGCCGGAGGCGGCGATGACCGGACCGAGGTGCTTCATGCCGAGCCAGACACCCGTCGAGTCGACAGACATCACCGCGTCCCACTGCTCGACGGTCTCGTCCTCGACGGTCGCGAGACTGCCGATGCCGGCGTTGTTGACCAGGGCGTCGAGCCGGCCACACTCTCGTCGTACGGTCTCGGCCACCTCGATCCACTGCGCCTCGCTGGAGACGTCGAGCCGGAGGCTGAGGTGCCCCGCCGGATGGTCGGCGATGCTCGCGGCGAGCTCCTTGCAGACCCGCTCATCCAGGTCGGTGGGCACGAGCCGTGCGCCCTCCTCGGCGAGGCGCTGGGCCATCGCTCGCCCGAGGCCGCCGGTCGCCCCGGTGAGGAGGACGACCTTGTCCCTGATTCTCTGGTCCGTCGCGGTCACGACGCTCTCCTAGGTGATGGGTCGGTCAGCCGATGCTGACCAGGGTCTTGCCGGTCGTGTCGCCGGCGATCATCGCCGCGAGCGCACGAGGAGCCGACTCGAGTCCGGTGAACACCGTCTCGCGATGCACCAGCTCACCGCTGCTCAGCCACGCGCCCACCCGAGCCTGCATCTCAGCCATCAGGTGCAGGTTGCTGCTCCCCCGGAAGCCGCGCAGGGTGAGGTCCTTCGAGACCACCAGGAACAGGTTGCGCGGACCCTGGGGTCCGGATTCGTACTCCGCGATGGAGCCGCAGATGGCGACTCGGCCGCCGCGGTTCAGGTGGTCGAGCGCTGCCTCGAGGTGGTCGCTGCCGACGGAGTCGAAGTACACGTCGATGCCGTCCGGAGCGAGTGCGCGGAGCTGCTCGTCGAGACCGTCGCGGTAGTTGAACGCCTCGACGCCGAGCTGGTCGCGCAGCCAGGCGACCTTGTCGTCCGACCCGGCACTGGCGATCACCCGGTTGCCGCAGAGCTTCGCGATCTGCACCGCAAGGCTCCCGACGGCCCCGGCCGCGGCCGAGACCCAGACCGTCTCGCCACCCTTCAGCGCGTCGACGACCTGCAGGCCGGCGTAGGCCGTGAGACCCATGCCACCGAGGGGGCCGAGGAAGACCTGGGGCTCGACGACGCCGGGGTCGAGCCGGGTCAGCGTGCCCACTCCCCCGAGCTGGACGGCCGCGGGATCGACGACGGCGTACTCCCGCCAGCCCTGCGCGTGCGAGACGAGGTCGCCGGGTGCGAAGCCCTCGGCCCGCGAGTCGACCACCTCGCCGACGGCCATGACGCCGTCCATCGGCTGCCCCAGCGGGAAGGCGACGAAGTAGCCGGCCGGGGCGTCGGCGCGCAGCCGGAGCCTGAGCCCGGGATCGACCGACGTCCAGGTGTTCCGGATCAGCACCTCTCCGGGGCCGGGCTCGTCGACCGGGACCTCGACGACCTCGAAGTCCTCCGGTCTCACGGGTCCGTCGGGGTACCGGCGGACCCGGACCTCGCGGCCCGAGCGAGTCATGCGCGCGGGTCCGCGTCCGGGACGACCACGATGCGGCCCGTCACCCCGCCGTCGTGCAGCCGCGCGTACGCCGCCGGGACGTAGCCGAACGGGACCACCTCCACGACCGGGTCGAGCAGGCCCTTCTCGGCGAGCTCGACGACGGCGACGAGGTCCGAGCGCGATCCCCAGAAGGGGGCCGAGACCTGCCAGCCGAGCGGGAGGTCGAGCCCCTTGCCCACCGCCATCGTGCCGCGGGCGCCGCCGACGACCACGAGCCGGCCGCCCGGCGAGAGCACCGAGGCACCGAGCCTCATCGTGTCGTCGGAGCCGACGAAGTCGAGGACCACGTCGATGCCGGTCAGGCCGGTCGAAGCGGCGAGCCGGGTGAGCCCGTCGTCGACCGACATCGCCGTGTGGTGCGCGCCGAGCCGCTCGGCAAGGGCACACGCCTCGGGGCGCGGATCGACCGCGACCACCCGCGCAGATGTGGTCGCGCGCAGGATCTGGACCGCCGAGGTGCCCGAGCCCGCCGACGCCGATCACCAGCGCGGCGCAGTCGCCGACGAGGGCGTCGTGGTGCACCCGGATCGCGTGGTACGCCGTGAGCCCGGCGTCGGCCAGCGGCGCGAGTGCGGTCGCCGGCACCGAGGCTGCGGCGACGAAGTGCCTGCCGTGCGGGAGCACGACGTACTCCGCGAGCCCGCCGTCACGACCGAGCCCGCAGCCCACCAAGCCGTCCAGGGCGATGCAGTGGTTGTCTTGCCCGCGGCGGCAGTTGTGGCACTCGCCGCACGACCAGACGCCGTGCACCACACCGTCGAGACCGATCAGCGTCGGATCAGCGAGCTCGCCGACAGCGACGACCCGGCCCGCCACCTCGTGGCCGAGCGTCAGCGGCAGGTCGTAGGGAAGCACGCCCTCGTCGCAGGACATCACGAACAGGTCGGAGTGGCACAGCCCGACGGCCCGCACCTCGACGAGCACCTCGGTGCCCTGCGGCACCGGCACCGGCACCTCGACGAGCTCGACCGGTCGGCCCCAGCCCGCGAGGCGGTAGGCCGCCATCAGCGGTGGCGCCCCGGGGCGCTCGGAGAGCGTGGTCACGGCCAGTTGGGGACCTGCGGACCGCGACCGCCGACGGCCTCGAGGTAGCCCGCCGCGTCCGCGCGTCGCTCGCCCCACATGATCTCGAACACCAGCCGCGAGATCTTCCAGGTGCCGTCGTGACGCACCAGCTCGTCGTGGTAGCGACCGACCAGCACGCAGACGTCGTCGTCGCCCTCGAACTTCTGGTACGACGTGTGGTAGACGAGCGCGGTCGCCGAGTCGCCCTGCACGTCGACGTGGTAGACGCTCAGCAGGTGGTGCTGCCAGACGCAGTTCTTCGTAGCGTCGCGGATCCAGCCGATCACGGTGTCGGCGCTCTCGGCGGGCTCGGCGTTGCCGTACTGGGCCCAGAGGTCCGGGTGCAGGACGTCGTAGAGGGCATCGGGGTTCGCCGAGTCGATGCTCGACGCGTAGCGGTAGAGCTGGTCCTCGATGGCGATGCGGTCCTCGAGACTGGTCATGGTCGTGCCTCTCTGTGCTGTCGAAAACAAGGGCGTGGTCAGACGGTGGCGCCGAAGCGGTAGCCCTCGGCGATCGCATGGCTGATCCGGCGCGGTGTGATGCAGTCACCGATGACGGTCAGGTTGTCGTCCCCTTCGGTGGCGACCTGGAGCGCGTCGTCGACGACCCGCTGCTGGTGCCAGACGAGGAGGGCTGGTCCGATCTCGATGTCCGCCCCACCGAAGACGGGGCGGAGGGCGATCGGGCTCTCGGGACCATCCGGGACGACCACGCGGTGGGCGACCCGCAACGACACCCCGGCATCACCGAGCCGTTGAAGCAGCGGGCCTGCGCTCTCCGCCGGGACCCGCGACGCCAGCGCTGTCAGTGCAGTCGCGAAGGTGACCTGCCAACCGCGCTGCGCGAGCGCCTCCGCCGCGCTGTACGCCGGCCAGAAACCGTCGGCCTCGTCGTACACGACCGCGACACCGGGCTCGGCCGTCGGCAGGTTCCCCGTCAGCACAGCGTCGACCGTGACTCCGTTGTGCGCCTGGACGGCCGCCGGAAGCGCCGCGGTCTTCGAGCCGGTGGCGAGCACGACGTGGTCTGCCATCCCGCGGATCTCGGCGAGGTCGTCGGAGGAGATGAACGCCCCGAGGTTCACGTCCACCTTGAGCCGTCTGGTCTCTCGCTCGAGGTAGTCGACGATGTCGATGAGCGTGGCGCGGTGCGGCGAAGCGGCCGCGACGCGCACGGCACCACCGAGGCTGGTCGCGCCCTCGAAGACGGTGACGCGGTGACCGCGTTCGGCGCTGACCCGGGCGGCTTCGAGGCCGGCCGGGCCGCCGCCGATCACGTAGATGTCCTTTGGCCGGTCGACCGGCACGCCCACGCCGGGCAGCCGGCCGCGGCCGACCTCTGCGTTGACCGCGCAGTGCAGGTGCGGGTCGAAGGCGCGGCAGTCCTGGTTGATGCCCAGGCAGCCGCGGACCTCGTCGAGGCGCCCCGCCTGCGACTTCACGGGAAGGTCCGGGTCGGCGATCAGGGCACGGGCCATCCCGACCAGGTCGGCATGGCCGGCCTTGATCACGTGCTCGGCGGTGCCGACGTCACGGATCCGCTGGCCGACCAGCGTGGGGAGCCCGGTCGCGGCGCGGATCCGCGAGGCCGACGGGACCGCCACCGCGTCGGGGCCGGTCGAGTCCTTGACGTACTTGCCGCGAGTGCCGTGGGTGATGCTGAAGTAGTCGATCGTGTCCAGTGCGGCGAGGTCTTCGGCGATCCGCACGCAGTCCTCGATGTCCATCCCGCCCGGGATCTCCTCCTCACCGCTCAGCCGCACGCCGAGCGCGAACCCGTCCGGCGTGACCGAGCGCATCGCCTCGATGACCAGGTGCAGGAAGCGCATCCGGTTCTCGAACGAGCCGCCGAAGGAGTCGGTACGCCGGTTCGTCACCGGAGACATGAACTGGGCGGGCAGGTACCCGTGCGCGGCATGGATCTCCACCCCGTCGAGTCCGGCCTTGACCAGGTTCTCGGTCGAGACCCGCCAGCCCTCGATGATGGCGTCGATGTCGCGGTGGTTGAGCACGTGCGGCGGATACGCGTCACGGACCGTCTTGATCGCCGACGGCGCCATCGGCGCGCTGTCGGACTCGCCGCCGATGAACTCCCTGCCCAGGTGACACAGTTGGCCGACGAGGCGAGCGCCGTGTCGGTGCACGACGTCGGCCTTGGCCGCCATCGCCGGCACCACCTCGTCGAGGTAGCCCTCGACGAGCTTGCCTGACCGGAGTGCTGACGACGGATGGACGACCATGGCCCCGGCCACGATCATCCCGACGCCGCCGGCGGCCAGCCGCTCGAAGTGCTCGACGTCGCCGTGGGTGGGGATCCCGTTCTCGACCAGGCTGGTGCCGGCCGGAAGGGCGACCAGCCGGTTCCGCACGTCGAAGCCGCCGATGCGGAACGGCGAGTAGACGTGCGGGAACCGGTCGTCCATCGCGTGCTCCGGCCTGCTCAGACCGAGCCCGGCCCGGTGCCGCGGCGTACGCCGGCCGTCACCGACTCCGGCAGCTGACGGCTCGGGTCGACCGAGACCGTCTTGTAGTGCAGGAACTCCTGGTACGCCGTCGGCCCGTGCTCGCGCCCGATCCCGGACTTCTTGTAGCCGCCGAAGGGCGAGCCGAGGTCGGCCGCGAAGGTGTTCACCGAGAACGTGCCGGCGCGGACCTTGCGTGCCACCTCGAACCCGTGCGCGTCGTCGGCGGTGAAGACCGCGCCCGACAGCCCGAGCTCGTTGTCGTTGGCGATCCGGATCGCGTCCTCCTCGCCGTGGTGCGGGATCAGCGAGGCGACCGGGCCGAAGATCTCCTCACGGGACACCCGCATCGAGTTGTCGGCGTCGGTGATCAGCGTCGGCTCGTAGTACCAGCCGCGGTCCAGGCCCGCGGGACGACGTCCGCCGGTCGCGATCGTGGCGCCCTCCTTGCGGGCCAGCTCGACGTACTCCTCGACGCGGGCACGCTGGCGCTCGGTGACCAGCGGGCTGATCGCCGTGTCGGCCTCGAACGGATCGCCGATCTTGAGCGACCGGAAGGCCTCGACCAGCGCCTCGGCGTACTGGTCGTACTGGGCGGCCGGAACGACCAGGCGGGTCAGGGCCACACAGCTCTGGCCGGCATTGGTGCCGACGCTCGCGCCGACGAGCACCGGGAGCGCGTCCTCGAGCTGGGCATCGTCCAGGACGATCGCGGCCGACTTGCCACCGAGCTCGAGCACGCACGGACGGATCAGCTCCCCACAGGCCGCGCCGATCCGCGAGCCGGTCTGGACCGAGCCGGTGAAGCTGACCATGTCCACACCGGGGTGCCGGACGAGGTACTCCGACTCCGGACCGCGGGCGGCGACGATGTTGATCACGCCGGGCGGGAGGCCGACCTCCTCGCAGATGTCGCCGTAGATGAAGGTGGCCAGCGGGTTGGGCTCGGTCACCTTGACCACCGCGGTGCAGCCGGCGATCAGGGCCGGACCGACCTTTTGCGGAACGGCCGGGAACGCGAAGTTGTACGCCGGGAACGCGGCGACGACTCCGACTGGCTCCTGGACGACGAGGCTCGCGCCGGCCATCGGGATGATGCTCCCGCCCTCGGACCCGGTCGCCAGCGGACCGAGGTCGCTGATCCGCACCTGGGCCGTGTCGAGGCTTCGCCCGATCTCGGCGTTGTAGTTGAGGCTCATCACCGGGGAGACGACCTGGTAGACCTGCGAGAGGAACAGTGTGCAGCCGAGCTCCTCGGTGATCAGGTCCGCGAGCTCCTCCTGGCGCTTCGCGATCGCGTCGGCCATCCGGGTCAGGTAGTCCGCCCGCTCGGCCGGGGTCAGCCGCGGCCACTCACCCTCGTCAAAGGCCTTCCGCGCCGCGCCCACGGCCGCGTCGATGTCGGCGCGCGAGGCTGCGGGCACGTGGCCGATGATCTGCTCCGACCGCGGCGAGACGATGTCGAAGCGGTCGTCGGTCTGCGCGGCACGCCACGCACCGTCGATGAAGAACGCCTGGTGATCGATGGTTGACATGGGGTGACCCTCCACTGGTGCGTCGGACTGTGCGGCGAGCTCGATCGGTCCCTGACCTGAACTCAGTTCGATTCAATCTAGAGGACCGTGACGTCGACCACAAGACCTCGCCCTGCCCATTTCTGCGGCCACGCACTCCGGACCGCTCCGGCTTGAGACCCGGGAGAAAAGAAAATCGCCGCCATGTGGTTGCCATCACAGCCCGACCATGCCTATTGTTCAAACTGAAGTGAACTCAACTCAGCCACCTAAGTGAACTCAAGTCACCTCCTCTGGCGACGGAAGGCAAGGACCGCATGAACGTCTCGCAGGTCGACCTCCGCACCGCTCCCGGGCACGGCGACGCGGCCGGCGCTCCAGCTGCGCCCTCGGTGCTGCGGGTCCGCCACCTCTCCAAGACATTCCCGGGCACCAAGGCCCTCGACGACGTGTCCCTGGACATCGCGCCCGGCGAGGTGCACGCCCTGATGGGCCAGAACGGTTCGGGCAAGTCCACGCTGATCAAGGTGCTGGCCGGCTACCACTCGGCCGACCACGGCAGCCACGCCGAGATGGACGGCGTCGCGTTCGAGGCCGGCAGGTCGGTGCCCGACGGCCTTCGCTTCGTCCACCAGGACCTCGGCCTGATCCTCGAGCTGAGCGCGCAGGACAACCTGGCTCTCCGGGGAGGCTTCGCCCGTGGCTTCGGCGGCCGGGTGCTCTGGCGCCAGCAGGAGGCCGAGACCCGCCGGGTCCTCGCGGCGTTCGACGTCGACCTCGACATCCACCGCCCCCTGGCCGCCGCCACCCCGGTGGAGCGCACGGTCGTGGCCATCGCAGCGGCGCTGCAGGGCTGGGACGGCGGCGGCGTCCTCGTGCTCGACGAGCCCACCGCGGTCCTCCCCTACGACGAGGTCGAGCGGCTCTTCGAGGTCGTCGCGGAAGTACGTCGCCGCGGCACCAGCGTGCTGTACGTGTCGCACCGGATGGACGAGATCTTCTCGCTCGCGGACCGGGTCACGGTCCTGCGCGGCGGACGCCGGGTGGGCACCTACGACGTCGGCACGCTCGACCCGCGCAGTCTGGCCGGCACGATGGTCGGCGACGACGTCGATCCCGACTTCCGCGCGAGCGTGGTCGAGCGCACCGACCAGCCGGTGACCCTCGAGGCCCGCGGCCTGCACGGCAAGTGGCTGCGCGGCGTCGACCTCGAGGCGCGCGCCGGAGAGATCCTCGGCATCGCGGGCCTGGCCGGCGCCGGCGCGCTCGAGCTGCCCTACGTCCTCGCCGGCAAGGCCGGTGTCCTCGCGCGGGGCGAGCTCCGCCTGCCGCGCAGCTCCCCCGACTGGTACGACGTCCAGCACGCGTCCGACCTCGACATCCCGCTGGTGCCGGCGGATCGGCAGACCGAGGCGGTGATCGCGGAGTTCACCGTCGGCGAGAACATCTCGCTGTCGGCGCTGCGAAGCCTGGGCGGTCGTGGACGGCTGTCGGCGAAGGACGAGGCCACCCTCGTCGGGTCGTGGAGCGAGCAGCTCGGCGTCGTGAGCGCGGGCCACTCGGTCCCGATCTCGACGCTCAGCGGCGGCAACCAGCAGAAGGTGATCCTGGCGCGCTGCCTCGCGCTCGATCCCCAGGTGCTGGTGCTGTGCGAGCCGACCGCCGGCGTCGACATCGGCACCCGGGTGTCGATCTACCGGATCATCGCCGACCTCGCCGCCCGTGGCCTGACCGTCATCGTCGCCTCCTCCGACGAGGGCGACCTGCTCGCGTTGTGCACGCGGATCCTCGTGCTCCGCGACGGCGTGGTCGCGGAGGAGATGGCGGCGGAAGGGTTGACCAAGAGCGTGCTGATCAGGGCCATCGAAGGAGCGGAGCAGTGAGCGTGAAGACCGAGGAACGCGTCGCCACGGCGACCGAGCACAGCCAGGCACGCCCCCGCACTTCGGGTCTCGGGTCCGGATGGGTGTCGCGTCTCGCCTTCGACAAGATCGGGGCCGTCTACGTCCTGCTCGCGATCATCGTGGTGTTCTCCATCTGGGTGCCCGAGACGTTCCCCAACGTGACGACGGCAAAGCAGATCTTCAACGCGAACGCCATCACCGGGCTCGCCGCACTCTCGGTCACCATCCCGCTCGCGGCCCGGGTCTTCGACCTCTCGTTCGCCCTCAACATGACGCTGTGCGGGGTGGCCGTCGCCCACTTCGTGGTGGACGGCGTGCCGCTGGTGGCGGCAATCGCGCTCGGCGTGCTCATCGGGCTTGTCGTCGGGCTGATCAACGCGACCGTCGTGGTGGGCATGAAGATCGACTCGTTCATCGCCACGCTCGCCACCGGATCGCTGATCCAGGCGCTGATCACGCTGGTCACCAACGACACCCCGATCAGCGACGTGAAGCTGGCTGGCGGCTTCGCCAAGATCGGCCAGACGACGGTCGGCGGCCTCACGCTCCCGGTCTTCTACGTCGCGATCGTGGCAGCCGCGATCTGGTACCTCCTCGAGCACACCGCGACCGGGCGACGCCTGTACGCCGTCGGCTTCAACCCAGACGCGGCGCGGCTCGCCGGTGTCAAGGTGGCGCGGCTGCAGTTCCTCGCCCTCGTCACGTCGGGGGTGCTTGCGGGCGCAGCGGGCATCGTGCTCGCCTCGATCCTCGGCGGGGGCTCCCCCACCGCCGGCACGCCGTACCTGCTCCCCGGCTTTGCCGCAGTCTTCCTCGGCGCCACCCAGCTGAAGAACGGCAGGTTCAACGCCGGCGGCACCTTGATCGCCGTGCTGCTGCTCGGCACCGGGACCACCGGCCTCGGCCTGGCCAACGCTCCGCAGTGGTCGGGCGCGTTGTTCGTCGGCGTCGTGCTGATCGCCGCCCTCACCGTCACGGGCATCCAGCGGCGCACGACGCTCGCCGCCAAGCCCGCGAATCCCGACGACCCCGCTCCCATGGCGCCCCCCGGACAGCCGTCCGCCACCGACCCGAGCCCCGCCACCAGCACGGGCGCCTCGGACTGATCCGCGCGCACACCCCCGCCGCGGCGCACCGCCACCCCCGAACGTCTCGGGACTGAGCAGTCCCACACAGAAAGTGAGAACCATGTCCGCACATCGCCCCCACACCGCCAGGCGCGGGAAGTGGCTGGCCACGGCCGTCCCGGTCGTCGCCCTCCTCCTCCTCGCCTCCGCCTGTGGCTCCAAGAGCGACGCGTCGTCGTCGTCCGTCGACACCGCCGGTCTCGCGGCCGCCAAGGCGACGGTCGCCAAGGCTGCCGTGCGGCCGACCACGATCAGCGTCACAGCGCCGATCGACAAGCCGATCCCCTCGGGCAAGAAGATCACCTTCGTCAGCTGCGGCGTCGAGGCCTGCGCCATCCAGGGCCCGATCCTGACCGCGGCCGCGGCCCACCTCGGCTGGAAGGTCGACCAGGTCGCGACCGACGGCTCCCCGGAGAAGGTCCAGGGTGCGATCGAGGCCGCCATCCGCAACGGCTCGAACGCAGTGATCCTCAACGCTGCCGACAAGGACGCCTACGCCAAGCAGATCGCCGACGCGAACAAGGCCGGCGTGGAGTTCGTGACCTGCTGCTCGCTCGCCACACCCGGGAGCAGCAGCGGCATCCTCTACAACACCGCCACGTCGGAGCAGAACGGTCCGATCGGTGACTACCTCGCCGCCGAGGTCGTCAGCGACAGCGGCGGCAAGGCCGACGCGGTCTACGTGAACATCTCCGCGTTCCAGATCCTCGCGAAGGTCGGCGAGACATTCACGGCCGGCATGAAGAAGTACTGCCCGT
Organism: uncultured Actinomycetota bacterium; assembly: GCA_963805425.1. Taxonomy (GTDB): domain Bacteria; phylum Actinomycetota; class Actinomycetes; order Propionibacteriales; family Nocardioidaceae; genus Marmoricola. Next base: position 7,899 of record CAWDUF010000017.1, on the reverse strand, counting down.
CCTGCACCGCGGACAACCTCGACATCCCGCTGACGTCGCTGGGCAAGGACGCTCCGGACCGGATCGTGTCCTACCTGCGGAGCCACCCGAAGGTGAGCTACATCGCACTCTCGGTGAGCGACGCGCTCGGCGCCGGCCTGCCTGCCGCGCTGAAGGCAGCCGGTCTGGCCGACAAGGTCACGATCGTCGGCCAGGGCGGAGGCTCGCAGAACTTCTCCGACCTCAAGTCCGGTGCGATCGAGTCGCTCGTCCCGACCGACCTCTACGCGTACGACTACCTGATGATCGACGCGCTGGCGCGTCAATGGGCCGGCGTGCCGCTCGAGGCGACCGGGCCGCAGTTCTGGCTGGTCAAGAAGGACACCGCCCCCGCGGACACCTCCAAGCCGTTCCCGCTCGTGACCGACACGGATGCGCAGTTCACCAAGCTGTGGGGCAAGTCCTGACCCTCGGCTGACCACGGGTCCGGCACCGATTCGTCGGTGCCGGACCCGACCCGTTCCGAATGACGACGATCCAGGAGCCCCTCATGTTCATTCTCGTCCACGGCGCCGGCGGTGACGCGCGTTCCTGGGAGCGACTGCTGCCACACCTCGCGCGGCCGGCCAAGGCCGTCAACCTGCCCGGGCGAGGCAACCGTGCCGACGTGCCGCTCACGTCGGTACGCCTCGAGGACTGCGCCAAGGCGATCCTCGACGACGTCGCGGCCGTCGAAGGTGATGACCTGGTCCTCGTGGCGCACTCGTTCGCGGGTGTCTCGGTTCCCCGGGTGATGGCGGAGCTGGCTCCGCGCCTGAGCCACGTCGTCTTCCTCTCGGCGGTCGTCCCACCCGACGGCACGTCGGTCCTCGACCAGATCGACCCGGCCGTCCGTGAGGCGGTGCGAGCATCGACCGCCGGGGGCATCTACTCCCAGGACCGCGAAGGCGCCCGGGTGATGCTCTGCAACGACATGGACGCCCAGCAGGCGGAGTGGACCCTCGACCGGGTCGTCGACGACTCCGCCGCGCTGCTGACCGAGACCGTCGACCTGAGCGGCCTGTCCGCCGACGTGCCGAGGACCTATATCAGGCTGACCAACGACGCCTGCTACCCACCGGACCTCCAGGAGCGCTCGGCGGCGTTGGTGGGCGGGGACGTGCAGTTCCTGGACACCGGCCACATGGCGATGGTGTCGGCGCCGGAAGGCCTCGCGAAGCTGCTCAACGGGTTCACGTGAGCACGCCGCTCCCGGCGGTCCCGCGCTTCGCCGGGAAGCGGGTGCTCGTCACCGGGGCGGCCGCCGGGATCGGCGCCGCGGTGGCGCGCCTGCTCCACGAGGAGGGCGCAGACGTGCACCTGGCCGACGTCGACCGGGACGCGGGTGAGCGCCTCGCGACAGACCTCGGCGACCGGGCGTCGTACGCGCACCTGGACGTGACGGAGGAGTCGGCGTGGCAGACGGTGGTCGACAGCATCGGCGAGCCTCGACTGACCACCCTGGTGAACTGCGCGGGCGCGGCCCTCAGGAAGCCGCTCGTGGAGACCTCGGTCGCCGAGTTCCGCCGGCTGGTCGACCTCAACCTCACCGGCACCTTCCTGGGCCTCCGCATGGCCGGCCGGCACCTGGCCGACGGCGGATCGGTCGTGAACATCTCCTCGCTCAACGGCGTGCTGCCGACCGCCGACCTGGGGGCGTACGTCGCCTCGAAGGCCGGGGTCTCCGCACTCACCCGTGTCGCCGCCCTGGAGTTCGCCGACCGGGGCATCACCGTCAACGCCGTGTGCCCCGGCAGCATCGACACCGCGATCACCGACCGCCCCGACTTCGCGGACGTCGACTGGGACGCCTACGTCCGGACGATCCCGCTCCACCGGCGCGGCACCGCCGAAGAGGTCGCCCGGGCCGTGCTCTACCTCGCCTCCGACGAGAGCCGCTACGTGACCGGGACCAACCTGGTCATCGACGGCGGCATCGCCGCGGGTCGGCGAGTGACCTGAGGCGATCGAGGAGTTCAGTCCTCGATCGCGCTCAGTCCTCGAGAAGCGTGATCGCGCCCTCCGGGCACGACGCGGCCGCGTTGCGGGCGTCGTCGACCTGGTCGTCGGGCACGTCGATGATCTGGCCGCGGGCGGTCACGAAGCCCTCGTCGTCGTCCTCGAGGAGGTCCTCGGCGAGCGTGTAGCAGCGTCCGTGTCCGCGGCAGATCTCCGCGCTGATCGAGAGCTTCATGCCGAGACCTCCCAGCGCAGCGGCAGGCTGAGCAGCGTCATCATCGCGCCGCCCCCGCGCTCCATCAGCGGTTCGTCCGAGGCGACCTCGAAGTCCGGGATCGCACGCAGCCACTCCTCGACAGCCACCGTCATCACCATCCGGGCCAGGTGCGCCCCGAGGCAGCGGTGCGGCCCGCCGGCGAAGCCGAGATGGTTGTTCGCCTTGCGGTCTACGACGAACTGGTCCGGCTCGTCGTAGACCCGCGGGTCGCGGTTCGCGCCGGACACCAGTCCGTAGACCATGTCGCCCTTGCTGAGCGGACACCCGTGGAACTCGGTGTCCTGGGCGACCTTGCGCCCGTCACCGAAGATGATCGTGTAGAGGCGCAGCGACTCCTCCACGGCCGAGGAGACCAGCTCGGGCTCGGCAATCAAGCGCTTCCGGTCCTCGGGGTTGTCGGCGAGGTGCCGGAACAAGTAGCCGAGTTGTCCTCGGGTGGTGTCGAGGCCGGCCAGGACCAGCACGGTGAGGATGTCGAGGATCAACGCGTCCTCGAGCGGTTCGCCGTCGATCTGGGAGTGGGTGAGCAGCGACACGAAGTCGTTCTCCCGCAGCTCCTCGCCACGACGTGCGTCGAGGACCTCGACCCAGTACTGCCGGATGCCGCCGAGTGCGGCACCCATCGCCTCCTGCTGGGCGAGGTCGCCGCCGAACCCGGCGAAGAAGTCCTCGACCCAGGGCACGAACAGGTCCGCGTCGGAGTGCGGGACGCCGATGATGGCCAGGAAGATCTCGGTCGGCAGCCGCATCGCGAAGTCGGTGACGAAGTCGCACTCGCCGCGCGACACCAGCTCGTCAACCAGGCGCCGGCCGATCTCGTGGGCCTGCGGCTCGATCCGGTGAACGGCGTTGGGAGCAAACCACCGACTGATCAGCTGGCGGTACTTGCTGTGCTCGGGCGGGTCGATCTGCGTCGGGACGAACCGGTAGACCGGGTCGGGCTCCCACGGGGTGATCGACTCGCTGGAGAAGATCTCCGGGTGCTGGTACATCTCCCGCACCTCGTCGTACCGCGTGAACACCCAGTAGCCCTGCGCGTGGGTGTTGAAGTACGTCGGGCTGGCCTCCCGGAGCTCGCCGGCGATCCGCCAGTGGCTACCGGCCTCCAGGGGCGGCGAAGCGTCGAGGTGGATCACGGGACATCCCGTGGGCACCCGGTCGGACACGTCGCTCTGGTGTCCCGATGCGATCTCGGTCATCAGATTCCTTCTTCCTGCCGCCGTGCGGTGCCGAGACGCCCGACAAACTGAGTTCGGTTCGGTTTGCAGACTGTAACGCCGCTCACAGCCGAAGCGCAAGGGTGCTGCCTAGGTCGTCTCGGGCGGGATCGCCGAGACCTCGCACACGCCCGCCCGCATCGGCGCGCTGCCGCTGATCGGGTCGCTGGGCGTCTGGGGCAGGACGAGGTTGAGGTTCGCACTGTCCGGACCGTACGGCGGGTAGCCGGGCAGTCCCAGCTCGTCACACGCCTGCCACCAGCCGTGCTGGCCGACGACGACGCCGGGATCGAGCGCGCTGGTGAGCTTCGCCCGTGCGCGGACGCTGCCCAGCGGCGTCTCCAGCCGGACCCAGTCACCGGCCTGGATGCCGCGGGCCTCGGCCGCCGTGGGATGGATCTCGACCACGGGATCCGGTGAGCTCTTGCGCAGGGCGGCGACCTGCCGGTGCTGGGTCTCGCAGAAGAACAGCGACTTTGCGCAGGTGAGCACCAGCGGGAACCGGGCGGCGAGGTCGGGCCGGGAGCGCGGGCTGGTCAGCGGCTCCTCGAAGGCCGGCAGCGGGTCGTAGCCGTGGGCGGCGAGGGTCGCGGAGTACAGCTCCACCTTGCGCGACGGCGTGGCGAACCCGGACTCGGCGTACTTGCGGTGGCGGGTGGTCAATGGCACCCGCACTCCCTCGGGGTGGGCTCGCAGGTCGTCCAGGGCGATGCCGCTCGGGGCGAGCTGGTGGCGGAACGCCGCGTCGATGTCGCCGTCCCAGAAGTGCGCGCCGAGGCCGAGCCGCGTCGCCAGGTCGAACACGATCTGGAGGTCCGAGCGTGCCTCGCCTCGCGGTGCGACGAGGGGGCGCCGGAGCTGGACCAGTGACTGCGCCTCCTGGCTGTACTCGAAGCCGATCTTCAGCGCCTCGGACTCGAACGGCGTGGTGACCGGCAGCACGATGTCTGCAAGCTCCGCGGTCGGGGTCATGAAGAGGTCGGCCTGGACGAAGAAGTCCAGGTTGCGCAGCGCGTCACGCCCGCGCCGGCTGTCCGCGTGGGCCATCACCATGTTGCCGCCGAACGCCATCACGGTCTTGATCCGGCGGTCCAGCATCGCGGTGTAGAGGTCCTCGCCGCTGACGTACCCGAACCGGGCCGGTCCGAGCGGGCGTTGCTCGGCGCCCACCGCCGCCGGTCGGTCTTCGCTGACCAGCTCCGTGCCCTCGACGGGATTCGACGCGACCGCCTCGAAGAGCACGTTGCCCCCGGGCACGTCCAGGCAACCGGTCAACGCGTACATCACGTTGATCGCGCGAGCCGTCTGGGTCGCGCCGCTGTGCTGCTCCAGCCCGCTCCAGGTGTAGAACGCCAGTGGCCGCGACTCCCAGATCGTCCTTGCGGTGGCAACGATGTCGGCCGCGGGAACGCCGGTGATCGCCTCGGCCCGGTCGGGTGCGTACTCGGCGCACCGCGACACCAGCAGGTCCCACACCGTGGTGCCGTCGACGACGTCGGCGGCGTTGGTCCAGTCGCGGACGAAGTCGGCGTCGTACCAGCCTTCGGTGATCATCACGTGGGTCAGGGACAGGGCGAGGGCGGCGTCGGTGCCGGGGCGGACACGGAGCCAGTGGTCGGCGCGGGAGGCAAGACCGGCCTTGCGCGGGTCGACCACGATCAGCTTCGCGCCCCGCCTCACCGCCGCGACCGTGCTGGTGGCGTGGGCCAGCCGTGCCACCGACGGGTTGTAGCCCCAGTAGAGGATGCAGCCGGCGTTGTCGAGGTCGGGCAGGTAGGCGCCGGGCACGGCCGCACCGAAGGTGTACAGCGGCGCAAGGTGCCGGCCCCAGCCGCACAGCTCCATGTAGTTGGAGTAGTTCGGGCTGCCGAACGCACGGATCAGCCGGTGGATCCAGTCGACCGCGTCGCTGATGGCCGAGGTGGAGGGAGAGCTCGAGGCGAACCCCACCGACTCGGGCCCGTCGGCCGCGGCCGCGGCGTTCAGCCGGTCGGCGACGGTGTCCAGCGCCTCGTCCCAGCTGATCGGCTCCCAGCCCGGGTCCTCGGAGTCCTTCGGCGTCGTCCGCTTCATCGGGTGGAGCAGACGAGACCCGTGGTAGACGATCTCGGGCGCCGCCTTGCCCTTCAGGCAGATCGCCTGGCCGGTGGGGTGGGAGGGGTCGGGGAGAAGTGCGAGCAAGGTCCCGTCCTCGACCTCGGCCCGCGCACCGCAGCGCGACACGCACATCGGGCAGAACGTCGCGACCGACTCCGCACCCATCGTGTGATTCTCGCGTGCGCGGGTGGGCGCGGCAATGGCCCGGGCAGCCGACGCCTCCGCCCTGGGTCCCGGCGAGGCCGGACCCAGGGCGTCGGCGGAACTCTCAGGCGGCCAGGTCGGGCTGCGGCTCCACGTCCTCGACCTCGAGATCGAGATCGTCGCCCGCTTCGTCTCGTCGCCACTGCACCAGCGCCAGGACCGCGACGAGTGCTCCGACGATCGACACGACGGTCGCGAAGACCAGGCCCGGACGGTACGCGTCGAGCACGGAGGCCGGAGAGGTCCTCGACCGAGCCCGAGGTGATGATCGCCGTGGTCACCGACAGCACGATCGCCGCGCCGACCTGCATCGAGGTCTGCAGCACGCCGGCCGCGAGGCCCTGCTCCTCGTCGTCGATGCCGCTCGTCGCCTGGATGTTCACCGCGGGGAAGCCGATCCAGCCGACGCCGATGAGCAGCACGGCCGGCAGGATCTCGGTGACGTAGGACGGCGTCGTGTCGATCCTCAGGAACAGCAAGTACCCGACGGCCATCACGCTCAGCGTGACCGCGATGATCCGCGCGGTGCCGTACCGGTCCACGAGTCGGTTGGAGAACACCGAGGACGCGGTGACCATCAGGCCGACCGGCAGCAGCGCGAGTGCCAGCTGGAGAGGAGACCAGTCGAGGGTGTCCTGCAGGTACAGCGTGACGATGAACTGCCAGCTGAAGTAGGAGCCGCCCATCGCGATGATCGCCAGGCTCGCCCTGACCAGGGTCGCCTTGCGCAGGATGCCGAGGCGGATCAGCGGGTGTGCGACCCGGGTCTCGACCACGAGGAACGCCGCGGCCAGCGCGGCGACGCCGACGAACGACCCGATCGTCCGTGCCGACGCCCAGCCGACCTCGTGGGCGGTCACCACCGTGTAGACCAGCAGGAGCATCGCCGCGGTGGAGGTCACCGCGCCGAGGATGTCGTGGCCGCCTTCCTCGGCCGGCTTGTCCCTGGGTACGAGCACGAGGGCGGCGGCTAGTGCGAGGAGCGCGATCGGCACCGGGAGCAGGAAGGTCCAGCGCCAGCCGACGTTGGTCATCAGGCCACCGAAGACGAGGCCGAACGAGTAGCCGCCCGCACCGAACACGGTGTAGATGGAGAGCGCCTTGTTGCGGACCGGGCCCTCGGCGAAGTTGGTCGTGATGATCGAGAGGCCGGTCGGCGCGGTGAACGCCGCGGCCAGTCCCTTGACGAACCGGGTGAGGATCAACAGGGGTCCGCTGCTGACCAGGCCCCCGGTCAGCGACGCGACCGCGAAGACCGCGAGCGCGATCAGGAAGACCTTGCGCCGGCCCAGCAGGTCGGCCGTGCGGCCGCCGAGGAGCAGCAGCCCGCCGTACCCGAGCACGTAGCCGCTGACCAGCCACTGCAGCGACGAGGTGGACAGGTCGAGCTCGGTGCCGATCGACGGGAGCGCGACGCCGATCATCGAGACGTCGAGGCCGTCGAGGAACAACACGATGCACAGCGTGATGAGCAGGGCCCAGGTGCGCCGGGTCCAGGCAGAGCTCGAGGAGGGGGTTGGGGAGGGGCTCACGGTGTCAGCCGAGATGGAAGTCATGCGACGGGACCATTCCATGCGTTCGCAATCAATGCAAGCGCATTTAATGTGGTTGCATGGAGGCCTGGCGTTGGCTACCCTCCGGGACATGGCGACCTCGTCCACTGCCGCTCGTGGCAGGCGCAGCGCGCCCGCGGCGCCCGTGGGCGAGTGGCGCGAGCTGCTCGACCGGCACGCGAAGGTCAGCTGTGCGCTCGAGAAGGCGCTGCAGGACGACCACGGCATCGGGCTGAGCGAGTTCGAGATCCTCGACAGGCTGGTTGACGCGAACTGCGGGAACTACCGGATGAGCGACCTCGCCCAGGACATCTACCTCAGCCAGAGCGCCCTCTCCCGTGCGGTCGCCCGGCTCGAGCACGACGGCCTCGTCAAACGCAGCATGTGCGACGACGACCGGCGCGCCATCTTCGTGTGCCTGACCGGTGACGGCGCCCTCAGGCACCGCGGCGCCCTCCCGACGCACCGCGACGTGCTGGCCAGCACCTGGGGCGACTGACCGGCGAGTGACCAAGGAAAAGACAACAGGCCCGATCTGCGTTTCCGCAGGTCAGGCCCTGTCTTTCGTACCGGG
>CAWDUF010000016.1:0-201577 GCA_963805425.1 uncultured Actinomycetota bacterium | reverse complement strand
AGAGAACGCTCGAGCGATGCTTCCTGCCGCTGCTATCGGTGTCTCGGCCTGAGATCCGAGATTGTGTAGAGGACGAGATATGCGATTGTGAGGAACCCGTCAGCCCGGCGAGCGCGACGAGCAGCTCGGGCCGACCGAGGGGGTCGGCGAGTCTGGAACCGACGAGGGCGACGAGGCTCTGCGGGCGCGTGATCAGATCCCAGCTGTTCAGGTTGTGGACGCGGCCGATGTAGATGCCCGCGCTGCAGAGCAGGAAGACCGGCGCCAGCATCGCCCAGCCGACCAGGGCTCCGAAGTGACGGGCGACGACACCCTGAACGAGCAGTACCGAGGCGAGGCCGAGCACGAGGCCCGTCGTCGCGAAGGCGGCGATCATGCCGGCGTCGTACCAGAGCGGCGCCCTGTGCGGCTCGTCGAGGTGCACGAAGTCGGTCACGATGTAGGGGGCGTTCGGGAGGAACAGGAGCCAGGCCGCAGCCAGGGCCGCGAGCGCCGCGGGAGTCCAGCCACGCCGGCTGCCGTCATGAACGACGACCGCGAGTACGAACGGGACCCAGGCCAGGAACAGGTTCCAGGAGAGGAAATCGTAGGAGTGCCCGTATCCATGGATCGATCGATAGGGGAGACACGCTCACGCATAACTCTGACATGAGAACCAGTGTGAGAAACGTGGTTACGCGCCGATCGCTGAACGAATGCACGGACATATCGTAGACCCTCGATAGAGGGCGCGAAGGAGGAGCGAGCTACCCGCCCGGGGGCCTTCGAGTCAAGTGACTGCTGACTCGGACCGCCTGACGTTTCCCGCGGCTCAACCGGCCGTTGGAAAGCCCTGTGTGAGGAGCACGCGACCGTCGGCGAGGATCGTCATCCCCTCGTAGTCGAACAGGCTCGCAGTCCACTGCGGTGCGCGCGAGCCCATCGCGAAGGCAGAGGTGGCATAGGCGTCTGCCGTCGCCAGGTCAGGCCCGGTGATCGTCACAGACAGCACGCCGGTCGGCGGCAAGCGGGTGTGGGGATCGATCACGTGCTCGCCGCGCTCGTAGGCGCCCGACGTTGCGACGGCGAGGTCGCGTGTCTCGATCACGGCCGCGATCCTATCGCGCTCGAGCGGATGCTGGATGCCGACGGCGCCATACGTCCTCCGGAAGCGCGCCGCCGCGCAGCCGGATGTCGCCGCCGGCGTTGATCGCGTAGCTCGTCGCGCCCGCCCGGGCGAGGATCGCGGCCGCGCGGTCAACCGACCATCCCTTCACGAGACCCGACGGGTCAAGCTGCCCTGCGCCCTCGGCGCGGACGTCGAAGTAGCCTCCCGTCTCGTCCCCGAGTTCCTCGCAACGCGCGAGCACCGCGCGAACATCGGAATGCGCCTCCGCGAGCGGGAGCTCGCCCCGCCCAATCCGGCAGATCTCGCTGTCGGGCTTGAACGTGCTGAAGCGCGAGTCCACCTCACGAAGCCAGGCGAAGACCTCGTCGATCGTCTCGTCACCGACGTGCTCGTCGCGGACGTCCACGACGACTGGCATTCCCATCACGTGCTCGACCCGCCGCAGGCCGGGCGCGACGGTAGGCATTCAGACCTTGTTCGCCTTCACGAGCGCTTCGTGCAGCGATTGGGCAAACGCCTCGCTCGTGTAGGTGGCGCCCGAGACCATGTCGACGTTTGCAGTCTTCGTCTGGAGTGCCTGCTGACGGAGTAACGGGAGCGACTGCTGCATGATGTAGAGCGATCGGCTCGTGTGGTACGTGAACGAGCCGCCGATGTCGGTGATCTTGCGCGTCACCTTCTTGCGGCCCTTCACGAGGAGGGTCGTCTTGCGCACCGTGACGTTGATCGTCACGGTTCCCCAGCGGTCTGCCTCCACCGCCGAGCCGGTGACCTTGCGGGTGACGACGGCCTTCTTCGACTTGACCGTAGTGGCGTCTTTTTCGACTGCGGCTGCGGCATTCGCCACTGGCAACGCGATCGTCGCGACTCCGAGGGCTGCTGTGAGCTTTCGATGCATAGCCTGCTCCTGTTCCTGTCAGAGCGCGAAGCGCTCCGTGTGGATATGGCGGGACGGGACATTGGCCTGGCGCACGCTCCGGCGGGCTGAGTCCGCCATCGCGGGTGGCCCGCAAACGTAGACCTCACGCTCCGCAAGGTCGGGGACGAGCGCCACCAGGTGGCCGGGCGAAAGGAGGTCGCGCCCCTCCGCCGTGCGGTGGTCACCCGCGACGATGTGCAGCGCTGCATCCTTGCGGGCGGCGAGCTCGTGGAGCTCGTCGCCGAAGATGACGTCCTCCTCGTCCATATCCCCCGGTAGACGACTGCGAGGTCCCCGTCCATCTGTTCGAGCAGCGACCGGATCGGCGTGATTCCGATGCCTCCCCCGATCAGCGCCACCTTCTGCCGCCCGCGCACTGCGTCGGTGAAGACGCCGAAGGGCCCCTCTGCGACGACGCGCGTCCCGGGGGCGATCATGGCGGCTCGATTCGTGAAGTCCCCGAGGTTCTTGATCGTGATCCGCAGCGAGTGGCCGTCCGGCGCCGCGGACAGCGAGAAGGGGTGCGACGCCCACCAGCGGCCCCGGGAGAGGAACCGCCAGAGGAAGAACTGGCCGGCCTTCGCGTACAGGCGATCGAGGCCGCGGCCTTCGATCCGCAGCGAGACCGCGCCGGCGCCCTCGTCGACGACCTCGGCAACGCGCAGCCGGTAGCGAAACGCGTTCACGGCCGGCACGAGCACGCGAAAACCGACGAGTAGGGCCAGCGTCACGACGTAGAGCCCACGCCAGTAGTTTGCGGCGAGCCGGTCGATCACGAGCTCGTTGCCCGTCGGTATCTGGTGGAACCAGGCGAGTGCGATGGCGGCGTAGACGGTCAGGTGGATCGCGTACCAGGCCTCATAGCGCACCCGTCGGCGGACGACGACGATCGAGCTCAGGACGACGGCGATGAGCAGCACCGTGCCGATCGTGGCCGTGATCATGCCCGGGTAGATGCCGCCGGTGATCATCTGCGAGATCTCCTTCGTCAACGGCAGCTTGTCGAGGAAGGCGTAGCCCCAGACGGAGAAGACGACGTGCGCGAGCACGAGGTAGAGGCAGGCGTGCCCATTCCAACGGTGCCAGACCGTGAGGCGGTCGAACCCAACCGGACGCTCGATCCACGGGATCCGGGCGAGCAGCAGCCGCACCCTTGGAGCAGCGCCGAGAACGCACCTAGCAGCCCCGTTAGCCGGGCGATGCTGACCAGGAGGTCCCCGGTCGTGCGGACGTGGGTGACGTTACCGCCGTCCCACCACAGCCAGACGATCAGCGCGACGTTGGCGGCGCGCTACCAGGCCGGTGAGCCAGAGGGAATCCATAGGGGATGCCGCCGTCGCTTCACCTCTGGCCTTCTTCGTGCCGAGTCCGAGGCGCCTGCTGCGGGACGTTGGTCATGCGCGGAAGGGGCAGCAGGTTGGGGCTGGGAGCCGGCTGTGAGTTGCATCGGAGCCCGATCTCCGCAGCGTCCCATCCGCCCGATGACCACGACGGGCGCGAGCACAGGAACCGGGCCGACCGACAGGTGGTCGACGAGGGCGTAGGCCTCCGACAGCGACGGCATTGTCGCAACCTAGACGCGCGCCGGCCAGGCACACCCCTGGCGAAGGTAAAGAATCGGTCAACTCTTGCGCGCGGCCAGCCCTCGTCTGCTTTACGGAGCGCGCAACCAAAGCCTCATCAGGGGAGTACTGCAACGTTTACCCGAGCAGACGAACTGCCGGTTGGCTCGCCCGGTCTTCGTTGCCAGCGCAGATTGCCGCAGCGCCCGCGAGGTGGCGGCGCCGATGATCTCACTCCGTCGGCTGCCGGCTCGCAATCGTTAGGCCCTCGACGGCTTGGAGCAGTTCTTCGAGTCGGTAGAGATCGGCCCGATTGGCCTGGGCCAGGGCACGAACCTTCTCGCCAATGCTCGCTCATCGGCTGCAACGCTTCCTCGGCAAAGACCTGACCGATTCTTCCGTTGCGATAGAGAAGACGATGGACGAGCAACATTCTGTTCTCGATCTCGTCAGCGCGTAACCGCAGATCGGGCATGGTGTCAAGCGGCACTCCCCACCCCCTCGGTCCGAATGTCGCAGTTCGATCATGGACCTTAGCCCCCTCATCCGAGGGATCGCTATCCCTCATTCGAGGGAATGCGGCTATTTCTGGCTGTTCGTTGTCACCTCCCGCATGGCCGTCGTGCCTCTGTCAAAGCGGCGCCCACCCGTCAGGAGGGGAAGGCCTTCATCTCACCCGAAATCTCGGCGATTTCGGTCAATTCAGGTCGAGCCCGGACATCCGCCCAAGCCAACAGAGCTCGCTTAGGCAAGCCGAGACGCTGACGGCGAAGTGGACTCATACGAGACCGTACTTCGCCTGCACGTCATCCCGAAGATCGGCCGCGTCGCAGCCTCAGAGATCACGACCGATCTCGCGAATCGATTCAACGGGATTCGAACGGTGTCTCGTTGTCGGTCACCGTTGCCGTCACCTCGGTCTCGAGACCGCTCCCGCGCCGAGCTCGGCCGCGGTGCCGTCGGCGATACTCGCAGCGAGCCCGCCGGGCGCGCTCGTACAGGGCCGGTGAGGAGCACGTAGTGGCCTCGCCAGCCGCCGTAGACGCCCCAGAGCCACGTGGTGCGGAACACGTCCGGGTCGAAGGCGATGTGAAGGCCGACGGAGCGCGATGGGTGCTGGACCTCGCACCAGCCGTCCACATCGCCGACGGTGTGGAGCCACTCCGTGAGGCCCGCTTCCGGGGGCGGCACGGCGCCCAGGTCGACGCCTTCGTGGGTGGGCCATGACAGCGGCATAGGCGCTCCGCCGAACCGACCGGGCTGGCTCTCGACCGCCTGGACTCCTCGGCCGGCAGCACGATCCGCGAGTCAGGGCCGATCGCGTGGGCGACGTGGAGATTCCAGACGAATCGAACAGGGTGCCGGCCGAGGTTGGTGAGCCTGTGGCGGAAACACACGTCGAGCCGGTCTCTTCTGACGGTGATCCACTTCTCCATCAGGCACGGCAGCGCCACGGCATAGCGGCGTAGCGCCACCGTGGCCGTCTTCCCATCGTCCTGCTCACCGACCGGTTCCCAGGGGCCGTACCAGAGGTCGCCGTGGTCGTGGAATGTGTTGTCCCCGATCGTGCAGGCGGCATCGGTGGGGAACAGCTCGTCCCAGCCGCCGCACCAGACGTCGTCGAAGCTGGCCCCGGGATAGGTTCGTCGCAGCGGCACCCGGGGGTTCTGCCAGAGCAGGTTCTCGCCCGTCTGACGGTGGACGAGGTCGAGGATCTTCGCGCCCGCGTCCGGGAACAGCGTCAGCCGCAGATGCTCGCCTTCCATCGCGATGCCCGGCACGCCCTCGTGGACGAGTGTCGTGTCGATGAGCGTCGAGGCTGTCATGCCGGTTGCGTCGCGTATCCGAACGCGCTCCAGCCGCCGTCGACATGAGCGTTGTGCCGGTGACGAAGGCAGCACGATCGGAAGCGAGGAAGAGAACGGCGTCGGCGATCTCCGTGGGCGCGGCGAGCCGCCGCATTGGCGTCCGGCCGACGTACAGGGCTTCGTCGACCGCGCCCGACGCGATTGCGGAGTCGACCATCTCGTGCGCGTCACCCCGGCGCGACGGCGTTTACTCGAACGCCGCGGTCAGCCCATTCGATCGCCAGCACCTTCGTCGTCATCTCGACCGCGGCCTTCGCAGCGCAGTACGCGAGCCGCTGGGGGAAGGCTTCCGTCGCGTTGATCGAGGAGATGTTGACGATTGCGCCCCGGCGGCGCGTCAGCATCCGGCTGCCGAAGTCGCGAGAACAGAGGAACGTCCCGGTTGCCATGACTCGAGCGAACGTCGCCAGTCGACCTCTGGCAGCGTCTCCGAGGGAGCGATGTGGGCGATCCCGGCGTTGTTGACGAGCACGCCGACAGGCCCGAGTTCCGTCTCGATGCGCTCTGCGGCTGCCGCGACCTGCGCTGCATCCGAGACGTCACAGAGGTAGGGGCTGTCGGGCTGCACGTCGAGCACGGCAACCATGTCCCCTGCCGCGCGAAGGCCTCGGCGATGGCCGCTCCGATGCCCTGCATGCCGCCCGTGACGACGACGACGCTCACGAGGGCTTCGGCTGGAACAGCTCCAGGAGGATGCCGTCGGGATCGCGCACGTAGAAACCGTAGGCCCCTGCATTTGCGCCCGTATCGATCTCGATCGGCTCCGAGAACGGCTCCGCCCCCGCTTCCTGGAGCCCTCGGTACGCCTCGTGAATATCCTCGACAACGAGGCAGACGTGGGTGATGCCGACGGTGCTGGGATCGATTGGGCTACCGCTTCCTTGCGGCTCGACGTACTCGAAGAGCTCGAGCCGGCCGCCGTCGGGTGTGGCGAGGTGCGCCATCCGTACGTGCGCGCACGGGTAGCCGGTAATCGCCGCGAGGTAGCCGCCCTCCTTCTCCTGCTGCATCATCAGCTCGAGCCCGAGCGCGTCCCGGTAGAAGGAGAGCGCGGCGTCGAGATCCGAAACGGTGAGGCCCGTGTGGTTGATGGACGTGATCATTCGCCTTTCAGCGCTCCCGCGACGAGGCCGCGCACGAAGTAGCGCTGACCGAAGATGTAGACGGTGATGATCGGCAGGGTGGCGATGACGTAGCCTCGGCCACCCCCCGCCCCGTTCAGGCTGTAGCGGCTCCGGGAAGCCGGTGATGCTCACCATCAGCGTCTTCTTCGAGTCGTCCTGGAGGAAGACGAGGGCGATCAGGAGCTCGTTCCAGACCCAGAGCAGGTTGACGACCCCGAGGGTGACGAGCGGCGCTGCCGAGAGGGGCAGCACGATCCGGCGGAAGATCCGCCACGATGAGCAGCCGTCGATCACTGCGGCCTCGATCATGCTGGCCGGGATCGTGCGGAAGAAGTTCGTCAGCATGTAGATGGAGAACGGCAGCATCAGGCCTACGTAGATCAGGATCACGAGCCGGAAGGTCGAGATCTGCCCGATCCGCACGCCGAAGACGAAGAGCGGCACGAGCAGGACGACCGGCGGCACCACCATCAGGGCCACGATCACGCCGAGGATGGCGTCGCGCCCCCGGAAGCGCCAGTGTGCAAAGCCCCAGGCTGCGAGGGCGGCAACGAACAGGGTGACGACGACCGAGGAGAACGAGAGGAAGACGGTGTTGCCGAACCAGTGCGGGAACTGGTCGCCGAGCGCGGCGCGAAAACCGCTGAGCGTGGGGTGGGTGATGGGCGTCCAAAGGGTGCGCGAGGAAGTCGGCCTGGCTCTTGAAGGCGGCCGTGATCATCACGTAGACGGGGAAGAGGGCGATCAGGCTCGCGAGAAGGAGAAGCCCGTGCTTGGCCCCGGTCCCGGGCCTGGCTACGCGGTGTGGGCTACTCATCGAGTCCGACTCCCTGATCGGCGCTGAACCCGGGGAAGAAGATCGCTATCAGAACGAGCGTGACCGCGAACAGGGTTGCGGCCGCGGCGGCGGCGATCTCCGGCGATTGGTACTGAAAGGCGTTCTGATAGATGTAGAGCTCCGTTACCTGGGTCGCGTCGCCGGGTCCGCCCTGGCCGTTGGTCATCACGTACACGTAGTTGAAGACCCAGGAGACCATCGTGATCGCCTCGACCACGACGTAGAAGACGATCACGCCCGAGAGCTGCGGGATCGTGATCCGGCTGTGCAGGCGGAAGAAGCGGGCACCGTCCATCCGTCCAGCCTCGAAGATGTCGGATGAGACGGAGAGCAGCCGTGCGAGGAAGAGCACGATGCCGAAGCCCAGCTCACGCCAGACGATCACAGCCGTCATCGTCCACAGGGCCCAGCGTGGCTGCCCCAGCCGAAGTCTGCGCGAGGCCGCCGAGGCCGACGCCGCGGAGCAGCTGGTTGATGAGGCCGTTGTACTGGAGCAGTTGCCCGAAGACGACCCCGATCACGGGGATTGCGAGGATGTAGGCCCCGTCGATCGCCACGCTCTTCCTCTTCGCCGAGCAGCTCGACTGGATGCTCGCCCAGGGCGGGCTCGACGCGATGGTCGCGCGCACGACTGCGTCCTCCGACGCGTTGTACGGCTGGGCCGAGAAGACGGCGTACACCACGCCGTACGTCGCGGACCCGGACCACCGCTCGCTGGTGATCGGCACGATCGACTTCGACGAGTCCATCGATGCCAACGCGATCGCGGCAGCGTTGCGGGCGAACGGGATCGTCGACACCGAGCCCTACCGCAAGCTCGGCCGCAACCAGCTGCGGATCGCGATGTACCCGGCGGTCGACCCCGCCGACATCGAGGCGCTCACGGCCTGCATCGACTACGTGGTCGACGCGCTGTAGGACTCAGAGTCGGGCGCTGACCTGGTCGAACACCCGGGACGAGAACGCCACCATCCGGGCCTCCTCCACCGATGTGGGGGTCGACCGCAGCGTCTCGAGCGCCGCGTCGACGGCGTCCTCGAGCGGCCAGCCGTAGATGCCCGCCGAGACGAGCGGGAACGCCACCGAGCGCGCGCCGAGCTCGTCGGCGACGCGCAAGGCGTGGGCGTAGCAGGAGGTCAGCAGGTCGCGGTCGCGCTCGCCGGCGGTGAAGTTCGGGCCGACCACGTGGATCACCCAGCTCGCGGGCAGGTCGCCGGCGGTGGTCCAGCCGGCCTGGCCGGTGGCCAGCCCGTGCGGGAAGCGCTCCTCGCAGTCGGCGAGGATCGCCGGGCCCCCGGCACGATGGATCGCACCGTCGACTCCGCCACCTCCCCGCATGGCCCGGTTCGCCGCGTTGACGACGGCGTCGACCTGCTGCTGCGTGATGTCGCCCTGGACGACAGTGACGTTCATCTGGTCCTCCGCTTCCTTGCCACCAGCACGGCGATGCCGACGATCACGACCACGGTGCCACCGAGCAGCACGATCGCGACATCAGAAGAACCCGAGGGCTGCTGCTGTTCGCCGCTGGGGACCGGCGTGGGGCCGGGCGTCGCGCTCGCGGGGGCCGGCTCGACCAGCGCGCGCACATCCTCGGGCAGGGACACCTGGAGCACCGCGCTGTGCGCGCCCTCGGAGCTCAGCCGGACGCGTCCGGTAGCAGCGATGGAGACGCCCTCGCCCTGCTTCTGGCGCGGCAGGTCGAACGAAGCGACCGGTGCGAAGTCGGGAAACGTGTAGACCGCAGCCGAGTCGTAGCCGCGCACCAGCACGTGCCGCCCGTCGGGAAACAGTGCCGCGTCGGTCGCCCAGATGTCGACGGTGGCGACCGGCCGGAGGGCGTTGGTCCGGTCGGGAGCGAGGTGCCGCGGAGCGGCATAGACGGTGCCGCCGAGGATGCCCTTGGTGACGATCGTAGAGCCGACCGCCGCGACCGGCGACCAGCGACTCGGTGTCGTGCGGTCCGTCCGGGTAGCGCAGGTCGTACGCCGGCGCGTCGACCGTTCGGTCTCCGCGGCCGACCGGCACCCGGTAGACCTGCACCGAGTCGCGCTCCTCGGCGTTGTCGCCGATGTCGCCGACCCAGACCACACCGCGACCCCCCGGGGCGAGCGCCTCGACGTCGGTGACCCGGTCGGTGAACGTGGTGTGGCCGACCGTGCGGCCAGATCTCGGGTCGACGACGAACACGAGCGGGTCGCCGCCGGAGTCGTTTGTCGTGACCATCACCGAACCGAGGTCGACCAGGCCACTGGACTCGGTGATCGCCGGGTCGGCGAAGGAGAAGACCACGCGCCCCAGGAGCGCGAGGAGGATCGCGACCAACGTCATCGGTCGAGCAGCTCGGCCAGCTTCGGCGTGACCTGCCAGGTCCGGGTCAGCTCGGCGTACTCCTCCGCGGCGCGGTCGGCCCGGCTGCCCGTCGCGAGCGCACGGATCAGGGTGTTGCGTGGCGTGTGCTTGCTGCCGACGAACTCGACGACGTCGACCCGGTAGCCACGGGTGCGCAGCAGTGCGGCCCGCAACGCGTCGGTGAGGGTGTCCGCGAAGCGCTCACGCAGGATTCCGTCACGCGTGAGCAGCGCATACGGCTCCGGTGCCTGGTGCTCGCGCAGCTGGCGTGAGACGTCCTTGTGGCAGCACGGCGCAGCCAGCACCAGCGGCGCGTCCCACTGGACCGCCCGCGCGAGCGCGTCGTCGGTGGCGGTGTCGCACGCGTGCAGGGCGAGTACGACGTGTGGCGACTCCTCCAGCCGGACGTCGTCGATGCCCGCCTGCACGAAGCTGACCTCGTCGGCCACCCCGAGGCGTTGCGCGACCTCGGTGTTGTGCCGGCGCGACTGCTCCTTGACGTCGACACCGACCAGGCGGACCGGAAGTCCCCGCACGCGACGCAGCCAGGCGTGCGCCGCGAACGTCAGGTAGGCGTTGCCGCACCCGAGGTCGACGATGCGCAGCGGCTCGGCGTCGGTGGGTGCGAGCAGGCCGGCGCCGAAGCGCGTCGTCGAGCGGCCGCCTGGAGCTCGCGGAGGAACTCCTCGACCTGGCGGTACTTGGCCCGCCGGCTCGGCTTCACCCGGCCGTGCGCGTCGCTGATGCCGAGCGCGACGAGCACCGGGTCGTCCTCGGGGAGCAGCCGTGCCTTGGCCCGGTCGTGGCCGCGCTCTGGCTCGGCGGCCGCGTCCTGCGAATGCACGCTGACCACGGCGTCCCCGCTCTTGGTCACCCGCAGCTGGACGGTCTGGGACGTCGTGTCGACGTGCCAGTTGCCGAACGGCTCGGCGGCCAGCTCGTCGAACACCGGCCCGGCGTCGCGGTGGTTCGACACATGCGCCTGGGTGTCGTCGTACCGGGTGACCTGGAGGTGCCGGCCCGCCTTCAGGTCGACGTACCGCAGCTCGACCCGCCGCCACGGTGGCTGTTGACCCTTCCGCCGCCCGGTCACGAGGGCGCGCACCAGCGCCTCGGTCGTCGAGGACCAGGTCGCGGACACGCGCGAGGGCGTCGGCCAGGGGCTCGGGCATCGGCCTACCGGAGCAGCTTCGCGACGACGACGATCAGGATCAGGCCCACGAGGGCGCCGGTGATCACCAGGCGCCGGTAGCGGGGATGCATCTGTCGAGTCTATGGGGGCACGCTCAGGTCGGCCAGCGCGGCGTCGTCGACCGCCTCGACCGACGCGACCCGCCGGGGCACCAACGGGCTGCGGAACCCGCGGAAGAGCGCGACCGCGAGCAGCACGCCGAAGACGGTCAGGCCGCCGCCACCGATCAAGGTCCAGCGTGCCCCGAACGTCGCGCCGACCCAGCCGACGATCGGGAGCGCCGAGCGGCGTGCCGCCCATCACCACCATCATGTAGAGCGCCATCACCCGGCCGCGCATCACCGGGTCGACGCTGAGCTGGACCGTGGTGTTCGCGGCGTTGAGCATCGTGAGCAGGCACAGCCCGAGCACGGGCGTGAGCAGCGCGAACGTGAGGTACGACGGCATCAGCCCGAGCGCCACCTCGACGGTGCCGAACGCCAGCCCGGCGAGCACGACGAGTGCGCGCCGCGGTCGCCCTTCTCGCCGCGCTCCGAGGAGAGCGCCTGTCAGCGAGCCCGACCGCGAGGGTGGTGCCGAGCAGGCCGTACTCCCCCGGCCCCTTGTGGAAGACCTGGGTCGCCATCAGGGCCGAGGTCATCTGGAAGTTCATCCCGAACGTGCCGGCGAAGAACGCCGCCACCAGGATCAGCAGCAGGTCGGGTCGGCCGCGCACGTAGCGGACGCCGTCGCGGATCATCCCCTTGCCGCGGGGCGCCCGGGCCATCGGGGAGAGCTCGTGGGGCCGCATCAGCTGCAACGCGCCGATCACCGCGAGGTAGCTGATCCCGTTGAGCAGGATCACCAGGCCGGTGGCGCGGACGCCGGAGCCGAGGGCGGCGATCAGGAAGCCCGAGATCGCCGGACCCATCACCCGCGCGAGGTTGAAGGACGCCGAGTTCAGGCCGACGGCGTTGCTGAGGTCGTCAGGGCCGACCATCTCGCTGACGAACGACTGCCGGGCCGGGGCGTCGAAGGCCGACGCCGATCCCGAACGCGAAGGCGATCGCGAACACCATCGAGGTCGTCACCACGTCGGTCAGCGCCAGCACGGCCAGCACGACCGAGGCGACTCCCATCGCGGCCTGGGTCAGCTGGAGCAGCCGACGCTTGGGCATCCGGTCGGCGACCAGCCCGGCGTACGGGGAGAACAGCAGGATCGGCAGGAACTGCAGCCCGGTGGTCAGACCGAGCGCCGTGCTGGCCTCGCCAGCACTGCCGTGGTGGAGCTGGAGCACGAGCCAGTCCTGCGCGACCCGCTGCATCCAGGTGCCGGTGTTCGACACGACCCCGCCCAGGGCGTACAGGCGGTAGTTGTGGATGCGAAGCGCACGGAACGTCGGGCTCAAGCAGTGGCCAACCTCTCGATCAGGGGCGCGACCTGGCGCAGCAGCTCGCGCTCGTCGGGAGTGAGGTCCTTGAGCTGTCGGGCGAGCCACGCCTCGCGCCGGCGGCGGTCGGCCAGCAGCATCTGCCGGCCCTTCTCGGAGATCTCGACCAGGGTCGACCTTCCGTCGGTCTCCGACGGACGGCGTGCGGCGTACCCGTCGTCGACGAGGCAGCTCACCGTGCGGGTCATCGACGGCGGCTGCACCCGCTCGTGCGCGGCCAGCTGGCCGACGGTCTGCTCCCCGTGTCGCAGGAGCACCCCGAGCACGCTGATCGCGCCGACACCGAGGGGGTTGCCGGGGTCGCGCTCGTTGCGCAGCCGCCTCGCCAGCCGCGCGACGCTCACGCGGAGCTGGCTGGCCAGCCCCGCGTCGGTGCGGGTCACGGACTCAACGGTGGGTGTCATGGTCCTTGGCATAAGTCATTACCCATGCTAACTATTCCTGCCGACGACACCACCGAATATCGGTCAGGCAGAAGAAGACGGTTTCGACAGGCTCAACCACCGGTGGTCGAGCCTGTCGAAACCTCAGAGGTCCGGAGGCGTCAGCTGGTCAGCCAGCGAGTGATCGGGTCGATCGCGAAGTAGAGCACGAAGAGCGCCGAGACGATCCACAGCAGCACGTGAACGTCCGCAGCCTTTCCGCGCACGACCTTGATCAACGTGTATGCGATGAACCCGGCACCGATGCCGACCGTGATCGAGTAGGTGAACGGCATCAGCACGATCGTCAGGAACGCCGGGATCGCGATCTCCATGTCGTCGAAGTCGATGCCCTTGATCTGCTGCATCATCAGGAAGCCCACCAGCACCAGGGCCGGGACGGCCGCCTCGCTGGGGATGATGTCGACCAGGGGCGCCGCGAAGATCGCCAGCAGGAACAGCACGCCGGTGACCACCGACGCGAGCCCCGTCCGGGCACCCTCGCCGACTCCCGACGCCGACTCGATGTAGGAGGTGTTCGACGAGACACCCGCCGCGCCGCCGGCCGCCGCCGCGATCGAGTCCACGATCAGGATCCGCTCGGTGTTCGGCGGCACTCCGTCCTCGTCGAGCAGGCCCGCCTCGGCGCCGATCGCCGTCATCGTGCCCATCGTGTCGAAGAAGTCGGCGAGCATCAGCGTGAAGATCAACAGGAGCACGGTGACCACGCCGGCCGTGTCCCAGGAGTCGAGCAGGTTGAAGTCGCCGAGCGTGTCGAAGTGCGGCTTGTTGAAGATGTTGCCCCAGCCCGGCCATGCCGGCACGTTCAGGTTCCAGCCCTTCGGGTTGGCCTTCCCGTCCGCCAGCACCGAGGGGCCGATGTCGCCGATCTTCTCCACGATCACCGCCAGGATGGTCGTGACGACGATCGAGATCAGGATCGCGCCCCGGACCTTGCGCACCCAGAGCGCGACCACGAGCACCAGGCCGAACGCGAACACCAGCACCGGCCAGCCGGACAGGTGGCTGTCGCTGGTGTTGCCGAGCTGCACGGGCACCGGGCCGGCGTCAGTCCGGCGGACGAAACCGGCGTCAACAAAGCCGATCAGCGCGATGAACAGGCCGATGCCGACCGAGATCGCGATCTTCAGCTGGCTCGGGACCGCGTGGAACACCGCCGTCCGGAATCCGGTGAGGACCAGGACCAGGATCACCAGGCCCTCGATCACGACCAGGCCCATCGCGTCGGCCCAGGTCATCTGCGAGGCGACCGAGAACGCCACGAAGGCGTTCAGGCCCAACCCGGTGGCCAGGGCGAGCGGGTAGTTCGCCACCGCGCCCATCAGGATCGTGACCACGCCAGCGACGAGCGCGGTGCCGGCGGCGATGGCCGGGAGGTTGGGCCCGGGCCCGCCACCGAGGAACTTGCCGTCGTGGTCCTGGGCGAACCCGAGGATCAACGGGTTGAGGACGATGATGTAGGCCATCGTGAAGAAGGTGACGACCCCACCGCGGATCTCACGCTCGACCGTCGAACCACGCTCGGCGATCTTGAAGTACGACTCGACAAAGGTGCTCACGAGACACGCATGGTGGCAGAGGTCGACGGGCGGCCGCACCCACGAGACGGACAATTAACCCGGCGGATACATTGGCCCCATGTCCGACGACCCGCAGCCCGTGGTCCACGAGATCGGCAACCGCACCTTCATCGTCGCCGACGTCGATCCCCTCGACGTCGACGGGGTCAGGACGCTGGCGGTCGGCACCGCCCTCTGGGCGGTGGCGTTCGTGCTGCTGGTCCCGTTCTCCGGGCGGCTGCGCGACGACGGCCACCTGTGGTGGATGTGGACCTGCGTCGCCGGCTTCGGCCTCGGACTGCTCGGCTGGGACTACTGCCGCCGGCGTCGCAATGCGCGACAAGCGAAGCAGGCCGAGCAGGACTAGAAGACCTCGAAGTCGTCCTCGGACAGCGTGTCGAAGACCGGGTCCGGCAGCGGCGGTGGCAGCTGCTTCTTGCGCAGCTGGGCGTCGGAGTGCGCGCCGCAGCCGTGCTGGAACGCGACCACGCGGCCGTCGTCGTTGGCGAACTCGTTGGCGCAGACGCCGAAGGTGTCCGCGAGCGGGCCGGCGAGGCGGACCAGGAACCCGCAGGACCAGCACTTCGCCGGTGCGGACTGCGCCAGCGGCACGTCCGGGCCCTGGTCCCCGTCGTACCAGCGCTGCGCGGCCTGGTCGCGGCCCTCGAGGGAGAGCACCCGCACGCGGCCGAGGCCGAGCTCCTCGCTGACCTCCTTGACCTGCTGCTGCTCGCTCTGGTCGAACTGGACGGCGTCGCGCGGGTTGCGGTCTCCCGGGTCTCCGGTGAGGTACGCCGGCACCAGCCGCGGGTCGTCCTCCTCGGCAGGCAGGACGTCGCCGGGCGACAGGTCGCCCGGACGGATCCGTTCGCGCCACGGCAGCCACTCGGGAGCGACGATCGCCTCCTCGCCCGGCAGCAGCACGACCTCGTCGACGGTCGGGTCGTGCCCGGCCATCTCGGCGACGGTCACCGCCCAGCGCCAGCCCGGGTAGCCGCTCTGGGTGCAGGTGAAGTAGTGGGTGACTACCCCGTCACCCTCGGGCACCGCGGACACGTGGTCGCCCACGACATCCGCGCCCACCTGTTCGACGAGCACAGCGCGGGCAGCCTCGAGCGCGCGGGCACCCAGGGCTGGAGCGAGGTCGTCGGTCGTCATCACCCCGCGATTCTCCCCCATGCGCGTCACAGATGTCTCGCCGCCCCGGACAATCGCCGTGTCTGTGGCGCCGCAATGTTGGCAGGATGGGGCACATGGCGGCCGACCGCGAGGACAGGGACACCGAGGAGCGGGAAACCGAGCCTCGCCGTGCCGACCAGGTCGCCGACGCGGCGGGCCGCAGCTTCGCGGCGGGCGCCAAGGGAGCGTTTGCCGCCGGGCGCGCCGCCGGACGTGGCGCGACCCGGGTGTTCCGGCTCGCGCGCCGTGCAGCCAGCGCGGAGGGCGCCGGCGACTCCGGCCTGTCGCGGCTCATCGAGCTGCACGCGTTCAACGCTGCCGGCGATGCCGCGATCGCGATCTCGCTCGCCGGCACGCTGTTCTTCGCCAACCCCGGCGAGGCCCGGGGGCAGGTCGCCCTGTTCCTGGGCCTGACGATGCTGCCGTTCGCCGTGGTCGCTCCCCTGATCGGCCCGTTCCTGGACCGCTTCAGCCACGGCCGGCGATGGGCGATCGGCGCGACGATGGCGATCCGGGCGGTCCTGGTCTGGCTGATGGCCGACGCGGTCGCGTCGCAGTCGGTGCTGATGTACCCCACCGCGCTCGGCTGCCTGGTCACCTCCAAGGCGTACGGAGTGACCCGCGCGGCGACCGTGCCGCGGCTGCTCCCCCCGAGCCTGACGCTGGTGAAGGCGAACAGCCGGATCTCGCTCGCCGGTGTCGTCGGCGCCGCGATCTCGGCGCCGATGGCGGGGCTCCTGTCCACCTTCGGCTCGCAGTGGACCCTGCGCTACGCGTTCGTCGTGTTCGCCGGCGCGACCATCCTCGCGATTCTGCTGCCGGCGCGTGCCGACGAGACCGTGGGCGAGCAGGACGTGTCGCTGCGGCGGCGCCGCAGCAAGCTGCAGCTGCCCGCGGACGTGGTCTTCGCGCTGCGCTGCAACGCCGGCCTGCGGATCGTGTCCGGGTTCCTGACCATGTACCTCGCGTTCCTCCTGCGCCAGCACCCGCTGCCCGGCTGGGAGCACCGCACCACGCTGCTCCTCGGGCTGGTCGTGGGCGCAGCCGGACTCGGCAACACCATCGGCATCGCCATCGCCTCGATGTTGCGCCGGGTCGACCCGATGATCGTGGTCGTGGTCGCCCTGGTCGCCGACACCCTGGCCGCCGTCGCCGCCGCGCTGCTCTACGGCCTGGCCGCCGCGATGGCACTCGGCCTGACCGCAGGGGTGGCCCAGGCGATGGGCAAGCTCGCGCTCGACGCCACCATCCAGCGCGATGTACCTGAGACCCACCGCACGTCGGCGTTCGCGCGCTCCGAGACCCTGATCCAGTTGTCGTGGGTGATCGGCGGCTTCCTCGGGATCGCCGTACCGCTGGAGATCAACCACCACGTGCTGCCGAAGCTCGGCCTCGGCCTGCTCGCCGCGATCACCGTCGGCTGGACGATCCTGGTGCTCGCGCGACGACGCGGTACGCCGAGCCCGGCGCCGGAGCTGGTCCCCAGCCCGGAGTCCTAGGTTTCGAGCTCGTCGGCCAGACCCCGGAGCAGCTTGGCCGTGGGCCGGGCGGTCTTCGGGTCGGGGTGCCGGCCGTGCCGGTAGGCCTCTTCGACGCCCTCGAGCAGCCTGATCAGGTCCTCGACGACGCCGACCATGTCCTCGGGGTTCTTGCGCTGCGCACGCCGCTGGGCAGCGGCGACCGAGCGCGGTGCGTCGAGCACCCGCACCTGGTGGGCCTGGTCGCCCTTGCGTCCGGAGAGGATCCCGAACTCGACGCGCGTGCCCGCCTTCAGCGTGGTGACGCCCTCGGGAAGGGATGACGAACGCACGTAGACGTCCTCGCCGTCCTCCCGGGAGAGGAACCCGAAGCCCTTCTCCGCGTCGTACCACTTGACCTTTCCGGTGGGCACAGTGCGACCTTTCTGGTGAGCTGCAGCTTGAATGCGAAGGCACAGCGTACGCGCAGCGGGCGCGCCCCCCGAACGGGTTTCCATCCTCCACCCGTCCCGACCCGGTGTCACCGTCCGGACGGGGTCAGCGGCTCGTCCCTCGAGCCGACGTGCCCGTCGAGCCAGTCCGGGAACTGGGTCAGGTCGTCGAGGACGACGTCGGTGCCGGCAGCCTCCAGCTCCTCGCGAGTGCTGCCGCCCGTCAGGACCGAGACGCTGAGAGCTCCGGCGGCGCGGGCACCGACGACGTCGTGCACGTGGTCACCGACGTAGACCGACGCCCCCTCGTGGCGCAGGACCTCGGCCTTGCCCTCGCCCCAGACCATCCCGGCGACCACGTCGACATCGAGCCCTAGGTGGTCGACGTGCAGCTGCGCGTTGGGCGTGTACTTGCCGGTGACCAGGACGATCCGGCCATGGTGCCGGCGTACCGCGGCGAGGGCCTCGGGAGCACCCGCAAGGTGCGGTGTGCTGGTCACCGCGTGCTCGGGGTAGAGCGCGCGGAACCGGTCTGTCACGGCACCGAGGTCCGACTCCGGCAGGTACGGCGCGAGCATCTGGTCGAGCGGCGGACCCAGGGCTGCAGCGAGCTCGGAGGACGGGAACGTCACCCCCAGCTCGCGGGAGAGGGCGTCGAGGGTGGCGCTGAACCCCGGGGCGGTGTCGATCAGGGTCATGTCGAGGTCGAAACCGACGACCAGTCCCGTCTCCTCTACCACGACGCCAGCCTATGTGCGGGCGTCCAGCCGATTACGGGAGCCGGGTACGCACCACGTCGTCCAGCACCCCGAGCGGCAGCGAGCCGTTGTCGAGCACCGCGGTGTGGAACTTCCGGATGTCGAACGTGTCGCCCTGGCGCTCCTGGGCCGCGGCCCGCATCCGCTGGATCTCCAGCCTGCCGATCATGTACGACGTGGCCTGGCCGGGCGACAGGATGTACCGGTCGACCTCGGGACGGCAGATGCCCTCGGTCATCGGGGAATTCGCAACCATGTACTCGACCGCCTGCTCCCGGCTCCAGCCGAGCGCGTGCAGGCCGGTGTCGACCACGAGGCGGCAGGCGCGCAGCGAGTCCGCGGAGAGCACGCCCATCCGGTCGACCGGCCCGCTGTAGAGCCCCATCTCGTCGGAGAGCCGCTCGGTGTACAGCCCCCAGCCCTCGGCGTACGCCGAGTTGTGCACGTGCTTGCGGAACTCCGGCAGCTCCTCGAGCTCCGCGGAGATCGCCAGCTGCAGGTGGTGGCCCGGGATGCCCTCGTGGAAGGCCATCGACTCGATCTCGAAGGTGCCCCACGCCCCGGGGTCGAGGACGTTGACGTAGAAGATCCCGCCCCGCGAGCCGTCGGTGGCGGGCGGGAAGTAGAACGCCTTCGCGCCCGTGGTCGTCGCCTGGACGGTGCAAGGTGCCTTCGGCAGCACCTCGAACCATTCCGGCATCGCGGCCCAGGCCCGCTCGAGCGCGACCTGCGACGCCTCGACGAGCTGCTCGCCGGTCTCGAAGTGCAGCTTGGGATCGGTGCGCAGCGACTCGAAGATCTGCTGGAGGTCGTCGGTCCCGACGACCTCGGGGCCGAGCACGCGGTACTCCTCGGCCAGCTGGGCCACCTGCTGCAGCCCGATCTCGTGGATCTCCTCGGCCGTCTTCGCGGTGGTGGTGAAGTAGCGCAGCGTGCGGGCGTAGGCGTCGGCGCCGTCGGCGAGCCAGCACAGCCCCGCACGGTCGTCGGGTCGTGCCATCGGCAAGATCTCCTCGCGCAGCACGTCGCGGTACGCCGCCATGCCCGGCCGGATCGACTCCTCGATCGCGGCGACCATCCGGTCGCGCCACGCGTCGGCGTCGACGCCGTCGGGCAGCGCGGTGGTGCCGAGCAGCGGGTCCTGGTCGACCGGCAGGACGAGCGCCTGGTCGATCTGCGCGATCGTTCCGGTGACGGCGAACTCCGGCGACAACCGGCCGGCGGCCCTGCCCTCACGCTGCCGTTCGGCGAGGTCGTGGAACGAACGTCCGATCGCGTGGTACTTGGCCACCATGGCGTCGGCGACCTCGGGGGTCGGCATCCCGAGCATCCCGATGACCAGCGGAAGCACGGCCTGCTCACCGAAGAGCGGATCGGCGGCGTGGGTGCGGAACCTCGCCTCGATCACGTCGGCGCGGCTGCGGGCATCGTTGACGAGCACCGCGCGGGTGATCTGCTGGTGGTCGTCGAGATCCTCGTCCCGAAGCGCCTCCGCCGCCGCGACGAACCCCCGCAGCTCGGAGATCTGCCGGTCCTCCTCCTCGCGGGTGGCGTCCTCGAACCGGTCGGCCCAGGCGTACTCCGCCAGCACGTGGGCCTCGGTGGGATGGGCGTCCAGGTAGGCGGTGTAGTACTGCGCCGACAGGTCCTCGATGTAGCTGGCCAACTCAACGTCCCCTTCCGGTCCGCTCCGAGCAGAGGACTGTCGGTCTCCCCGAGAGCATCATTGCTGTCCCGACCTTAGAGAGCGGGACGAAACCACCACGATCCCACCCCACCGGCTCTCACGCGTCGCGGCTGCGGAACAACGCCAACGACGCTGCCATCATGACCGCCGCGAGCCCGCCGAAGACCAGCGCGCCACCCAGGGCCGACAGCGGGTCGCCGAAGGTGCTGCTCGCGGGCTCGAGCACCGCGACGATCCGGTTCGCCGCGTTGAACGGCAGGAACCGCAGGATCTCGTCGTGGTCCCTGAGCCCGGGGACCAACAAGAAGAAGACCGCGATCAGGCTCTCGATGAGCAGCGGCCAGAGGAAGATCGAGGTCAGCGCGAACGCCTGCGAGCGGGTGAGCGCCGTGAACGCCATCGCCAGCCAGGCCAGCAGGACGCCGTAGAGGACCTGCCGCCCGATCACGCTCCAGGTCTGCGCGTCGAAGACGGTGATCCAGGAGTGCAGGTAGAGCACGCCGACCAGCCCGGACAGCACCATTGTCACGAACAGGACCGCCGCCACCCACAGCCCGACGACGGCGAACTTCGCGATCCAGAGCGAGGGGCGGGAGTTCAGCGCGGTCAGCGACGCGCGGATCATGCCGTGCCGGTACTCGTGGCCCCACGCGAAGATCCCGAGGATCGCGAGGATGAAGCTCACGACGCTGTGGATGTGCCCGCTGGCGGACAGCTGGGTCACCACGGCCGCGCCGAGGCCGTCGAGGTCGCCCGGGTTCACCCCCGACGTGGAGAACTCGTGGTGGATCGCCCACGAGAACAGGGTCGAGATGCCCACGCCGACCACCACGGCGAGCCCGGTGAGCCACCACGTCGACCGGATCGTGCGGATCCGGACCCACTCGTAGGCGATCGCCGACCTCATCGCGCCGCCTCGTCGTCGCGCGGACCGGTTTGCGCCGGCGGTGGCGCGCCGTCGGTGCCCGGTAGCCCGGCCAGGAGGCCGTGCGCCGCCTGGAACTCCTCGGCCCCTGCGGTGCGCTCGAGGAACGCCTCCTCGAGGGTGGCGATCTTGTTCGACAGCTCGTGCAGCCGGACGCCGTGGTCGAAGGCGAGGTCGCCGACCGCCTGCGCCCCGAGGCCGGTGACCGTGAGCAGGCCGGGCTCGGTGCGCTCGACACCGGCACCCCTGGCGAGGAGGACCTCGGCGAGCGACGCGACGTCCGGCGTCCGCACGACGACGGCGTTGGCGCTCGAGCTGCTCACGAACTCCTCGGCCGGACCCGTGGCGATCAGCCGGCCCTTGCCGATCACCACGAGGTGGTCGGCCATCAGCGCCATCTCGGAGAGCAGGTGGCTCGAGACGAAGATGCTGCGACCCTCGCCGGCGAGGGCCTTGAGGAAGAGCCGCATCCACTGGATGCCCTGCGGGTCGAGGCCGTTGGCCGGCTCGTCGAGGATCAGCGTGTGCGGGTCGCCGAGCAGGGCGGCCGCCAGGCCGAGCCGCTGGCCCATGCCCATCGAGAAGCCCTTCGGCTTCGCCTTCGCGACCTCCGTGAGGCCGACCAGCGCGAGCACCTCGTCGACCCTGGCCCGTGAGATGCCGTTCGCCGCGGCCAGCATCAGGAGGTGGTTGCGCGCCTTGCGGGTCGGGTGGAACGGCTTGGCCTCGAGCAGGGCACCCACGTGCCTCATCGGGTGGCTCAGCTCACCGAACCGCCGACCGTCGTACGTCGTGGTGCCGGCGCCGTTGTCGAGCCCCAGCATCAGCCGCATGGTCGTGGACTTGCCGGCGCCGTTGGGTCCGAGGAAACCGGTCACGCTCCCCGGCTGGACCTCGAAGGACAGGTCGACGACCGCCGGTTTGCCGCCGTAGCTCTTGCCGAGGCCTCGGGCCGCGATGGTCGCCATGACGTCGATCCTGCCATCTGAGCCGAGATCTCGTGAGGAACGAACGGGATCGCGACGCGAGGAGGTTGAGGGGGCCCGCGGGTGAGCCTGCGAACCCGCGACGGCGGCTCGAAACCCCTGGTCCTCGCGCCGCTGCGCCCATTGCCGGGGCATCCGTAGAATTGGCCGGATGCCCACGTCCGCCCCCCGCACCCTCGCCGACCAGCTGCGCGGCTGGTCCGACGAGCGACTCGCGGCGCTGCTGGACGCGCGGCCCGACCTTGCCGCGCCCGCGCCGGCAGACTCGGCCCAGCTCGCCGGACGCGTGGTGGTCCGCACGTCGGTGGTGCGCGCGCTCGAACTGCTCGACCGCCTCGAGCTGACCACTCTGGCCGCCGTCGTCCAGGAGGGTCCGTGCGACTCCGCCCGCGTGCTTGCCGTGGTGCACGCGGCTGGAGATGCCGTCGACGCGGCTCTGGACCGGCTGCACCGGCTCGCTCTCGTCTGGGGGACCCCGAAGCTGTGGCGGCCGATCACGGCCGTGGTCGAGGTGCTCGCTCTGCCTCCCGGTCCGGATCGAGCCGAGATCGCCGGTCTGCTCGACGCGACCGATGATCGTGCCCGCGCGATTCTCGACCATCTCGACAGCACCGACGCGGCGGGTGAGGTCGCCGCCGCAGGGGTGGTGCCGGCCCGCCTCGAGCACGCCTCGACGCCGACCGAGCACCTGCTCGCCCGAGGACTGCTGGCCTCCCACGGCGAACGTCATGTGGTGGTCCCGTGGACCGTTCGGCTCCACCTCCGCGGAGGTCGTTCGACCCACGACGCGGTCGACGTGGTCCCCGCGTTCGCCGAGAGCGAGCGGGCGGCCGACACGGTCGAGCGCGCCGCGGCCGGCGCGGGGTTCGAGCTCACCCGGCGCACCGAGATGCTGCTCGAGCACTGGGCCACCCGGCCCCCAGGAGGGCTGCGGGCCGGCGGCCTCGGCGTGCGGGACCTGAAGGCGGCGGCGGACTTCCTGCATGCCGACGTCCCGACGGCGGCTCTCGTCGTCGAGACCGCGGCGGCAGCCGGGCTGCTCGCACTCGGCATGAACGACGACATGGACTCGGCCTGGCTGCCGACCGACTCCTACGACGTGTGGGCGGCCCGGTCCACGGCCGAGCGCTGGGCCGCGCTCGCCCAGGCATGGTTGGACAACCCCCGCCTGATCTCTGCCATCGGTGGCCGCGACCGGCGAGCCGGCTCGTCGGGCCCCGTCAACGCGCTGTCGCCGGGCCTCGAACGATCGTGGCTCCCCGATGACCGGCAGTCGGTCGTGCGCGAGCTCGCCCGGCTCGCGCCGGGGCGGGCTCTCGCCGGCGGGACCGGCGTACCGTCGCTCGCGGCGCGGGTGCAGTGGCGCCATCCCCGCCGACCGGCCGCGCGCCTCGACCTGGTGGCGAGGTTCCTCGACGAGGCGGCAGCCGTCGGCGTCGTCGCCCTCGGCGCGGTGCCGGCCTTCGCCCGGCAGCTGGTCGCCGGGGAGGACCCGGTCGCGGCACTCGACGTACTGCTGCCGGAGCCGGTCGACCACGTGCTCATCCAGGCAGACCTCACGGCCGTGGCGCCCGGCCCGCTGGAGCAGTCGTTCGCGCATCGGCTCGGGCTGCTCGCGGACGTCGAGTCGCGCGGCGGGGCGACGGTCTACCGGTTCTCCGCGGACTCGGTCCGGCGAGCCTTCGACTCCGGCTGGTCCGCGATCGAGGTCAAGGAGTTCCTGGGCTCGTCGTCGCGCACCCCGGTGCCGCAGGCGCTCGACTTCCTGGTCGACGACGTGTCACGACGGTTCGGCACGCTGCGTGCCGGCGTCGCGGAGTCGTTCCTGCGCAGCGACGACGAGACCGCGCTGACCGAGCTGCTGCACCATCGCGACGCCGCCGCCCTGCGCCTGCGCCGGATCGCGCCGACGGTGCTGGTCTCCGACGTACCCCTGCAGGTGCTCCTCCCCCGCCTTCGCGAGCTGGGTGCTGCTCCGGTCGTGGAGGCCGCGGACGGCACCGTGCGAGTCGCGCGAGCCGAGGAGTACCGCGCCCGCACGCCCCGGCAGCGGCGCCCGGTCGGACGCGAGGCCGCCCGCCAGGCGGCCCGTACCTCGGCGGTCGTCGCGGCGGTGCGCGCCGGTGACCGCGCTGCGGCGATGCGGCCCTCGCGCGGCCCGGCCACCACGCCGGCCGACGTGGTCGCGCTGCTGCGCGACGCCGTGGAGTCCCGTCGCGAGGTCTGGATCGGCTACCTCGACAACCACGGCGCGAACAGCGAGCGGATCGTCCGCCCGGTCGAGGTCGGCGGCGGTCAGCTGTCGGCGTACGACGAGCGCACCGACGAGGTGCGCAGCTTCGCGATCCACCGGATCACCCAGGCGCGCGTGGCGAGCTGACCGCGTTGCGCCGAGCCCGTCGGGCTGCCACCCTGCCAGCATGCTCCCGGCGCGTGCCGGCCACCTCCCAGCCGGCGTGACGGTCGCAGCACTCGGGGGCTTCGGCCTGGTCCTGGCGTCGCCGCGCTTCGGGGTGTGGCCGCTCGTGCTGGTGGCCTACGGCGCCCTGTCGGTCGCGCAGAACCGGTTGCTGCCACCCCGGTGCTCGGGCGCAGCACTCGGTCTGGGCTTCGGCGGCTACCTCGCGTTCGTCTGCCAGACGGCGACGGGCAGCCTGGGCTGCCGGATCCGCGCGCGCGAGTCGACTCGCAGCGGACCGGGATCGAGCAGCTCGACGCTGGTCACGCTGCTGGTCCACGTCGGCCAGCGCTCCACGTCGGCGTACGTCGCGAACACCTGCTCGGCGGGGGCCGACACCTCGATGCTGGCCTCGAATCGCATGCGGCGAGGCTACGACCGGCCGATCACGCGGAACCAGAGGTTCACGCCAGTCGGCAGCGGTGTCACGCTGATCTGCTCCAACGCGACGTTGCGGCCGCCCGCGACGTCGAACAGACGCGTGCCGTCGCCGAGCATCACCGGAAGCACCATCACGAGGATCTCGTCGAGCTGGCCGGCCTCGAGGCACTGGCGCGCGACGTCGGCGCCCAGGACGCTGACGTAGCCGTCGCCGGCGGCCTCCCTCGCTGCGGCGACCGCGGAGTCGAGGTCGCCCACGAAGGTCACGTCGTCGGCCGGCGTCTGGTCGACGTCATGGGTCAGGACGAACGACGGCCCGTGCCAGGTGCCGCCGTACGCACCCTCCTGCTCGGTGCCCTTGTTGGGGTCGTCGCCGTGGAACGTGGTGTTGCCGACCAGGAGGGCGCCGATGTGCGGCTGGAGCGCGTCGACCTCGGGGTTGGGCCCGTTGTACGGGCGCATCCAGGACATGTCCCCGTCAGGCCCGGCGATGAAGCCGTCGAGAGACATGGCAGCCGAGTACATGACCTTGCTCATCGGATCACCCTAGGTGCGTCTCGGTGCACACCAACGGGCAGAAGTCCCGCGGTCACGCTCAGCTCCGCGTGCGCCGGGGCGGAAGGCGCAGCTCTGCCCGTCCTTCCGTCAACGCACTCAACCCGGCAGGTTCGACGTCGTCCGTAGACTTGGCCGGTCATGAACCAAGGCCCGCTCATCGTCCAGTCGGACAAGACCGTGCTGCTCGAGGTCGACCATCCGCAAGCCGAGGAGGCGCGGCGCGCGATCGCGCCGTTCGCGGAGCTCGAGCGGTCGCCCGAGCACATCCACACCTACCGGCTCACGCCGCTGGGGCTGTGGAACGCACGCGCGGCCGGGCACGATGCCGAGCAGGTCGTGGACACGCTGCTCACCTTCAGCCGGTACGCCGTCCCGCACAGCCTGCTCGTCGACATCGCCGAGACGATGGCCCGCTATGGGCGCCTGCGCCTCGACAAGCACCCGGCCCACGGACTCGTGCTCACCAGCTCTGACCGCGCGGTCTTCGAGGAGGTGCTGCGCAGCAAGAAGGTCGCCGGGATGCTCGGGGAGCGCCTTGACGCGGCGCCCGACAGCGAGGGCACGGTCGCCGTGCATCCGTCCCAGCGCGGCAACCTCAAGCAGGCCCTGCTCAAGCTCGGCTGGCCCGCAGAGGACTACGCCGGCTACGTCGACGGCGAGGCGCATGCGATGCAGCTCGTCGAGACCGGCTGGGAGCTGCGTGACTACCAGAAGCAGGCCGCCGACTCGTTCTGGCACGGCGGCTCCGGCGTGGTCGTCCTCCCCTGCGGCGCCGGCAAGACCATCGTCGGGGCCGCCGCGATGGCGCATGCGCAGGCGACCACGCTGATCCTGGTCACCAACACCGTGAGCGCCCGCCAGTGGAAGGCCGAGCTGCTCAAGCGGACTTCCCTCACCGAGGAGGAGATCGGCGAGTACTCCGGCGCGCGCAAGGAGATCCGCCCGATCACCATCGCGACGTACCAGGTGCTGACCACCCGCCGGAAGGGCGCCTACACCCACCTCGAGCTGCTCGACGCCCGCGACTGGGGACTGGTGATCTACGACGAGGTGCACCTGCTCCCCGCTCCGATCTTCCGGATGACCGCCGACCTGCAGGCCCGGCGTCGCATCGGCCTGACCGCCACCCTGATCCGGGAGGACGGCCGCGAGGGCGACGTGTTCAGCCTGATCGGGCCGAAACGGTACGACGCCCCGTGGAAGGACATCGAGTCCCAGGGCTGGATCGCGCCGGCCGACTGCGTCGAGGTCCGGGTGACGCTGCCCGACGGCGAGCGGCTGGCCTACGCGACCGCGGACCCGGACGAGCGCTACCGCCTCGCCAGCTCGACGTTCGCCAAGACCCGGGTCGCCGAGGAGCTCGTCCGCAAGCACCGGGGCGAGCCGACGCTGGTCATCGGCCAGTACCTCGACCAGCTCGACGAGCTCGGCGAGCACCTGGGTGCGCCGGTGATCAAGGGGGACACCACGGTCAAGGAGCGCGAGCAGCTGTTCGGGGCGTTCCGCGAGGGCGAGATCGACCTGCTCGTGGTCTCCAAGGTCGCGAACTTCTCCATCGATCTCCCCGAGGCCGCCGTCGCGATCCAGGTCTCCGGCAGCTTCGGCTCACGCCAGGAGGAGGCCCAGCGCCTGGGCCGGCTGCTCCGGCCCAAGCGCGACGGCCGCACGGCGCGGTTCTACACGATCGTCAGCCGCGACACCGTCGACGCCGACTATGCCCAGAACCGGCAGCGCTTCCTCGCCGAGCAGGGCTACGCCTACCGGATCGTCGACGCGGGGGACCTGGAGACGATCTAGCGCCACCCCGGCAGCACCAGGTGCGGTCCGGTCGAGGCCCGCGCAGCGTCGGCGTACCGGCCGGCGAAGGCCGGCGGCGGTCGCACGCTCGGACAGCTCACGTCGGCGCGGGTGCCGGAGAGGCGCACAGGCAGCGCGCCGGAGTCGAGGAACGACGCGATCCGGTTGTCCACGCACGCGACCCCGCTGAGCGACCCGGCGTGGGTCGTGCCGCCGACTCCGGCGATCAACCGGGACGACGGGAACAGCGACCGCAGCTTCAGCGCCCCGGCGTACGGCGTCGCCGCGTCGCGGGTCTCGTTGACCAGCAGCACCTTGCCGCCGTTCGCGGGCAACGCGGTCGCGGCACCGTTCACCGCGAGCCTGCTGTGGCTCGGTGCGGGCCAGCTCACGCAGGGCGCGTTGTACCAGGTGTTGTCCCATGCGAGGTACGGGTGCTTCCTGTGGATCCGGCGCGCGTCGCGGACCTGCGTGCGCCAGGACGGCCGGAGCACGTCGGTGCACTGGACCGCGAGGTAGACGGCGTACCCGTTGTCGTCACCCATGTTGCCGTCGCGGTAGAGCGAGAACATCGGACGACCGTGGCCACCGCGGACGAGCCGGGCGTAGGCGTAGGCGATGTAGTCCCAGTCGTAGACGTAGTAGGGCGCGCCGATGATGGCGTCGGTGAGCTCATCGGGCCCGAGCTTGCCGTGGGCGGCGGGATGCCGGTCGAGCCGCCGGAGCAGGGCGTAGTACCCGTGCCGGATCGTGCGCCAGTCGCGACCGAGGTGGTAGGCGCCCGGGTGCTTGGCGATCCACTTGAAGAACGTCTTCAGGTTGCGGTCGAACCAGATCTCCTGCTTGAGGTTCGCGCCGTACCAGTAGTTGGTCGGGTCGACGACGCCGTCGAGGACGAAGAGGCCCACGTGCTGGGGGTATGTGGTGGCGTAGACCTGCCCGAGGTAGGTGCCGTAGGAGAACCCGTAGAAGTTGAGCTTTCCGCTGTCCCCGGCGAGCGCCTGCCGCAGCGCCTCCATGTCCTGGACGTTGTCCATGGTGGCCATGTGCCGAGCAGCAGCGACCGGCGCCGACGCTCGCGCCGCAGCGGGCGGCGTACCGCGTGCCTTCCGCTTCCAGAACCGCATCAGCCGGTGCGTCCTAGGCACGTAGTTGGGCCGGTCGACGCCGAAGTAGCGGGAGTTGCAGTGCAGCGACGGTGTGCTCGCACCGACCCCGCGGGGATCCCAGCCGACCACGTCGTACTGGTGGCCGACGCCACTGGGGATCTGCCCGGCGAGGTAGTCCGCGAGGCCGGTGCCCGAAGCACCGGGGCCACCGGGATTGGCGAGCAGGATGCCCCGGAAGGGCCGGCGCCCGGATCGTGCCGCTGGATCCGGACCGCGAGAGTGATCTTCGCGCCGTCGGGGTTCGCCCAGTCCAGCGGCACCACGAAGTCGCGGGTACAGGTGTGCCCGAAGTCGCACCCGGCCAGGCTGATCACCGGCGTGTACCGACGGGCCGGCGACGATGGTCGACGAGGCGTGCGCTCCTTGCAGCCCGGCCAGCGACGTTCCGAGCAGGGCCGCCACGAGAACGGCCACGACACGCTTCACGAGTTCCTCTCCCGGGCCGGACTCGATCCGGTCCCCGCAACACCCTGACCTGCTGCCCTGCGCGATGTCCACCGAAACGCCGATATCGGACACCGCTGACCGCCGGAAAACCTGTTTCGGGACGACCGGTCCACTGGTAACGTCGCGCGGCCGAAGGAGCACACCGTGTCATCAGCCGCACCGCCGCCCATCGTTCCCGACACCGACACCGACACCGACCTCCACCTCCGCACCGAGGACCTGCGGGCCGAGCAGGAGCACCTCGAGGAGTCCCGCGCGGCGCTCGCCCGGATGCAGGCCCGCACCGAGAGCCTCGACTCCGCCGCCGCGGGCGACTGGGTCAGCCGCGAGTTCCTCGAGTCCGCGTTCGCCGCGCGCCGCAAGGCGCTGGCCGACGACCCGACCGTGCCGCTGTTCTTCGGGCGGGTCGACTACCTGCCCGACGCCCCGGACGTCGGGGGCGAGAGCTTCCACGTCGGCCGCCGGCACATCACCGACGAGATCGGCGACCCGATGGTCGTCGACTGGCGCGCCCCGGTCAGCCGGGCGTTCTACCGGGCCTCCCAGTCCGAGCCCCTCGGCCTGAGGCTGCGCCGGCGTACGGCTTCGTCCGCGGCCGGCTGACCGGCTACGAGGACGAGTCGCTCGGGTCTCGACAGGCTCGACCACCGGGAGGCGTCGCCGAGTACTCCGCCATCCTCGAGGCCGAGATCGAGCGACCGCGGGTGGGGCCGATGCGCGACATCGTCGCCACGATCCAGCCCGAGCAGGACCTCATCGTCCGGGCCGACCTGGCGCGCTCGGTGTGCGTTCAGGGCGCGCCGGGCACCGGCAAGACCGCGGTCGGGCTGCACCGCGCGGCGTACCTGCTCTACGCGCACCGCGACCAGCTGAGCCGCCAGGGCGTGCTGGTGGTCGGACCGAACGCCTCGTTCCTGCGCTACATCGGCGACGTGCTGCCCGCGCTGGGCGAGATGGCGGTCGGCCAGACCACCATCGAGGAGCTGGTCGCGACCACGCTGCGGCACGCGAACGCCAAGGCCGTGATCCGCGGCGTCGACCCGGCCCCGGTCGCCACGCTCAAGGGAGACGCGCGGATGGCCGAGGTGCTGTCGCGCGCGGTGTGGTCGCACCTGCGCACACCGGGCGAGGCGCTGGTCGTGCCCCGCGGCGCTGCGCGGTGGCGGGTGCCGGCGTACGAGGTCGAGGAGACGATCGCGGTCCTGCGCGGGCGGGAGGTCCGGTACGGCGCCGCGCGCGCGATGCTCGCCCAACGGCTCGCCCATGCCGTGCTGGTGAAGATGGAGAGCGCCGGCGACTCCCCCGACGACCGGGTCCAGGACGCCGTGGCGCGGAGCCGGCCGGTCAAGCAGTACGTCGACGCCGTCTGGCCGGCCGTCGACCCGGCCCGGGTCGTGGTGCGACTGCTCTCCGACGAAGGCTTCCTGGCCTCCGCCGCCGACGGGATCCTCGACGCCGGGGAGCAGCGGACCCTGCTCTGGTCGAAGCCGGCCAAGGCCCCTGGCTCCGCAGCGTGGTCGCTGGCCGATGCCGTCCTCGTCGACGAGGCCAGCGACCTGGTGTCGCGGCAGCCGTCGCTGGGCCACGTCGTGCTCGACGAGGCCCAGGACCTGTCGGCGATGATGCTGCGCGCGGTCGGACGCCGCTGCACCACCGGCTCGGCGACCGTGCTGGGCGACCTCGCCCAGACCACCACCGCCTGGGGCGTCGGCTCGTGGCCGGCCGCTCTGACCTACCTCGGCAAGCCCGACGCCGTCGTCGACGAGCTCACGCGCGGCTTCCGGGTGCCCGGCGAGGTGATCGCGTACGCCGCCCGGCTGCTGCCGCGGATCGCACCCGAGCTGACGCCGCCGGTCTCGGTACGACGCACCCGCGGCGAGCTCGAGGTCCGGTCGATCGACCCGCTGGCCGGCCTGGCCGACACCGTCGACGGCGCACTCGAGCGGGTCGGGTCGGTCGGCCTGATCGTCCCGGACGCGCTCCTCGCCGAGGTCAGGGTGGCGCTCGCCGGCCGGCCGCACGCCGTCGTCGGCACCTCCGACCGCGACGAGGTCGAGTTCGACATCCGGCTCGACGTCGTACCGGCCTCGCTGGCGAAGGGCCTCGAGTTCGACCACGTCGTCCTCCTCGAGCCGGCCGCGATCGTCGCCGGTGAGCCGGACGAGGTCACCGGCCTGCGCCGGCTCTACGTCTGCCTCACCCGGGCCGTCACCTCGCTGGTGGTGCTGCACGGCCAGCCGCTGCCCGCGGCGCTGGCTGGGTGAGCGACCCGGGCCTCGTACACGAGCGTGCGAATGTCGCACCCGGGGCGCCTGTGCACCCCACGGGTCCCGAGCGCGACATTTGCACGCCGGTCTACGAGGCGCGCGAAGCTCCACGGCGCAGCGCCCAGCCTCAGTCGACCGGCGTCCCCAGTGCTCGGTCGTGGGCGTCGTCGAGCAGCATCCGCCAGGCCCGGACGTAGTCGGCTGCGACGTACGCCTTCGACCACGAGCCGTCCGGACGCGCCTCCTCCCCGAGCGAGAACTGCCGCACCCCCGCACGGATCAGCCACGGCACCAGCTCCGTGGTGAGACCTCCGGAGGCGAGCAGCAGTGCGGCGACCTCGGCGTCGGCACTGCAGCGCCGGAGCAGCTCGTCGCCTCCTGCCGTAAGTCCCCGGGTCGACCCTGCCGACGCCACGCCGTCGAGGCCGGGCAGGTACCGCACGTCGCGCCAGGCCCGGCCGGCGTCGAGGGTCGCGTCGAACCCGCGATGGAAGGTCCACGGCACGCCGGCCAGCTCGCCCGCGAGCTCGGCGCAGGTGGCGCGGTCGATCTCGAGGTCACGGTCGAGGAAGCCGAACGACACGCCCTCGGCGCCGAGGGCGAGGTAGTCCCCGGCGAGCGCTACCAGGCGGGTGAACTCGCCGCCGGTCGTGCTCAGCCCGTCGTCGAGCCGCAGCAGCACGCGCACCGGCAGGTCGGTGTCGCGCACGATCGCCGAGACCGCGGCCGGCTCCGGCGACCGGCCGCCGACCTCGGGGTCGACGAGGACCAGCAGCCGGTCGGCCTCACCGAGCGTCGCCGCCTCGGCGTCCCGCTGGTGCAGGACAACCACCTCGAGCAGGGGCTCGGCACTTCCGGCGGACAGCGTGGGCTCAGGGGACACAATGGTCATCGTGGCACTCGACGACCCCGTGATGACGGCGCGCGCGCTGGTGTTGCACGACCTCCAGACAACGGGTGTCGCCGACCCCGACACGGTCTCGTTGCTCGAGGAGTCGGTGGCGCAGCGCGGGTGGTGGCTCGGCCAGTGGCCCGACGGCCGTGACTTCGTCGTCGGCCTGGTCGCCCAGGACGTGCAGGACGCTCTCCTGGAGCGATCCGGGCGATGGCCGCTGTGCACCCAGTGCGAGCACAGCACCCACGCCCTGTACGTCGACCCCGACCTCGGCGGGCCCGACCCCTGCTGGGTCTGCGAAGAGGCCGGGATCGTGATCGCGCCGATCGGCGGGCTCTGAGCGACCGGGACGAACCCTGAGCCGCGACCGTCTAGCGCAGGTGCTCGGGCCGGAGCACCGGCACCCACAGGGTGTACCGGTCGGCGCGATAGATGCTGCGGGTGACCTCGACGGCGACCTCGCGACAGAACGAGCGTCGGGAGATGTGCAGCACCGGCGCGCCCGGCTCGAGCTCGAGGTGCTCGGCCTCGTCCTCGGCGGCGACCGCGGCGACGACCGAGTCCTCACCCCAGGTCGGCATCAGGTCCTGGTCGGTGAACCAGTAGTAGAGGCTGGAGGGCAGCGCGTCGTCGAGGAACCGGGGGAACGTGTCCAGCGACAGGTAGACGTGCTGGATCGCGATCGGCTGGGCGTCCGCGAGACGCAGCCGTTCCCAGTGCACGATCGGTGAGCCGACCTCGGTCTCGAGCGCCCGCGCAAGGCCGGGTCCTGCGGTCTCGCGGCGAGCCAGCAAGGTCTTGGACTCGGGCAGCTTGCCGCGACGCTCCATCTCCTCGGAGAACGACGACAGCCGCATCTGCATGTCGATCAGCGGCTTGGTGACGAACGTTCCCCGACCCGGGATGCGCTCGAGCAGGCCCTGTGCGACGAGTCCGTCGAGCGCGTGCCGCACGGTCATCCGGGCGACGCCGAACTGCTCGACCAGATCGCGCTCCGACGGCGCCGGGCTGCCCGGCTCGGCATCGACGATGAGGGAGCGCACGTACTCGCGGACGAGCAGGTGCTTTCGTCCGCGCTGCGTGCTGTTGATGGCGTGCTCGGCCAACTGCATTGCTCCTCCGGTCGCCGCAACGATATCGGGGCGACTCGGTCCGCGATGGCGTTTTGAGGGCTTTCCGTCCGCAGGGGCCAGCACCTCCTCCCCGGCCCGGGCGGGGACGAGCGCAGCGCGCAATATCCGGGTGCGCCCTGTCGGTGCGCGGTGCCAGACTCGGTGCGGTGCCGGCACCCACGCGTCCGTCGATCGCCTCGTTCTGGCGCGACCTCCCACGCGAGGGCCGGCTCCTGCTGTCGGTGGTCGCCTTCGAGTTCATCGGCACCGGCCTGGTGTTGCCGTTCTGGGTGGTCTACCTGCACGAGATCCGGGGCTTCTCCCTCGATGTCGTCGGGCTGCTGATCGCAGCGATGTCGGCCGCGGGGGTGCTCACGTCGATTCCCGGCGGCACCCTGATCGACCGGATCGGCCCGCGGCGGGCGATGCTCGGGGTCCTGGTCGCCTCGATCGTCGGCGAGACCGTGATGGCCTTCGCCTCGACGTTGCCGGTGGCGTTCCTCGGCATGGCCATCGTCGGCGGCGGCTTCGGCGTGGGCTGGCCGTCGTCGCAGGCACTGGTGTCCTCGGTGATCCCGTCGGAGATCCGGGCGCGGTACTTCGGCATGAACTTCTCGCTGCTGAACCTCGGCATCGGCATCGGCGGAGTGGTCGGCGGCATCGTCGTCGACGTCGACAAGACCTTCACCTTCCAGGCGATGTACCTCGGCAACGCCCTCAGCTACCTCCCCGGACTGTTCCTGCTGCTCGTGCCACTTCGGCACATCGGC
This sequence comes from uncultured Actinomycetota bacterium, assembly GCA_963805425.1. Classification (GTDB taxonomy): domain Bacteria; phylum Actinomycetota; class Actinomycetes; order Propionibacteriales; family Nocardioidaceae; genus Marmoricola. The sequence continues at coordinate 167,884 of CAWDUF010000016.1, read as the reverse complement.
AAGCCCGCCGCCGTCGCCGACCACCACGACGACAGCAAGCCGATCAGGTATCTCGACGTCCTCCGCGCCCCGGCCATGGGCACGCTGTGTGCATTGATGTTCGTGTCGGCGTTCGTCGGCTACGCCCAGCTCAACTCCGGTATGCCGGCGTACGCACGTGCGATCGGCGAGGTGTCCACCCGTGGCCTGGGGTTCGCGTTCGCCGCCAACACGCTGGTGATCGTGCTGCTCCAGCTGCTGGTGCTGCAGCGCATCGAGGGCCGCCGGCGCACCCGCGTCATCGTGTTGATGTCGGTGGTCTGGGCAGCGTCATGGGCGTTGCTGGGCGCCAGCGGCTTGTGGCCCGGCACAGCAGCGGCAACTCTGTTCGTGGCGGCGTGTGCCTCGGTCTTCGCCCTGGGGGAGACGCTGCTGCAGCCGACGATGCCGGCGATCGTGAACGACCTCGCGCCCGACCACCTGCGCGGGCGCTACAACGGCCTCACGTCCGGCTGCTTCCAGGCGGCTTCCATCCTCGGCCCGATCGTCGCGGGGTTCATGGTCGGTCACGGCCTGCACCTGCCCTACCTCGTGCTGCTGGTCGCGGGCTGCGCCGCGGTCGCCTGGCTCTCCGTGGGCCGCCTCGAGGGACAGCTCGACGACCGCGCCAACGGTCTCCTCACGCCGCCGGGTGCCGAGCCGACCGCCGAGCCGTTCGCCGCCCAGCCCGCGACCGCCCCAGCCCAGCCGCCTGCCATGGTGGAGCCCGCCGACCGGTGATCGAGCCCGGTGATCGAGCCCGGTGATCGAGCCCGGTGATCGAGCCCCGGTGATCGAGCCCCGGTGATCGAGCCCGGTGATCGAGCCCGGTCGAGGTTCGAACAGAGGTTCGATCGATCGGCTACACTGCCGCCATGTCCGTGGCCTTCCAGCCCTCGCTCTTCGACGCGACCGACATCGCAGTCGGACCGCTGGGCGGTCTCGTGCGGACCCCGCTCTCGCGCGGAGCCTGGATCGACACGTTGCCCGGATGGCTCAGCGGCGCCGACGAGCTGTTCGGCCTGATGGTGCGCGAGGTCCCCTGGCGGGCCGAGCGTCGCGAGATGTACGACCGGGTGGTCGACGTACCCCGACTCGTGTGCCACTACGGCATCGGCGAGCAGCTCCCCCATCCGGCCCTGACCGACGCGCGCGACCTCTTGAGCCGGCACTACGCCGCCGAGCTCGGCGAGCCGTTCGTGACCGCAGGGTGCTGCTACTACCGCGACGGTCACGACTCGGTCGCCTGGCACGGCGACCGCATCGGGCGCGCGCGCTCCCACGACACGATGGTGGCGATCCTGTCCCTCGGCTCGCCGCGCAAGCTGCTGCTGCGCCCCCAGGGCGGCAGCGTCGGGCAGACCCACTGGCTGGGCCACGGCGACCTGCTGGTGATGGGCGGCTCCTGCCAGCGCACCTGGGAGCACGCCGTCCCGAAGACCGGCAAGCCGGTGGGCCCGCGGATCAGCGTGCAGTTCCGCCCGCGCAACGTGTTCTGAGGTGTCGCTGCCGGCCCGGTCCGGGTCCGTTGCGATCACGAAGAAAGGGCCTTCGGCGTCACGCCGGCGGCCTTGCCCCGTCCTGTCGACATGCGATCACGCGGAGGTCACAGACCTAGACCATTCGGCGCATTTCATACCCAAAATGGGCTACCCGGGCGTAACGTGACCGTGGGCCTGCAGGCTGCTCGGAGCCGCGGGGAGGAAGGCACGTCGGGGGGACGGCACGCCTGGACGAGGGAAGCTGAATGACCGAGAGGCCGGAGCCTGTGCCACCGCATTTCCTGCGGACGGCGCAGACAAGTACCCAGGTCGACCCTCGCGTCTCCGCTCAAGCCGCGGTCGACCTGCGCGTCTCGATGGTCCTCGACGTGCTCGGCGGAAAGCCGGTGGAGCACGTCGCCCAGGCGTGGGACATCGAGTCCTCGTTGCTGCACCGCTGGGTCCGCGACTTCCTGGTCGCGGGATCGGCCGTGGTCACCAACCGTCCCGACCCCGATGACGCCCGCCAGCGCGACCGCTTCCTGGCCGCTTTCGCCCACGAGCTGCGCACACCCGTCGCCGTCGCGCGGGGGTGGGCGACGATGCTCGCCGAGGGAGACGTGCCCGAGGAGCAGGTCGCCACGTCGCACGAGCGCCTTGCCGACGCCCTGACGCGACTCTCCGACCACATCCTCGACGTCGAGCTGAGCGCGTCGGCGTCCCTCGGCCGGATCCGGATCGCGGTCGAGCCCCTCGTCCTCGACGATCTGTGCCAGGACCTCCCCGGCAGCCCCCGCGTCCGCCACGGCGCCGACCTGACGGTGCACGCCGACCCGAGACTGCTGGTCAGGGTGGTCCGCGACCTGTGGAACACAGCTCACCGCGACCCGGCCCCCGAGTCGGTCTCCATCGACGTCGTCGAGGCGGGGTCCTGGCACGAGGTCCGGGTCGTCCGCGAGGGCACGCCCATCAGTCCGATGGTCCTCAAGGCGCTTTTCGACCCGTTCGGCACCAACGACGACGCCACCGGTGTGACGATCGGCCTCTACCTGGCTCGCGCTCTCACGGTCGCCCACGGGGGAATCCTCGGGGCCGAGGGCGACAAGCAGACGACCGTGCTGATGGCGCGGCTACCACGACGAACAGAGGAACCAGTGCCCGGCCAGGACCCCGCAGGGACAGGACCGAGCGACAACAAGGGAGGGAAACCATGAAGTTCAAGCTCTCGTGCGGAGATGCCGTACCCGGCTGCTCGGCTCGTTTCGAGGAGGACAGCCGCGAGCTGATCTTGGAGAAGGTCTCCGCGCACGCGCGCAACGACCACGGAGTCGCCGACGTGACGCCGGAGATGCTCGAGGCGATGGCGGCCAACATCCACCCCGTCGTCTCTGCCTGACGCTGCACTGACAACACAGCAGGCCCCGGTCTTTCGACCGGGGCCTGTTGCTTGATGTTCTTGTCCGAACGGACTGGGGCGGTTTCGAGACGGGTGGGGCATCCCCTCGCAAGCTCGGGTGTGCCCCTCCCTCCTCAACCTGATTCGTTCAACGAGCCTTCGCAAGCTCAGGCTCTACGAATCAGAAGTCCATGCCGCCCATGCCGCCGTCGCCACCCGGCATGGCCGGAGCCTTCTCCGGCTTGTCGGCGACGACCGCCTCCGTGGTGAGGAACAGCGCGGCGATCGACGCGGCGTTCTGCAGCGCCGAGCGGGTCACCTTGGCCGGGTCGATGATGCCGGCCTTGACCATGTCGACGTACTCGCCGGTGGCCGCGTTCGAGGCCCTGCCCGGCCTCGAGGTTGCGGACCTTCTCGGCCACGACGCCGCCCTCGAGTCCGGCGTTGATCGCGATCTGCTTGAGCGGCGCGTCAGCGGCGAAGCGCACGATCTGCGCACCCGTCGCCTCGTCGCCCTCGAGCTCGAGCTTGGCGAACGCCTTGTCGGCAGCCTGCACCAGGGCGACGCCACCGCCGGCGACGATGCCCTCCTCGACGGCCGCCTTCGCGTTGCGAACGGCGTCCTCGATGCGGTGCTTGCGCTCCTTGAGCTCGACCTCGGTGGCCGCGCCGACCTTGATCACCGCGACGCCGCCGGCCAGCTTGGCCAGCCGCTCCTGCAGCTTCTCGCGGTCGTAGTCGGAGTCGGACTTCTCGATCTCGGCGCGGATCTGGTTGACCCGGCCCTTGATCTGCTCCTCGTCACCGGCGCCCTCGACGATGGTGGTCTCGTCCTTGGTGATGACGACCTTGCGCGCCTGGCCGAGCAGCTCGATGCCGGTCGACTCCAGCTTGAGGCCCACGTCCTCGGAGATGACCTGGCCACCGGTGAGGATCGCGATGTCCTGCATCATCGCCTTGCGGCGATCACCGAAGCCCGGGGCCTTGACGGCGACGGACTTGAAGGTGCCGCGGATCTTGTTGACCACCAGGGTCGACAGCGCCTCGCCGTCGACGTCCTCGGCGATGATCAGCAGCGGCTTGCCGGACTGCATGACCTTCTCCAGCAGCGGGAGCAGGTCCTTGACCGTCGAGACCTTCTGGTTCGCGATCAGGATGTAGGGCTCCTCGAGGACGGCCTCCATCCGCTCGGGGTCGGTCATGAAGTACTGCGAGATGAAGCCCTTGTCGAACCGCATGCCCTCGGTGAGCTCGAGGTCGAGCCCGAAGGTGTTCGACTCCTCGACGGTGATGACGCCTTCCTTGCCGACCTTGTCCATCGCCTCGGCGATGGCCTCACCGACGGTGGTGTCGGCAGCGGAGATCGACGCGGTGGCCGCGATCTGCTCCTTGGTCTCGACGTCCTTGCTCATCTCGAGCAGCGCGTCGGTGACGGCCTTGACGGCGGTCTCGATGCCGCGCTTGAGGGCCATCGGGTTGGCACCGGCGGCGACGTTGCGCAGGCCCTCGCGGACCATCGCCTGGGCGAGAACGGTCGCGGTCGTCGTACCGTCGCCGGCGACGTCGTCGGTCTTCTTCGCGACCTCCTTGACCAGCTCGGCGCCGATCTTCTCGTAGGGGTCCTCGAGCTCGATCTCCTTGGCGATGCTCACACCATCGTTGGTGATGGTGGGGGCGCCCCACTTCTTCTCGAGGACGACATTGCGGCCCTTGGGGCCGAGGGTGACCTTGACGGCGTCGGCGAGCGTGTTCATGCCACGCTCGAGACCACGCCGGGCCTCCTCATTGAAAGCAATCAGCTTCGACATAACTCTTGCGATTCCTCACGCAGATGAGTTGGACGGCCGATTCGTCGCCCGCGACGGACGGTCCGGGCTGGACCCGCCGGACCCTTCCCGACGGCGCCTTCGGACCTCGACTTCCTCGGCCCTGGGTAGTCTGTGTCACTCTCACGGGGAGAGTGCCAACCACAGTTGTTAGCACTCGGCCCCTGAGAGTGCAAACAGTCCGGACCCGGTCCGTTCCGCGGTTCAGGCGCCCAGCCGGCCCCGGACGACGGCGGCGAAGGCCGCGCCGTTGTCAGGGAGCACGTCGAGGTACAGGCCCGGCTCGGTGACCTCCAGCTCGCTGACGGCCAGGGTGCCGTCGGCCAGCCGGAGATGGTCCACGCGGGCGTAGTCGAGCCGATGGCCGAGGACGGCCTCGGCAGCCGCGACGGTACGCCGGGCAAGGCCGGCCGCCTCGTCGGTGACCGGGAAGGGGACGGTCGAGCCGCCGTACTGCTCGTGCACCCGGATCTCGCCCGGAGCCGGGCGCTTCTGCGCCGCCGAGACCACCTCCCCGCCGAGCACGAACACCGAACCTTCGCCCTCGGTGCGCACCGACCCGACCAGCGGCTGGACCACCCAGGGTCCGGGCCCGAGCAGCGACTCGCCGAGCTCCGGGACGCCGCCCGACCGCTGGTCGAACACCGCGACGCCGCGACCGCCCGCGCCCACCGCCGGCTTGACGACCGCTGAGCCGGTGTGCCGATCCAGAACCGTGGCGATGGCTTCCGGCAGACCCTCCTCGCCCTCCACGACGAGCGTCGGCACGACCGGGACGCCCGCGGCGAGGAGCTCGACGAGGTAGGCCTTGTCGGTGTTCCACGCGAACACGTCGGCACCGTTGAGCAGGCGTGGCACCGCTGCCGCCCAGGCGAGGAACTCCTCGCGACGACCGTCGTAGTCCCAGGTCGAGCGCACCGCCACCAAGGAGTCGTGCCAGTCGACCTGCGTGTCGTCCCAGCTCGCCCAGCGGGCGCGGATCCCCAGGCCCGCGAGAGCCCGGTCGAGGTGGTCGTGGGCGGGCTCGCCCTGGGGCCACGCGGCACAGGTCACCAGCAGCACGTCGACGGACATCGATCCAGCCCTTCCCTCCGAGATCCTCAGCTGCCGTCCAGACGGTAGACGCGGCGCGCGTTGCCGCGCAGCAGGCGCCACGGATCAGTGCTCGGACCAAGGATGTCCAGCAGCGCCTCGATCGTCCCCGACAGCGACACGACCGGCTTGTCCATCGGGCCGAGGCCGACGGCGCGCTGGCGGGCCTGGCCCTGCTCGACGGCCTCGAGCTGCCCGGGCACCGGCTCCCGGGCACGCGCGCAGAGCTGCTCCGCCGCGCCGGACGTGAGGAGGATGCGCAACGAGAGTTCGCGGCGGCGATCGCCCGCTGCGACAACGAGTCCGAGGCACGCCACCTCCGCCGACGGGCAGCCGGTCTCGCCGGTTGAGCGGGTCTCACTCCCGCGGCCTGGTGCTCTCCCGCTCCACCAGGGTGACGCCGAGCAACCGGCTGCGCGGTGGCGTCGGGTCTGCTTCTCCCAGCTGCTCGAGCAGCAGCCCCACCATGGCGCGGCCCATGTCCTCGAGGTGCTGGCTGATCGTCGTCAAGGAGGGCTTGGTGGTCAGTGCCAGCGAGGAGTCGTCGAAGCCGATCACCGCCGCGTCGCCCGGGACGCTGCGGCCGGCCTCCTGCAGCACCCGGAGCGCCGCCGCCGCCATCGGGTCGTTCGCGCAGAAGACACCGTCGACGTCGGGGCGGCGCGCGAGCAGGTCGGCCATCGCCCGGCTGCCGCTCTCCCGGGAGAAGTCTCCGGTGGCCACCAGGTCCTCGGTCAACGTGCGGCCCGCCGCCTTCAGGGCGGCCTCGAACCCGACGTACCGGTCGCGACCGGCGGTCATGTCGAACGGACCGGTGATCGTGGCGATCACCTGGTGGCCGGTGTCGAGCAGGAGCTGGGCCGCGAGAGCCGCGCCACGCTCGTTGTCCACGTCGACCCACGGCGCGTCCATGTCGCCGTTGCGACCACCGACGACCATCGGGAGCCCGCGAGCCCGGATCGTGGCCGGCAGCTCGTCGTCGTCGTGCAGCGAGAGGAGCAGCGCGCCGTCGACGTGGTGGCGGGTGAGGTAGCTCTCGAGGTGCGCGCTGCGACTGCCGGCCTGCGACAGCATCAGGACCAGCTGCTTGCCGGCCTCGGCCATGGCGGTGCTGATGCCGCGCACGATGCCGGCGAAGAACGGCTCGCCGAAGATCCGGTCGGCCGGCTCGGCGATGACCAGCGCCACGGTGTCCGTTCGCCGGGTCTTGAGCGTGCGCGCGGCCGCGTTCGGGACGTAGCGGAGCTCTGCGATGGCCGCCTCGACGGCGCGGCGACTGTGCTCGGACACGTGCTCGGAGCCGTTGATGACCCGCGAGGCGGTGCCGCGTCCGACACCGGCAAGTGCGGCGACCTGCTCCAGGGTCGGACCCCGGTCGGGCGGGCGGGTCATCGGAGGAGTCTGGTGGGCACGGCGCACCTCCGCGGTCGGAATCCGGGGCCCGGACCGGGATCAGGCGGGACGGCCGACCGAACCCGGTGTCGACCGACCGTCCCGGCCGCACCCGAACTGCGACCGTGCCTGATCTTGTTGCACCCGTGCTCCCACATCGGCGTGGGAGCGTTCCCACGCCCACTGTGACGGCCGTCATGCCGCACTGTCAAGGCCTTCACCCCGCCGGGCGCGTCAGCCTGCGGTCGAGGACGATCGCCCCCCACGCCGCAGCGAGCATCGCTGCCGCGACACCGGCGCAGTTGAGCAGCACCACGCCGTACCCGTGCTCGTTCACGTCGAGGAACGGGTAGGGGTACCACTCCACCAGCTCTCCTCTCACCAGCGTGTAGCCGAGCCAGGCGACGGGCAGCACCAGGAACGGCAGCAGGTCCCGACGGCCGGCTCGTCCGCGCGGTCCGAACAGCAGCCAGCCGAGCAGGGCCAGGACGGGTACGGCGATGTGCAGCAGCCGGTCGGCGACGAGGTCCCACCCGGAGAGGTCCAGCAGCGGTCGCAGGAAGAAGAAGTGCACGAGTCCGCCCACGGTCGCGAGCACGACGGCGTCGAGGCGGAGCGCCCGCCACCACCGGGTGTCGCGATCTCGCCCGCAGGCCAGGGTGAAGGTCGACCACGCGACCAGCACGTTGAACAGGATCGTCATGTAGGAGCAGAAGCGGACCAGCCGGGTGCCGAGATCGGGACGGTTGTGCTCGTCGAGGACCAGGTGCCCCTGGATCACCAGGACCAGCTGGAGCACCACGGCGAAGGTGGCGACCAGGAACGTCAGCAGGTGGAACATCCGCGCACGGTTCACGGTCGAAGGCTATTCGTCGCGGCGTACCACCGTCGGGACCCGCGCCTCATCCCCAGGAGACGTCTCCCTGCCTCTCCCAGCCGGTGCCCGGTGCGGGTCCTCCCCTGCGCCGGGTACCGGGACCCTCGGGTCATTGCCAGCGCAGCCTCGACGGCGGACAATCCAGGGGGTCACGTCCCTGGGGGTAGCCATGTTGTCATCGCGCGGATCCGTGCTGGCCGGCCTTGTCTTCGTCGCGATCGCCGCGCCCGTTGCGGCGTACGCCGTCTCGGCCGACGACCCCGACCCGGCCCCGTCGAGCTCCAGCCACGGGCACCCAGGTACCTCGCACAAGCCCGCGAAGGCCGACGACTCCGACGACTCAGAGGACTCCGACGGCCAGTCCACCGGCACCGAGCACCCCGCCGAGGCGTCGGGTCCCGGGCGGGCCCATGCCGAGGCGATGAAGGCGTGGGCGCACTGCGTCGCCGATGCCGCCAGCGGCCCGAAGGTCGAGGGCTCGCCGATCCCGCCGAAGGAGGCGTGCGGCGACAAGCCGGTCGCCCCGGGCCGCGCAAAGCATGCTGATGACAAGTCGAAGCCCGGGAAGAGCGGCGAGCCGCACGGCCAGAGCGGCAGCCACCGGCACTAGCCCGAAGACCGGCTCGTCGGTGGGTGCCTCAACCCCCGGCGACCGCCGGGATGATCGAGAGCTGAGTGCCCTCCGGCGTGGCGGTGGCGAGTCCGTCGAGGAAGCGGACGTCGTCGTTGCCGACGTACACGTTGACGAAGCGGCGGATGTCGCCGGAATCGTCGAGGATGCGGGCACGGATGCCGCTGAAGCTGGCCTCGAGGTCGTCGAGCACCTCCGCGAGGGTCGCCCCCTGGGCGGTCACCTCCGACTCACCGCCGGTGTAGGTGCGCAGGATGGTGGGGATCCGGACGGACACGCTCATGTTTCTCCTTGGTACTGACGGGTGTCGGCTGAGCTCGACCACCACGAGCTGAGGGCTTCGAGCCTAGACGCCGGACGCGACGAAGGCGTCGTAGGTCGGGGCGATGGTCGCCGCCGGACCAACCTGGCTGCCCACCGCGTCGAGGGTCTTCAGGCCGTGGCCGGTGTTGATCACGACGGTCTCGAGCTCCGGGTCGAGCTGGCCGGTCTCGACGAGCTTTCGGAGCACCGCGACGGTGGTGCCGCCGGCGGTCTCGGTGAAGATGCCCTCGGTGCGCGCCAGCAGCACGATGCCCGCGCGGACCTCGTCGTCGGTGACCTGCTCGACGGCGCCACCGGTGCGACGAGCGATGTCGAGCACGTAGATGCCGTCCGCCGGGTTGCCGATCGCCAGCGACTTGGCGATGGTGTCCGGCCTGACCGGGCGGATCGCGTCGACCCCCGCCTTGAAGGCCGTGGCGACCGGACCGCAGCCCTCGGCCTGCGCGCCGAAGACCTTGTACGGCTTGTCCTCGACCAGGCCCAGCTTGATGAGCTCCTGGAACGCCTTGTCGACCTTGGTCAGCTGCGAGCCGGACGCGACCGGGATGACGATCTGGTCGGGCAGTCGCCAGCCGAGCTGCTCGGCGATCTCGTAGCCCAGCGTCTTGGAGCCCTCGGCGTAGAACGGCCGGACGTTGACGTTCACGAACGCCCAGCCGTCCTCCTCGCCCGCGATCTCGGAGGCGAGCCTGTTGACGTCGTCGTAGTTGCCCTCGACGGCCACCAGGGAGTCGGTGAAGATCGCAGAGTTGACCTGCTTGGGGTGCTCCAGGTCGCTGGGGATGAAGACCACGGTCTTGATCCCGGCTCGGGCCCCGGCAGCGGCGACCGCGTTGGCCAGGTTGCCGGTCGAGGGGCACGCGAACACCTTCGACCCGAGTTCCACCGCGGCGCTGAGCGCACACGCGACCACCCGGTCCTTGAACGAGTTGGTCGGGTTGGTCGAGTCGTCCTTGACCCACAGGCTGGTGACGCCGAGCTCGCGACCGAGGTTGTCGGCCTTCAGCAGCCGGGTGAAGCCGGGCTCGGTGTTCGGCGAGGACTCGATGTCCTCCGGCACCGGGAGCAGCGCCTTGTAGCGCCAGATGTTGCGGGGTCCGGCCTCGATCTGCTCGCGGGTGACCTGCGGGAAGTCGTAGGCGACCTCGAGCGGACCGAAGCACTCCAGGCACGCGTAGTGCGGTCCGAGCTCCTGGGCCGCGCCGCACTCGCGGCAGACAAGTCCGGTGGCGTTGCCGAAGGCGCCGTCGCGAAGGACGGTGCCGGACGACGTCTCGGTGACGTTGCTCAAAGGAGGCCTCCTTCTCATCTTCCCCGGGGACCGACTCTCGGTGCGGGACGGATTTGGCACCACACCCCGCGGATCCGGGCCGACTGATGGACAGTCGGCGGTCGGAGGCTCGCGCGGCGGTTGCCGGGACTTCAACGGGCCGTTTCCCTCAGTCCCTCTCGATGAGCTGTGCATCAGCGTACGGAGCCGTCTCAGAATGTGCACACTGATTCCGACATCCGAGACGCCGCTGTCTCGCGTCCCGGGCAGCCCCGGTCAGCCCTGAGCGGCCGCCAGGTCGGCGGTCAGGGTGCGCAGAAACGTCATCACGCCGTCGGGACCAGACACCACCACGTCGGCGAGGTCGCGGAGCCGGGACTCCTCGTCGGAGCCGGAGCACACCAGCAGCGTCGGCATCCCGGCGGCGCCGAGCTCGCCGACCGCCTCGAACGCGGGTACGTCGCCCAGGTCGTCGCCGACGAACAGCACCGCGTGCGCGTCGTACTCCTCGACGAGGCGGCGCAGCGCGAGCCCCTTGTCCATCCCCGACGCGCGGATCTCCACGACCATCCGGCCGGGCTCGACGGTGAGGTTGCGCGCCTTGGCCGCGTCGGTGAGCACCGGCAGCAGCCGGTCGAACGCCTCGCGCGGCTGCGCCGTACGGCGCGTGTGCACGGCGACGGCGAGACCCTTCTCCTCCACCCATGCATCGGTCGCGTCGGCCTGGCGCAGCAGCCGGGGCAGGTCGCCGATGAAGCTTGCCAGGCCGGCCGGCGGCTTCGGCGAGACCACCCGGCGGGCCTTGGAGGTCCAGCGCTCGTTGCCGTACTGCCCGAGGATCACCAGCTCGCGCCCGGCCTCACCGATGGAGTCGCCGACCTCGTCGAGCCCACCGAGCGCGAGCACCTGACGGGCCGGACGGCCGGTCAGCACTGCGACCGCACGGACCTGCTCCGACAGCGCCTCCAGCACGCCCGGGGCGTCGCGGTGGATCAGCGCGACCTCGGGGTCGTCGACGATCGGAGCGAGGGTGCCGTCGAAGTCCAGCGCGACGAGCAGCCCGCTACCGGCTCGCACCAGGGCTGCATACGCCGGGTGCTCGGCGCCAAGGTCGGGCTGCATGGGTCCAGCCAATCACGCCGGAGGAACGCTGACGCGTCCTTGGTCAGCCCGCGTGGTCGTAGGTGCCGGTCAGGATGACGGTGAGTCGGTCGGAGCGCATCGGCGGGATCGAGGGCCTGAGTCGGTTGATGCCGAGGTCCTCGGCGAGGAGGGCGGCTGCGGCGCGCTTCCCCGGGGGGAAGTAGACGGTGGTCGCGTCGACGGTGCCGTACCAGTTGTCGGTGCCGACCAGGCGCCACCCGGCCCGCTGCACGCGGTCACCGGTCTTGCCGGCGAGGCCCCGGACGTTGGAGTTGTTGAACACCACGACGTTGTAGTGCCCGCGCCGCACCTCGGGCTTTGCCTTCGCCGTGGTCGTCGGGTCTCCCGGCAGCGTGGTGGGCAGGCCGTTCGGGACGGACGTCACGTGGGTGTGGGTGGTCGCCGCGGGCGACGCGGTGTCGGGGCTGTCGTCGTGCTGGGTCGCGATGAACGCCAACCCGGCCAGCGCGACCACGGAGATGCTGAACACCATCAGCCGCGTGGGCAGGACCAGCCCACGCTGGTCGCGGCGCCTCGGGCCGGACATCGTGGGGCTCAGAGCTCGAAGCCGAGGCGGCGCGCCGACCGCTGCCGCTGGCGCGTTGCGCGGAGCCGACGCAGACGGCGCACCAGCAACGGATCGTGCTCGAGCGCCTCCGGGCGGTCGATGAGCGCGTTGAGCACCTGGTAGTAGCGCGTCGAGCTCATGTCGAACTTCTCGCGGACCGCGCTCTCCTTGGCGCCGGCGTACTTCCACCACTGGCGCTCGAAGTCGAGGATGTTGCGGTCACGCTCCGACAGCCGGCCCGACTCGTCGGGCTGGGAGCTGAGTGCGTGACTGGCGACCATGGTCGTCGACTCCTCGGGATGGGTACTGCAGGGCTGTGACCATCCTAGGCGACAAACAACATCGATGTCATTTGATCCGCAGGCGTGCCTCCCGGGCGTTTCGCCCGACTCAGGGAGGCCTAGGGTGGGGGCTGTGACCAGGGCACGCCGTCGCCGTTCGGCCACCGACGTGCGCGCCGACCTGGTCATCGTCGCCAACCGGCTCCCCGTCGACCGGGTGGTGCACACCGACGGTTCGTCCACCTGGCGGCGCTCCCCCGGCGGCCTCGTGAGCGCCCTCGCGCCGGTGATGGCGGCCAACGAGGGCGCCTGGATCGGCTGGCCGGGCGACGTCGTCGAGGACCTCGACGTCTTCGAGCACGACGGCATCACGCTGGTGCCGGTCTCGATCTCCCAGCAGGAGTACGAGGAGTACTACGAGGGCTTCTCCAACGCCACGCTGTGGCCGCTGTACCACGACCTGGTCGCCAAGCCGGAGTTCCACCGCGAGTGGTGGGACGCCTACGTCGAGGTCAACCGCCGCTTCGCCGAGGCCGCTGCCGAGGTCGCCGCCGAGGGCGCGACCGTGTGGGTGCCAGGACTACCAGCTCCAGCTGGTGCCGAGCCTGCTCCGCGACCTGCGCAGCGACCTGCGCATCGGGTTCTTCCTGCACATCCCGTTCCCGCCCGCCGAACTGTTCTCCCAGCTGCCGTGGCGTCGCGAGATCCTCGAGGGCCTGCTCGGCGCCGACCTCGTCGGGTTCCAGCTGCCCGGCGCCGCACAGAACTTCATCCGGCTGGTGCGGCAGCGGGTGGGTCACAAGACCCACCGCGACTCGGTCTACCTGCCCGACGGCCGGATGGTCGTCGCACGGGCGTTCCCGATCTCGATCGACACCGTCGGTGCTCGAGGAGCTGGCTGCGTCGGCAAGCGTCCAGGCGCGCGCGAAGCAGATCCGCGAGGACCTCGGCAACCCCGCCAGGATCTTCCTGGGCATCGACCGTCTCGACTACACCAAAGGCATCTACGCACGGCTGCGGGCGTTCAGCGAGCTGATCCACGACGGCCACTTCACCGTCGAGGACGCGACGTTCGTGCAGGTCGCCAGCCCGTCGCGCGAGCGGGTCGAGCAGTACCGCAGCCTGCGCGACGAGATCGACCGGCTCGTCGGCCACATCAACGGCGACCTCGGCCGGATCGGGCGACCGGCGATCTCCTACCTCAACGCGTCGTTCCCGCAGTCGGAGATGGCGGCGCTCTACGCCGCGGCGGACATCATGGTGGTCACCCCCTTCCGCGACGGCATGAACCTGGTCGCGAAGGAGTACGTCGCGTGTCGGCTCGAGGGCGACGGCGCCCTGGTCCTCTCCGAGTTCGCCGGCGCCGCCGACGAGCTGCGCCAGGCGTACCTGGTGAACCCCTACGACATCAACGGCATGAAGGCCCAGATGCTGGCGGCGTACCGGAGCGACGCGAAGGACCTCGGCCGGCGGATGCGCGCGATGCGCAAGACGGTGGCCGACAACGACGTCTCGCACTGGGCGTCGGCGTTCCTGAGCGAGCTGGCGGCCGTGCGCCCGCCCCACGACAAGCGCGTCAGGCCTGCGAAGCGCGCTTGAGCGCCCACCCGTCCGGGGCCTGTCGCTCGAGCAGCGTGACCCCTAGGGTGCGGCTGTGGGGCGCAAACTTCTGAAGCTCAACGACTCCGCGTGGCTCTACGCCGAGTCGCACCGGACCCCGATGCAGGTCGCGATGCTCGCGACCTTCTCGGTGCCCGAGGACCGACCAGACTTCGTCGGCGACCTGTTCGCGCGCTGGCGCGAGGTCCGGGAATTCGAGCCGCCGTTCAACTACCTGCTGCGTGCGCTTCCGGTGCCGGGCTGGCAGGAGCTCCCCGACGACCAGATCGACCTCGACTACCACTTCCGGCACTCGGCGCTGCCCCGACCGGGGTCGCAGCGCGAGCTCGGCGTCCTGGTGTCGCGGCTGCACTCGGCGAAGATGGACCGTCGCTACCCGTTGTGGGAGTGCCACCTGATCGAGGGTCTCGACGGAGGCCAGTGGTCGATGTACATGAAGGTGCACCACTCGCAGATGGACGGTGTCGGTGGCGTCCGGCTGCTCAAGCGGATGCTCAGCGCCGACCCGCACGCCCGCGAGATGCTGCCGCCCTGGGCGGTCGGCACCCGCGGGCCCGACCAGTCTGCGCTCCCGCCACGGCCGACCGGGGTGGCTGCTGCTCTCCCCGAGAAGCGTGCCGGCCGCAGGCTGCCCGGAGCTGCCCACGACGGCCTGGAGGTGGTGTCCTCCCTCGGCCGGACCTACGCCGAGAGCGTGGTCGGGAGGGCCGATCCCGGCCGCGCCGTACCGTTCCGAGCGCCGAAGACGACCTTCAACGGCCGGATCCACACGCCCCGCCGATTCGCCACCCAGCACTACCCGATCGACCGCCTCCGAGCGGTGGCCGCCGCCACCGGCGGCAGCCTCAACGACGTCTTCCTGACCATCTGCGGCGGCGCTCTCCGGCGCTACCTGATCGAGGCCGACGCGCTTCCGCTGGAGCCGCTGATCGCGAACGTGCCGGTGTCCGTCCGGTCCGACGAGACCGCCGGGGTCGGCAACGCGATCACGTTCCTGTACTCCACGCTCGGCACCGACATCGCCGATCCGGTCCAGCGGCTGCACGCCGTCCAGGAGTCGACCCGGCTCGGCAAGGAGCGGCTCCCCCACGTCGACGGTCTCGCGATGGATGCCTACACCAGCGTGCTCATGGGACCTTTCCTGGGCCAGGCGATCCTCGGGTTCGGTGGCCACGGCCGGCCGGCGTCCAACGTGGTGATCTCCAACGTCCCCGGCCCCGCGGAGACGCGCTACCTCGACGGCAGCCCGCTCGAGGAGCTCTACCCGGTGTCGCTGCTGTTCAACGGCCAGGCGCTCAACATCACCGCCGTGTCCTACGACGGCCAGTTCAACATCGGCTTCACCGGCTGTCGTGACTCCATCCCGTCCCTGCAGCACATCGCGGTCTACACCGGCGAGGAGCTGGCGGGGCTCGAGCAGGCGCTGGAGCGCAGCCTCGCGTAGCCGGCTCAGCCCGAGGTGACCGGCCGGCCGGCCGCCTGCCATCCGGCGATCCCGCCGGCCAGCTCGACCACCGACGTGAAGCCGTGGTCGCGCAGGTAGGAGACCGCGACCGCCGACCGGTTACCGCTGTGGCAGTAGACGGCGTAGTGGCCGGCCACGTCCAGCGCAGCGACCGCGTCCGCGAAGCCAGGGCCCTGGACGTCGAGGTTGACCGCGCCGGCGAGGTGCCCGGCGGCGTACTCCTCGGGAGTGCGGACGTCGATCAGCACCGTGCCCGGCTGCGCGATCGCCGAGGCGAACGAAGCCGCGTCCAGTGGAGCGGTCCCGGGCACCGTGCTCGAGGAGGACGGCCGGCCCGACGGCGACACCTCGTTGCCGCTGCCGCACGACGTCGCTCCCAGGGCGACGGCACCGGCGACGAGGATCGCGGCGGCGCCGCGCGTGGCGGCCGTCCAGCTGAGGTGCCTGGTCATGGGTCCATCCTTCGCTCTCGTCCGGGCGGCAACGAGTGCCCAAGGTCCGCAGGCACGTGCCCCAAGGACCCTGCTGCGCCGCCGGAGCCAGCGGTTTGATCAAGGTGCTGGGTGTGTGCGTATGATACCCCCGGGGGTATCACCGCGGAAAGGTTGGAACCATGGCAGACGTCGTCGTACTGGGGGCCGGGATCTCCGGCCACACCGCAGCCCTGCACCTGAAGAGGATGCTCGGCCGTCATCGTGGCCACACCATCACCGTGGTGTCTCCCAACTCGAACTGGAACTGGATCCCGTCGAACATCTGGGTCGGTGTCGGGCAGATGGCGAAGAAGGACGTGGTGTTCCCGCTCGCTCCCGTCTACGCCCGCAAGGGCATCGACTTCCGCCAGGCGAAGGCCGTCGCGGTCCGCCCCCAGGGCGACGCGGACGACTCCCGCGGAGCGGTGGACATCGTCTACACCGATCCGACGCGGGCGGGCACCGAGGAGCGCCTCCGCTACGACTACCTGGTCAACGCGACCGGGCCGCGCCTGCGGTTCGAGGCCACCGAGGGGCTCGGACCCGAGGGTCACAGTCTGTCGGTGTGCACCGCCGACCACGCGACCGAGGCCGCGCGACACCTCGACGAGGTGATCGCCCGTCTGAAGGACGGCCAGCAGCAGACCCTCGTGGTCGGGATGGGCCACGGCACCTGCACCTGCGAGGGTGCCGCGTTCGAGTACGTCTTCAACGTCGACCACCAGCTGCGCGAGGCCGGTGTGCGCGACCGGGCACGGCTGGTCTACCTGTCCAACGAGGCCGAGCTCGGCGACTTCGGGGTCGGCGGGATGACCTTCGAGGAGCGTGGCTTCCAGACCTCGAGCGAGCTGTGGACCGCATCGCTGTTCCGCGAGCGCGGCGTCGAGCCGATCCTCGGCGCGCACGTCGAGCGGGTCGAGGACGGCCTGGTGCGCTACGAGACCCTCGACGGCGAGCACCACGAGCTCGCCTTCGACTTCGCGATGCTGCTGCCGCCGTTCGGAGGCGTCCCGCTCACGGCGTACGACCGCGCGGGCACCGACATCACCGCAGAGCTGTTCACGCCCGCCGGGTTCATGAAGGTCGACGCCGACTACACGGCCAAGCCGTTCGAGCAGTGGCGCGCCAGCGACTGGCCGGAGACCTACCAGGTCCCGGGCTACCGCAACCTGTTCGCGGTCGGGATCGCCTTCGCTCCGCCTCACCAGATCTCCAGGCCCCGCACCAGCGCGAACGGTACGGCGATCACCCCGTCTCCCCCACGCACCGGGATGCCCTCCGGCGTGATGGGCAAGACCGTGGCCCGGACGATCGCCGACCGGATCAAGTCCGGGGACGAGGCGCCCGCCCACACGGCCTCGATGGCCTCGATGGGCGCAGCCTGCGTCGCGTCGGCCGGCACCGGGATGCGCACGGGATCGGCGGCCTCGATGACGATGCGGCCGGTCGTGCCCGACTTCGAGACCTACCCGACCGGACGCGACCTGGCCGGCACGACCGGCGAGCTCGGGCTCAGCGGCCACTGGGTGAAGCTCATGCTCCACCACCTGTTCCTCTACAAGGCCAAGGCCCGCTTCGGCTGGCAGTTCATCCCGGAGTGATGATCATGACGCCCTCAGTCTCCGGCCACCTCGACAAGTCCGAGCACGCGTTCCCCGAGGAGAGTGTCGCCGTGCCAACCACCCCAGCACCCCACGACCAGGTCGACGACCAGCCGGTCGCGGACCTGTCCCGTGCGCCACTGCCCAGCGAGTCGACCCTGCGCCGCCGCCGCAGCCTGCCGGTGCAGTCACTTCGCTTCGTGGCCTTCAACGGCCGGATCCTGCGGATGGTCGTCCGCGGGCACCGGGCCAGCCACTGAGCGGCGCCGGCGGAAGCCGTGCGCGCACTGCTGATCGGCGACCTGGAGGTCACCAGGACCACGTGCGCGCTGCTGACCGGCCGGGGCGTGGAGGTGGTGCACCTCCTGGAGCCCTCCGACCTCGAGCTGCGCACACGTCTGGACGCGACGGTCGACGCGGTGGCGGTGCTCGTCCGCAGTGACGTCACCGCCCTTCGGTACGTCCTCCTGGTCGAGCAGATCCGACCCGGGGTCCGGCTCGTCGCGACCGTGTTCGACCGGACGCTCGCCCAGCGGTTGCGCGACGTGGTGCCCAACTGCACGGTCCGCTCGCCGGCCGACATCGCCGTCCCGTCGATCGCCGCCGCCTGCCTGGGCGGACCGGCGCTGGCGGTCGACCTCGCCGGCTCCGAGCCCCGGCTGCTGGTCCGCGACGACGACGGCGAGCTCCGCTTCGTGCCCTACCGCCGCTCGGCTCGTGGGCCACTCTGCAGGGTGCGGGACGCAGTCGGCCAGTTCCGGGTGCACGACGACGCCACCCGGGTCCTGCTCCTCGGGCTCGCGGCGTTGCTCCTGGTGGTCGTGACGGACTGGCTGCTGTCCGTGGCGGCCCTGCACCGGAGCCCGGCGGCGGCGCTCTACGCGGCAGCTCGGGTGGTGACGACGGTCGGGCCCGGTGAAGCCGACGTCGAGGGTCGGACGTGGTACCTCGTGCTGGCCAGCGGGTTCATGCTGTTCACGGTGATCGTCACGGCCGTGTTCACCGCCGGCGTCGTCGACCGCGTCCGGTCCGGCCGGACCCTGGCGCTCGTCGGCCGGCGGGTGCCTCCGCGTCGTGACCACGTCGTCGTGGTGGGCCTGGGCCAGGTCGGGATCCGGCTCGCCATCGCGTTGCGACAGCTCCGCGTGCCGGTGCTCGCGATCGAGCGAGACGCCGACGCGGCGAACCTCCGGATCGCGCGCGCGGCGGGGGTGCCGGTGCTGACCGGTCAGGGGCAGGACGTGGAGGTGCTGCGCCGGGTCGGCGTACGTCGCGCGCGGTCCGTGGCCGCGATGAGCTCCGGCGACCTGGACAACATCGAGGTCGCGATCGCGGCCTCCGCGGTCGCGCCGGAGATCCCGATCGCGTTGCGCGCCGGAGAGAGCGCCATCATCGCCGAGACGCGCTCGCTGTTCCGCATCGGCGAGGTCCGCGACGTCTCCGGCCTGACCGCGGCCTCGGTGGTCGCACGGATCACCGGATCGACCCCGCTCGCGGTGTTCGTCGAGGGAGCCCGGATCGTCGCGTTCGACGGCGAGCAGGAGACCGCGATGTCCGCCGCCCAACGGTGCGCGTGCATCCGCTGACGGCGCGGACGGCCACCCGGAGTCAGCGCGAGCCGTACATCCGGCTGATCACCTGGTCGAAGACGCGGTCGGGGAGGTGGTCGCGGCTGCTGGTGATCATCCGGGCACCACGTCCCACCGGGTAGCGCGCCGCCGGCCGGCGGGCGGTCACGGCCTTGCGGATCTTGCGGGCGACCGCTTCCGGCTTCGACGCGCGGCCCGGTTTGTCGAACTCGGTGAGCACCCTGTGGGCGCGCCGGGCGTACTTGCCGTAGTCGGTGTCGCCGGACCGTTCGAGCAGCGAGTCGCGCGCGATCTCGTTCCACTCGGTGATGATCGGCCCGGGCTCGATGAGCACGACGTCGACACCGAACGGCCTGAGCTCCATCCGCAGGCTGTCGCTGAACCCCTCGACCGCGAACTTGGTCGCGTGGTACCACGCGCCGAACGGCTCGTAGAACTTCCCGCCGATCGAGCTGACGTTGACGATCCGGCCCCCACCTGAACCGGCACCGTGCTGCTTGCGCATGTGCGGCGTCACCAGCTGGGTCAGCCGAGCGAGACCGAAGACGTTGACGTCGAACTGGCGGCGCGCCTCCTCGATCGGCACGTCCTCGACGGCGCCGTACGAGCCGTAGCCGGCGTTGTTGACCAGGACGTCGATCCGGCCCTGCTCGTCGACGATGCGCTGCACCCCGGTGACCATCGACGCGTCGTCGGTCACGTCCATCGCGAAGACGTGGGCGCCGAGCTCGGCCAGGGGTTGCATCCGCTCGACACGGCGCGCGCAGGTGTAGACGACGTAGCCGGCGTCCAGCAGCTCGCGGACGGTGCACTCACCGATGCCCGACGAGCCACCGGTCACGAGGGCGACCTTGGGGGTCTGATCCATGGGGCATGCCTACCGGCCGACCCCACCGCTGTCCATGGTCATCCTCGTCACACCGACGGCCCTGGCGATCGATCGTCCGTAACGTTCTCCACCAATTGGTAGTTTTCGGAGCATGGATCTGATCCCGAAGCCGGACCAGGTCGCCTCCGCCGCCAGCAACGTCGCACACAAGGTGCTGTACGGCGGGCTGGCCGATCTCCGCCCCATGCCCCGGACGCTCATCGACGACGGGCCGCTGCGCGAGGTCTACCACTACCGTCCGCAGAAGCAGGTGCGCACCACGGGCGACCCGATCCTGCTGGTGACTCCACTCGCCGCGCCCGCCACCTGCTTCGACCTGCGCCGGGACTGCTCGCTGGTCGAGCACTTCGTGAAGGCCGGCCGGCCGACGTACCTGGTCGAGTACGGCGAGATCTCCTTCAAGGACCGCAACCTCGGGATGGAGCACTGGGTCGACGAGGTCGTGCCGGAGGCGATCCGGGTCGCCAGCGAGCACGCCGGCGGTCGTCCGGTGCACGTGATCGGCTGGTCGCTCGGCGGCATCTTCGCGACCCTCGTCGCGGCCGACGACCCGAAGCTCCCGATCGCGTCGCTGACGATCGTCGGCTCGCCGTTCGACGTCAGCCAGGTGCCGCTCGTCGCTCCGCTGCGTCCGATCCTGAGACTGACCGACGGCGGCATCGTCACCCGCGTCTACCGGATGTTCGGCGGCGCACCGAAGCCGCTGGTGCGGCGGGCCTTCCAGCTCAGCAGCGGCACCAAGCTGATCACCAAGCCGCTGGCGATCGTGCAGCACCTCGACGACGCCGAGTGGCTCGCCCAGATCGAGGCGGTGGACCGCTTCACCGCGGGCATGATCGCCTATCCCGGCCGCACGTTCGGCCAGCTCTACCACCGGATGGTCAAGCACAACCAGCTGCGCACCGGCAAGGTCGACCTCAGCGGCCACGAGATCGACCTAGCCGCGATCAAGGTGCCGGTGCTCGTGTTCGCCGGCAACACCGACGGCATCGCCCCGATCTCGTCGGTCAAGGCGATCGTGCCGTTGTTGAAGAACGCCTTCGAGGTGCGCTTCGAGATCGTGCCCGGCGGCCACCTCGGCATGCTCACCGGCCGCGCGGCCCGTCGTACGACCTGGGTCGTGATGGACGAGTGGATCACCCAGCACTCGACGCCGGACGACCGTGCCGATGGTGCGACGCCCAAGCCTGCTCGCAAGCGCGGTCCCGGGAAGAAGACGGCGCGCAAGTCGACGAAGACCACACCCAGGACGACCAAGAAGGCGGCAGCGAAATCCACCTCGAAGAGCTCCCCTCCCAGAACCTCCCCGGCCAAGACCCCGGCCAAGACCACTGGTGCCGACGCACCCACCTCCGAGGTGGCACCCGACCGGGGTGCGATCGGCTCGAATCCCGCGCGCCGCTTCACCTCCGACGCGTCCCGCGGTTTCGCTCCGAAGCGGTGAGCACCGTCCCGCGGACCCTGCGACTGATCGGCCGGGCCACGCTTGCCGGTCTGCTGGTGTGCCTGCTCGCCGCCTGTGGCGCCGGTGGCTTCGGCTCGGACACCTCCAGCCCACCGGACCGGGACATCCACAGCTACGTCGCGCTCGGCGACGACTTCACCGCGGCGCCGGACGCCGGGAAGGCTGCCGGCGACGACGGCTGCCGGCGCAGCGACGCGAACTACCCGGCCCTGCTCGCCGACGAGCTGCACATCGCCGGGGTCAAGGACGTCTCGTGCGCGGGCGCGACCACGGAGGACCTGACGTCGAAGTACAAGCCGGCCAAGGGCAGGCCGAAGGTGCACGCCCAGCTCGACGCCATCGGCCACGACACCGGCCTGGTCACCATCGGCATCGGCCTGCTCGACCGCGACCTGCTCGCCCATGCGTTCCAGATCTGCACGGCGCTGCCGTGCACCGACAAGGTGACCCCCCAGACCGCCCTCGACGACGTCACGGCGATGGCGGACGCGGTGACCGCGGCAATCCGATCGGTCCAGGACCGGGCGCCCGCTGCCTACATCGTCGTCGTCGGGTACCCGACCATCACCCCGGACTCCGGGTCCTGCAAGGCGCTGCCCAAGGTCGAGCAGATCGGCCTCGACACGGCCAACCTGCTCTTCGAGCAGGTGAACCGGCAGCTCCGGTCGACGGCTCGGCAGACCGGGGCGGCGTACGCCGATGTCGCCGAGCTCTCGGTCGGGCACGAGCTCTGCTCGGACGACCCCTGGATCCGGGGCGGACCGGACGGCCCGGGGGGCGCGGTCTCGTACTCCCCCGAGGCCGCCGAGCAGCGGGCCGTGGCAAAGGCGGTCGCCGAGCTGGTGAAGAGCAGGTGAGGCGTCCCGCTCTCGCCGGCGCTCGGCCCCGGGTCCGGCTCCTGGCCCTGTTGCCGATCCTCCTGCTGCTGGTCGCCGCGGCCGGCTGCGGGTCGAACCACGACCAGAAGAAGACCGGTCCGAAGTACGTCGCCCTCGGCGACTCCTACACCGCCGGCCCGGGCATCGCCCCGTTCGGCGACCGGCCGTGCGGGCGGTCCAAGGTCAACTACCCGACCCTGCTCGCCGACGCCCTCAAGGCCTCGGGCTTCGCCGACCGCTCGTGCAGCGGCGCGTCGACGCTGAACCTCGACCAACCCCAGAGCTACGGGAAGATCCGCCTCAACGACCCGCAGCTCGACGGGGTCGACAAGAGCACCCAGCTGGTCACGGTCGGCCTCGGGCTGAACAACAACGCCGTGTCGATCGGGCTCCTCCTGGTCTGCCTCGACCCCGACCACGGCCCGCTCTCCGCCAAGTGCCAGCAGTACCTCGCCACTCCCCAGAGCCAGATCGAGGCGCAGATGAAGTCCTCCGCGTCGCAGCTCGGGATGGCTCTCGGCGAGATCAAGCAGAAGGCGCCGGACGCGCGGATCGTCGTTATCGGCTATCCGCGCCTGGTTCCCGACCAGAGCAGCTGCCCCGACAGGTTGCCGGTGCCCGAGGCGCAGGTCGAGCGGATGCGCACCGGGATGCGCTACGTCAACCGGGTCTGGGCGGACGCGGCCAAGCAGGCGGGCGCGATCTACGTCGACATGTACGCAGTGTCCGAAGGCCACGACATCTGCTCCGACGACCCGTGGATCGCCGACTACCGGGGTGCGGTCACCAAGGCGCGCGCGCTGCACCCGTACGCGAAGTACCACGAGGCCGTCGCCGCCCAGGTCGAACACGCCCTCGGCGAATGACCCGGGCGCACGATCTCGCGGGGTCTGCCGCCTAGGTTGGAGCTGTGCCGAGACGTCGTACGAAGGGCGAGCGGTCCGCGGACCAGCTCGCGTCGTACCGGGGCATGCGTGACTTCGACACGACGCCGGAGCCGGCGGGCGCCGGGGAAGAGTCGTCGCGCCAAGGCCCCCGGCGGTTCGTGGTGCAGCGGCACCGGGCCAGCAGGCTGCACTACGACCTTCGCTTCGAGATCGACGGCGTGCTCGCGTCGTGGGCGGTGCCGAAGGGTCCGACCCTCGACCCGTCCGTCCGACGCCTCGCGGTCCACGTCGAGGACCACCCGCTGGAGTATGCCGACTTCGAGGGCGTGATCCCCGGCGGCGAGTACGGCGGCGGTGACGTGATCGTGTGGGACCGCGGCACCTGGGAGCCCTCCGGGACCGACGACCCGGCAGCAGCCGTCGCCTCCGGCGAGCTGCACGCCGACGTGCACGGCGAGAAGCTGCGTGGCCGCTTCGTGCTCGTGCGCACCGCTGCCAAGGAGGGCGAGAAGGACCAACGGGGGCGCGGCGACGAGGGAGGGCAAACCGAACGCGTCGGCGCGTCCTGGCTGCTGCTCCACAAGCAGGACGCCGACGCCGTCAAGGGCTGGGATCCCGAGGACTACCCCCGGTGCTGTTCGCGGCCCGCTGGGGCGAGGAACCGGTGACTGGACCCCGCATGTAAAGCGGTGTTATGGCGTGTGCACACGCGCCGTACGGCTCCCTGACGACACCAGCACCGCAGCAGATGGAACACTCGTCGCCGTGAGCGCGCTGGCCGGACTCGTCGACAAGGGCCTGGTCGCCCCCGACTGGGCCGAGGCGCTCGCGCCGGTCGACGAGGACATCACCCGGATGGGGGCATTCCTGCGCAGCGAGCTCGCCGCGGGCCGTGGGTACCTCCCGGCCGGCGAGCACGTGCTGCGGGCGTTCCAGCGCCCGCTCGCCGACGTCAAGGTGCTCGTCGTCGGCCAGGACCCGTACCCGACGCCGGGCCACCCCGTCGGGCTCAGCTTCTCGGTCGCACCCGACGTACGCCCGCTCCCGCCGAGCCTGCTGAACATCTTCACGGAGCTCGTCGACGATCTCGGCGTACCGCCGCCGACCTCCGGCGACCTGACGCCGTGGGCCGATGCCGGCGTGCTGCTGCTGAACCGGTCGCTGACCGTCTGCCCCGGGCGCGCCAACTCGCACCGCGGCAAGGGCTGGGAGCCGGTGACCGCGTGCGCGATCACCGCCCTGGCGCAGCGAGGCGGACCACTGGCGGCGATCCTGTGGGGCCGCGACGCCCAGACACTCACCGGGATGCTCAGCCCGGTGCCCGTGGTGGAGTCGCCGCACCCCAGCCCGTTGTCGGCGCACCGCGGCTTCTTCGGGTCGCGCCCGTTCAGCCGGGTCAACGAGCTGCTCGAGCAGCAGGGCGGCGCGCCCGTGGACTGGGCGCTCCCCTGAGGAATAGTTCCCCAGTAGTTCAAGTTTGAACTATCATGGATGACATGACCGCTCGCATGCCGGCGCTGTACCTCGGCCACGGCGCCCCGCCGCTGCTCGACGACCCGGTGTGGTCCGGCGAGATGCGCGAGCTCGCCGCCGGCCTGCCGCGCCCGAAGGCGATCTTGATGATCAGCGCGCACTGGGAGTCCGCCCCCCTCGCGCTGAGTGCGAGCGGCCCGGGGACCGAGCTGGTCTACGACTTCGGGGGGTTCGACCCGAAGTACTACCGGATGCGCTACGACACCCCGGACGCGACCGCACTCGCCGACCGGATCGCCCAGATGTTGCCGGACAGCGACCGGGTGCACCAGCACGCCAGCCGCGGGCTCGACCACGGCGCTTGGGTGCCGCTGAAGATCATGTACCCCGAGGCCGACATCCCCGTCCTGCAGATGTCCCTGCCGACCGAGGACCCCGACCAGCTACTGGCCCTCGGCTCGCGCCTGCGCGGTCTTCGCGACGAGGGTGTGCTGATCATCGGCTCGGGCTTCCTGACCCACGGCCTGCCGTACCTCCGCGAGTTCCGCATCGACGCCGAGGCCCCCGGCTGGTCGCGTGACTTCGACCACTGGGCCGCCGAAGCACTCGCACGCGGCGACGTCGCCGAGCTGGCGGCGTTCCGCACCCGGGCGCCCGGCATGCCGTACGCGCACCCCACGGTCGAGCACTACACGCCACTCTTCGTCACCCTCGGCGCAGCGACCGACCCGGAGACCCCGGGCGACCAGGTGATCGAGGGGTACTGGATGGGGTTGTCGAAGAGGAGCCTGCTGGTCGCCTGAGGGCCTGCCGGTTTCACAACTGAGGTTGTGAAACTTGCGCTTCCCGAACGAAATTTCGGTCGGGAAGCAGCAGTTTCACAACAGAAGTTGTGAAACTGCGTCCCTCAGCGCGCCAGGATCAGGCCCGCGGCCATCTCGCCGATCATGATCGCCGGGGCGTTGGTGTTGCCGCCGGTGATCGACGGCATGATCGAGGCGTCGGCGACCCTCAGGCCCTCGACGCCGCGCACCGTGAGGTCCGGTGAGACGACCGCGAGCTCGTCGACGCCCATCCGGCAGGTGCCGACACCGTGGTAGACGGAGGTCGCTCGGTTCAGGATCGCGTCGCGCAGGGCGGTACCCGTGACGTCGGCCCCCGGGTGGATCTCCTCCTTGACCGCGCCACCGAAGGCCGCGCCGCCCATGATCTCGCGCACCATCTCCGAGCCCTCGGCGAGGACCTCGAGGTCGGCCGGGTCGGCGAGGTACTGGAAGTCGATCAGCGGCGACGCGGTCGGGTCGGCCGACGCCAGCCGCAGCGTGCCCCGGCTCTTGGGGTAGATCAGGGTCGCCAGGACGGTGAGCGCCGTCCGCGGGTCGACCTTGTGCCGGATCGGCTCGTCCTGGTTCGGCGAGACATAGGCCCACGGCAGCAGGTGCAGCTGCAGGTCGGGTACGTCGGTGGCCTGCGACGTCCGCACGAAGCCCACCGACTCGAAGACGGAGTTCGCCAGGAACGTCGTCCCGGGTCGCATCATCTCCTTGGCCAGGCCCCGGAAGAAGAACGACGCCTTGCCCTTCATCTTCGCCGACGTCGCGTGGAAGGTCATCGCGTGGAACATGTGGTCGTGCAGGTTGTCGCCGACCGGCAGGTCTGCGAGCACCTCGATGCCCTGGTCGCGCAAGTGCTGGGCGTGCCCGATGCCGGACAGCATCAGCAACTGGGCCGACCCGACGAAACCCGCGGACAGGATGACCTCCTTGCCCGCGCGCACGACCCGCTGCGAGCCGTCCTTGTCGGTGACCTCGACGCCGGTGGCGCGGCCGTTCTCGATCACCACCTTGCGCACCATCACCTCGCTCTGCAGCTCGAGCGTCGCCGGCGCGAGGTTGTGCACGTAGCCGCGAGACGCGCTGTAGCGCAGACCGTCCGCGGTGTTCTGCTGCATCCTCGCGATGCCCTCCTGCGACTCACCGTTGTAGTCGTCGAGGACCTTCACGCCGAGCGCGTCGGAGGTCGCCTGGATGAACTGGAGGGTGCCCTCCTGCGGAGACTTGTTGCGGGTGATCCGGATCGGCCCGCCGGCTCCGCGCCAGGCGTTCTCGCCGTCCTCGAAGTCCTCCATCTGCTTGTACGCCGCGTTGACGGAGTCGGCGTCCCAGCCCGTGTTGCCCTCGGCCGCCCAGGAGTCGTAGTTGGCGCGGTTGCCGCGGACGTAGACCATCCCGTTGATCGAGCTCGAGCCGCCGACGACCTTGCCACGTGGCACCGGCATCTTCCGGTCGAGGATGTGCTTCTGCGGGGTCGAGTAGAAGCCCCAGTCCACGGTCTTCTTGATCTCCGGCACCGAGTGCATCGGGCCGATCATGCCGGGCTTCCTGACCAGGTACTTCTCGTCGGTCTTGCCGGCTTCGAGCAGGATCACGCTGTGCCCGGCCTGCGCCAGCCGCCCGGCCACCGCGCTCCCTGAGCT
Organism: uncultured Actinomycetota bacterium; assembly: GCA_963805425.1. Taxonomy (GTDB): domain Bacteria; phylum Actinomycetota; class Actinomycetes; order Propionibacteriales; family Nocardioidaceae; genus Marmoricola. The sequence continues at coordinate 140,769 of CAWDUF010000016.1, read as the reverse complement.
GCCCGATCCCACGACGACGTAGTCGGCCTCGCTGGCCTGCTGCTTGCCCATGCTTCCCTCACTCGTCCACGCGCTGGTGACCGACGCCACCCCGGCAGCCGAACTATAACGCGTTCTAGTTTCGTCGACCATAGGTGCGGCGGACCAGGTCCCGGCCACCGTGCGAGGCTGGCGGGCATGCGGGTGCTCTCGATCCAGTCCCATGTCGCCTACGGCCATGTCGGCAACAGCGCCGCCGTGTTCCCGTTGCAGCGGCTGGGCCACGAGGTCTGGCCGGTGCACACCGTGCTGTTCTCCAACCACACCGGGTACGGCGCGTGGCGCGGTCCTGTCCTCGCAGGGTCCGACGTGCACGACGTGGTCCTCGGAATGGAGGAGCGGGGCGTGCTCGCCCAGGTCGACCTGGTGCTCTCCGGCTACCAGGGCAGCCCCGAGATCGCGGAGGTCATCCTCGACGCCGTCGACCGGGTCAAGGGGGCCAACCCGGCCGCGGCGTATGCCTGCGACCCGGTGATGGGGAGCGCCGAGAGCGGCTGCTTCGTCGACCCGGCTGTCCCGCCGCTCATCCGAGACCGCGTCGTGCCTCGCGCCGACCTGATCACGCCAAACCAGTTCGAGCTCGGTGAGCTCGTCGGCGCCGACCTCGCGCGCGCTCCTGACGTCGACGCGATCCTGGCAGCCGCCGACGCTGCCCGGGCGCTCGGGCCGACGACAGTGCTGGTCACGAGCGTCGCGCACGCAGGGCAGCCGGCCGACACGGTCGAGATGATCGCGGTGACCGACGACGGCGCGTGGAGCGTCCGCACGCCGAGGCTCGCGTTCCATGCCAACGGCTCGGGCGATGTCACCGCCGCTCTGTTCTCGGCGCAGCTCGTCGAGAGCGGGGATCCCGCGACCGCCCTGGCCCGGACGGCGTCGAGCGTGTTCGACCTGCTGGTCAACACCCTGGATGCCGGCGGAGGCGAGCTGCGACTGGTCGAGTCGCAGGCGGCGTACGCCGCGCCACGGATGCAGTTCGGGACACACCGGCTGCGCTAGGGCCCGGGTCTCGAGACGGTCGCTGCGCGACCTCCTCAGCCACGACGGAACGGGACCTGAGTCCCTCCACGTCGGGCCGTCCGCCTCGGGCCGCATGTACCCCACGGGGTATGCACTGGAACTGAACCGAGCGTCGGCCACCGGCCGGCCGGCCCAGGAGGTCCTCATGCGCAACCTGCTCGTGCTCGGCGGCGGCACCGCCGGCACCATGATCGTCAACAAGCTGCACAAGCGGCTTCCCCGCGACGAGTGGGCGATCACCGTGGTCGACCGCGACGACCACCACCACTACCAGCCCGGCTACATCTTCGTGCCGTTCGGCAACCGCGACGAGCTCGTGCGCAGCCGGCACCACTTCATCCACGAGGGCATCGACCTGGTCTACGGCGAGATCGACCGTGTGCTTCCCGAGGACCGGACCGTCCACCTCGAGGACGGCCGCAACCTGGTCTACGACTACCTGGTCATCGCCAGCGGGACGACCCCTCGACCCGACCAGACGCCGGGGATGCTCGGGCCCGAGTGGCGGCGCAGCATCTTCGACTTCTACACCCTGGAGGGCGCCGAGGCCCTCAGCCGCGCACTGAAGGAGTTCGACCACGGCCGCCTCGTGGTCCACATCGCCGAGATGCCGATCAAGTGCCCGGTGGCACCCCTCGAGTTCACCTTCCTCGCCGAGGCGTGGCTGCGGGCGCGTGGGCTCCGTGACCGGGTCGAGATGAGCTACGTGACACCCCTCGACGGAGCATTCACCAAGCCGATCGCGTCGCAGCGGCTGGGTCACATGCTCGACGAGCGCAAGGTCGAGGTCGTCGCGGACTTCATGGTCGAGAGCGTCGATCCCGAGCGCAAGGTGCTGGTCTCCTACGACGAGCGCGAGGTGCCCTTCGACCTGCTCGTGACGATCCCGGTCAACATGGGCGCCGACTTCGTCGCCCGGTCCGGCCTCGGTGACGAGCTGAACTACGTGCCGGTCGACAAGCACACCCTGCTCAGCACGGCGCACGACAACATCTTCGCGGTCGGCGACGCCAGCAACATCCCGGCCTCGAAGGCCGGCTCGGTGGCGCACTTCGCCGTCGAGATCTTCGTCGACAACTTCCTCGAGCACGTCGCCGGCGTGCCGATGACGGGGTCCTTCGACGGACATGCGAACTGCTTCGTGGAGTCCGGCGACGACAAGGCACTGCTCATCGACTTCAACTACGACACCGAGCCGCTCCCGGGAAAGTACCCGATCCCCCACCTCGGGCCGATGAGCCTGCTCAAGGAGACCTACGCGAACCACCTCGGGAAGCTCGCGTTCCGGCACATCTACTGGAACGTGCTGCTCCCGGGGCATCCGATCCCGCTGCCGGCGCACATGTCCATGGCGGGCAAGGAACTCCCGACAGCACACCACCAAGAGGAAGGCACCACGCCATGACCACGACGACCATCGACGGCCACACCGTCCACGTGAACGAGGAAGGATTCATGACCGACCCGTCGGAGTGGGACGAGCAGCTCGCGAAGTCCCTGGCGGCGCAGATCGGCATCGACCTCACCGAGGAGCACTGGAAGGCGATCCGGTTCCTGCGCGACGACTTCGCCGCCGAGGGCGAGACCGCGACGTTGCGCCGGATCAGCACCGTGGGCGGCATCCCGACCAAGACGCTGTTCGTCCTGTTCCCGCAGAAGCCGGCCAAGAAGCTCGCCTACGTCGCCGGCCTGCCCAAGCCGCACGGCTGCGTCTGAAGTCCACCCATCGAGCTCGTCCACCAAGGAGTCACCAATGAGCATCACCGAGACCGCACCCGTGGTTCCCGACTTCGGGTCCACCGCCACCGACCGCAAGCTTGCGATCATCTGCTCCAAGGGCAACCTGGACATGGCCTACCCGGGTCTGATCCTGGCTAACGCCGCCCTGGGAGAGGGCGTGGAGACGCACCTGTTCTTCACGTTCTGGGGCTTCGACATGATCAACAAGAAGACGATGGGCGACCTCAAGTTCACCCCGGTCGGGAACACCGCGACGCACATGCCGCAAGGCCTGACGCCGATGCCCGGGATGACCGCCATGGCCACGCACATGATGAAGAAGTCGATCGCCGACCTCGGCGTGCCCGAGGTGCCGGAGTTCCTGCAGCAGATCGTCGACTCGGGCGGGCACCTGTGGGCCTGCCGGATGTCGGCGGACATGAACCACCTCGGCGAGGCCGACCTGTACGACGAGGTCGAGGGCATCATCAGCGCCTCGGACTTCATCGAGAAGACCGAGGGGGCACAGCTGCTGTTCATCTGACTCCAGGTCGCGCCGACGGGCTTTGCCTTCAACGGGCCCGACGAGCGCCGCCTGGGACGTCGGGCACCGGTGCGAGCGTTTGCGCAATGCCGCCGGTGCCCGACTTGTGTGTCGGGCACCGGCGGTCGAGCAAGCGCGATTGTGCGGTCAGCGGCGGATCGAGTCGGCTCCCCGGTGGCGATCTTCGAGGCGGCCGAAGAGCCGGCTGAGCACTTCCCGCATCGCGTCGACCGCGGCGTGGACCCCGCCGTCCTTGGTCACCGCGTGCCGCCGGACCACCACGGGTCCACGACGAGTCGCGCGAACCTCGATCATGCACGCCAGGTCGGCCGGGCCCCTGCGGGCACCGCTCTCGGAGGACAGGTGGACCTGCACACTCATGATGCGGTCGGCGTACGGCGCCAAGCCGGCGACGACCTGCTCCTCGACGAACGCGATCAGCTTCTCGTCACCATCGACGTGGTGGTCGGTGCGGACCTGGACCTGCATGACTCCTCCTCAGTCGGGGCCGGTGTGGCCGTCGATCCTGCGAAACATCCGTTCCAGCACATTGCGCATGTCCTCGACCGCGCCACGCACGGCCGCGTCGCCGTCGGCGGCGAGCCGCGAGACGATCACGGGCGCATGACCGTGTGGCCGGACCTCCAGCTGGCAACGCAGGACGGCAGGGCGGTCCGTCGTCGCCTGGTCCTCGGTCAGCTCGACCAGCGCGCTGATCACCCGCACTGCGCAGGCGCCCAGGCCGGCGACGACCTCGTACCCGACGAACGTGGCCAGCTCATGACCGCCCCTCAGCGCGCGGTCGGTGCGCACCTGGATCTCCATGACTCCTCCGCGGGTCGGTCCCCTCCACCTCGAGTCTTTCCGCCCGCGCACACGGTCGACAGGGCCCAAAGGCCCCTCGCGGGTGGCGACCGACCCGTGCAGCTCGATGCCAGAGTCGGGGTGTGAACGCTGTCCTTCGCCGATCGCGGCAACCTGAGCCCACGCCGACCGGAGCTCACGACCCGGCGAGTGCGCTCCGTCTCTCGATGAGCACCACGTCGCGCCACGCGTCGCGCAGCGGACCGTAGGTCAACTTCCCGACCCGCTCCCTGGTGCCGAGGGTCCGACAGCCGACGGAGCGGTGGACGCGGTCAGAGCGTCGAGGAGCATCCTTCCGGTCCGACGGCCCCGTGCGTACACGCCGCGGTCCGAGCCGGGTCGCGTCGAACTGCTCCGAGACCGGTGGCTCCGACTCTAACGTCGCGTGACCCGTGGCGATGCCGGCGGCGTAGATCGCCTGCACCGCGGGCCAGTGCTCCGGCGTCATCGGGTCGATGGCAACCGGACCCGCGAACGAGCTCGTGGGTTTCATCAGCCTGCGGGGACGAGCTCGCCGATCAGCGTCTCGATCCGTGCCCGGATCTCGTCACGGATCGGCCGGACGGCTTCGATGTCCTGCCCCGCAGGATCGTCGAGCTTCCAGTCCTCGTAGCGCTTGCCGGGGAAGTACGGGCACGCGTCGCCGCAGCCCATCGTGATCACGACGTCGGACTCCTGGACCGCCTCGGTGGTGAGCACCTTGGGAGCCGCGCTGCTGATGTCGATGCCCTCCTCGGCCATCGCCTGGACGGCGACCGGATTGATCCGGTCCCCCGGCTCGGAGCCTGCGGACAGAACCGTGATCCGGTCACCGGCGAGGTGCTGCAGGTAGCCGGCGGCCATCTGCGAGCGCCCGGCGTTGTGGACACACACGAACAGGACGGTGGGCTTGTCGGTCACGGGATCGTGGCTCCTTGGGGATCGGCCGCACGGGACGCGGCCTCTGGGTAGAGGACACGGACGAGGGCAAAGGCGAGCGCACCGCCGACCAGCTGCATGAGGACGAACAGAGGCACCGACGAGGGTGAGATGCCGGCGAACGTGTCGGAGAACATCCGGGCGATCGTCACGGCCGGGTTGGCGAAGCTCGTGGAGCTGGTGAACCAGTAGGCGGCGGTGATGTAGCCGCCCACGGCGAACGCCAGCGTCTCGTTGCGGCCCGCGCGGAGGCTGCCGAAGATCACCAGGACGAGTCCGAGCGTCGCCACCACCTCCCCGAGAGCGAGACCTCCACCGACCCGGTCGTGGCCGGAGATGCTGACCGCGCCGAGGTCGAACATCAGGTTGGCAGCGACCACGCCGACGAGGCCACCGACGACCTGCGCCGCGACGAGGCCGGCGGCGGCCTTCGTCGACACCTGGCCCAGCGCTCGCTCGACCAGCGTGACGACCGGGTTGAACGCCGCCGACACCGGTTGCAGGGCGAGGATCAGCGCGACCAGCGCCCCACCGGTGATCAGGCTGTTCTCGAGGAGCTGGAGTCCGACGTCGTGCGGCGACAGCCGGCTCGCGGCGACCCCCGAGCCGACCACGGCGGCGACAAGGAACGCGGTGCCGACGAGCTCGGCTGCCGCACGTCGTACGAAGCCGGTGCCGGATGGGGTCACCTGGCCACTCCGTCGAGGAGCTTGGCGAGATCGGCGAGCGCCTCGGTCCGAGCCCGGTAGTACACCCAGACCCCTCGCTTGCTGCGGTCGAGCAGGCCGACCTCGTGCAGCACCTTGAGGTGATGGCTGATCGTGGGCTGCGACAGGTCGAACGCGTCGTTGAGGTCGCACACGCACGCCTCGCCCTCACTGTGGGAGGCGACCAGGGAGAGCAGCCGCAGCCGCACCGGATCGGCGATCGCCTTGAGCAGCGGAGCGATCCGGTCGGCCTGCTCGGCCGCGATCGGCTCCTGGACCAGCGGCGAGCAGCACGCGACCGTCTGCACCGGAGTCAGCTCGATCAGAGACTTCGACATGGGTAAATGTTGACATCCATCTATGTCCGAGGCAAACTCGGGGGTGACATAGACATCCATCAATATCTAGGAGCGACCCATGTCCCGCCTGCAACTGGCCCTGAACGTCGATGACCTCGACAGCTCGGTGGCGTTCTACTCCAAGCTCTTCGGCGCGACCCCGGCGAAGGTCAAGCCCGGGTACGCGAACTTCGCGATCGCCGAGCCGCCGCTCAAGCTCGTCCTCATCGAGAACCCCGGCCAGGGCGGGTCGGTCAACCACCTCGGGGTCGAGGTCGAGAGCGTCGACGTGGTCGACGCCGAGGAGCTCCGCCTCGCGACCGAGGGCCTGGCCTCGACCGAGGAGCGCGACCAGACCTGCTGCTACGCCAAGCAGACCAAGTTCTGGGTCGAGAACGCGCCCAACGGCGAGCGCTGGGAGATCTACGCGGTCCTCGAGGACAGCGAGACCTTCTCAGGCGAAGCCTCGACCGACTCGACCTGCTGCGGCACGGCCGTGGGCGCCGAGGCCCAGCCGACGGCCTCTGCCTGCTGCTGACCAACGAGAGAACGAACCCGGGTCACATCCGTACGTCGCCGAATCGATCCGCAGCGGTCACAAGCACGGCGTGCGCACGCGCGCACGGCTGGCGGCCATCGCGCAGTGCTGCCGCCCGTCGCGCGTCGCTGCCGCCTTCCGGGCACTCAGGGGCCCGATCGCCGCGCCCCGGGCCACTACCTGCTGCTGACTGTCGGAGCCGCCGGGCTCAGCTGGGCCCGGCGGCGGCGTCGAGCTCCTGGAGCAGGCCGTGCGCGGCGAGCTCGATGTCCTTGTGCCGCCACTCCGAGGCCCGGTAGACGCACGCGATCAGGCCGGTGCGGTGCAGCCGACGCAGGTCGCCGTACACGAAGGCGTACCGGGCCTTGGTCTCGTCGTTCGCGCCCTCGGTGAGCCCCAGGTGCCATCCCGCGTAGTCGTCCCACGAGTGCCGCTCGAGGTACGCGTTCTGCGCATCGGCACCTGGCTGCACGTCACCCCAGTCGCTGTCGAGCACGTACTGCCGCGACGCGATGAGCTTGCGTGCGTGCTCGACCGCCGCCTTGTTCACCGTGTACGCCGCCACCACGGTGCAGTGCCCGGTCGGCCCTCGGGCAAACGCCGGCGCAGCGCGATCGGCTGTCGGCAATCACTTTCGACCCCATCCGTTGTCGCCGGGTGGTCCGGAATCTCAGTCGCGTCGTACGCGATCGGTGAACACCCGGACGTCCCAGGGCCCCAGATCGATCCTGTCGCCGGCCGAGAAGTGCTGACTGGACAGGACGTCACGAAGGGCGACCGGCGCGGCCAGCGAGCGCGGCTGCCAGTTCCAGTTGTGGACGAATGACAGGTGCGTCCCGTCCCTCGCCGTCGCCCCTGTGACGGTGACTTCGGCCGGGAGGCCCCGCCAAATGCGCGGCTGACCGGCGCTTGCCCATCCGAACAACGACTGGGAGAGTGCGGGATTCGGCACAGTCCCGACGTAGGTCACTCGCCCGGCGCCCGCGGCTCGCGTGGTGATCGCGGGCCATCTGCCGAAGTGCGGGTGGTCGTATTCGAGGAGTACGTCGGCGCCGCTGAGGAGCAGGCCGTCGACCCAGCGCGTCGCTGCGGCTGACTGGGGCGGATGCAGGTCTGAGCCGTCGCCGGCCCGGACCGGCACCGGTGTCAGGAGGTTGCTGAACTCGGCGTACCAGACGCCGGCCCGCTCGTGGAGACCAGCCGGGTGGACGCCCGTTCGTGCTCGTGCTTCAAGGTCGGCGTAACCAGTTCGAGGACCGATGATGAGGTGCCCGCCGGCATCCACATAGTCGCGAAACCAGTTGAGCAGCTCATCGCTGGCCACATACACGCCGGCGGCGACCAGGACGGGAAGGGTGGCGGCCACCTGGTCCGGTGACAGCGTCGGTAGCGCGGCAGCTCCGACCAGCTGACGGTCGTGCAGGATTCGGGCTTGGAGTCCGGCGTCAAAGGCACCGCGGTAGAAGGGCTCCAGCAGTCCCTGGTAGGCGCGCTCGTCGGGCGAGCCGTCCGAGTGGCACAGCGCGGGATGACGCTGCATGAGCCACTTGCTCGGTCCGGAGTAGACGACGGCGACGTCGGCGTCAGGGGTCAGCCCCGCCACGAGGTCGCCGGCGGCGCGCAGCTCGCGGCCCAGCCCTGACACCTCGTCATACGTGCGACCGGGTTCGCCGCTGTGCGGCAGCACCCCTCCCCAGTACGTCTCAGTCCCGAAGGGCAATGTGTGCCAGTGCCAGTACTCGATCATCGAAGCGCCGCGGGAGATGAGGCCCCAGGCTGCCTGGCGCCACTGGCCGTCGTAGGCGGGCCGGTTGTCCCAGGCCATGCCGATGGTTGCCGCGTTGGTTTCGGTGACGAAGTATGGCTCCTGCCGCGATGAGTACATGCGGTCCGCGCTGAGGTAGAACGCCCAGGTACCGTCCGACTTCCAGGTCTGCGCCTCCTCGCGAGCGTCCGGGAGCTGCAGACCGTCCTGCATCACGTAGTAGGCGTTCGCGGACGTCACGTCCAGGGAACGGGTGACGCCGAGGTCATCCATCGCCGGCCGCTCGTAGGCCAGGCACGTGGTCACGAACTGGTGCTCGAGCGCGTACTCCCGCACAATGCCGGCTTGCCACGCGATGAACTCGTCCGTCAGACGAGCCTGAAAGCGCCGCCACGCCAGCTCGTACTGCGGCTGGGCGTTCCCATCCGGTGTCCAGAGGTCAGCCCACGTCGCCAACCGGTGCGACCAGTAGACGAGCCCCCACTCCTTGTTGAGCCGCTCGACCGTGCCGTACTCGAGCCGGAGGTGGTCGACGAAGCGTTGGAAGGTGCCGTGGTTGTGGAGGATCTGCAGGCCCGGTTCGTTGTCCACCTGGAATCCGATGACGGCTGGATGCTGCGCATAGCGGTCGACGATCTTCCGGATCACGCGTTCTGCGTGGAAGAGGAAACCAGCATGCGTGTAGTCGACCTCCTGACGGGCGCCCCAACCCATCCGCTGCCCGCTCGCGCGTTCGGCGTTGATCTCTGGGTAGAGCCGAGCCAGCCACGGTGGCACCGCATAGGTCGGCGTTCCGAGAACGACCGCGATTCCGCGCGCGTGTGCCCCGTCGAGGACTGGAGCCAGCCACTCGAGATCGAAGACGCCGTTGTCCGGCTCCCACGTCGACCAGACCGACTCGCCGACGCGGATGGCCGTGAAATTGGCCTCGAGCATGAGGTCGAGATCCGTCTCGAGTCGGTCTGTCGTCTGGTACTCGTGGTAGTAGGCGGCTCCGAAGAGCACCTGCCGAGGCAGTTCACGCATGGGATCTCCACCGGACGAGCTCCTTGCCCAACCCGCGCGTTCCGCCGGCGACCAGCGCGACGTGGCCGCGGAGCGCCTCTTCACGCACCGACGGCGCCGCCCTTCTTCGGGAGCTGCCTGGCTTCTGCGTTCGCGCTCCCACCGTCGACAAAGGTCTCGAGCCGCTCAAGCGCTGACACCAGGTGGGCGCGCATCGCGTCCTCGGCGCCATCCGGGTCGTGCTTGGCGATCGCTCCGACCACCGCGAGGTGCTCGTTCCTGGTGACCGAGTGAAGGCCCGCGTGGTAGTAGAGACGGAAGGTGTGCAGGTGGCTGCGCAGTCGGGTCAGCATGTCGCTGATCATCTGGTTGCCGGCGAGGTCGGCGACCATCGCGTGAAAGTTCGCGTCATAGACCATGTCCAACCGGTTCGCCGCAGCCGTGATCTCGACGCCGGCTCCACCGGCCCGGGCAGCGCGGCGAAGTTCCTTGATCTCACTCGACTCCGCCCGGGCTGCGACCTTGGCGGCCAAGGCGGGTTCCACGAGCAGCCGCAGCTCGATGAGCTCCCTCACCTGCTCGATGCCCATGAGCGGAGCCACGGTGTAGCTACGGCCGGGCTGCTTGACGATCAGGCCGTCGGCTTCTACTCGCGCCAGTGCCTCGCGCACCGGGGTCGCGGAGACACCGAGGGTGCGGGCGAGCTCTTCGATGTTGAGGCGTGCACCGGGTTCGAACGCGTGGGTCATGAGCATGTCGGTGACGATCTCGTACACCGAGCCGGGCAGCAGCTGGCGCTGGGCCAGTTGCTGTCCGGCTGCGGACTGATGGATTGCTTCGATTTGGTACGGGTCCATCTCGGCCTTCGCGTATCGAGCGCTGGAGGGATACGTGGCTACGTTACTGCATCCAATTGTCTCTATCCTATAGACTTTAGGAAATTGGGCTGGCATAGTCCTCGACGATGCAGGACAACGGAAGGCCCGACGTGCTCGATGACGAGCGGCTGACTCACGCTGGCGCAGCGGTCGACGGCGCGCCGACCGAGCAGGCACCGGAGGCGATCAACTACCGGACGTCGCGCACGATCAAGGCTGTCCTGCTGGCGCTGAAAGCGGGGCCGCTCTTCATCCTGGCCCTGATGATGCTGCTCCTCTGGGCAGCCACCGAGGGCCACGTCTTCATGACGTACGGGAACATCGGCAATGTCCTCGAGCAGTCCGGCGGGGTCTGCATCATCGCTCTGGGCCAGCTCCTTGTGATCCTGACCCGCGGCATCGACCTGTCGATCGGCTCCAACGTCTCGCTGTGCTGCGTCATGGTGACTGTCGTCTACCGCGACACCCACTCAGCCTGGCTCGCCGTCGGCGCCACTCTCCTGACCGGCATCACCGTCGGGCTGGTCAACGGGCTCCTGCTGGTCTGGGGCCGGCTCCCGCACCCCTTCATCGCCACCCTCGCCACCTTGAGCATCTGCGCCGGCCTCGCGTTGTACGTCGCGAAGGGGTCGACGGTGGTCGGCTCGCCGCCGATCGTGCACAAGCTCGGCGGCGGCCGCATCCCTGGGGTCCCGGGCGCAGGTGACATCGGCTGGTTCCCCTACGCCACGCTCGTGGTGATCGTCTTCACGCTGATCTGTGCCGTCATCTTGCGCAAGCTGGTCTGGGGCCGATGGATCTACGCCGTCGGCGGCAGCCCCGAAGCAGCCGTCCGCACCGGCGTACCGATGAACGGGACGTTGATCTCGGTCTACGTCATGAGCGGCCTGTCCGGGGCGATCGGCGGCATGCTCTTCGTCGGGACAGCCGACGCCGGCTCACCCTTCACCGGGCAAGGCATGGAGCTGAACGCCATCGCTGCGGTCATCATCGGCGGAGGAAGCTTCCTCGGCGGCCGCGGTGGAGTGCTGAACGCCCTGACCGGTGCGTTGATCCTCGGGGTCATGCACAACGGCCTCAACCTGCTGGGTCTCGACCCGAACTTCCAGTACATCGCCACGGGGGTGGTTGTCGTCGTCGCCGTCGAGCTCGACGTCTTGCGGGCCTTCGTCGAGAACCGGTTCCGCAGCATGCAGGCGAGGCTCGCATGACCGACACGACGAACGATGCAATGTCCACTGCCGAACCGGTGCTGAGCGTGGGCGGCGCAACCAAGACCTTCGGCGCGGTCGTCGCGCTCGACGGCGTCGACCTGGACGTCTACTCCGGCGAGGTTCTCGCCCTGCTCGGCGACAACGGTGCTGGCAAGTCGACCCTCATCAAGTGCGTCAGCGGTGTGCACCGGCTCGACGGGGGCGAGATCCGGATCGACGGCGCCCCCGTCCAGATCACGTCAGCCGCGGATGCACGAGCGAGCGGGATCGAGACCGTCTACCAGGACCTCGCCCTCTTCGACAACCTCAACCCGACGGCCAACTTCTTCGCCGGGCGCGAGGTGGCTGGCCCCTCTTGGCTGCCGCGAGGTCTGCAGTGGATGAAGCAGAAAGAGATGTCCACTCGGACCAGCGAACTCCTCGACCGTTTGCAGATCCGGCTACCGGACTTCGAGGCGGACGTCGCACTGATGTCGGGAGGTCAGCGCCAGGCCGTGGCCGTTGCGCGAGCTGTCGCGTTCTCGTCGAAGCTGGTCATTCTCGACGAGCCGACCGCCGCCCTCGGGCTGAGGGAGTCAGCGCGAGTCCTCGAGCTCGTCCAGCGGCTCAGAAGCTCCGGCGTCGCCGTCATCTTGATCTCTCACAGCATGGACCACGTGATGGCGGTGGCCGACCGGGCGATGGTCATGCGCCGCGGACGCAAGATCGGCGAAGCGGCGGCGACCGCGGACAACCAAGAACAACTCGTGTCCTGGATCGTCGGGGCTCGAGGGAGCACGACCGTTTGAAGCTCACCACCTGGACGCATGACACGTGCGGCAGATCCGACGAGAAGGAGCAACACACATGTCGACTCGACTGAAAGCATTGGTCATGCTGGCTGCGGCGGCGATGCTCATCACCGCATGCGGCAGCAGCGATGGGGGGACGCCCAAGAGTGGGGACGGAGCCGCGAAAGGGAAGATCAAGGTCACTCTTCTCACCAAGGCCACGGGAGGCTTCTGGGATGCCATGATCGCTGGCGCCAAGAAGTACGAGAGCGATCATCCCAACGACATCGAGCTCACGACCAACGCCTGCAAGACCAACGACGACACGCCCTGCCAGATCGCGCAGATCCAGGACGCCGTCACCAAGGGCGCCCAAGCCATCGTCATCTCCCCGATGGGCGTCGGAGTCACTGATGCCCTCAACGAGGCCCAGAAACAGGGCGTCCGCATCGTCTTCGTCGACAACACCATCCCCGGTGTCGTCCCGGATGCAGTCGCCGCGACGAACAACGTCAAGGGTGGCGAAGCAGCCGGTGCCTACATCAAGGACCAGCTCAAGTCCGGCGACACCATCGGTCTGCTCGAAGCCGTACGCGGCGTGCCGAACCTCGACCAGCGCATCGACGGCGTCAAGGCAGCCCTTGAAGGCACCGGCGTCAAGGTCGTGATCGGTGCCCAGCAGACCCTGTGCGACACCAAGACCGGTGCCTCGGTGACGCAGGACCTGCTCACCAAGTACCCGGACCTCACAGCGATCTACTCGGCGTGCGACTCCCCGGCGATGGGTGCAGTAGCGGTCGTGGAGTCCAAGAAGCACCCGCTGTTGATCTTCGGCTACGACGGTGACCCGGAGATGGCCAAGCTCATCGAGTCCGGCAAGACCACGGCCACGATGGCCCAGTCGCCGTTCAAGATGACGAACCTCGGCGTCGAAGCGGCGGTCAAGTCGCTCCAGGGCGAGAACTACGTGAAGTCCATCGACACGGGCACCACGCTCGTGACCAAGGACAACGCGGCCGACTTCACGTCATCCTGGCAGTAACTCCTCCGCATGGAGCACAGCTCCGGACACCGGCTGAAAGGGCGTCCGGCGGGCCTGGCACTTCCGGTGAGTGCCAGGCCACGTGCACCGCATGAGACCGACATCGCCACGCCTTCCGTCGACGACCTCGTCGCCCAAGCTTAGGAGTGCGACTCGTGACAACGTCACAGGCCGTCGTGGACAGTCACCTCCACTTCTGGGACACCGATCGGTTCGACTACCCCTGGCTCCAGGCCTTCACCGAGCTGAACCGCCCCTTCGTCCCAGCGGATCTCGACGTGGGCGAGGTCCAGGTCGAAGCCCTGGTCTTCGTCCAGGCCAACCCGGTGTGGGACGTGGTGGACCAGGAGACAGCTTGGGTCCAGCACCTTCGCGGGCACGATGGGCGGATCCAGGCGCTGGTGGCCGGAGTGCCGCTCGACCGCGGTCCGCAGGCCGTCAATGCCCGGCTTGAACGACTCCGTGACGAGCCCGGCGTGGCGGGGGTACGTCAGCTCATTCAGGACGAACCCGAAGGTTTTGCTCTGCAACCCGCGTTCGTGGACGCCGTCCGGCTGGCCGGCCGGTTCGGGTTGACGGTCGACCTCTGTGTGCGGAACCACCAGATCGCGGAGGTGACGAAGCTCGCTGAACTCTGCCCGGAAGGGACATTCGTGCTCAACCACCTGGGCAAGCCCGACGTCGCAGCTGGCCAGTGGACCGGTTGGCTTCAAGACATCAAGGCCATGGCACAGCTGGAAAACGTCCGCTGCAAGCTGTCCGGCCTGACCACAGAGGCGGATGACGGCACTCGCGGCACGGACCAGATCCGTCGTTACCTGCGGGCCGCGGTCGATGCCTTCGGGCCGGACCGCTGCATGTTCGGCAGCGACTGGCCCAATGCCAGCCTGCACATCTCCTACGCCGGGTGGGTCTCCCTCGTCCTCGACTCCGTGTCGGACCTCGGCGCGCACGAGAGGGATCGAGTCATGCGGGGCACGGCGCTGGAGGTCTACGCACGGGCCTGGGAGTCCAGATGACGCGATTCGTCAGCTTGGAGACACGGGACATCCGGTTTCCCACCTCCGCTGGCCTGCACGGGTCCGATGCGATGAACCCGGCGCCGGACTACTCCGCGGCCTACGTGGTGATCACGACCGATGCCAGAGACGGGCATGAGGGCCACGCCTTCGTCTTCACGACCGGTCGTGGCAACGACATCCAGACCGTTGCCATCCGCGCACTCAGCAGCTGGGTCGTCGGTCGCGACGTCGAGGAGACGCTGCAGACCCTTGGAGATCTCGGTCGTGAGCTGACCGGTGACGCCCAGCTGAGGTGGCTCGGTCCCGAGAAGGGCGTCGTGCACATGGCTGCTGGGGCAGTGCTGAACGCCTTGTGGGACCTGCGAGCCAAACGTGCTGGCCAACCGCTGTGGGAGCTGCTCTCGGGCCTGTCCCCCGAGGAGATCGTCGACCTGGTCGACTTCCGCTACCTCAGCGACGCGCTCACCCGACGTGAGGCGCTGGAAATCCTCCGAGACGCTGAGCCGGGCCGCGCGGCCCGCACCGCCCAGCTCCTGAGCACCGGATACCCCGCCTACACGACGACCCCTGGCTGGCTCGGCTACGACGACGCGAAGCTGGCCCGGCTCTCCGTCGAGGCCGTCGAGGACGGCTTTGCGTTCATCAAGCTCAAGGTCGGTCGCGACCTCGACGAGGATGTCCGACGGATGGCGATCGCGCGCGCTGCCGTCGGTCCGGACATTGCGATCGCCGTCGATGCCAACCAGCGATGGGAGGTCGCCGAGGCCATCGACTGGGTCAACAAGCTCTCCCAGTTCGACCCGTACTGGATCGAGGAGCCGACCAGTCCCGACGACGTCCTGGGCCACGCCGTGATCCGCGCTGGTGTCGCCCCGGTGCTCGTCGCGACCGGTGAGCACGTCGCCAACCGCGTCGTCTTCAAGCAGATGCTTGTCGCCGGTTCCCTCGACATCCTGCAGATCGACGCCACCAGGGTCGGCGGCGTGAACGAGAACGTCGCGATCCTCCTGCTCGCGGCCAAGTTCGGGGTCCGGGTCTGCCCGCACGCCGGTGGCGTCGGGCTGTGCGAGCTCGTACGACACCTGTCGATGTTCGATCTCGTCGCCGTCAGCGGAAGCAGCAACGGGCGCGTCATCGAATACGTCGACCACCTCCACGAGCACTTCCTCGACCCGGCGCTGCTCGAGCGCGGGCGCTACCTCGCGCCGACCATGCCGGGGTTCAGCAGCCAGATGCGGCCCGCCACCCTCGAGGACTACCAGTTCCCGGACGGTCGCGTATGGGCGACTCAGGGGAAGACGTGAGGACCGAGACCACGGCTGCCCGCTACATCGGCGGCCATGCCATCGACGTCGCCCCTGCGCCGCTGTTCGCCCTGGGACCGGGAGAGGTCCGGATCGACGTGGCGTACACCGGCATCTGCGGGACCGACCTCCACATCCTGCACGGGGACATGGATCAGCGCGTGAGCATGCCCGCTGTTCTCGGCCACGAGATGTCCGGACGCATCGCCGAGACCGGACCAGGCGTTGACACGTGGAAGGTCGGCGACCCCGTCACGGTGATGCCCCTCGAGTGGTGCGGCACCTGCCCCGCCTGCGTGGCCGGCCACACACACGTCTGCCAGCGACTCATCTTCGTCGGCATCGACTCCCCCGGCGCCATGCAGTCCTCCTGGACGGTTCCGTCACGCATCCTCGTCCGGCTGCCGGACGGGATCTCGCTGCAGCACGCGGCGCTCGTGGAACCGACCGCGGTCGCCGTCCACGATGTGCGACGCGGCCAGTTGACGGCGGGCGAGCGGGTCCTCGTGGTCGGCGGCGGTCCGGTCGGGCTGCTCGTCGCGGTGGTGGCCCGCGAGGCCGGCGGTGAGGTCCTCGTCCTCGAGGTCGACGCCCATCGACGTTCGGTCATCGCCGAGCTCGGCTTCGACGTCCTCGACCCGACCACCGACGACGTGGCCCTGCACGTGGACGCCTGGACCGAAGGCGCCGGCGTCCCGCTGGCCTTCGAGGTGTCCGGCTCACAACCCGGCATGGACACTGCCATCGAGGCCCTGGCCGTACGCGGTCGGCTCGTCGTGGTCGCCATCCACCCTCAGGCCCGACCGGTCAACCTGTTCCGGCTGTTCTGGCGGGAGCTGACGGTCATCGGCGCGCGCGTCTACGAACGCACCGACTACGAGCGGGCCGTCGACCTCGTCGCCGGGGGGGTCGTCCCGGCCGACGCCCTGATCTCCGCCGTGGTGCCGTTGTCGGATGCCGCCGATGCGTTCGTGCAGCTCGAAGGTGGTGGCGGAGTCATGAAGGTCCTCATCGACTGCCGAGCGAGCGCCGACGGGTGACCAGGCTCTTCGACCTGACCGGCCGGCTCGCCGTCGTCACCGGCGCCCGCCGCGGCATCGGCCTGGCCATGGCGGAGGCGCTCGCCGAAGCCGGCGCCGACATCATCGGTGTCAGCGCATCCATGGGGGCCGAGGGCGGCGAGCTCGAGCGGCGGGTACGTGCCTGCGGGCGCGAGTTCACCGGACTCGCGGCCGACTTCGCAAACCCGGAGGACGTACGCGCGCTGGCCCGACAGCTGAACAACCTCGAACGGCCGGTGGACGTCCTGGTCAACAACGCGGGCACCATCGCGCGCGCGCCGGCGGCCGAGCACACCGACGAGGACTGGGAACGCGTCCTGCAGGTCGACCTGACGAGCCAGTTCGTGCTCACCCGTGAGATCGGCCGCTCGATGATCGCCCGAGGCAGCGGCAAGGTCATCTTCACGGCCTCGATGCTGAGCTTCCAAGGCGGGATCAACGTGCCCGGCTACACCGCGGCCAAGAGCGGCCTCGTCGGACTCACCAAGGCGCTGTCCAACGAGTGGGCGTCGAAGGGCGTGAACGTCAACGCGATCGCCCCCGGCTACATCGCTACCGACAACACCCAGGCGTTGTACGACGACCCCGACCGGCACCGCTCGATCCTGGAACGCATCCCGGCCGGTCGTTGGGGTCAGCCAGCAGATCTCGCGGGGGCAACGGTGTTCCTGGCGTCCGCCGCCTCGGACTACGTCAACGGGATCGTCGTGCCGGTCGACGGCGGATGGCTCGGTCGATGAGTGGCTCACCCGTTCTCGACCGCCTGGGCGACCTGGGCGTGATCCCCGTGGTTGTCATCGACGATCCGTCGCGAGCCGAGGCGCTCGGCTCGGCCCTCCACCTCGGCGGGCTCCCGTGCGCCGAGGTCACGCTCCGCACCGACACGGCGCTGGAGTCGCTACGCGTCTTGGCCGAAGACCCCGACCTGCTCGTCGGGGCTGGGACCGTCCTTCGTCCAGCACAGGTCGAGGCTGCCCTGCAAGCGGGCGCACGATACATCGTGTCGCCCGGCTTCTCCGCCCAGGTCGTCAGTGAGTGCCAGCGCTCCGGTGTCCCCGTGCTTCCCGGTGTCGCGACCGCCACCGAGATCCAGGTAGCACTCGAAGCCGGCCTCGACGCTGTGAAGTTCTTCCCCGCCGAGGCCTCCGGCGGGCTGGCGGCGCTCAAGGCGCTCGCGGCTCCCTTCAAGGAAGTGCGTTTCGTGCCGACCGGAGGAATTGCGGCCGACGGCCTGGCCGCCTACCTGGCGCAGCCGTCAGTCCTGGCCGTCGGGGGGTCCTGGCTGGTGTCGGCCGACCTGCTCGCCGCCCAGGACTTCGCGCAGATCACCGACCTGGCGGCCGCAGCCGTCCGGGTGGTGCGGGGCACACGCACAGAGGTGGGCGCGTGAGCCTCGATCTGCGTCCCACCGGTGACTGTCGCTATGACGCGGTGGCGCTCGGGGAGGTGATGCTCCGCCTCGACCCGGGCGAAGGGCGCATTCGGACCGCCCGTGAGTTCCGGGTCTGGGAGGGCGGCGGCGAGTACAACGTGGCCCGCGGGCTGCGTCGATGCTTCGGCCTGCACACCGCCGTCGTGACTGCCCTGGCCGACAACGACATCGGGCACCTCGTCGAGGACCTCATGCTCCAGGGGGGAGTCGACACCTCGCTCGTGCGGTGGGCGCCGTACGACGGAATCGGTCGGGACGTCAGGAACGGCCTGAACTTCACCGAGCGAGGGTTCGGTGTCCGAGGGGCCGTCGGCGTCTCCGACCGGGGTCACACAGCCGCCAGCCAGCTCCAGGCGGGCGACGTCGACTGGGACGCCCTCTTCGGCGGCGCGGGCGTGCGCTGGCTGCACACCGGCGGGATCTTCGCCGGGCTGTCGGACACGACGCCGGACGTCGTCATCGAGGCGTTGGAGGCCGCACGACGCCACGGCACCGTCGTCTCCTACGACCTCAACTACAGACCCAGCCTGTGGAAGGCCATCGGGGGAAAAGCGCGGGCGCAAGAGGTCAATCGTGCCATCGCGCCGCTCGTCGACGTGATGCTCGGTAACGAGGAGGACTTCGGTGCCTGCCTCGGCATCGAAGCCGGACAGTCCGAAGCTGGATTGCTGGAGCTCGGCAGCGATGGCTACCGTCGCATGATCGGGTCAGTCACGGCCGCCTTCCCGAACCTCGAGGTCGTGGCGACCACGGCGCGCACGGTGCGGACAGCGACGGTCAACGACTGGACCGCCCTCGCCTGGTCAGCAGAGTCGGGCGTGGTGAAGGCGGTTGATCGACCGGGCCTGGAGATCCTGGACCGGGTCGGCGGCGGGGACAGCTTTGCCTCGGGCCTGATCTACGGACTGCTGACGGACGCCGACATCGCGCAAGCCGTCGAGATCGGAGCCGCCCATGGCGCCCTCGCGATGACAACGCCAGGCGACACATCCTCGGCCACGCTGGCGGAGGTGCTGGCCCTCGTCAGCGGGGCCGGCGCGCGGGTGCAACGCTGACGCCCGCACCGACCACGGATCAGAGGAACCCGATCGGAGGCAGAGCTTGTCCAAGCTGGACGGTCTCTCGATGCCGAACATCTGCCTCGGAACGAGCCCGCTCGGCGGTATGCCTGATACGTACGGGTACGACGTGGACGAGGCACAAGCGGTTGCGACCATCCGTCACGCCCTCGAGTGCGGTCTCACCTTCATCGACACCTCGAACGAATACGGTGACGGCGAGAGCGAACGCCGAATCGGTACCGTGCTGCGTGAGTTGGGGGCCAGCGGGCAGGGGCTCGTCATCGCCTCCAAGGCGGACCCCGCGCGGGCCCAGCGCATTCTCGACGGCGACCGGGTACGCGAATCGTTCGCTGAGAGCGCTGCGCGCCTGGGCGTTGATCGCCTCGACGTCTACTACCTCCATGACCCGGAGAGGTTCGATTTCGCCGACATGGTCAAACCCGGCGGCTCCCTGGACGCGATCCGCGAACTCAAGGCGCAAGGAATGGTCGGTCTCATCGGTGTTGCCGGCGGTGATCTGGGCGAGATGCGACGCTACCTCGACACCGGCCTGATGGACGTCATCCTGAACCACAACCATTTCACTCTTCTGGACCGTTCGGCGAGTCCACTGATCACGGACTGCGTCTCCGCCGGTGTGGCGTTTGTCAACGCCGCGCCCTATGCGAGCGGGATCCTGGCGAAGCCCCTTGAGTCCAGCCCGCGCTACGGATACCGAGCACCGTCTCCTGTGCTGGTGGCGACGGTCGAGTGGTTGCACCAGACCTGCGGCAAGTTCGGTGTCCCGCTGGCCGCGCTCGCGCTTCAGTTCTCGACCCGCGATCCGCGCATCCGTTCAACCGTCGTCGGCGTAAGCGCACCACAGCGAATCGACGAACTCATGCGCAACGCCACCCTCTCCATTCCACCGGAGTTGTGGGACCTCGTTGAGGATCGGCTGGTTCCTCATACCGGATGAGTGCTGACCTCGTGAGTCTCATGACCGTTCGACGGTGACGGGAGTCGTCAGGGTGCGCTCGCTGCCGACCTTGCGAGTCGTGCCCGTCACCTCTAGCAGCGCACGATGGGCGATGTCGCCGCTGGAGTGGCCGAACATCAGCTCGATGGCCCCCGAATCGACGATGCGCCCCTGTCGTCCGCAGTATGCGAAGCGGTCGGCGGAGACCTCGAACGTGACCTTGGCCTGTTCGCCGACGCCAAGGTCGACTCGGACGAAACCGAGAAGCATGATCACCGGCCGGGCCACCTCGGCCACCGGATCGCTGTAGTAGAGCTGGACTACGTCCGCCCCCCGGCGCGCTCCCGTATTTGTGATCGTGGCCGAGACGGAGAGTCGGCCGTCGGTGTCGACAGTAGTGGCGCTGAGGGAGGGGTCGGAGATCTCGAAGCTGGTGTAGGAGAGTCCGTGTCCGAAGGGGTAGAGGACCGGTACCGAGATCGAGCTGGCAGCGAGTCCCGGAAGGCCGTAAGCGGACTGCAGGTAGGTCGAGGGCTGACCGTGGGCCACAGCCGGAATTTGCACGGGAAGACGACCGCTCGGGTTCACGCGACCGGAGATGACGCCGGCGATCGCCGACCCTGCGCCTTGTCCGGGCATGAATGCCTGGACGATGGCGGAAGCCGCACCCGAGAACTCGCCGAGGGCATACGGGCGACCTGACACGCAGACGAGGACGGTGGGAATCCCGGTGGCCAGTACGGCGCGCACAAGTTCTGCCTGCACGCCGGGAAGGGTCAGGTCAGGTGCGTCGCAACCCTCGCCTGAGGTGCCACCACCGAACATCCCAGCCAGGTCCCCGACGGCAACCACGGCGACATCCGCCCGTCGGACCACCGCGACGGCCTCGTCGAACCCGCTCGTGTCAGGACCGTTGATGGAGCAGCCGGGGATCGTGGTGATCTGCGTCGTCGGGAACTCCGCGACGACCGCATCGGCCAGGGTTGGCACGGGCACGCCCAAGCCGAGCTCCGGGAAGCGGTGGAGCATGTGGTTGGGATAGGAGTAGCACCCGAGGAAGGACCGGGCCTCTACCGCGCTCGGGCCGACGACCGCGAGCCTCAACGGGCCGGTCAACGGGCCGGTCAACGGGAGGATCCCGCGGTTCGCCAGCAAGATCACCGATTCCTCGGCTGCGAGCTGCGCGAGGGCCCGATTCTCGGGGCTGTCGAGGTCGGCTGCTGGATCCACACCGCCGAGCGGGTCGTAGTCAGCATCGAGAAGTCCGAGGTCCAGCTTCTGATCCAGGACCCTCCGGACGGACCGGTCCACGAGGGCCTCGTTCAGCTGCCCGCCCCGCACCAGGTCGACGAGTCCGGCGCCGTAACAGCGGCTTGCTGGCAGCTCCACGTCCACACCCGCCTCGAGGGCGAGCGCGCCAGAGGCCGCCGGCGAGGCAGCCACCTTGTGCACGCCTGAGAGCAGGCTGATGGACCAGTAGTCGGAGACCGTTACCCCGGTGAAGCCCATCTCCTCACGCAACAGTGTCGTGAGCAGTTCCCGATCGGCGGCGACCGGGACGCCGTCGATGTCGGTGTAGGCGTTCATCACCGAGCGGGCGCCGCCCTCGCGGACCGCGACCTCGAACGGCAGGAGCATCACGTCACGCAGTTCCCGGGGTCCCATGCTCACGGGTGCGTGGTTGCGAGCCGCGCGCGAGGCTGAGTAGCCGACGAAGTGCTTGAGGGTGGCGATCACCCCGCCGGACTCAAGGCCCCGCACGTAGGCCGACCCCACGATGGCGACCAAGTAGGGGTCCTCGCCGAGAGTCTCCTCGACGCGACCCCAGCGGTAGTCGCGCACGACGTCGAGCACCGGGGCAAGGCCCTGATGGACACCGACGCTGCGCAGGTCGTCGCCGATACGGCGGCCGATGCGTTGGACCAGGTCCGGGTTGAAGGTGGCGGCGAGGGCAAGCGGTGTCGGGTAGATCGTCGCTCGGTACGTCGTGAAACCCGTCAGACACTCTTCATGGGCGATAGCGGGGATGCCGAGGCGAGTCCTGTCAACGAGGTCGCGCTGCATCGCGGCCAGCCTCGCGACGCCCTCGGCCACCGACACCGGCGCGGTACCGAAAGCCCGGGTGATCTGACCGAGCCCGTCGAGCATCGACTTCTCCCAGGGGGTCTCCTCGAAGGCGTCCTGAAACGGGGCCACCAGCTGCTGGTCCGTCGCAAGATTGGCCTCGAAGTTGAATCCGGTGAAGGCACTCCCCAGCTGCGCGACCTTCTCCTCGAGCGTCATCTCTGCAAGGAGGTCGCTGAGGCGCTCGTCCCGCGGGCGCAAGGAGTCCTGCCACGAACGGGACATCGGAACCTCCATGTGAGAGCGCTCTTGCTGGATGTACGAAAGGTAAGCCCGCGATTGCCGTGGGGGGGTAGCGACAGGTCGTAGCGACACTCGGCCGCCGGATTGACCGTCAGCGTCTTACGGTTGGCTCATGAAACTCCTGCGGCTGGGCGAACCCGGGGCGGAGCTGCCCGGCGTACGCGTCGGCGAGGACTCCTACATCGACGTCTCGGACGTGGTGGCCGACTTCGACGAGGAGTTCTTCGGCTCCGACGGGATCGCGCTGCTCCGCGAGCTCGTTGCCGCCCGCGAAGACCGAGCACAACCGCTCGGCGGGGTCCGGATCGGCGCACCGATCGCACGCCCGCACCAGATCCTGTGCATCGGGCTGAACTACCGCGACCATGCCGCGGAGACCGGCCAGGAGGTGCCGTCCGAGCCGATCCTCTTCACGAAGTCCCCCAACACGCTGGTGGGTCCGTACGACGAGGTGCGCATCCCGCGAGGCGCCACCAAGACGGACTGGGAGGTCGAGCTCGGCATCGTGATCGGGCGTCGGACCAGCTACCTGAGCAGCCCCGAGGACGCGCGCCGGTCGATCGCCGGCTACGTGCTCACCAACGACATCTCCGAGCGTTCGTTCCAGCTGGAGCGGAACGGGCAGTGGGTCAAGGGCAAGTCGGCGGAGACGTTCAACCCGGTCGGTCCGTGGCTCGCGACGGCCGACGAGATCGACGACCCGTCGGACCTGTCGATGTGGCTGGACGTCAACGGGGTCCGCCGTCAGGAGGGGTCCACGTCGACGATGGTCTTCGACCCCTGCTTCCTCGTGCACTACCTCAGCCAATTCCTCGTCCTCGAACCCGGAGACCTGATCAACACCGGTACGCCGCCCGGCGTGGGGATGGGCTTCGACCCGCCCGTCTGGTTGCAGCCGGGCGACGTCATGGAGCTCGGCATCGACGGGCTCGGCCGGCAGCACCTGACCGTGGTGGGTCCGCGATGAACGGCGAGCCGGCGGGCGACTTCGCAGGACTGGTCGCCGTTGTCACCGGCGGGGCGTCGGGCATCGGCGCGGCGACCGCGGAGCAGCTGGGCCGGCGCGGCGCGACGGCGTACGTCCTGGACCGAGCCACCTCGTCGTCCGCGGTCCCGGGCGTCGAGCACCTGCACTGCGACATCACCGACGACGAAGCCCTGGCCGCCGCCTTCTCCCGGATCGAGGAGGCCGAGGGGCGACTCGACGTGCTCGTGAACAACGCGGCCATGAGCGCGGTCGGTGACGTCACCGCGAACGATCGCGACGAGTGGCACGCGGTGCTCGACGTCAATGTGGTGGCCATGGCCCGGACGACAGCCCTGGCGCTGCCCCTGCTCCGCCGGTCCCCCGCGGCTGCGATCGTCAACGTGTCCTCGGTCGGCGCCGTCGTCGGGATCAGGAACCGGCTGCTGTACAGCGCGAGCAAGGGCGCGGTCACGGCCATGACCCTCGCCATGGCCGCCGACCACCTGACCGACGGCATCCGGGTCAACGCCGTCGCTCCCGGTACGACGGACACCGACTGGGTCCGCAGGCTCCTCGATGCCGCAGCCGACCCCGAGGCCGAGGCCGCCGCGCTGCGTGCCCGGCAGCCCCAGGGCCGGCTGGTGGACCCGTTCGAGGTGGCGTGGGCGATCTGCTACCTCGCCAGCCCACGGTCCGGCTCGACGACCGGCACCGTCCTCGGGGTCGACGGGGGGATGGCCGGTCTCCGCGTCTGAGGCTCACGGCACCACCCCGGCGTCGAGCAGGCCCTGGTCGACCAGGGCGGTCCACAGGTCGTCGGGGACGGTGCGGCGCCACCGCGCGACCAGGTCGCGCACCTGCCCGGACGTGCGCAGCCCGACGACGACGCTGACCACCGCGGGGTGGTGCCGGGCGAACGCTGCCGCCGCGGTCGGCAGGTCGACGCCGAAGTCCTCGCAGACCAGCGCGATCCGGGTGGCCCGCTCGACCACCTCGTGACTGACCTTGCCGTAGTCGTAGCGGTCGCCGGCCTGCGGTCGCGGCCTGGACAGCAGGCCGGAGTTGAAGATGCCGGCGTTGATCACGCCCACGTCGAGCTCGAGGGCGGCGGGCAGCAGGTCACGGCTCGCGCTCTGGTCCAGCAGCGTGTACCTGCCCGCCAGCATCACCATGTCCATGTCGCTCCGGCGGACGAACCGGGCGAGCATCGGCGACTGGTTCATGCCGGCGCCATAGGCGCCGATCACCCCCTCCGAGCGCAGCCGCGACAGCGCCGGTGCCGCCCCGTCGAGCACCTCGCGCTCGTGGTCGTCCGGATCATGGATCAGGACCAGGTCGATCCGATCGAGGCCCAGGCGCTCGAGGCTTCCCGCGAGCGAGCGGAGCACGCCGTCGCGGCTGTAGTCACGGACCCGGGTGTGGGTCGCGGCGACGGCGAAGCCCTCGGGATCCGGCTCGTCGCTGTTGCCGGTGGGCACCAGCAGGCGGCCGACCTTCGTCGACACCACGAACTCGTCGCGGGGGTAGTCGCGCAGTGCGTTGCCGAGCCTCCGCTCGGAGAGACCGAGGCCGTAGTGCGGTGCCGTGTCGAAGTAGCGAAGGCCCGCGTCCCACGCTGCCCGGACGGCCTCGGCCGCCTCCTCGTCCGTGGTTGCCCGGTAGAGGTTGCCGATCTGCGCCCCGCCGAACCCGAGGTCGCCGAGTCGAAGGCTCATGGCCGGTGGCGTGCCTTCACTCGGGCGACTCGCTGTCCAGCCGACGACCGGCATCGGAGGGTCTGATGTGCGGCCCGGTCCGGCGTGGACCACCCGACGGGAGGACGACCTGCGCGATCGCGACGTCGTCGACAACCACGCCCAGGCCGGGACTGTCGCCGAGCACGAACCGGCCGTCCTCCACGGACACGTCGACCGTCAGCCCGGTCGGTGGGCTCAGGTCCTGCAGCTCGCTCGCGATGTGGTTCGGCACCGCGGTCGCCGCGTGGATCAGCCCCAGCGGAGTCGTGCCGATCGGGCTCACCGGCAGGTCGTAGGCGTGCGCGAGGGCGGCCACGCGCAGGAAGTGCGTGACCCCCCATCCCGCTGCGCTCTGGACGATGTCGAGGGCACCGGCGGCCAGGAGGGGTCGGAACTGCTCGAGCCCGGTCAGGTTCTCCCCCGCGGCGACCGACGCTCGGATCCCGTTGCCGACCGCGACCATCCCCTGCGCGTCCCATCGGCGGACCGGCTCCTCGACCCAGATCAGCTCCACGGTGCGTTCCAGCTCCGCGACGTGCCGGACGGCCTGCTTGCGGTTCCACGCCTCGTTGGCGTCGAGCATCAGGCCCGGACGCGATCCGGGGTTGGCAGCCGCGAGGACGTCACGCACGAGGCAGAGACGCTCGAGGTCCCGGTCGATGTCGAGGCCCCCCTTCAGCTTCGCGGCCCGCAGCCCGTGCTCGGCGTACGCCTTGTACGTCGCGACCAGCTCGTCGTCGGAAAGCGCGATGTCCAGGCCCGAGGCGTACGCCGTGACGGTCCGGTCGCGGCCGCCCAGCAGGCGCCACAGCGGCTCGCCCGCGGCCTTCGCCTTGATGTCCCACAGCGCAGAGTCGAGCGCACCGATGGTCCCGAACGCGGCTCCCCCGTGCCCGCTCTTGAACACCTGGCGGAGCATTCGGTCGTACAGCGCGGAGGTGGCCCGCGGATCCTCGCCTTCGAGGGCGGCAAAGATCGTCCCCAGCTCGACGTGCGACCCGAGCCCGACGCCGGTGATGCCCTCGTCGGTGTCGACCAGGACGAGAGGAACTGTCACGATCCCGTCGCGGAAGACGCCGTTCGCGTCCCCGACGGGGCGACCCCAGTCCTGGACCGTGGTGAGGGTCCGATAGCCGGTGATCTTCATGTCCGTCGACCTCCGGGTCGACCACGCGTCACTCCTTCACCCCGCCGCCGACGAGGCCGCGCACCAGGGTGCGCTGCGAGAGCATGAAGACGATCGCGACCGGGATCACCGCGATCAGGGTGGCCAGTGCGAGCTCGGGCCGGAAGATGCCCACCTGCTGACCGGCGCCCCCGGTCGCGGGGTTGAACGACGGTGTGGACGACAGCAGTGTCGACAGGCCCACCTGGATCGGGTACTGCTTGGAGTCCCCGAGCACGGTGTAGGGCAGGAAGAAGTTGTTCCAGTCGGAGACGAAGCTGAAGAACAGCACCAGCGCGACCACCGGCTTCGCCAGCGGCAGCGCGATGCGGCGGAAGGTCGCCCACTCGCCGCAGCCGTCGACGCGCGCGGCGTCGAGAAGCTCACGGGGTAGCGCTGTCGAGTAGTAGATGTAGGCCAGGTTCACCCCGAACGGGAAGAACGCGAACGGAAGGATCACCGAGAGCACGCTGCCGATGAGGTGCAGCGCGTTGAGCTCGAGGAAGATCGGCAGCACCAGGGCCGCCGCGGGCATGATCATCACCACGAGCGTGATCGTCAGCAGGACCCGCCGGCCCGGGAAGTCGCCCAGGGCCAAGGCATAGCCGGCCGGGATCGCCGTCACCAGGACGATGAGAGTCGCCGTCACGGCGTAGAGCAGTGAGTTGCCGATCCAGGTCAGGTAGATGTGGTCGCTGAAGCCGTTGAGGTGCTGCCAGGCCGTGGCGATGTGGTGGAAGCTGCCGAAGGTGAACGGGCCGCGGTCGACCAGATCGCGGTCGGACTTCGTCGGGGCCAGCACCAACCAGAGCATCGGGGCCACGAAGAAGACCGCGAACACGGCGAGGGTCGCGAGACGGAGCCCGCGGAGCAGGGGAGCCATCAGTCAGCTGCCTTGAACAGTCCGGTGCGGGAGATGATCACGACCGCGGCCAGCAGGCCGACCACCAGGAGGTCCACGGCGATGGCAGCGGCGCCGTTGAAGTCCGCGTAGCGGAAGGCGAGCTGGTAGCCCAGCTGGTTGGACGACCACGTGTCGGGAACCATCCCGAGGCTGGCCTGGTTGACCAGCTGCGGCTCCACGAAGAGCTGGGTCCCGGTCGCGAAGGACAGGATCACCATGTAGGCGATCCACTTGCGGATCAGCGGCAGCTTGATGCGAAACGCCAGCGTGATCGGCCCCGCCCCGTCGATGCGGGCGGCGTCCTCCAGCTCCGTCGGGATCGTGTTGAGCGCGCCGTAGAGGACCACGACCCACCCGCCCGCGCCGGTCCAGAAGGCGATCATCGCGAAGATGAAGGGCAGGTGCCCGGGAGCAATCGACTCCACGAAGTGGTGCGCGCCGAGCACGTGGTGGACGAAGAACGAGCCTGGGCTGACCGACGGGTCGAGCATGAACAGCCAGACCAGGACCGA
This sequence comes from uncultured Actinomycetota bacterium, assembly GCA_963805425.1. Lineage (GTDB taxonomy): Bacteria > Actinomycetota > Actinomycetes > Propionibacteriales > Nocardioidaceae > Marmoricola. Next base: position 112,919 of record CAWDUF010000016.1, on the reverse strand, counting down.
TGCGGCACCCGCGAGCGCGCCGGGAAGGTAGTACATGAACCGGAACGTCGAGGAGGCCCGGCTGGCGCGCCCGTGGAGCAGCAGCGCCAGCATCACGACGAAGACCATCAGCAGGCTGAGCCAGACCGTCGTGTAGACCAGGACGTGCTCCATGGCCGGCACGAACCGGTAGTCCTTCGCCGTGTGGGTGAAGTTCCGGAACCCGGCGAAGCCACCGCCGGTCTTGGTGAAGGCGAGCTTGAGCGCATAGAGCATCGGGAAGATGCCGAAGAGAACGAGGAAGAACAGGTAGGGGACGGTGAAGGCGAACCCCCGCCACCCGTGCAGGCCGCGCGAACGCGCGACCTGCACGGGGGCCGAACTCAGGACAGCCCGGCCGTCCTGGTCGTCCGAGGCGGAGGCTCGGTCGAGGTCAGCTGTTTGAGACTTCATACCCAGCCGCTTTGGCCGCGTTCGCCAGCGCCTCGCCGAGCGGCTTCAACAGTGAGCTCAGCGAGTCGCCGGCCACCAGCTTCGACACGACGGTGTCGGACCAGGCCGGCTGATCTGGATAGGTGACCAGGCCCCAGCCGCCCCACACCTTGTCGGCCGCCTCCTTCAGCGCCGGCGTCGGGTCGGCCGCGAAGTAGGGGTTCGTGGCCATTCCCTTGAGCCACGCGGCGGCCAACGGCTTGTACGCCGGGTAGCCCCCCCGGGCGTCCTTGCCGGTCGGGTTGAACTCGGTCGTGGCGTACGTGACGAAGTCGGCCGCGTCCTTGGTGTCCTTGGCGTGCTTCGAGATGATCCACGGACCACCGCCGACCTGACCCGTGGTCACCGGCGTCTCGCCGTTCCACGACAGCGCGTTGGCAGCGGTCATCTCGCCGGCCGGGATGTGCAGGGTGTCGCCGAACACCGACGTGGAGTACCACGACGGGCCGGGCATCATCAGCACCTTGTCGCCGTCCCCGCCGTACTGCTTGGCGAAGTCGGGCGTGAACACTCCCAGTGGAGGCACCGTGCCGTTCTTGATCAACGGGTCGAGCAGGTCCGCCATCTCGGTGCAGTGCTGGTCCGTCGCGTTGATCGTCACGGTCTTGCCGTCGACCCCCGACAGCGGGCACTGGTTGCCCCACAGGTAGATCCAGTGGCTGAAGGACTCCCCGATGTTGCCGATGATGTAGCCCGGGTGCTCCTTGGCGACCTTGGCGCCCAGCGCTGCCCAGTCCTGCCAGGTCGCGGGGACGGTGTAGCCGAAGGCCTTCATCTGCTTCTGGTTGACCCAGAGCACCACCTGGGCGATGTTGTCCTGGACGCAGACCTGCCTGCCGGCGACCGTGCACTGGGCGGTGGAGGTGGCCGGCCACTGGCTGATCAGCGAGTCGGGCATGAGGTCGGTGATGGTCGCGGCGAAATCGAAGGGCTTCTGCGCCATCCAGACCGGGTCGTTGGCCTGTTCGCTGAAGATGACGTCCGGCCAGCCCTTGCCGGCGCGGTTCCACAGCTGGATCTTCGACTGAAGGGTGGTGGCGCCGTTGCCATCGCCGTCGAAGGTCACGATGTCCATCTTCACGTCGGGGTGGGCCTTCTGGTACGCCTTCGCCACCGGGAGTCGGGCCGCGTCGACCCACACGGTGATCCCGGCCTTGCTGGAGTCGCCTCCCGAGGAGCCTCCACATGCACTTACCAGGGCCAGCGCCATCAGCACGACGGCGGGCCAGAGACGTCGCTGTTTCATCGCTCTCGCTCCTCTACGGGGCCGTGGCTCGGACGCCAGACCTGTAATTCGTCGAACATAAGTTGTATGACGTGTGATGTCAATCACCTAGTGTCTATGATGAGCCCTGGGCAACGACGGGTGCCTGCCAGCCGGTACGGAGGTCGTGATGACAGGTGCAGGTCCCGCCGCGGGCGAGATCGCCGGCCCTCCGGACTGGGCCCACCGCCCGGCGAACCTCGCGAACGCGCTGGCCGGCGAGCTGGTGCAACGCATCGTGCGGGGTCAGTACCCCCCGGGGTCGGGGATGCCGTCGGAGTCGGCTCTGTGCGAGGGCTACTCGGTGAGCCGCACGGTCGTCCGCGAGGCCGTCAAGATGCTCCAGGAGAAGGGGCTCGTCCAGGTACGCCGCGGATCGGGGACCGTGGTGAACCCCGAAGTTGCGTGGAACATGCTCGACGAGCTGGTGCTCACCGCGATCGTCACCGAGGACAGCGGTCTCGACGTCCTCGACGACCTCGTCGTGACCCGGCGACTGCTGGAGTCCGACATGGCCCACGTCGCCGCGCGTCAGGCCGATGACGGGGTCATCGAGCAGCTGCGACAGCTGGTCGACGCCATGGACGCCCTCGTCGACGACCCGATCGCGTACGGCGACAAGGACCGGGAGTTCCACGACACGATCATGGTGAGCTCCGGCAACCGGATCTCTCGCGCCGTGGTCCGGGCGATGGAGAGCCAGGTGGTCAACACCGCGCGGTACGTCGGGCAGATCCGGCGTGACCTGTGCGTCGCCTCCAACAACGGCCACCGCAACGTCTACCTGCGCATCGCCGCGCACGATCCCGACGGCGCCGCCGAGGCGATGTTCAACCACATCACCGAGGCCTGGGTGGTCCGTCGTGGTGGCGACGGTGAGCCGGCCCGGTTGCGCCGCGGATAGGGGTTCTCCCGGGTGAGGCGACAAGTCCCGAGGCCGCGTGATCTTGCGCCGCTGCTGCGATTCCGCCGACCGACGTGGTCGGCTCGCCGGCGACGCCTGGCCAGGGCCCTCACCATCGAGGACCTGCGAAAGGTCGCTCGGCGCCGCACCCCCAGAGCTGCCTTCGACTACGCCGACGGAGCCGCCGATGGCGAGGTGTCGCTGGCTCGCGCACAGCAGGCGTTCGCCGACATCGAGTTCAGGCCACGGATCCTGCGCGACGTGTCACGCGTCGACACGAGCCGTTCGGTCCTGGGTGCCACGGTCGCCGTCCCCTTCGGGATCGCGCCGACCGGTTTCACCCGGATGATGCATGCAGAAGGTGAGATCGCCGGTGCGCGCGCCGCCGAGGCGGCCGGCATACCGTTCACGCTCTCCACCATGGGGACGGCCTCGGTGGAGTCCGTGGCCGCAGCGAGCCCGACCGGACGTCACTGGTTCCAGCTGTACATGTGGAAGGACCGCGACCGCTCGATGGCATTGGTCGAACGAGCAGCGGTCGCCGGCTACGACACCCTGGTGGTCACGGTCGACGTCCCGGTCGCCGGCGCGCGGCTTCGCGACGTACGCAACGGGATGACGATCCCCCCGACGCTGACGCCACGTACCGTCCTCAACGCGGTCTCCAGGCCCGCCTGGTGGTTCGACTTCCTCACCACCGAACCGTTGGCGTTCGCCAGCCTGGACTCTTGGTCCGGCACCGTCGCGGAGCTGCTCGACACGATGTTCGACCCGACCGTCACCTTCGAGGACCTCCGCTGGATCAAGGAGCAGTGGCCTGGGAAGCTCGTGGTGAAGGGTGTCCAGACGGTCGACGACGCGCTGCTGCTCCGCGACGCAGGGGTCGATGCGGTCCTGCTGTCGAACCACGGAGGTCGCCAGCTCGACCGGGCGCCGGTGCCCTTCCATCTCCTGCCGGCCGTCGTGGCGGCCGTGGGCGAGGACGTCGAGGTGCATCTCGACACCGGCATCAGGTCGGGCCAGGACATCGTCGCCGCGGTGGCGCACGGAGCCCGCTTCACCCTGATCGGCCGGGCCTACCTCTACGGCCTGATGGCGGGCGGCCAGGACGGAGTGGCGCGTGCCCTCGAGATCCTGACCGGCCAGATCAGGAGCACGATGAGCCTCCTCGGGGTGACCACGCTGGACGAGCTCACTCCCGATCACGTGGTGATGCTCGAGCGCCTCGCGCCGAGACGATCGACGGGTGCCGGGTGAGGCCAGCTCTCGGAGCCAGTGTTCGGAGCCGGTGACAGGAGTCGAACCCGCGACATCCTCATGACCAAGTGAGGCGCGCACCCCCGATGACCAAGCCCCCACCTGGGCGCCTCGCCTGGTGTCCTGCTGTCGGTCAATAGGACTTCCCGTCACGGTAACGGTCTCGGCGCCATGCCCGGCCATTGCCGCGATTGCGGTTCTTGAAAGTCGGCAGCTGCGAGTCGCAGTTCGGACAGATCATGCGAAGGTTTTCGCGCTGGTTGTTCGAGGCGTCTCCGTCGACGTGATCGAGCACGAGAGTCAGTGCTACGCCATTCCACTCGCCGCTCTGGTCGCAGATCGCACAGCGACCGCCTTGCTGGTCGAGGACGTACGTACGGACGAAGTGACGGTGGTGGCTCCCGACCGCGACGGTCGCACCAGCGAGCCATTCATCAATCCGCTGGCGGCGTTCGAGAGCACGTTGGCACGCGTTGCAGCAGAACAGCTTCTGATGCCTCTTCACGAGCGGCGCCGCACACCCGAGACAGGTCCGCATGTATCGACGGTGCTGGCCAGCGCCGACAGAACACCTCGAGCCGCGTGTCGGGATTGAACCGACGACCGTCCGCTTACAAGGCGGAAGCTCTACCACTGAGCTAACGCGGCGTGCGTACATGCCATGAACGACAGCGCGCGGGCCATCGTACCGGCGCAGGCCGGGCACCTCGCAGCCGACGGTGAGCGCCCGGGCCGCGATCAGCGGACCCGGTCGGCCGCCGAGACGGCCGCGCGCAGCCTAGCCGCGAGGCTGGCGTCGAAGGCTCCCGTGGGCGCCTGCCAGGCCCAGTTGCCGCGAGCGGTGCCGGGGGTGTTCATCCGGGCAGAGCTGTCGAGCTCGAGGAGGTCCTGGGCCGGCACGATCGACAGCAGGGACGTCGAGTCGAGGGCGAGCCGGATCAGGGCCCAGGGCATCGGCTGGTCGTGATCGACCAGGTAGCCGCGGACCAGCTCCCGGGTCGCGTCGTCGAGGCCGCCCCACCAGCCCACGGTCGTGTCGTTGTCGTGGGTGCCGGTGTACACGACGCTCAGCTCGCCGTGGCGACCGGGCAGGTAAGGGTTGCGCGGGTTGCCGTCGAAGGCGAACTGCAGGATCTTCATCCCCGGAAGGCCGAACTGGTCGCGCAGCGCCTCGACCTCCGGCGTGATCACGCCGAGGTCCTCGGCCACCAGAGTGCCGGGGCCCGCGACGTCGACGAGCGCAGAGAGGATCTCCGACCCGGGTCCCGGGACCCACCAGCCGTCGCGAGCCGTTGCTGCTCCGGCCGGCACGTGCCACGCCGCCTCGAACCCGCGGAAGTGGTCGATCCGGACCAGGTCGAACAGCTCGCGCTGCCGGGCGATCCGCCGCCGCCACCAGCCGAACCCGTCTGCGGCCATCCTGGCCCAGTCGTACTGCGGGTTGTTCCAGAGCTGGCCGTCCTCGGCGAAGTAGTCCGGCGGGCACCCGGTCACCGTGACCGGCCGGCCCTGCTCGTCGAGCAGGAAGAGCTGCCGGGAGGCCCACACGTCGGCACTGTCGAGCGACACGAAGATCGGCAGGTCCCCGAAGAGCAGCACCTCCTTCGACGCGGCGTACTCGCGCACGGAGTCCCACTGCAGCGAGAACACCCACTGCTCGAAGCGCAGCTCCAGGACGCGGTCGGCGTGCGGCGCCAGCGCGTCGGCAACCGCGCGCGGGTCACGGTCGCGCAGCCGATCGGGCCAGGTGAGCCACGGAGCGTGGTCGTGCAGCTCGCGCAGTGCAACGAACTCGACGTACGGCTCGAGCCACTCGGCGTGACGAGCGCACCACGACGCGAAGTCGCCCTGCGTGCGGTCGTCCATCGCCGCGGCGCTCTGCAGCTCGTCGGCGGCGCGCCGGTCGGCACTGATCAGCGCGGGGTTGCCCGCCATCGTGGACAGCGCGTTGTACGGCGACCCGTCGTCGTCGTGCGTCGGCACCAGCGGGAGCACCTGCCAGACCGAGCAGCCGGCATCGGCGAGGAAGTCCACGAACTGGTACGCCGCGTCGCCGAGGTCGCCACTCGAGTCGCCGCCGGCCGACGAGACCGGAGGCAACGACGTGACGTGCAGGAGCACGCCGGCCCGGCGTACGTCGAACGGCAGTACGGGCTCACCCACAGCTCTCGTCACCCACAGTCGATCAGTGCGGCTGCCAGGCGTCCTGGTCCGACGTACGGCTGCTCACCGATCGCGGCAGCTTGCCCTCGGCGAGCTGCCGCACGGTGACCTTCTCGAGCACGTCGCGCAGCGAGTGCCGGCTGGCGATCCAGACGTGCTGGAGCACCGCGGCGTTCTCGTTGTACTCGACAGCCTCGGGACGCAGCCCGTAGATCGAGACCAGCGGCCCGTCGACCGCACGGATCACGTCGGCGACGGTGACGTCGTCGGGGTCCTTGTTCATCCGCCATCCACCGGACTGCCCGCGCTGGGCGACGAGCACGCCGGCCCGTCGCAGGTCGGCCAGGATCGCCTGGAGGAAGCCGTGCGGGATGTCCTGGAGCCGGCCGATCTCCTCCGCACTCACCGGGGCACCGTCGCTGCGTCGCGCGATCTCGATCAGCGCCCGCAGGGCGTAGTCGGACTTGGCAGTGACGCGCATGCACCAAGTCTCTCAGATCAGTCGGTTTAGTTGGTGTTGCCGCAGGTCGTGGGGTCAGCTCAGTGACGCTTCTGGGAGATCGCATAAAGGGCGACCGAGGCGGCCACGCCCGCGTTGAGCGACTCCAGCGACGAGCTCATCGGGATCGAGACCAGCTGGTCGCAGGTCTCCGCGACCAGGCGGGAGAGGCCCTCCCCCTCGGAGCCGACGACCACGACGAGGGGGCCGTCGGCGAGGTCCAGGTCGGGCAGGGACGACCTCACCTTCGGCGGCAAGGCCCACCACCATGCAGCCAGCCTGCTGGTAGGCCTTCAGCTGCCGGGTGAGGTTCACGGTCTGCGCGACCGGCACCCGCGCGGCGGCTCCTGCCGAGGTCTTCCAGGCCGCGGCCGTCATGCCGGCTGCCCGCCGCTCGGGGACGACCACGCCGTGGGCGCCGAATCCCGCCGCGGAACGCACCACGGCGCCCAGGTTGCGCGGGTCGGTGACCGAGTCGAGGGCGATGATCAGTGGCGGCTCTCGCGCGCTCCTCGGCGAGCGCGAGCAGGTCGTCGGGATGGGCGTACTCGTACGCCGGGACCCGGGCCGCGAGTCCCTGGTGCACGGCACCTGCGGTCATCCGGTCGAGCTCGGGACGCGGCACCTCGAGGAGCGACACGCCACGCTCGGCGGCGGTGGCGAACACCTCCCGGAGCCGGCCGTCACGCTCGGCGCCCTCGGCGACGTACACGCTGTTCACCGGCATGCCGGCCCGCAGTGCCTCGACCACCGAGTTGCGCCCGGCGATCCACTCGGCGTCGCCAGACTTGGGCCGACGCTTCGGTCGCACCGCTGCTTCCTTGGCTGCCTTCTTCTTGGCCTTGTAGGCACGGTGGTAGGGCCGCTCAGACGCCTTCGGCGTCGGGCCCTTGCCCTCCAGGCCGCGCCGGACCCGGCCGCCCGATCCCGCCGTCGGGTTGCCCTTGCCGGTCTTCTTGATGGCTCCCTTGCGAGAGGAGTTGCCTGGCACGTCAGTGTCCTTTTCCGGATCCGGTGGTTGAGCCTGTCGAAACCGAGCCTGCCGAAATCCCAGGCATCGTCAGGCTCCCCCGATCGACCAGCGGGGTCCGGCCGGGGTGTCCTCGACCTCGATGCCGGCCGCGGCGATCTGGTCGCGGATCGCGTCGGCGGTCGCAAAGTCCTTCGCCGCGCGGGCGGCGGCACGCTGGTCGAGCAGGCTCCGGACGAGGACGTCCACGGCCTGTCCCAGACGCTCGTTGGCGCCACCGGAGTCGGCCGACCAGTGCGGGTGCGCCGGGTCGAGCCCGAGGACACCGAGCATCGCGTGCACCGACGCCGCGTTGCCGCGGAGCGCCGCGGAGTCACCGTCGACGATCAGCTTGTTGCCCTCGCGGACGACGTCGTGGATCGCGGCCACCGCGGCGGGCGTACCGAGGTCGTCGTCCATCGCCTCGATGAACTCGGCGCACAGGACACCGGGAGTGTTCGCCGGGCCGCCGATCAGCTCGGCGACGCGCTGGAGGTAGCCCTCGATCCGGCGAAAGGCAGCCGCCGCGTCGTCGAGGGCCTCGAAGGAGAACTCCACGTGGGAGCGGTAGTGCGCGGCGACCATGTAGTAGCGCAGCTCGATGCCGCGCACCCGCTTGAGCACCTCGGGCACCAGCAGCGAGTTGCCCAGCGACTTGCTCATCTTCTCGCCCGCGGTGGTGATCCACGCGTTGTGCATCCAGTACGACGCGAACCCGAGCCCGGCCGCCCGCGACTGGGCCTGCTCGTTCTCGTGGTGCGGGAAGCGCAGGTCGACGCCGCCGCCGTGGATGTCGAACTCCGCGCCGAGGTACTTGCCGGCCATCGCCGAGCACTCGATGTGCCACCCGGGACGACCGCGACCCCACGGCGCGGGCCACGCCGCAGTCGCGGGCTCGTCGGGCTTGTGGCCCTTCCAGAGCGCGAAGTCGCGCGGGTCGCGCTTGCCGCGCGGGTCGGCGTCCTCGGCCGGCGCCATGTCGTCGATCGCCTGATGGGTCAGCTCGCCGTAGGAGGGCCAGGACCGCACGTCGAAGTAGACGTCGCCGGAGCCGTCCTCGGCCGCGTAGGCGTGGCCGCGCTCGATCAGCACCCCGATGAGCTCGAGGATCTCGGGCACGTGCGCCGTCGCGGCGGGCTCGTAGGTCGGCGGCAGGACGTGCAGGTCGGCGTACGCCTTGGCCAGCTCGCGGCTCATGTCGTAGGCGAGGTTGTACCAGGGACGGCCCTGCTCGGCGGACTTGATCAGGATCTTGTCGTCGATGTCGGTGATGTTGCGGATGAAGGTGACCTCGTAGCCGGCGGCGAGCAGCCAGCGGCGCAGCACGTCGAAGTTCACCGCGGAGCGCACGTGGCCGACGTGAGGCTCGCTCTGGACGGTGAGACCGCACACGTAGATGCCGACTTCGCCGTCGTGCAGCGGCACGAACGGGCGGACGTCGCCGGCAGCGGTGTCGTAGAGCCTCAGAGTCACCGGGGGAGTCTACCGACGCACCGACGGTGTGAAAATTGCGCACTTCCGGGGCCCCTGGGGTTAGCGTCGACCGGGTGGTTCCGATCGTGTCTCGACGACTCCTCAGCCATCCGCGCGTGGTCGTCTCTCTGCTCGCCCTGACCCTGCTGGTGGTGCCGCTGGGCGTCCTCGCCCACGGCCGGAACGACGCGCCGACCCGTGCCCGACTCGCGGCGGTCGCACCCGGGCGCAGCACGCTGACCCGGCACACGACCACCGCCGACTTCGCGGCCGGCACGATGCGCGGCACGAGTGCGGCGCACGGGACCCTCACCATGTCCGGGGTGGTCGGCCACCGCAGGGTCGGCGGCGTCCGTTACGCCTGGTCGCGGTGGACGTCGGCCTGGGTCCCGCCGGGTCAGTCGTTCACCGAGCTCATCTCGTCGTGGTCGGCACGGACGCCGCGCGGCGCGTGGCTCCAGGTGCTCGTCCGGGTGCGCGACTCGGGCGGCCGCGTGTCGTCGTACAAGGACGTCGGCCGCTGGGCCAAGAGCGACCGGGCCTTCCGCCGCACCAGCGCGGGCAGCCAGGCGGACACCGTCGCCCGCGTCGCGACCGACACCGTGAAGGCGCGGCCGGGCGTGCGGCTGACTGGCTACCAGCTGAGGCTCCGGCTGATGCGGCTCCCGGACCGGGCCGGGCCGACGGTGGCCTCGGTCTCGACGGTGGTCTCCCTGCCCCCGGCCTCGGTGCCCCCGACCTCGAAGCCGCTGTCGTCGAGCGAGATCTCGCTGGCAGTGCCCGGCTACTCGCAGATGATCCACCGCGGCCAGGACCCCGAGTACGGCGGAGGCGGCGAGGCGTGGTGCTCACCGACCTCGCTGGCGATGGTGCTCGGCTACTACCGCCGGTTGCCGTCGGCGTCGGCCTACGCCTGGGTCAGCGACGCGTACGCCGACCCGTGGGTCAACCAGGTCGCCCGGCTGACCTACGACTACGGCTACCGCGGCACCGGCAACTGGCCTTTCAACACCGCCGTCGGCGCGAACAGGGTCGCCGACGCGTTCGTGACCCGGCTCGCCGACCTCCGGATGGCCGAGCGCTTCCTGCGCTCCGGCATCCCGCTGGTGATCTCGATCAGGTTCGCGCGCGGCGAGCTGACGGGCGCACCGATCTCCGCGTCCTCGGGGCACCTCGTCGTGCTGGCCGGACTCACCTCGGCCGGCAACCCGATCGTGATGGACCCGGCCGCCTCTCGCGACTCGACCGTGCGCCGGGTCTATGACCGGGCGCAGCTCGAGCGGGCCTGGCTCGGCGGGTCGGGCGGGACGGCGTACGTGCTGCGCGACGACGTACACGCGCTGCCGGGGCGGCCGGCCGGGGTCAAGGCGTGGTGAGGTCCCGACCGAAACTTGCGCTTCCCGAATGCGATTTCGTTCGGGAAGCGGCAGTTTCGACAACAGAAGTTGTGAAACCGACGGCTCAGGCCCCATACCCCCCGTCCACATCCAGCTTCTGCCCACTGACGAAGCCCGCCCGGTCGGAGGCGAGGAAGCAGACCGCCTCGGCGATGTCGACGGCCTGGCCGAAACGGCGCAGCGGGATGTTCGCGCGCGCGGCGTCGAGGGCGCGCTCGTCGAGCTCGCCGGAGCTGATCAGGCGGTCGGCCATCCCGTCGGTCAGCATGCCGGGGCCGACGCAGTTGACGCGGACCCCGAAGCGCCCCTCCTCGACCGCGAGCGCGCGGACGAGTGCCTCGACCGCGGCCTTCGGCGCCGACGACAGTCCGTCGCGGATCGGGAAGCGGCTGGTCGCGGCCGTCGTGACGGCGACGACGCTCCCGCCGGCGTCGCGCAGGGCGGGTAGCGCCGGGGCGACCGCCCGGAAGAAGGCCGTCGCGTCACCGTCGAGCTGCTCGGCGAGCTCGGCGGCAGTGACCCTGCTCAGGTGCCGCATCGGCACGTGCGGGCCGGCGGCGTACACCAGCGTGTGCAGGCCGCCGTACGACGTCACGACCCGCTCGACCGCCTTGGCGCATGCGGCGTCGTCGCGGAGGTCCATCGCGATCGCCTCGGCCCTCGCGCCGTAGGCCGTCGCCTCGGCGACCGCTCCGGCCGCCCGGTCGGCCGAGGAGTGGTAGGTCGCAACCACGTCGCTGCCACGCTCGGCGAGCATGCGGACGATCGCCCGGCCGATCCCGCCACTGCCGCCGACGACGAGCGCCACCCCGGATCGGTCTGCGAAGTCCTGGTCCATGGCGGCAGCGTAGGGGCTGGCCGTGCGCTCGCGTCAGCTCGCCTCGAACGACACCGTGTGCCACCCGGTCGCACCGTTGGGCGCGACGTCGGCTCGCGCCGCGGTCTGGGTGTAGCCGGACTTGTCGGTCGCGCGCACGACCAGGGTGTGCTTGCCGGCCTCGACGTCGACGTCGCCGGACCACTGCACCCACGTGTCCAGGTCGGGTACGCCGCCCAGCTCGGCGAGCTTCCAGGCGCCCCCGTCGACCTGGAACTCCACCCGGGCGATGCCCGTGTGCTGGGCCCACGCGCTGCCCCCGACACGGATCGTGCCTGCCGAGACGCCGCTGCCGCCGCGAGGGACGTCGATCCGCGACTGCGTCTTCACCGGCCCCTTCTCCGACCAGCCGCGGTCGGTCCAGTAGGCGGTGAACTTGTCGAAGCGGGTCACCTCGAGGTCGACCAGCCACTTGGTCGCGGACACGTAGCCGTAGAGGCCGGGCACCACCATCCGGACCGGGAACCCGTGCTCGATCGGCAGCTGCCGCCCGTTCATCGCGATCGCCAGCATCGCGTTGCGGTCGTCGGTGAGGGCGGCGAGCGGCGTACCGCAGGTCCAGCCGTCGTGGGACGTCTGCTTCACCGCGTCGGCGTCGCCGTGGACGCCGGCCTCGGCCAGCAGGTCGCGGATGAGGACCCCCGACCAGTACGCGTTGCCGATCAGGTCACCGCCGACCTCGTTCGAGACGCAGCACAGGGTGATCCACGCCTCGGTGTACTGCCGTGCGATCAGCTCGCTGTAGCTGATCGTCAGCTCGCGGTCGACCATGCCGTGGATGCGCAGGGTCCAGTCCTTCGGCAGGATCGCGGGAGGGGAGAACGCCGGTGTGGATCAGGTAGAAGTCGTCGCTGGACGTCCGCCAGGGCGCGATCCCGGACACCCGCAGGTCGGCGCCGTCGGGGACCACGCCACGGTGCGCCCGGTCGAGCCGGAGCAGGCTGCGGGCCTTCTCGACCTGTCGGCGGTTGCGACTCGCGAACCGGCCGGCCGCACCCGCGAATCCCACGACGATCGCCACCGCGGCCCCGCGGAGGAGGAACACCCTGCGGGTGTCGGCGTCGTGTCCACCGTCAGGGAGAGCCGTCACGGTGATGGCCTCGGTGCGGCCGACCAACGGTGCTGTCAGCACCCGTAGCACCACGATCCACGTGACCAGACCGACCACGACCGCGAGCCCCGACGCGACCCCGGAGTCCGGGAGCCGGACGACGGACGACAGACCGATGACCGCGAGCAGGAAGAAGACGAGGTCGGCCAGCAGCGGATGGCGCCGTACCAGGACGCCGGTGACCGCACAGATCGCCACGAGCACCACCAGGGTGCCGGCGATCAGCAGCGGCTTGTCGAGATGGCCCACCAGCTTGATCAGCCGGTGCGCCAGCCAGCCGGGTGTGTAGTCGCGGACGGCGCTCGCGACCGCCTCCACCGGTGAGTTCGTGGCCTGCGCCGCCCAGACGGTGGCCTGGCTGGTGACGATGCCCGCGACACCGGTCAGGACACCGGCGAGCGCCAGGTAGCCAGTCGAACGGTCCCTGCTCACCTCCCCATCGTGGCGCATGACGTCAACGAGGTTCCTTACGATCCGCTGACGACGGTCCGCCGGCACCATGACGGCGGTCGGTCAGGCATGATCGTCGCGTGGACCTGCGGATCGGCATCGGCACCGACGTACACCGGCTCGTCGAGGGTCGCCCGATGCGCATCGCCGGACTCGACTGGCCCGACGAGGGCGTCGGCCCGGAGGGTCACTCCGACGGCGACGTGGTGCTGCACGCCGCCTGCGACGCGCTGCTGTCCGCAGCCGGGCTCGGCGACCTCGGCAGCAACTTCGGTACGTCGGACCCGGCGTGGGCCGGCGCCGCCGGTGATGCGCTCCTGGCCGAGACGCTCCGTCGCGTAGGCGACGCCGGCTGGTCGGTGGGCAACGTCGCGGTCCAGCTGATCGGCAACCGCCCCCGCCTCGGGGCCCGGCGCGCGGAAGCCCAGGAGCGCCTGTCCCAGCGGCACGGCATCACGGTGGCGATCTCGGCCACCACCACCGACGGCCTCGGTCTGACCGGTCGCGGAGAGGGCCTGGCCGCGGTCGCCACGGCCCTGCTCGTCCGCCCCGGCCACGTGGGCTGACCGACCCCCGCCGAGGCTTCACTTTGTTGCCGCTGACACCCGCCGAGGCGTCACTTTGTTGCCGCCCAGAAGTGCCGAGGCGCCACTTCGTTGCCGTTGACACCGGCCGAAACTGCGCACGGTTCCGGATCCCAAGTACCCATCACGACGCAGCGTCGGTCCACTCCCGCCCAGGCAACAACGCGCCGACTCGGCCGTACTCAAGGAGCAACTACGCGCCGCCTCGGCGCACCCAAGGAGCCACAACGCGCCGCCTCGGCGGATTGTCAGGTGGACCACATTTCCACAGTTTCCTGTTACCGGAGGGCACACTTATCTCCATGAGGACCTTCGACGGGCTCGAGCTCGACGTCCGCACCTACGGCCCCGAGGACGTGACGGTGACGGTGGTGCTCGCGCACTGCTGGACTCTCAACCAGGCGGACTGGCACTACCAGGTCCGTGCCCTGCAGCGGGAGTTCGGCCACCGGATCCGCGATCGTCACCTGGGATCATCGCGGCCATGGCGGCTCCGACGTCGCGCCGAAGCGCGCCTGCACCATCGAGCACCTCGCCCGCGACATGGCGGACGTGATCGAGATGCACGCCCCGGACGGCAAGCTCGTGGTCGGCGGGCACTCGATCGGCGGTATGACGATCATGGCGCTCGCCGAACAGCGCCCCGAGATCTTCGAGCGCGTCGTGGGCACGGCGTTCGTCGCCACCTGCTCCGGCGAGCTCCACACGGTCACCCTCGGACTCCCGGAGATGGGCAGGTTCGTGCGTTCCCAGATCCCCCGCGTGCTCGCCTTCCGCTCCCGGACCCTGACGAAGCGGGCCCGTCGCCGGGCGCCCATCATCGAGCGCCGGGTCGTCAGTCGCTTCCTGTTCGGCCGCCCGATGCGGCTCGCCGACGCCGCCCTGACCGTCGACGGCATCATCAGCTCCTCGCCGGCCACGATGGTCGGCTTCTACGAGGACTGCATGCACCACGACCGCGCCGCACGCGCTCAAGGTCCTCGACGGCATCCCTACCCACGTGATCGTGGGCACCCGCGACGTGCTCACGCCGCCGTCGCACGCGCGCCGGATCGCCGACCACGTCGACGGCGCGGTGCTGACCGTCGTACCTGATGCCGGGCACATGCTTCCGCTCGAGCGCGACGAGCTGGTCTCGGGCGCTCTGATCCGGATGGTCCGGCCGCACCTGTGACCGGTACGCCGACTCCCGGGCCCCGTGCGGCGGTCGTCGTGCTCGCCGCCGGCTCCGGTCGACGGGTCGGCGCCGAGCGCAACAAGGTCCTGCTCGCGGCTCGACGGGACGCCGGTGCTCGCGCACAGCGTGCGCACGGCCCTCGAGGTCGAGGGCGTCCACCGGGTCGTCGTGGTCGTCCGCCCGGAGGACCGTGCCGAGGTCGCCGCGGCGCTCGCACCGCATCTCGGCGCGCACGACGTCTGGCTCGTCGACGGTGGCGCCGAGCGGCACGACTCGGAGTACCAGGCCCTGCGAGCGCTCCGTCAGGACGTCGACGCCGGCGAGATCGATGTGGTCGCGATCCACGACGCCGCCCGGCCGCTCGCCTCGGCCGACCCTCTTCCGGAGGGTCATCGACGTGGCGGCCGTAGCACGGAGCCGCGGTGCCCGCCGTCTCGGCGGGACAGCTCAACCGCGCGGACGGCTCACGCGCGCCGGACGACCTGGTCGCGGTCCAGACCCCCCAGGCGTTCGGAGCCCGAGCGTTGCTCAGCGCCTACGACGCGGCGGCGGCGGACGGGTTCACCGGCACCGACACGGCCGCCTGCCTCGAGCGGTACGCCGGACGTGGTGATCCGCGCCGTCGCACGGCGAGCGCCACAACGTGAAGATCACCTTCCCCGAGGACCTCGCGTTATGCCGAGGAGCTCATCTCTGCGAGCGACTGAGTGCCTCGAGGTCGGCGATGTCGGCCTGATCGCGCACGCGTCGCGACGAGCGGCGGTGCCTCGAGCCAGACGACCGGAGCGCTCAGGTCGGCGACCAGGGCCGGGAAGTCGGAGCTGTCGAGGTGGTCGAGACCGGAGACGACCTCCGCCGGCAGCACTATCGGCGAGGTGACCGCGTGCAGCTCGCTGCGGTCGACGGTCTCGCCGAGGCGTCCCGCGGTCGACGTGCTTGACGGTGTCGGTCACCGGCCGGTACCCGACCACGACGGCGCCCGTGTCGCCGGCTCGCTCCACCGCGGTGACGATGAAGTCGACCGGCGTCAGCGGGCAGAGCGGGTCGTGCAGGACCAGCGGCCGACCGGATCGGCGTACCTGCTGCGAAGGTGACCGAGGCGTCGAACAGCTCGACGCCGGCCTCGCCCAGGCCCAGGACGCGGCCGCCACCAGGGACTCGCCGTGGACGAGCGCGAACGGCAGCGAGCCACGGCCCTCGACCGGTACCCAGCCCGAGCGGCTGCGTCCTCACCCACGGCGCAACCCTAGACGCGCGCGTGGTGAGGAGAGCAGACGACGCCCCCGACCGCGTAGGTCGGGGGCGTCGCTGACGAACTCAGGAGGCGAGGACCTCGTCGAGGATGGCCTCGGCCTTGTCCTCGTTGGTGTGCTCGGCCAGCGCCAGCTCGGAGACGAGGATCTGGCGCGCCTTGGCGAGCATCCGCTTCTCGCCGGCCGACAGGCCGCGGTCACGCTCGCGGCGCCACAGGTCGCGGACGACCTCGGCCACCTTCATGACGTCACCGGAGTGCAGCTTCTCCAGGTTGGCCTTGTAGCGGCGCGACCAGTTGGTCGGCTCGTCTGGGACGATCGCACGAAGTACGTCGAAGACCCGGTCCAGGCCTTCCTTGTCGACCACGTCGCGGACCCCGACGAGGTCGAGGTTGCACGCGGGCACCCGTGACGACGAGGTCCTGCTGGGCCACGATGCGGAGTACGAGGTACTGCTTCTCCTCGCCCTTGATGGTGCGCATCTCGATGTCCTCGATGACTGGCGGCCCCGTGATTTGGATAAACAACCGTTTCGCCGACGGTGAAAGTCATATGCAGTGTGAACCCCTTTCAAGGTGACCAGTCTAACACGCGCAGCCGGCCCGTCGATTTCGCGTTTGTGCAGGTCAGAGCCGCAATCGAGGCTTGACAAGACAGCGATCCGATGTGCGTCGAGGGCGACGACGCGCAGCAGGCGCTGTCCGGTCTGTCCACGTCCGCCGGCAGCGGTCCGTAGGATAGTTTTCGTCCATGAGCGATGCGGTTTCGGCCACGCGGTCCGGCGGCGGGTGCGGGACCTGCGTCCGCAGCGCCCACCCGAAGCAGGCGCTGTTCCTGGCGGCAGTCGATCGGGGTGCTCGCGGCGGTGGACGGACCGGCCCGCAGCGCGAGTTCCTGGCGTCGGCCGCAGCGGTGCTCGCCGTCCAGCTGTCCCTGGGCCTCTCCAACGACCTGTGCGACCAGCACCACGACTACCGGGCCCAGACCGTCGGGCAAGCCGATCGCGTGCGGACGCGTCGCCCGCCAGCAGCGCGAGCTACTGGATGATGGTGCTGGTCCTGCTCGCGGTGCCGGTGTCGATGTACTAACGGCATCGGTCGCCGGGCTCGCGCTGCTCGCGACGCTGCCGATCGGCTGGGTGCACAACCGCTGGCTGCACCGGACGGCGTTCTCCTTCGTCGGGCTGGACGCTGACCTTCGGCTCTTGCCCGGCGTTCCTGGCCTACGGCGGCTGGGGCACGGGACGTCCACGGCGACCCGCCGACCGTGCGCGGTCACCGGGGCCGCGGCCGGCCGTGGGTTTCTGCCTGCACTTCGTCACCACGCTGGGAGACCTCGTCGCCGACAACAAGTCCGGCGCCCGCAACCTGCCCCTGCGGATGGCGCTGCGGATCGGCGCACCTCGCGTGCTGGTGCTGACGATCCTGCTCACCACGGCTGCAGTGGCGAGCCTGGCTGTCGCCGTTCTCACCATCGGCCTGCGTGGGTGACCCCGAGGGTGAGGGCGGTGCAGAGACGGTAGGCTGCAGCCGCGCTGTCGAGCAGCTCGCCGGCGCGTTGCCGATCCGCCGTACCGAGAGGACCCGAGTTCTCGTGAAGTCCCCGATCCCGCGTCGCGTCGCGATCGCCGCCCTCCTGCTGGCTCCCGCCCTGACCGCCTGCGGTTTCAACGAGCAGACCGATCAGGTCTACCAGCCGGCCGTCGGGGTCAACGACCGCTCGGCGAGCGTCTACGTCCTCAACGCGGTCGTCGTCAGCGGCGTCGACGGCTCCGGCACCTTCGCGGGCACGCTCGTGAACACCGACACGACCGCCGACGACACGCTCGACTCGGTCAGCGGCAGCGGCATCACGGACTCCCCGGGCACCGTCGACGTGCCCGCCGGCGGCAACGCCCGGCTGGCCGACGAGCGGCGACGTCGCCCTCGAGGGCGCGCGGCATCGTGCCCGGCAAGTTCGTCCAGCTCACCTTAGGCTTCAGCAGCGGCCAGACCGACGACGATGAAGGTTCCGGTCGTCGCAGCAGCCGGTGACTACACCGACGTCCCGCTGCCCTCGAGCTCCCCGACCAAGTCAAAGTGCAGCGAGGCGGGTCGATGGCCACGCTGATCCTGCTCCGCCACGGCGAGAGCGAGTGGAACGCCAAGAACCTCTTCACCGGCTGGGTCGACGTCGCGCTCACCGAGAAGGGCCGGGCCGAGGCCGTCCGCGGCGGTGAGCAGCTGGTCGAGGCCGGCCTGCTCCCCGACGTCGCTGCACACCTCGCTGCAGCGTCGTGCGATCACCACGGCGCACCTCGCGCTCGACAGCCGCCGACCGGCACTGGATCCCGGTGCGTCGGTCGTGGCGGCTCAACGAGCGGCACTACGGCGCCCTCCAGGGCAAGGACAAGAAGCAGACCCGCGACGAGTACGGCGAGGAGCAGTTCATGCTCTGGCGCCGCTCGTACGACGTACCCGCCGCCGCCGATCGACGACGACGACGAGTGGTCCCAGGCCGGTGATCCTCGGTACGCCGACCTCGGCGACGAGATGCCGCGCACCGAGTGCCTCAAGGACGTGGTCGCCCGGATGCTTCCCTACTGGGACTCCGCGATCGTCCCCGACCTCGCGGCCGGGCAGACCGTGCTGATCGCGGCCCACGGCAACAGCCTGCGCGCGATCGTCAAGCACCTCGACCAGATCTCCGACGAGGACATCGCCGGCCTCAACATCCCGACCGGCATGCCGCTGGTCTACGAGCTCGACGACCAGCACGCGCCGACGGTCTCCGGCGGCCGCTACCTGGACCCCGAGGCCGCGGCTGCGGCTGCGGCCGCGGTGGCGAACCAGGGGCGTTGAGGGCTTGAGGTTTCACAACTTCTGTTGTGAAACTTCGGCATGCCGAACTGAAATTTCGTTCGGCGAAGCGCACGTTTCACAACCTAGGTTGTGAAACCGCACGCCACCGCGGCCGCGTCCTGGATCAGTCGTTCAGGTACGCCGGCTGCTCGCCGGTGACCAGGAAGACCACCCGACGCGCGATCGAGACCGCGTGGTCGGCGATCCGCTCGTAGTAGCGCCCGAGCAGGGCGATGTCCACGGCGGGCTCGACGCCGTGCTTCCAGTCCGAGCCCAGCAGCTCGCGGAAGGACGAGCGGCGGAGCCGGTCCATCTCCTCGTCGACCTCCTCGAGCTCCTCGGCCGCGGCGACGTCGGAGTCGGCGATGATGTGGCCGACCTTGGCGACCATCACCTCGGCGACGGCGGACATCCGGGCGATCGTCGGGCACCAGCTCGGCCGGCACGGCGACCTCGGGGATGCGCAGCCGGGCGATCTTCGCGATGTGCACCGACAGGTCGCCCATCCGCTCGAACTCCCTGACCATGCGCAACGAGGCCACCAGCATCCGCAGGTCGCCTGCGACCGGGTTCTGCAACGCGAGCAGGTCGAAGCTCTCCTCTTCGATGCGCACGCGGAGAGCGTCGACGGCATCGTCCTCGGAGATGACCTTCTCGGCCAGCTGGGCATCGCCGTCGAGGAGGGCCTGCGTCGCCTGGGACACCGCTTCCCCGACGAGCCTGGTCATGGTGAGCAGGTCGTCGCGGATCGCATCGAGCTGGTCGGTGTAGGCATCGCGCATGGCCCCAAGGCTAATCGGGCCAGGTGAACGGAGAGCGACGAATCGTGAACGGGTGGCGAACAGTCCTTGAAGGCCACTGCCGGAGACCGAACAGCAGGTGAAACCCTGCGTACGATCACTGCCGTGAGCCCGACGACGCAAGCGCTCCTGTTCGCCCTGCTCGGGGCGTTCCTCGGAGCCGGCGTCGTGCTCGCCTGGCGGATCAGCGAGTCCCAGACGCGGCCGGACGTGGCGCCGAGCTCGACGCTGCCCCCGGGCATCGCGGCCGTTCTCTCGGTGCTGCGCAGCAGTGTGCTCGTGGTGGACAGCAGCGAGCAGGTGCTGAAGGCATCGGCCCCCGCGATCGCGATGGGCCTGGTGCGCGATCGTCGCATCGCTGTGCGCGAGCTCGCCGACCTGGTCCGGCAGGTACGTCGCGACGGACAGATCCGCGAGACCGAGATCGTGATGCAGCGGGCTCCGGGTACGCCGCCCCGGCACGTCTCGGCCCGGGTGGCCCCTCTCAGCTCGCAGCTCGTGCTGGCGCTCGTCGAGGACCGCACCCGCGAGCATCGCGTCGAGTCGATCCGCCGCGACTTCGTGGCCAACGTGAGCCATGAGCTGAAGACCCCGGTTGGCGCGATCCGGCTGCTCTCCGACGCGGTCATCGATGCCGCTGACGACCCGGAGGCCGTGCAGCGCTTCGCCGGCCGGATGCACATGGAGAGCGAGCGGCTGGCCCGGCTGGTGCAGCAGATCATCGAGCTGTCGCGGCTCCAGGGCGACGACCCGCTCGACGAGCCGCTGCCCGTGGAGGTCGACGACATCGTGAAGCGGGCGGTGGACGAGAACCTCACCGATGCCGCTGCGAGCGGCATCGACCTGACGCGCAGCGGCGAGGAGGGCCTGGTGCTCCTCGGCAACCGCGAGCAGGTGGCGGTCGCGGTCGGCAACCTCGTCGCGAACGCCGTGGCGTACTCCCCTGCCAACTCGACGGTGGTCGTGGGCGCGAAGGGCGGCGAGAGCACCGTCGACATCACCGTGACCGACCAGGGCATCGGCATCCCGGCCCACGAGATCGACCGGATCTTCGAGCGGTTCTACCGGGTCGATCCGGCGCGACACCGCTCGACCGGCGGCACCGGTCTCGGGCTGTCCATCGTCAAGCACGTGGCGGCATCACACGGCGGCGACGTCCGGGTGTGGTCCGTCGAGGGCCAGGGTTCGACGTTCACGCTGACCCTGCCGAGGAAGGTACCCACCATGGAGGGACAACCGTGACCCGCGTACTCGTGGTCGAGGACGAGGAGAGCTACAGCGACGCGCTCTCCTACATGCTCCGCAAGGAGGGCTTCGAGGTCGCGGTCGCCTCGACCGGGCCGGACGCCCTCACCGAGTTCGACCGCGCCGGCGCCGACATCGTGCTGCTCGACCTGATGTTGCCGGGGATGCCGGGCACCGAGGTGTGCCGGCAGATCCGGCAGACCTCCAACGTTCCGGTGATCATGGTGAGCGCGAAGGACGAGGAGGTCGACAAGGTCGTCGGCCTGGAGCTCGGAGCCGACGACTACGTCACCAAGCCGTACTCCCCGCGCGAGCTGGTCGCCCGGATCCGCGCCGTCCTGCGTCGCGGCAACGAGCCCGACCTGGCGCCCGCGACGCTCGAGGCCGGACCTGTCCGGATGGACGTCGAGCGGCACGTCGTCACGATCGACGGAGCGGACGTCCGGCTACCGCTCAAGGAGTTCGAGCTGCTCGAGATGTTCCTGCGCAATCCCGGGCGCGTGCTCACGCGCGGCCAGCTGATCGACCGGGTCTGGGGCTCGGACTACGTCGGCGACACCAAGACCCTCGACGTCCACGTGAAGAGGCTGCGCGCGAAGATCGAACCGAACCCGGCCGAGCCCACCCTGCTCACCACCGTCCGCGGACTCGGCTACAAGCTGGACTTGTGAGCCGGCAGCCTGCGAGGGACGAGCACGGTGTCGAGGCGAACAGGTTGAGGAAGCCCGCGGGTGAGCTCGCGAACCCGCGGCGGCTCGACCTGAGCCGGCATCTCCCACCGGTGCATTTCCCCCCACTCGACATACTGGGCGCGTGAGCGTGGAGCAGCTCTCGGCCGCACGCATGGCCGAGGTCCTCGGAGACCGGCGCTGGCTGGTGCTGACCGGGGCCGGG
This sequence comes from uncultured Actinomycetota bacterium, assembly GCA_963805425.1. Classification (GTDB taxonomy): domain Bacteria; phylum Actinomycetota; class Actinomycetes; order Propionibacteriales; family Nocardioidaceae; genus Marmoricola. Next base: position 91,251 of record CAWDUF010000016.1, on the reverse strand, counting down.
GTGTCCACCGACTCCGGGATCCCCGACTATCGCGGCAGCGGGGCTCCGGTGCGTACGCCGATGACGGCCTCGGTGTTCCGGTCCGGTCATGCCGCCCGCCAGCGCTACTGGGCCCGCAGCTTCCTGGGCTGGTCGGCGATGGGCACTGCCGAGCCGAATGCGACCCACCGGATCCTCGCCGAGCTCGAGTCGGAGGACCGGGTGAGCGGCCTGATCACCCAGAACGTCGACGGCCTGCACACCGCCGCCGGCCATCGCGACCTCGTCGAGCTGCACGGCCGGATCGACCGAGTGGTCTGCCTCGTCTGTGACCGGAGCGCGAGCCGGGCGGCGCTCCAGGAGCGGCTCGTCGCGCTCAACCGCGGCTTCACAGCATCCGGGGTGCGCCTGCTTCCCGACGGAGACGTCGACCTCGACGCGACAGCGGGGTTCGTGGTCGCCGCCTGCGAGACGTGCGGAGGCGTCCTCAAGCCGGACGTCGTGTTCTTCGGCGAGAGCGTCCCGGGCGCAAGGGTCTCGGAGTGCAGCCGTCTGGTGGAGGAGGCCGAGGCGCTCGTCGTACTCGGCTCGTCGCTGCACGTCTTCAGTGGGCGGCGGTTCGTCAAGCAGGCGGCCGCGCGCGGGATCCCCGTGGTGATCGTCAACCGTGGGCAGACGCGCGGTGACCCGTTCGCGACGCTCAAGGTCGATGCCGGGTGCGCCGAGACCCTGGCGGTGCTCCGGGAGCGCGACTCAGGCGGCGAAGACGCGTGGGCCGGGCATCGGCCGGGCGCTGTCGGACTCCCGGTCGGCAGCGGGCGCGCCTGACATCGTCGGGGCCTCGGCAGCGACTCGGACGGCCTTGATGCCCTCGAGCCGCACGATGCAGTGCTCGACCCCGTGGTTGTCGAGGACGACGCCGAGACCGTCGCTCGCGGCCACGAAGCCGGTGATCCAGTGGCCGTCGACGAGTACCTCGACCGCGTTGCCTGCCTCACGGGCGCGCTCCAGGGCGGTCCCGATGGTGTATTGCATCGAACTGAAGGTGCTCATGTCCTTCTCCTGCTCCCTCGGGTCCGTCCCCCGTGACGGCTGATACCAGTTTGTGCCGGTTTTCTACGTAAATTGTATGAATAGTGCAGGTATGACCGAACGGAGGAGCGGCATCTGACCGAAAGGATGAGTCAGGCTTGCACGCCGGACTCGGCCGCGCGGGGCTTGCGCCGAGTGACCACCACGCCGACGATGCACAGCGCGCCGCCGACGAACGCGAGCGCGGGCGGCACCTCGTCGAGAAGCACCCACGCCATCACCGCGGTGATGCCCGGGACCAGGAACGTGCTGATCGCCTGCTTGCCGGCGTCGGTGTGCCGCAACGCGAAGGCCCACAGGCTGAACGCGAGCGCCGTCGGGAACAGCCCCAGGTAGCCGATCCAGCCGAGATCGGCAGCGTCGCCGCGCCGGACCACGTCGACGAGGTCGCCCGACCACGGCAGGCAGACCAGTACGCCGATCCAGCAGGCGTAGCAGACCACCTCGATGCCCGACAGCCGGCGCAGCAGCACCTTCTGGGTGACCACGCCGATCGCGTAGGTCACCGCGGCCAGCAGCGCGAGGAGAACGCCGGTCAGGTTGGACCCGCCCTCGCCGTGCATCGCGCGAGCCGATCACGACGACGCCGCCGAAGGCGATCGCGATGCCGGCGAGCAGCCACCCGGTGAGACGCTCGCCGAGGAAGAGCGCCGCGAGCAGCGCGACCACGATCGGGCCTATCTGTACCAGCATCGCCGCGGTCGCCGCGTCGATCCGGCGCTCGCTGTCGTTCAGGGCGATGTTGTAGACACCGAACCACGCGACGCCGCAGAGCACGAGCAGGACCACCTCGTCCCGGGTGAGCCGCAGCCGTCGACTGCGCGCCAGCAGCAGCGTCAGCGCGAGCGATGCGACGAGCAACCTCCCCAGCGAGAGCGCCCCCGGCGTCACGTCGTGGCCCAGGTGCCGGATCGCGACGAACGCCGAGGACCAGAGCACCAGGGTCACGCTCAGTGCGGCCACCGGCAGCCATCCGGAACTGCCGGTCGACGCCATCGGAGTGGGAGCCTGGGTGCTGGTCACCGATGGAATCTAGACGAGCGCGTCGCCCGGTGACACGCGGTTTTCGGCCGTCGTGGCCCGAGATCCGGCCAATGAGCCCCTCAGCCCTCAGGCTGGTCGAGCCAGCCGCGGAACGCCTCGAGGTTGGCGGTCGACTCGCCGTGCGAGACCCGCCACTCCCACTCCTTGCGGATCGAGGAGGCGAAGCCCAGCTCCAGGATCTGGTTGAACGACTCGTCGGCGTAGGTCAGCACCGAGCCGAGCAGCCGGTCGACCTCGGCGGGCGTCACGACGGACAAGGGCAACCGGGCGTCGAGGAAGATGTCGCCGAGAGCGTCGAGGGCGAAGGCCACCCCGAACATCTTCAGGTTGCGCTCGAGCAGCCAGCGGAAGACAGCCTCGAAGTTCTCGTCGGGCTTGCGACACACGAACGCATGCACGCTCAGCGCGTGCGGTCCGACCTCGAGCCGCACCGGCGTCTGCAGCTTGCGCTGGCCGGGCAGGACGACGTCGAAGACACCATCGCTGCTCTCCTCCCAGTCCAGACCCCCCTCGGCGAGAGCTGCGCGGAGTACCTCGGCGGCCTGCTCCTGCTCCGACGCCTCGGTCACCGGACCAGCTCGGCGGACATCAGCGCGACGGCGCGGGTGTAGACGTCGACGGTCGCGTCGGCGGTGCGGTCCCAGCTGAAATCGGCGGCCTGGGCGATCGCCCCCACCGACAGCGCGGCCCGCAGACCCGGTGCGTCGATGACCTTCTCGAAGACCCGGGCGTAGTCCTCCGGGTCGTGGCCGGCGACGAGCAACCCGGACCGGCCGTCGACCACAGCCGTCGTCAGGCCCCCGACCGCAGCCGCGACCACCGGCGTGCCGACAGCCTGGGCCTCGACGGCCACCAGGCCGAAGCTCTCGTTGTACGACGGCACGCACACCAGCGTCGCAGCGGCGTACCAGTCGACCAGCTCGTCGCGGCGTACCGGTGGGACGAACCGCACCACGTCTGCGATGCCGAGCGTCGTCGGCGAGGTCCGCGAGAGCGGTCGGGTGCTCGAGGCCGGAGCCCGACGGACCGCCGACGACCGCGACCACGAGCCGCGAGCGGCGCGAGGGGTCGCGGCGCAGGAGCTCGTCCCGCGGCACGCAGCAGGATGTCGGGCGCCTTGAGGGGCTGGATCCGGCCGACGAACAGCAGCACCTCGGAGTCCAGTGGCAGGCCGAGCCGGGCGCGCGCGTCGAGCATCGGCACCGGGCGGAACGCGTCGAGGTCGACGCCGGGGTGGACGACCTCGACACGCGCCGGGTCGGCGTCGTAGCTGTTGATCAGGTCCTTGGCCTCGTCGACGGTGTTCGCGATCAGCATGTCCGCCGCGGCGACCACCTGCTCCTCGCCGATCACCCGGACCTGTGGTTCGGGGGTGTCGCCCTCGGCGAGCAGGTCGTTCTTGACCTTGGCCATGGTGTGCATCGAGTGCACCAGCGGCACGCCCCAGCGATCGCGCGCCAGGGCCCCGACCTGGCCGGAGAGCCAGTAGTGGCTGTGCACGACGTCGTAGTGGCCGACGTCGAACTGGGCCTCGGTGCGCAGCACCTCGCGGGCGAAGACGCACAGCTGGCCCGGGAGGTCGTCCTTCGCCAGTCCCTCGAACGGGCCGGAGACGATGTGCCGCACGTTCACGCCAGGCGCGATCGGCGCCTCGGCGGGCTGGCTCGATGCCGTGGCGCGGGTGTAGATGTCGACCTCGATGTCGCGCTGCGCGAGCCGGCGGGCGACCTCGGTGACGTACACGTTCATGCCGCCCGCATCGCCGGTGCCCGGCTGGTCGAGGGGCGAGGTGTGCAGCTGATCATCGCCAGGCGTCGCAGCGGCTGCGGGTCCGGCGTACCGGTCCCGGCGGCGTACTCCTCTGGCAACACAGGCATACCTCCGGCAGGCACAACCACCGCCTCGGGTCGTCCATTCCCCGACCGTCGCCGGAACCGGGCCCGGGGGAGCCTCACCGGTGATGGGTGGGCTCGTAGGACCCCGCCCCGTCGTCGGCTCCGCGCCGGAGCGCGAGGAGCGCGACCACGAGCACGATCACCCCACCGAGGACGTGCGTGCTCGCCGCGCCCTTCCAGCCGTCGACCCGGTCGTCGATCGTCTGGTCCACGACCTGCCAGACCGACGCCGCGAGGAGCGGGAACGCCACCGACACGATGACGCGGAGCCAGATCGGGGCGTGGGTGACCAGTGCGTACCCCGTCACGCACAGCGCGGCAACCGTCACCGCGTACCCGGCGACGGCGAGCGTCCCGTGCCAGTCGGGCGACTTGTGTGCCAGGAAGGACAGCCCCCCTGCTGCTCCGAGCAGCAGCCCGCCTACGGTGCCGAGGAGTGCAGCCAGCAGTCGAGGACTCATGGAAGGATGATGGCCCGAGTCCCTCGCGACCGCCACAGGAGGCCCTGCCGTGACCGATCCGACAGCCCGGGTCGCGGTGGTCACCGGAGCGAGCAGCGGCATCGGCGCGGCCACCGCGCGGGCGCTCGCGCGTGAGGGTTTCACGCGTGGTCTGCGCGGCACGTCGCAGCGACCGGATCGGCGGCGCTCGCCGAGGAGATCGGCGGGGTCGCCGTCACCTGCGACGTCACCTCCGAGGACGACGTCGCGGGCGCTCGCCGAGGCGGCCGGGCCGCACGTCGACGTGCTGGTGAACAACGCCGGCGGTGCCGTCGGGCTCGACCGCATCGAGGACACGGCGGCTGCCGACTGGCAGCAGATGTACGACGTCAACGTGCTCGGCGCCCTGCGGGTGACCCAGGCGCTCCTCCCCGCGCTCCGCGCGGCATCCGCCGCGGTCGTGGTGAACCTCGGGTCGACCGCGGGTCGCGGCGTCTACGCCGGTGGCGGCGGCTACGCGGTCGCCAAGCACGGCCTGCACGCGCTGAGCCAGACGCTGCGCCTGGAGCTCAACGGCGAGCCGATCCGGGTGACCGAGATCGCCCCGGGCATGGTGCGCACCGAGGAGTTCTCCCTCAAGGCCCGGTTCGGCGACCAGGAGCGGGCCGACGCGATCTACGCCGATGTCGACGAGCCGTTGGTGGCCCAGGACGTCGCCGAGGCGATCCGCTGGGTGGCCACCCTCCCCCGGCACGTGAACGTCGACGAGCTCGTCATCCGCCCGGTCGCCCAGGCCGCCCAGCACCAGCTGCACCGCGGCCCGATCTTCGACCGTGAGTGGACAGGTTTCACAACTTCTGTTGTGAAACTGACGCTTCCCGACTGAAATTTCGGTCGGGAAGCGCAAGTTTCACAACCCAGGTTGTGAAACCTCGACCTCACAAGGCGAGGTAGAGGCGGATCCCGCGGACGACCGCGTGGGCGTAGCGATGCCGGCCCTTCTTCGTGGTCATCCGGTGGGCGTCGGAGGCGTTGCGCATGTTGCCGATCTCGATCATGGCGACGGGGACGTCGGAGAGGTTGAGGGTGCCGAGGTCGGAGCGGATGGAGAGCGCGGTGCCGTTGCCGACGTACGTCGACCGGGCGATCCCGACGGCGTCGAAGCCCGACCGCAGGGCGCGGGCCAGCCGCCGGGACGGTCGGGCGATGTCGGTGGTCCACGGGCTGCGCTTCTTCGGGGCGATGACGTGGAAGCCGTACGACCCGGAGGCCGGCGCCGTCCGCGTGCAGGCTGACCGTCAGCTGGGCGTGCACCTTCGCGCCGAACTCGCCGCGCATGTTGACGCACGGTCCCCAGAGCTACTCGCTGTTCCTGGTGCGGGTCAGGAAGACCTGCGCGCCGAGCGCACTCGAGCCGCGCCCTGACCAGGCGGGCGATCCGGAAGTTCAGCGTCGCCTCGGGATAGCCGCCGTTGGTGGCTCGTGCCGGTGGTGTTGCACGGCTTGTGAACCCGCCGGCCGGCACCAGCTGACGGATCTCCGCGGGGAAGTTGTGGTTGCCCAGCTGGTGACCGGGATCGAGGGCGATCCGGACCCCGGCCAGCGGCTAGGGCGCCGGACCGGGCGGCCGGCGTCGACGACACCAAGGTCGCGCCGGCGGCGTCGGGCGAGCCCTCGGACAGCGGCGGCGCCGCGGCGAGCGAGGCCGCCAGGCCGAGCACGGCCACGGCGACGCCGACGATCCGGCCCGCGGCTCACCGGTCGAGGCCCTTGGCGATCTGCTGGATGGCGGCGTCGATCGCCTGGGCCGCAGCGCGCGTGCTCCTCGGCACCGCGCCGGAACGGGTCGGGGACGTCCTGCTCGATCCCGGCCACCGCGCGAGCGGTGGACGCCGGCCCACTTCACCAGCTCCTCCGGGGAGCCTTCGTCAGCCTCCTCGAGCCAGGGCGGCGAACTCCAGGATCGTGAACGTACGCCGCAGCGCTCCCGGCGACCTCCGCGAGCACCTGCGAGCGCAGCTCACGGGTCGCGGTGAGCACGAGATCGGCAGCCTCGATCATGCTCCGGCGCTCAGCTGCCGCGCGGCGAAGCCGGTCGGGTCGCCGCCGTAGCCGCGGAGCTCCGCGGCGGCGTACTTGCTCATCGCGTAGCCGACCATCGCGCCGACGCCGGCGCTGGAGACGTCGAACCGGTCGGTCGGCAGCCGGGCAGCGAGCAGCCGCTCACCGACGGGCGAGCGGCAGACGTTCCCGATGCACACGAACAGCACCCGGAACGGGCTCGGTGGCTGCGTGGATCGGGCTGCGTGGCGAGGATGGCACGAGACTCACGATAGACTTCGGCCGGTCGTCGTTCGACGCACGCCCCAGTCGTTAACGAGACCTGTCTCACCCCTGCCCGGAAGGCCTCCACCGCGCATGGCCTACCACCACCCGTTCCGACCTGCGCAACGTCGCGATCGTCGCGCACGTCGACCACGGCAAGACCACCCTGGTCGACGCCATGCTGCTCCAGGCGGGAGCGTTCACCGCGCACCAGGCCGAGGGGGTCGGCCGAGCGGGCGATGGACTCCGGCGAGCTCGAGCGCGAGAAGGGCATCACCATCCTCGCGAAGAACACCGCCGTGCACTACGCCGGACCGGCGGCCGAGGGCAAGCCGATGACGATCAACATCATCGACACCCCCGGCCACGCCGACTTCGGTGGCGAGGTCGAGCGCGGCCTGTCGATGGTCGACGGCATCGTGCTGCTCGTCGACGCCTCCGAGGGCCCGCTGCCGCAGACCCGCTTCGTGCTGCGCAAGGCGCTCAACGCCGACATGCCGGTGATCCTGGTGGTGAACAAGACCGACCGGGGCGACGCCCGCATCGCCGAGGTCGTCGACGAGACCTACGAGCTGTTCATGGACCTGCTCGACGAGTCGCACAGCCAGGACGCCCTGGACTTCCCGGTCGTCTACGCCTCCGGGCGCGCGGGCATCGCCTCGCTGACCGCTCCGGAGAACGGCACGATGCCCGACGGCGACAACCTCGAGCCGCTGTTCAAGACGATCCTGGAGACGATCCCCGCGCCGACGTACACCGAGGGCGCCCCGCTGCAGGCGCACGTCACCAACCTCGACGCCAGCCCGTTCCTCGGCCGGCTCGCCCTGGTCCGGGTCCACGAGGGCCACCTGAAGAAGGGCCAGAACGTCGCCTGGATGAAGCGCGACGGCACCACCAAGACCGTCAAGATCACCGAGCTGCTGGTCACCGAGGGCCTCGAGCGCAAGCCCGGCGAGACCGCCGGCCCCGGTGACATCGTCGCCATCGCCGGCATCCCGGACATCACCATCGGCGAGACCCTGGCCGACCCCGAGAACCCGGTCGCGCTGCCGCTGATCCACGTCGACGAGCCGGCGATCTCGATGACGATCGGCACCAACACCTCGCCGCTGGCCGGCAGGGCCCGACCAAGAACACCAAGGTCACCGCCCGCCTGGTCAAGGACCGGCTGGACAGCGAGCTGGTCGGCAACGTGTCGCTGCGGATCCTGCCGACCGAGCGTCCCGACGCCTGGGAGGTCCAGGGCCGCGGCGAGCTCGCGCTGGCGATCCTCGTCGAGCAGATGCGCCGCGAGGGCTTCGAGCTCACCGTCGGCAAGCCGCAGGTGGTCACCAAGGAGATCGACGGCAAGCTGCACGAGCCGACCGAGCGCCTGACCATCGACGCCCCCGAGGAGCACCTCGGCGCGATCACCCAGCTGCTCGCGGTGCGCAAGGGCCGGATGGAGCAGATGACCAACCACGGCACCGGCTGGGTGCGGATGGAGTTCCTGGTCCCCTCGCGCGGCCTGATCGGCTTCCGCACCGAGTTCCTCACCCAGACCCGCGGCACCGGCATCGCGCACCACATCTCCGAGGGCTACGAGCCGTGGGCCGGCGAGATCAAGTCCCGGTCGCAGGGCTCGCTGGTCGCCGACCGCTCCGGCGCGGCCACGGCGTACGCGATGACGAACCTGCAGGAGCGCGGGATCATGTTCGTCGAGCCGACGACCGAGGTCTACGAAGGCATGATCGTCGGGGAGAACTCGCGGGCCGACGACATGGACGTGAACATCACCAAGGAGAAGCAGCAGACCAACGTCCGCTCCTCCACCTCGGACAACTTCGAGAAGCTGATCCCGCCGAAGAAGCTCAGCCTCGAGCAGTGCCTGGAGTTCTGCCGCGACGACGAGTGTGTCGAGGTCACCCCGGACGCGGTCCGGATCCGCAAGGTCGCATCTCAGTGCCGAACGACCGCGCGAAGTCAGCGGCCCGGGCGCGAGCGCTCGCGCAGGCATAGCTAGCGGTCGTAGACCGAGCCCTCGGTGACCACGGACTTCTTGGTCCGGCGCGGGTGTCCGCCTCGCAGTCGACCGGGTAGGAGCCGCCGGGAGCGGGCCACTCGTCGACGTCGATCTCGGCGACGCCGGTGAGCTTCTTCGTCGTCGACACCGCCCGGAGGTACGCCGTGCACGCGGGTCGAGCTTGCGGTAGCGAGCGTCCCGCGACGACGAGGTAGCGCCCGCTGGGACCCTTGCGGATCGCCTGGGGGCCGGGGAAGTCACCGGTCGCGACGGCCTCCCTCGCCTCGATGACAGCGATCCGCTCGCGATCGTGCTTGCGGGCGCAGTCGACGTACAACAAGGCGTGGGTGTCGATGCAGGTGCGGTCGCCGGTCGGGAAGTGCTTGGTGAGGATCGAGCTGTACCGCGTGGGCCGCGGGTGCTCCAGGTGAAGGTGCACGCGTAGACACGCGCTGTCCCTTCGACCACCGGTCCGGCGGCGGCGGCGCCCAGCCCAGGGACGCGGCCTCCGGAAGCGCCGGGGACATCACCGCGCTCGGCAGCCCGGCCTGGCTCACCGCGTCGGACAGCGGCCCGGTTCATGCAGGCCTGGGCCACGCTCCTCGCGACCGTCGCGTAGAGCGGCGTCGACGTCCGCAGCAGCGCCGCGTAGTCGGTCAGCCGCCGGTCGAGCTTCGGCAGCCGCGACCACCTTGTAGACCTCGACCGCGTGGTCCTTGCCGCAGTCGAGCGACCGGGAGAACGCGGGCCGGCCGCGAGGGCGTGGGCTGCGACGAAGTAGGGCACGTCGTACGCCGAGGACAGCCGGAGCACGTCCTGGGGGTCAGCGCCCAGCTTCGTGTCGGTCCAGCAGGTGCCTTCGGCCAGCTCACCCGAAGCCGGGGTCTTCGAGCCCGAGCCGTGCCGCAGCTCGGCAGTGCGCCGCCCGAGCACCCTGCCGTCAGCGTCAGCACCGTCGCGAGCGCGCCGCACACGCGTGCGTACGACGACATCGAGCGCCCTTCCTGTTTGCTCTCGGCGGTGGCACCATCGTAGGCAGTCGCCTCGTGCGCCGATCCGGACAACGAGCCTGTCGAGATGCCGCACGCGGCTCGACGGGCTCGACGTCGGGCCGTCAGTAGGCGCCCTCGGAGACCAGCACCGCCTTGACGGTCTTCACCATGATCACCAGGTCGATCACCATCGACCAGTTGTCGACGTAGTAGAGGTCGAGCCGGACGGCCTCGGCCCAGGACAGGTCCGACCGGCCGGAGACCTGCCACAGCCCGGTCATGCCCGGGCCGGACCAGCATCCGCCGGTGGGTGTCCTTCTCGTAGCTGCTCGACGTCGGCCGGCAGCAGCGGCCGCGGGCCGACCAGGCTCATCTCGCCCTTGAAGACGTTGATCAGCTGCGGCAGCTCGTCGATCGAGAACTTGCGGATGAACCGGCCGAACGCGGGTGATCCGCGGGTCGTTGGTCATCTTGAACAGCACGCCGTCGACCTCGTTGTGCGTGCGTCGAGCTCGGCGCGCAGCGCCTCGGCGTTGACCACCATCGAGCGGAACTTGACCATCTCGAACTCGTTGCCGTGGATCGCCGACCCGGGTCTGCCGGTAGAAGATCGGGCCGCGGTCCTGGAGCCAGACGAGCAGCGCGGTCACGAGCAGCAGCGGCGAGAGGACGCAGCACCACGATCGAGGCCGCGACCAGGTCGAAGGCGCGCTTCGTCCAGCCGCCGGCGCGGTCGCTCTGCGGCTCCTCGACCTGCACGAACGGCAGCCCGGCGACGTGGCGCATGTGCACCCGCGGGCCGGCGATGTCGGTGAGCGACGGGACCACGAGCATGTCGAGGTCGAGGCCCTGCAGCGCCCAGCCGAGCCGACGCAGGTCCGCGGCCGAGGAGTACGAGCCGCCGGCGACGATGACGCCGTCGGCACCCGAGTCGATCGCGACCTGCCGGACGTCGTCGATGTCGCCGAAGACCGGGTACGCCGAGTCTCGAGCGTGGTCTGCGCCGCCCGGCACGCACATGCCGACGAGCCGGTAGCCCATCCACGGCGCGCGGCCGAGGACCTCGACGAGCTCGGCGATCGCGCTGCGGCGAGCCGACGCGCGATCATCCTGATCGCGAGCCGTCCCTGCTGCCGCGCGCTGTGCAGGGTCTGCCGGTCGATGTAGCGGACCAGCAGCAGCAGCGGCGTGCCGAGGGCAGGAAGAAGATCAGCGGGTAGCCGCGGGTCGGCTGGTTGTACGGACGAGGAACCCGCCCACGCAGGCCACCGCCGAAGGTCGATCAGCGAGGCGATCGCGATCGCCCGGAACTCCTCGAAGCCGGTGCCGTAGTTGCGGGTGCGGTACGCGCCGAGCACGACCAGCATCAGCAGCCAGGCGACGATCAGTCCCGGGACCGAGCAGCGGCGCCCAGTGGAACGGGTACGGCGGCTCGCTGCCCGACCACATTGTCGACCGAGCCCTGCCAGTACCAGGCCAGCACCGAGGTGACGAACAGGACGCCGGCGTCGAGCAGGAAGACGCCGACGCAGCATCTGCCGGATCGCGCTGGTTGAGCCGTGCGCTGCTGGCCGGGTGCCGCCTCGTCCAGCGGCGTCGGCTCCGGGAACGGATCAGGCTCCGCCAGCGACTCGTCACCGTCCTCCGACAGCGCGTCGCTCATCGACGCCGGGTCACCGAGGCGAGCGCCGGCTTGCGTCGAGCAGGTAGACGAACGCTGCGACCGTGCCGGCCAGCGACAAGATGTTCAGCGGGCTCGGCAACACGATGTGCGCTGCGAGGCTGAGGCCGAGGATCCACAGCCACGCCGGTCTTGGTGAGCTTGTCCGCGGCTGAGGTACGCCGGCCGAGGGTCGGATGACCGCGTCGACCATCGCCCAGACCTTCACCAGCGAGCAGGACCAGGAAGAAGAGCGAGCAGCACGCCTGACTCGTACGCGAGACGACATGCACGGGCCAACCCTAGGGCCCTTGCGCGCCCACGTCCGGCGTACTGAGACCTTCGAGACCCGAAATCGCGGGCCCTTCGAGCGGTCAACGCCCCGAAAGGCGGCGACCCCCGGGCCGGAGCCCGGGGGTCGCGCGCTGGCAGTCACGCGTCGTGAGGACGCGCCACGCCGTGTCGGTCAGGAGGCCTTCTTGGCCGGAGGCCTTCTTGGCGGTGGCCTTCTTGGCCGGGGTCTTCTTGGCCGGAGCCTTCTTCGCAGCCGCCTTCTTGGCCGGCTTGACCGCGGTGACGGCCTTGACGCCGTCCTTGCGGACCGCGGCGACGAACTTCTCGCCACGGGCCGGCAGCTCGGCGTAGGTGCTGTTCAGCTCCTCGAGGGCGTCGTTGAGCCGCGCCTCGAACTTGGCCGGGAAGTCCTTGGCCTCCTTCTGGAGCTCGGTCACGCGAGCCTCGAACTTGGCCTGCGCGTCCTTGGCGTCAGCCTGCAGCTGCTCGACGCGGGTCTTGGCCTGCGTCTGGAGCTACTTGGTGTCGAAGTCGACCTTCTGCACGCGGGTCTGGACGTCGGACATCGCGGGTCTGCACCTCGGTGAAGCGCTCCTGGGTGGCCTTCTGGGCCTCGGTGGCGTAGCCGCGGGCGTAGCTCGACAGCGAGCTCGGTCGCGCCGGCGACGGCGTACAGCGGCTTCACGGCCTCGGTCTTGAACTGCTCGGCGTTGAACTGGGTCTTTGCCATCTCAGTTTCCTTCGGTTGTGGTCGCCTGGCCGGGGTCTCCGGCCTCGACGTCTGTGGGGGCGTAGCACCTCGTCGCCGAGGAGCGTGTGCGCGTGGACTCGGCCCGGAATGACTCGTACACCTCCAGCAGCGCCTGCTTCTGCCGCTCGGAGAGCATCGGGTCACCCAGGATCGCGAGCTCGACGGAGCGAACCTGGTCGTCGTCGGGGCTGAGGATCCCCGCCTGCACGTAGACCTGCTCGGCGGAGATCCGCAGCGCCTTTGCCAGCGCCTGGAGCACCTCCGCCGACGGCCGCCGCAGACCGCGCTCGATCTGGCTCAGGTAGGGGTTCGAGACCCCTGCCTGCTCCGCGAGCTGCCGCAGCGACAGCTCGGCAGCGACCCGCTGCTCTCGCAGGTAGCTCCCGAGCGACTCGACGGTCATCCCGACCTTGGACTTCTTCGGCACAACTCCATTGTGCTAACTATTGCTAGCACATGCAACCCCCGCGCCGGTGACGACAGTCACAGATCCCTTACCCGGCGGGGGTTTCTGCGACCCGGGGGTGCTAGCAAGCGGCCTGCAACGGCGGCGAATGACGCCTGCCTCCGCGTCACTACGCTGGGGCGCATGCTCCCCGTCATTGCCGAGATCGTCCGCTCCGGGTTCGTCGAGGGCCACCACCACGGGTCGGTGGTCGCGCTGACGAGCGACGGAGAGGTCGGCTACGAGCGGGGCGACATCCGTACGCCGATCCTGCCGCGCTCGTGCAACAAGCCGCTCCAGGCCGTCGGCATGATCCGTCTCGGCCTCGACCTCGACGGGGAGCTGCTGGCGCTCGCCTGCGGATCCCACTCGGGGGAGGACTTCCACGTGGCCGGGGTCCGTCGCATCCTCGCCTCCGCCGGTCTCGACGAGTCGCAGGTGCACACCCCACCGGACTGGCCGCTCGACGACGCGGTGCGCGACCAGCTGATCCGCTCCGGTGGCGGCCGGACGGCTCTGCAGATGAACTGCTCGGGCAAGCACGCCGCCATGCTGGCCACCTGCGTCGTCCAGGGATGGCCGACCGAGACCTATCTCGATCCGACGCATCCGCTGCAGCAGTCGATCGCCACGACCTTCAGCGACCTGACCGGGGAACACGTCGAGCACGTCGCCGTGGACGGCTGCGGCGCGCCACTGCTCAGCACCTCGCTCGTCGGGCTGGCGCGGGCGTTCGCGCGGCTGGCCACCAGCGACCGACCGGAGGAGCGGCGGGTCGCCACCGCAATCCGCTCCCACCCCGAGTACGTCTCCGGGTCCCACCGCGACGAGTGTGCGCTGCTGCGGGCGATGCCGGGCGCGATCGCCAAGGCCGGCGCCGAGTCCTGCTACGCAGTGGCGCTCCCGGACGGTCGGGCGTTCGCCGTCAAGACCGACGACGGCGCCCCCCGCGCCCGGCCGGTCGTGATGGCCGGACTCCTCAGGCACCTCGGCGTGGACACCGAGCCGGGGGTCGACACCGACGCGGTCCGGCGTACCGGTGAGGCGCTGTTGCTGGGCGGCGGAGTCGTGGTCGGTGGTGTCCGCCCCGTGCTCTGAGGTCAGGCTGTCGGCGAGGGCGACCCCGGAGGGACCCTCAGCGACTCCGCCGACGGCATCAGGATCCACAGGACCGGGTAGATCAGGATCTGGCTGCCGGGGATGACCATCAACAGCAGCACGAAGAGGATCCGTGCAGTCCACGGCGTGATGCCGAAGCGCTGGCCGAGGCCCGCGCACACTCCGCCGAGGACCCGCCCCTGCTGCGGACGGACCAGACCGTTCCGGGCGAGACTCTGGTGGACGTCGTTCATCACTGCACTTCCTTCGGACATTGTCGAGGCGTCTCCCCGACAACTCCACTGTGCGCCCTCGTGGCAGGCCCGCACATCGGGTGTCGCCCTGCCCCGACCCTGAATCTCGGGCCTCCCGGCCTCAGGGTCTCCAGCCGGCACGTCCAGACCTGTCGCGACACCGTCGGCCAGGTCGCGCGTCTGGCACGATTGCCCGGTGCCAGCGCCCCAGTACTGCCCGACGCAGCGCGAGCTCGACGACCTCGAGCTGCTGCTGAGCGGCGCCCTGGCGCCGCAGCGGACGTTCGACGACGGTCCGGTCGGCCTGGCGCTTCCCGAGGCACTGGCCGACGCCGATGCCGTCGACCTCGTCGACCCGGAGGGCCTGCCCCTCGCCCGGCTCTCCGCGTCGGGCCTCGAGCCACTGGGCACACCGTCGCACGGTCCCTTCCGGCGGCTGCACCTGTCACCGGCCGACGTGCGGGCACAGCACCCGGAGGCGCTGACCGTCGCGGTCGCGGGACCGCTCACCGAGATCGACGTCGCACAGATCCAGAAGGCGCGGGCCGGCCGGCCCGTCGTTCTCCTCGCCCTCGTCGGCACCGGAACGCCCCAGGGCGTCACGGGCGTCGGACTGGTGCGGGCGAGCCTGGCCGCGGCGTCGCTGCTCGGCGACGCGCACGTCGTCGCCGTGCCGCTGCCCTCGCACGGTGACGGCGAGGCCGATCACGCCCTGGGCCAGCGGGTCGTCGGCAACTACGCACCCGGTGAGGTGATCGCGCCGGTCGGCGAGGGTGAGCTCCCCGACCCGGTAGCCGTCGTGGTCGACGCCGACCAGCCCGCGGAGCGCGGGGTGGTGGTGTTCTTCACCGGCCTGTCGGGATCGGGGAAGTCGACCCTGGCGCAAGCCCTGAACGACCTGGTCCTCGAAGCCGGCGAGCGGACCGTGACGAGCCTCGACGGCGACGTCGTACGCCGCAACCTCAGCGCGGGCCTGACCTTCTCGCGCGAGGACCGCGAGACCAACATCCGCCGGATCGGGTGGGTGGCCGCCGAGATCGCCCGCCACCGCGGCATCGCGATCTGCTCTCCGATCGCGCCGTTCGACGCGACCCGGAAGCAGGTCCGGCAGCTGGTCGAGGACGCCGGCGGCGAGTTCGTGCTGGTGCACGTCGCCACACCGCTGGAGGAGTGCGAGCGCCGAGACCGCAAGGGCCTCTACGCCCAGGCCCGGGCGGGCGAGATCCCGGACTTCACCGGCATCTCGAGCCCCTACGAGGTGCCCGAGGACGCGACCGTGCGCGTGGACACGACCGGCCGCACCATCGAGGATGCACTCGGCGACGTGCTCGGCGTACTGCCGATCGACCTTCCGGCGACACCCGAGAGCGGAGACCGTTGATGCACGTGCTCATGGTCGACCTGTGGACGGTTGATGCACTGTCCGTCCTCGTCGTCGCGTTCGGCGTCGGCATCGTCGTCGGTCTCACCGGAATGGGGGGCGGCGCGCTGATGACACCTGCCCTGATCTTCCTCGGCATCAACCCGGCGGCTGCCGTCGCGAACGACCTCGTGGCCGCAAGCGTGAACAAGTCGGTCGGGGCGGCCGTGCACTGGCGGGAGGGATCTCCGAACCTGCGGCTGGCCGGCCTGCTGATCACCGGCTCCGTCCCGTTCGCGTTCGCCGGAGGTTTCATCGTGAAGTCGGTCGGCGATGCCGAGGCCCGGACCGAGTTCCTCACCAACGCCATCGGCTGTGCCCTGCTGCTCGCAGCGGGCAGCTACGCGCTCCGGATGTACCTGCAGCTGCGACTGGTGACCGGCGGCAACGTGCTCAGCACCGATGAGCCGCACGTGCGGGCCGTCCCCACGATCCTCGTCGGTGCGGTCGGCGGTCTCCTGGTCGGCATCACCAGCGTCGGCTCCGGCTCGCTGATCATGGTGGCGCTGCTCATCCTCTACCCCACCCTCTCCGCCGTTCGGCTGGTCGGCACCGACCTGGTCCAGGCGGTGCCGCTCGTGCTCGCGGCCGCGATCGGTCACGTCGTCAACGAGGGCATCGTGTGGGAGGTGCTGATCCCGCTCATCGTCGGTGGCACTCCCGGCACCTTCATCGGCGCCAGGCTCGCGTCCTGGGTCTCACAGTCGGTGATCCGTCGCGGCATCGTCATCGTGCTCTTCCTGACCGGCCTGAAGATGCTGGGTGTCGCACCCGGGTGGGTCGGCATCATCGGCGCGGGGATGCTCCTTCTCGGCCCGCTCGCCTGGGGCTTCGTCCGCCAGGCGCACGGTCTGCCCAACTTCGACAACGACTCCACGGCGTGGCGGGTGCCGGACCGGCAGCCTGTTCACCGGGACGACACCGAGGGATTGGGAGGCACGCCCTCGGCTCCGTAGCATCGGTGTCATGCGTCTCCTGCTCCTCCGCCACGGTCAGACGCACGGGAACACCGCCGGAGCGCTCGACACCGCGGTTCCCGGACTCGACCTGACCGAGCTCGGCCACAGCCAGGCCGAGGCAGCTGCGCGCGCGCTCGGCGACCAGGATGTGGAGCAGATCTACGTCTCCACCCTCACCAGGACGCACCAGACCGCGGCTCCCCTTGCCGCGCTCCTGGGTGTCGAACCCCGGGAGCTGGCGGGCCTGCGCGAGATCTCCGCGGGCGACTACGAGATGGCCGAGGACCACGACTCCATCGCCGGCTACATCGGCACCGTGGCCGACTGGATCGAGCGCCGCTACGACACCCGGATGCCGGGCGGCGAGTCCGGACACGAGTTCCTCGCCCGGTACGACGCCGCGGTCGCCGAGATCCACCGGTCCCTCGTGGAAACCGGGGAGGAGCGAGCCGTCGCGGTCAGCCACGGCGCGGCCATGCGCACCTGGGTCTCGGCACGCGTGGCCGACGTCGAGGCACACGCCAAGGCGACCGACCCGCTGCACAACACGGCCTGCATCGAGATCGTCGGCGACCCGGTCGGCGGCTGGCGGATCGACGCGTGGCACTCCGAGCCCGTGGGCGGCGCCTTCCTCGACGACCTCGCGGCGCCCGACCCGACCGGCCAGGGCACCGACGGGGCGGCCGACGGCGCCCCCGATCCCGCACGAGGTGAGCAGGGTCACCCGCAGAACTAGAACGTGTTTCAGAACTTGAGAGAGGATGTCAGGGCGGCCGCTCACACTCGATACGATGGCCGCTGCCCTGCGCAAGCGCAGCCACGAAAGGCCCCCATGACCCAGACCCATGCCGACTACCAGCTGAGCCAGCTCGACCAGCTGGAGGCGGAGTCGATCCACATCTTCCGCGAGGTCGCCGCGGAGTTCGAGAAGCCGGTGCTGATGTTCTCCGGCGGCAAGGACTCCATCGTGATGCTCCGCCTGGCGGAGAAGGCGTTCTACCCGGCGAAGATCCCGTTCCCGGTGCTGCAGGTCGACACCGGCTTCGACTTCCCCGAGGTGCTCGCGACCCGCGACTCGTGGGTCAGCAGGCTCGGCGTACGCCTCGTGGTGGCCAGCGTCGAGGAAGCGATCGCCAAGGGCATCGTGGTCGACGACGGCAAGACCTCGCGCAACCGGCTGCAGATCGGCACCCTGCTCAACGCCATCGAGGAGGAGGGCTTCACGGCTGCCTTCGGCGGCGGCCGGCGCGACGAGGAGAAGGCGCGCGCCAAGGAGCGGGTCTACTCCCACCGCGACGACTTCGGCCAGTGGGACCCCAAGAACCAGCGCCCCGAGCTGTGGTCGCTCTACAACGGCCGGATCCACGGCGGTGAGCACATGCGGATCTTCCCGCTGAGCAACTGGACCGAGCTGGACATCTGGCACTACATCGGCCAGGAGCAGATCGAGATCCCGTCGATCTACTTCTCCCACCAGCGCAGGGTGTTCGAGCGTGACGGGATGTTGCTCTCGGAGAGTGAGCACAACCCGTGCAAGACCGGCGAGGTGGTCCAGGAGCGCACCGTGCGGTTCCGCACCGTCGGCGACCTCACCCTCACCGGCTGCGTGGAGAGCCCCGCCGCCACCATCGACGAGATCATCGACGAGATCGCGATCGCCCGGGTGACCGAGCGCGGCGCGACCCGTGGCGATGACCGGTTCTCCGAGGCAGCCATGGAGGACCGGAAGAAGGAAGGCTACTTCTGATGAGCAGCAGCACCCCTGAGGCTCCCGGCCAGCATCCCGGGCGCGCGATGGACCTCCTGCGGTTCGCCACCGCCGGCTCGGTCGACGACGGCAAGTCCACCCTGATCGGTCGGCTGCTGCTGGACTCCAAGGCGATCTTCGAGGACCAGCTCGAGGCGGTCGAGGCCACCAGCGTCTCGAAGGGCTACGACTACACCGACCTGGCACTGCTGACCGACGGGCTGCGGTCCGAGCGCGAGCAGGGCATCACGATCGACGTGGCCTACCGCTACTTCGCGACGCCCAACCGCAAGTTCATCATCGCCGACACCCCGGGACACGTGCAGTACACCCGCAACATGGTCACCGGCGCGTCCACCGCCGACCTCGGTCTGGTCCTCGTCGACGCCCGCCAGGGCCTGACCGAGCAGTCCCGCCGGCACGCAGTGATCCTGTCGCTGCTGCGCGTGCCGCACCTGGTGCTCGCGGTGAACAAGATGGACCTCGTCGACTACGACCAGGCGACCTACGACGCGATCTACTCCGAGTTCACCTCCTTCGCCACCAAGCTGAACATCCCCGACCTCGAGGTCATCCCGATCTCGGCGCTCAAGGGCGACAACGTCGTGAAGCGCTCGGAGAACATGCCCTGGTACGACGGCCCGAGCCTGATGCACCACCTCGAGCACGTGCACGTCGCCTCCGATCGCGACCTGGTCGACGCTCGCTTCCCGGTCCAGTACGTCATCCGGCCGAAGTCCGACGACTTCCACGACTACCGGGGGTACGCCGGCAAGCTCGCCGGCGGCGTCCTCAAGCCGGGCGACGAGGTCGTCGTGCTCCCCTCGGGGATGACCAGCACGATCGCCGG
Source organism: uncultured Actinomycetota bacterium (assembly GCA_963805425.1). Taxonomy (GTDB): domain Bacteria; phylum Actinomycetota; class Actinomycetes; order Propionibacteriales; family Nocardioidaceae; genus Marmoricola. The sequence goes on along the minus strand of CAWDUF010000016.1, from coordinate 72,004 downwards.
CATCGACCTTTTCGACAAGGAGATCCCCGAGGCGTTCCCGCCGATGTCGGTCACCGTGCGGCTCGCGGACGACGTCGACGTGTCCCGAGGCGACATGATCGCCCGGGTCAAGAACGCCCCCAGCCCCAGCCAGGACATCGACGCGATGATCTGCTGGATGACCACCGAGCCGCTGCGTCCGCGGCAGAAGCTCGCGATCAAACACACCACCCGCACCGGTCGAGCCCTGATCAAGGACATCCAGTACCGCCTCGACGTGAACACCCTGCACCGCGACCAGGAGACCGGCGAGCTCGGGCTCAACGAGATCGGCCGGGTCCAGCTGCGCACGACGGTCCCGCTGCTGTGCGACTCCTACTCCAAGAACCGCACCACCGGCTCGTTCATCCTCATCGACGAGGCGACCGGCGTGACCGTCGGCGCGGGGATGATCAACTGACCGACCGGCACCTCGCCGGCCGGAAAAGATGGACACTCCGGGTCCTTGCGCTGGGCAGTCGCGACGATGAAGGTATGCACATGAGCATCGGGCGCCTCGGGGGCGGTGACCCATCCCCGACCTTCCTCACCGTCGGCAACCCGCTCGACCACGTCCGGCTGGTGCTGATCGGACTGGGTGCGGTCGCCCAGTCGATGCGGTCGGTGGCCCTGGACCTCGGCGACAACCTGCTGCTTCTCGAGTACGACCCCGACCTGAACTGCACGCTCGTCGCAGTCGGCGGCTCCGACTCCCTGCCGACCGCGTCCTGGCTGAGCCAGCAGCTCCTTGACGCCGGGTGCGCCGTGGACGAGCCGGTGCCCCCGCCGCTGTCCACCGCGTCCTGACCCAGGATCAGGACGGCCTGGTCGCGGCAAGGTAGGAGTGGACGGCGGAAATCACCACTGATCCCTCGCCGACCGCCGACGCCACCCGCTTCACCGACCCGGCCCGGACGTCACCCACGGCGAACACGCCGGGAACCGACGTCGCGAACCCGTCGCCGGTGACAACGAAGCCCTTGGCGTCGAGCTCGACGCCCAGCTCGCGCAGCCAGGTCGTGCCCGGCTCCGCGCCGATCATCAAGAAGAGCCCGGCTGCCTCGAGCCGGACGTCCCGGTCGGGGTCATGACGGCGCCAGGTCAGTGCGCTCAGCCGACTCGTGCCCTCGACTGCCGCGAGCTCCGAGCCAGGGTGGACGATGATCCGCTCGTGGTGCGTGAGCCGCTGCGCGAGGTACGTCGACATGGTCTCCCGGAGGTCGTCACGACGGATCAGGACGTGCACCTCACCGGCGTGCCGCGCCAGGAACAGGGCGGCCTGGCCGGCCGAGTTGGCGCCCCCCACGACGACGGCGTTCTGGCCGGACACGACCTTCGCCTCGAGCTCGCTCGCCGCGTAGTAGACGCCGCGGCCCTCGAGATCGGCCAGTCCGGGTACGTCCAGGCGGCGGTACCGGACACCGCTGGCCACGACAACGGCGCACGCCTCGATGTCGACCTCGTCGTCGAGCCGGACGCGGAAGCCACCAGGCACCCGCGCCATCCCGGTGACGGAGCGGGGGGACACCAGGCGGGTTCCGAACTTGACCGCCTGCAACATCCCGGCTCGCGCCAGCTCGGCTCCGGACACTCCTCCAGGGAATCCGAGATAGTTCTCGATCCGGGTCGAGCTGCCGGCCTGGCCTCCGATGGCGACGTCCTCGACGACGACCACGTCTAGCCCCTCCGAGGCTCCGTACACGGCAGCCGCCAGCCCTGCCGGCCCGGCACCCACCACCAGCAAGTCACATCTTGAGTCGTCGTCGAGGCACCAGAGATCGATCCCGAGCGCGGTCGCCAGGTCGCGTGTCGTCGGCGCCGTGAGCACTCTCCGCTCACCTGTGACCACCACCGTGCCGGCGTCGGGCAGCGCCGTGGTCCTCGCCAGCTCCGACCAGGCCGACGGGTCCGAACGCAGAACGGTCCGGTACGGCAGCTGGTTGCGCTCGGCGAACTCCTGCAGCCGGTGCAGGTCGCGGTCGTCGTCACCGGCGAGCACGATCCCCCCTTCGCCCAGCCTCGCCAACATCCGCCGCCGGGAGTCGAACGCAGCGAGCAGCACGTCACTGAGCTCCCCCGAGATCTCGACGAGCCGACGCAGCTCGTCGACCCGCACCCGAAGGACCACGGTGTCCTCCATCGCCGCCCCGGGAAGGAAGGCGCGCTGCCCCATCAGCATCCCCAGCTCGCCGACGAAGTCGCCTTCCTCGATGACGAAGACCACCCGGTCGTCGCGACGGTCCACCAGGAGGACGCCGCCGGCAAGGACGAGGTACAGGTCGTAGGGGTCGCCGGCGTCCCACAGGACCTCGCCCGGCTCGGGACGGAGAACCTCGCCGGCGGAGTGCAGGAGCTCCAGGGCGTGGGGGCTGAACACGGGCCATGACGGTGCATCCGCGCCGTCGTGCAGCCTCGAGGAGTAGTGGGTCTGGTCGTCGGGGACGGGAATGGTGCTCATGCGTCTCCTTCCCGGCGGGCCAACGCGCGTCAGACGACGTTGACCAGCCGCGAGCGCAGCGAGCGCGTCGGTGGCACGTAGGCCTGGGCGACCTCGCCGAGGCCGTGCACGGTCGCACCGCGATCCTCGGAGGTCAGGAACAGGGACTCGCCACGTGCCAGGGTCAGCTTCTCGCCCGCCTCGGTGGTGACGGTCACCTCGCCGCCCGTGCAGACCAGCACGCTGCCCTCCGCGCGGACCAGCTCGACGCCCTCGGGCGCGGCTGCGGAGATCTGGGTGACCGCGAGGGCGAAGCCTCCGCCGGCGGGCGAGAACACCTCGGTGTCGTAGTCGAGGAAGTCCGGCGTCACCCGTGCGACCCGGGCCATCCCGCTCTCCAGGCAGGCGACCAGGCCACCGGGATCGATGTGCTTGTTCGTCAGGCCCGCGCGCAGCACGTTGTCGGACGAGGCCATCACCTCCAGGCACAGGCCCTTGAGATGCGCGTGGATCACGCCGGTCTCGAGGTACGCCGCCTCACCGGGCTGCAGCGTCATCCGGTTGAGCATCAGGGAGATGACGACCCCGATGTCGTCGGGGTGGTGCTCGGCGATCTCCACTGCCGTGGCGTAGGCGCGCTTGATGTCCATGCCGAGCGAGGCGAGCGTGCGGCACGCGCCGACGATCTGGTGGACCTCGGCAGGATCGATGCCGGCGGTGAGCAGCCACTCGATGCGGCGGACGATGGAGGCGAACCCGGGCGACGAACGCAGGTCGTCGGCCACCCGCTGGCTGAGCGGGGTGTTGAGCGGGCCGAGCACCCGCAGGATCTCCGCAGTCGGGCGGAAGCCGATCAGGCTGTCGAAGGTGGTCAGGGCGTAGACCATCTCGGGCTTGTGGTTGTTGTCCTTGTAGACGCGCTCGGGCGCGTCGAGCGGGATGCCCTCGGCCTCCTCCCGGGCGAACCCGACCTCGGCCATCGAGCGGGAGGGGTGCACCTGGAGCGAGAGCGGACGCTCGGCGGCGAGGAACTTCACCATGAACGGAAGGTCGCCGGCCACGTCGGCGAGGGGCTTCTCGTTGCCGTCGGGGTCGACCGCGACGGACGGCTTCAGCGGATGGGTGCCGATCCACATCTCGGCGACCGGCTCGTCCGCGCGGCGGTCTCCGACGAAGTGCGGGATGGCGTCGGTCGAGCCCCAGTCGTAGTTCTGGACGCCGTTGCGCAGACGGTGCATCGGACCAGCCTAGAGGGATGCCTGGGGCCGGGGACGGCGATCCAGCACTGTGGACCCGGCCCCGGTGACCGGTCAGGCCAGACGCGGCCGGACGTGCAGGCCCACCTCGGGATCGACGAGGACCTCCTGCGCGGCGGGGACGCCACCGGCATCGAGGGTCGCGTCGAGCGGGACGCCGCGCTTGACCAGCCCGAGGGCGATCGGGCCGAGCTCGTGGTGGCGGGCGGCCGAGCCGACGAAGCCGACCTCGCGGCCGTCGTGGACCAGTGGCGTCCCGGCCTCGGGCAGCCGGTTCACCGAGCCGTCGAGGTGCAGCAGCGTCAGGCGGCGCGGCGGACGGCCCAGGGTGTGCACGCGGGCGACCGTCTCCTGGCCGCGGTAGCAGCCCTTGTCGAGGTGCACCGCCTCCCAGGGGCTCTCGCCGATCCAGCCGACCTCGTTGGGGATCGTGCGGTGGTCGGTGTCGACGCCGAGGCGCGGCTCGCCGCGGGCGATGCGCAGCGCGTCGAAGGCCCACATCCCGGCCGGAGGACCGGCCGCCTCGGCGTACGCCGCGAGCTGGTCGCGCGGCACCAGGTCGTATGCCGTTCGCCGGACGCCAGGCCACCGCCACGTCGGCGGTCACGTCGGCGACCTCCACCCGCATGAGGAAGCGCATCCGGTCGAGCCAGTCGACCAGCGCGGGCGCGGTCCCGGCTCGACATGGGCGGTGAACGTCTCGCCGTCGTCGACGCCGTACAGCGCATGCTCGACGTGGCCCTGCGGCGACAGCACGAGCGTGACGGTGGGCCGGCCGGGCTCGAGCCCGAGGAGGTCCTGGGTGGTCAGGGAGTGCAGCCACTCGAGCCGCTCGGGACCGGTGACCCGGACCACGCCGCGGTGGGACAGGTCCACGAACCCGTCACCGGCCTCGAGCGCGCGCTGCTCGAGGTTGAACGAGCCGTAGTGGGCGGCCACCGGCGCGTCGATGCCGGCGCCGGCCACTGCACCGGGCAGCGCAAGCAGCGGGCTCGTCGGGCTCATGTCCATGCCAACAGTGTGACGTGCGGGGGCATTCCTGCCCGAGTTGGGTGGTTTCGAGGCTCGCAAGCTCGCGCCTCAACCACCGGTCGGCGCGCGCCGGACCGGTGGTTGAGGTGCGTGCGGTCGGACTACTTCTTGTTCAGGCTGAACTGCGCCGAGGTCGTGGCGCCGAGGTAGTTGCCGGCGTCACCGGCCCACGACGCGGTCAGCGTGAGGGAGAGCGCGAGCACGGCCAGCAGGCCGGTGCCGCGCCGACGACCTGTGCGGATCGTCGTGGAGAGTGGATGGGACATGCGTGGGCCTCCGACCGGAAGTGCAGGCCGCACCCCGAGCATGCGACCTGCGGGTGTGTTTCACCTTGGGAGTCCGCGGCGGCCCGCCAGATACGCGAGGGGCGGCCGAACTTCCCGATTCAGTCCTGCTGGTCGGCGCAGTCCTCACAGGTGCCGAAGACGGTGAGGTGCCCGTAGTCCGGCTCGAACCGATGGCGGGACGCCAGGGTGCCGAGTGCGGCCTCCATCTCGTCGCGTTCGACGCTGACCACGGTGTGGCAGACGCGGCAGACCAGGTGCGAGTGCGCGTGACCGGTGGTCGAGTGGTACGTCGGCGCGCGGTCGCTGAGGTGTGCGTGATGGATCATGCCGAGGTCGTCGAGGAGCTCGAGGGTCCGGTAGACCGTCGAGAGGTTGATCGCCGAGGAGTGCGTGCGCACCTCGGCGTACACCTGGTCGGGGGTGGCATGGCCGAGCTTCTCCACGGCGGCGAGCACGAGCTCACGCTGCGGGGTGAGGCGGTGGCCGCTAGCGCGCAGCCGGACCTGCCACTGTGCTGCCTCTCCCTCGGCCGTCGGCTGGGTCATCGGCTCACTGCCGTCTCAGCTGCGCGTGGGTGTGCGGCTGCAGCGGCTTGCCCATGGCCGCCATGTCGAAGGCGTACAGCAGGTCGCCGTTGACGTAGCCGTAGAGCCGCTTGCCGCCGGCGTACTCCTTGGCCGTGGCGGTGCGCGCGACCGTGTCGGTGACGATCTCGAACCGGGGCTGCTCGGGGTGCAGCTCGCCGTGCCAGACCTCGACGAATCCGGTGTTGTGGGTCATCACGACCTCGAGAGTGCGGTCCTCCTGCGGGCGGATGAACCCGGTCTCCTGGGCGGCCTCGCGCACGTGCTTGCCGTCGGCGTCGACGATCCACGACCTGCTCATGAAGTGGATGAACGGCCGGCCGTCCTGCTGGAAGATGACCTCCTGGCCGAACTGGAAGTCCTCGATGTCGGGGTACTCGCCGTGCCCGTTGCCGGCCCAGGTGCCGATCAGCCACGCAAGCGGTGCGCAGTTCGGGTGGATGTTCGGCGGGATCTCGAACGGCACGTCAGTCGTCTCCGGGTCGTCGGTCGGTGAAGGTGAAGAGGTGCCGCATCGCGACCAGCGCCGCGATGCCGACGCCGAGCACGACGCACGCCATCACGACCACGAGGAACGCCTCCACGAGGGCAGTCTAGGGCGGCGGGACCTAGGCTCAGGTCATGCGCAAGCTGGTCGTCAAGTGCACAGCGGGGGTAGAGGACGCCGAACGCTGCAACCAGGCCTTCACCGTCGCGGCTGCTGCGGTCGCCGCCGGCGCCGAGATGAGCCTCTGGCTGACCGGCGACGCCGTCTGGCTCGCGGTGCCCGGTCGTGCCGAGGAGTTCCAGCTCGACCTCGCCGGCTCGCTCGCCGACTCCCGTGACCTCGTCCTCGAGAACGGTCGGCTGGTGGTCTGCACCCAGTGCGCCGCTCGTCGCGGCATCGTCCAGGACGACCTCGTCGGAGGAGCGCTGCTCGCGGGCGCCGCCGCCTTCACCGAGGAGATCCTCGGCGACGACGTCCAGGCGATCGTCTACTGACCGTCAGGACGCGAAGGGATACGCCCGCTCGACGGTCCCGTCGAGGGTGGTGGCCAGGTAGCCGGACTCGTGGAAGTCGTTGCCCACGTGGATGTCCACGCTGGGCACCTCGTCGGCCGAGGTGTAGAACCGGACGATCACGTAGGTGGTGGTCGGGTCCTCGACGTTCAGCGTCCGCTGCGCCCGGGTGATGTTGCGGAGCAGGGCCGGGATCGCGAGCTGCCCGGTGTCGACCGCGCGTGCGCCCGGGAAGTTCGCGGTCACACCGCCGAAGCTGGTCCAGCCGCTGTCGTTGCGGTACAGCCAGCCGCTGTGCCGGGCCTTGCCGGCGACGGGCACGTCGACGACCACGTAGTCGCCGTACATCGTGAGGTCGATGATCTCGGTGGTGTGGAACTGCGCACGGTAGCGGGCGAGGAACGACCGGATCCCCGGCCCGGTGAGCGCGTACGCCGCGCCGCTCGGCCCGCTCGGCGTGGCGGGGTCGGAGCCGTCGACCTGGGTGGGCTCCGTCGTGGAGTCGGAGCTCGGCACGATCGGCGACGGGTCCTGCAGGGCGGTCGACGAGCCGCTCGAGTCGGACGACGACCGGAAGGCGATGAGCGCCGAGCCGGCCGCGCCGACGAGGACGATCCCCACGATCACCAGGGTCACGACGCCGATCGACCGGGCCGTCGCCTTGGCGGTGTCGACCGCCTTGTCGGCGATCTCGTCGGCGACCGCAGGCGGCGTCGGCCCGGCCCAGGTCGTGACCGGCGCTGTCGTCGGCGCCGACGACAGCGTCGCCTCGAGCTGGTCGAGCTCGCGGCTCATCAGGTCCAGCTCGGTCATCGTCTGCGCGGACGCGACGTTGCCGAGCCGGATGTCGCGGTCCGCTGCCCCGATCCGGCCCTGCTCGGCGGCGCGCTTGATCCGCGCGACCAGCGGGCTGCGGTCGCGCTCCCCCGGTTTGCGCTGCGGGTCGTCCATGAGGGGAGCGTATTGAGAAAACGCTGCCAGCGGCCCGGGTTTCGAGACGGTCGCTGCGCGACCTCCTCAACCACCGGAGTTGATCAGGGCAGGCCGAGGAGCGACCGAGCCTCGGCGCCGGTCATCGGGGTCCGCTGCACCAGCCGGCCCAGCTCCGCCGCGCGGGCTACCAGCTGGTCGTTGTGCTCCACCGGCACCCCCTTGGCGAGAGTCAGCACGTCCTCCATGCCCACCCGCAGGTGACCGCCCTTGCTCAGGCTCGCGAGGGCGACCGCGAGCGTGCTCCGGCCGATCCCCGTGGCCGACCAGCTGGTGGTCTCCGCGGGCAGGGCGGCGACCGCGGCGACGAGTGCGTCGGCGGTGCCGGGCATGCCTCCGGGCACGCCCATCACCAGGTCGACGTGCACCTTGCCGCCGTACGGGGGGCCGTACGTGCCGAGCAGTCGGTGCAGCGCGGCGACGTGGCCGAGGTCGAACAGCTCGAACTCCGGCACCACCTGCCGCTCCTGGCTGAGCTGGTAGAGGTCGCACACGAACGGCCACGGGTTCAAGAACACGTCATCGCCGAAGTTGGTGGTGCCCATCGTGAGGCTGCACGAGTCGGGGGCCGCGTCGAGGACCCTGAGCCGGTCGTCGAGGGGGTCGTGGACCGAGCCACCGGTCGACAGCTGCACCACCAGGCCCGTCGACTCGCGCAGCGCAGAGACGGTGTCGGTGAGCCGGCCGAGGTCGAGCGTCGGCCGGTGGTCGTCGTCCCGGATGTGCACGTGGATCATGCCCGCACCCGCCGCCTCGCAGCGCTGCGCGGTCTCCACGAGCTCGGCGAGCGTGGTCGGCAGCTGTGGGCAGTCGTCCTTGGTGGTCTCGGCTCCCGTCGGGGCCACCGTGATCAGAAGGTCTCCCATGGCTGCAGCCAACCACGGATCGTCTCGTGACTACCCTCGGCCCATGCGTGCAGTCCTCCAGCGGGTGTCCCGGGCGTCGGTGAGCGTCGACGGAGAGGTCGTCGGCCGACTGGACGCGCCCGGCCTGGTCGCGCTGGTCGGCATCACCCACGACGACGGGCCCGAGCAGGTCGGCTGGCTGGCCCGGAAGATCCGCGAGCTCCGGATCATGCGCGACGAGCGCTCGGTGGCCGACCTCGGTGCCGGTGTCCTGGTGGTCAGCCAGTTCACGTTGTACGGCGACGCTCGCAAGGGCCGGCGCCCGACCTGGTCGGCGGCCGCGCCCGGCGCCGTCTCCGAGCCGCTGTACGACGCCCTCTGCGCCGAGCTCACGGGTCTCGGCACGCCCGTCGAGCGCGGTGTCTTCGGCGCCGAGATGAGCGTGCAGCTGGTCAACGACGGACCGTTCACCGTCGTCCTCGACTCGGCGTCGACCGACCCCGCGTGAGCGGTCGCTCGAGGTCCGGCACGGGTGGCCAATTTGGGGCGACACGTCACTTTTCGACCGGCTGATCGTTTCAGTCAGCGCCACGTTCGGAACTCCGGCCGGTCAGCGTCGCCGCTCCGTCTACACTCCGGGTGGTCGAGTGGTAACAGCTACGAACCAGAAAGTTCAGTGTGGATTTCAAGGAACTGCTGCGCATGGCGCAGCGCCGTTGGCTGACCATCGTCGTCCTCTTCCTGCTGAGCCTGCTCGCAGCAGGCGCACTGACCTACTCCCAGACGCCGCAGTACGAGTCGAAGGCACGCGTCTTCATCTCCGTCGACACCAGTGGCACCAGCACCGAGGCCCTGCAGGCCAGCGTGTACGCCTCCCAGCGGGTCCAGTCCTACGCCGAGCTGGCGACCAGCCGTGAGCTGATGCAGCGCGTGATCGCGCGCCTGAACCTCAACCTCACGCCGAGCCAGCTCGCCGGCAAGGTCGGGGCCGCTGTCGAGACCAACACGGTGATCATCGACCTCAGCGTGACCGACGCCAACGCCGGCGTGGCGCAGCAGATCGCCAAGGCGGAGTCCGAGGAGCTGACGGGGTACCTGACCGACCTCGAGACCCCGGCCGGCAAGACCGCTCCGATCAAGGCGACCGTGGTCGATCCCGCGTCGTACAGCAATGCCCAGGTGAGCCCGCAGCCGGTGCTCAACCTGCTCATCGCCGGCCTGATCGGCCTGCTCGTGGGCTTCGGCGCCGCGATCGTCCGCGACATCCTGGACAACACCGTGTCGTCGGCCAAGGACGTCGAGGCCGCCATCGACGCCCCCGTGCTCGCCAGCATCGCCTTCGACACCGACGTGCCCAAGCATCCGCTGCTCACCGAGGCCGGCAGCCACGCACCGCGTGCGGAGGCGTTCCGCCTGCTCCGCACCAACCTCCAGTTCCTCAACCTCGACACCCGGCCCCGGTCGCTGGTCATCACCAGCGCCGTGCCCAGCGAGGGCAAGACGTCGACCGCGATCAACCTCGCGATCGCCCTCGCCCAGACCGGTCAGAGGATCCTGCTGATCGACGGCGACCTTCGTCGCCCGAAGGCCGCCAGCGTGCTCGGGCTCGAGCGGTCGGTGGGCCTCACCACCGTCCTCGTCGGCCGCAGCGACCTCCACGAGAGCATCCAGAAGCACTCGGCCAGCGGCATCTACTTCCTGGCCAGCGGACCGATCCCGCCGAACCCGACCGAGGTGCTGCAGTCGCACGCGGCGCAGTCGCTCTTCGACCGGCTCAACCAGATGTTCGACATGGTGATCATCGACGCGCCGCCGCTGCTGCCGGTGTCCGACGCGGCGATCATCGCCCGCGACGTCGACGGCGCGATCCTGGTCGTCCGGCACGGCAAGACGACCAAGGACCAGCTCGTGCAGGCCCGCCTCCGCCTCAGCCAGATCGACGCGAACCTGTTCGGCGTCGCGGTGAACATGACGCCTCGCCGCAACGCGGGCGGGTACGGCTACTCCTACGGCTACGGCTACAGCTACGAGCCGAAGAAGCCCAACGAGCCCAAGCGCAAGAGCTGAGGAATCCGCCGGGCAGGGCGCTTCCTCACGCGGCGGACCGAACCACGATCTGGCTGATCGCCGTGGTGTTGCGCGGCCCCCGCCTGACGGCCAGGATCTCCAGGGTGATCGTGTCGGTGTCCGTCGGCGGCACCCGGAGCAGCTGCACCGCGCGCGACGACGGGTCGGGGTCGAGTCGCTGCACGACCGTGACCCCGTCGGCCAGGGTCCAGCGCACGCGCGTGATCCGGTTGTTCTCGGCGTACCGGTCGGCGCCGCTCTCCCGGTCGGTCTTGGCGTACCCGGGCACCAGCCCGACCTCGGCGACGTCCGCGGTCGCGTTCATCCTCAGGGTGAGCTTCTGCCCGACCGCGGTCCCGGTGCATCGCCAGGCCGTGGCGGTCTTGCGGTCGATCGCGTTCTCCGGCACGTAGGTGACCCGGTGCCCGGCGGAGTCGTTGCTCGCAGGGGCGGTGCAGTCGGCTGAGATCGCGGCGACGCTGACGGGGTCGACGTCGCCCTTCCAGCCGCCCGGGGAGGTGGACGGCTCCGACTCCGCCGGCTGCTGGTCGGGCGAACCCGCCTTCCCCGACGCCGACGTGTGCGCGGCGCTCGGGCTCGCGATCGGTGGCTCCTTGCCGTCGTCGCCCGACAGCGCCGACCCGACGGCGTACGCGGCGATCACGAGCACCAGTGCCGAGGCGCCGATCACGGCCGGCAGGAACCACCGCGCGCTGGTCCAGCCGACGGTGCGACGGACCTGATGGGAGAGTCCGTCGGACCGGTGGGTCCCCACGACCACGACCTCCTGCGGAGGCACCTCAGGCAGGCCGGTGCCGAGCTCGGCATCGACATCGGACCCGGACTCCAGCGCACGCCGATAGGCCTCGCGGTAGGCGTCCGCGAACTCCTCAGGCACCTCGGGGGGAGGGGCGCCGGCGTGGTCAGTGCCCGACATGACCGGTGAGCCTACCCAAGCGTCCAGACGCCGAGCCCGTCGAGTCGTCTCGACAGGCTCGGCGTCCGGGGTTGGCTCGGCGTCCGGGGTTGCTCAGATCGCGATGGCGACCTCGGCGACGACTCCGGTCGCTGCGGTGACCGAGTTGTCGACCGGGTCGGCCTTCGGGGCCAGCGTGCGCAGGGTCCACTCACCGGGTCCGGCGAAGAACCGGAAGTGCCCGGTCGCCGAGGTCGGGACCTCGGCGGTGAACTCGCCGGTGCGGTCCAGCAGCCGCACGTAGGCGTTCGAGACGGCTTCGCCGTCTCGAGTCACCTTCCCCTGGATGACTGCTTCCTTGGCCACGTCGACTCCGTCGAGCGACAAGCCCCCTTCCGTGGCACCGCACATCAGGCGCTCTGCCCGTCGGGAAGGCCGGCCTCGTCGCCCAGCGCCACCGGCACGCCGACCAGCGAGCCGTACTCGGTCCAGGAGCCGTCGTAGTTCTTCACGTTCTCCTCGCCGAGCAGCTCCTTGAGCACGAACCACGTGTGGCTCGACCGCTCGCCGATGCGGCAGTAGGCGATCGTGTCCTTGCTCCAGTCGACGCCGGCCTCGGTGTAGATCCCCTTGAGCTCGTCGTCGGAGCGGAAGGTGCCGTCGTCGTTGGCCGCCTTGCTCCACGGCACGTTCGCCGCGGTCGGGATGTGGCCCGCGCGCTGCGCCTGCTCCTGGGGCAGGTGGGCCGGGGCGAGCAGCCGGCCGGCGTACTCGTCGGGGCTGCGGACGTCGACGAGGTTCTGCGCGCCGATCGCGGCGACGACCTCGTCACGGAACGCCCGGATCGAGGTGTCCTGCTCCTGGGCGGTGTAGCTGGTCCTCTCCCGCGAGGGGGCCTCGTCGGTGAGCTCTCGGCTGTCGAGCTCCCACTTCTTGCGGCCGCCGTCGAGCAGCTTCACGTCCTGGTGGCCGTACAGCTTGAAGTACCAGTACGCGTACGCCGCGAACCAGTTGTTGTTGCCGCCGTAGAGCACCACGGTGCTGTCGTTGGCGACGCCGCGGTCAGAGAGCAGGGCCTCGAACTGGGCCTTGTTCACGAAGTCCCGACGGACCTGGTCCTGCAGGTCGGTGGTCCAGTCGAGCTTGATCGCTCCCCGGATGTGGCCCTTGTCGTAGGCGGTCGTGTCCTCGTCGACCTCGATGAGGACGACGGCGGGGTCGTCGAGGTGGTCCTCGACCCAGGCGGCGTCTACGAGAGCGGTTTCGCGGCTCATGCTGCAACTTCCTTCTTGTCGGTGGTGCTGGTGCGCGGATGGGGCTGATCGTGGGAGAACGACTCCTGGGGCAGGTGGCAGATGCCGTAGACCCGGCACCCCAGGCAGATCTGGACGGTGGCGTTCAGCAGGGCGGCGAGGAGCGCGAACGCGAGGGCGCCGTAGCCCAGCCACACCGGTCCGAGGGTGAAGCCGGCGATGCCGGTGACGGTGAACGCGAGCCCGATGCCCTGGGCGAATCGCGGTGGCCTGGGGTCCTCCCAGCGCGTCGCCGGGCCGAGCCTGGGCCGGACCACGCGCCGGAACAGGAGCGCTGCCGGTGTGCGCTGGACGCCGAGGGCGACCGCGACGCCGAACAGCGCCGCCTGCAGGACCAGCAGCCCGACGCCGACCGGCGTCCGTGCGGTCAACAGTGCGAGGACGAGTACGACGCTGGTCAGGGTCGCGTTGAACTGCGGCCCGCGCGCGTCGATCGGGGTGGTGCTCATGAGGAGTCCTGACGTCAGGGGAACGAACGTGACCGACGCCGAGCAGCGTCGTCGGGGTGGCGTGGACGTCGGCGGGCCAGGACGTGGCCTCGGAAGCGTCCGGTCAGGACATTCGACACAGCGCCGAGTGCACGCGGCAGTGATCCACTGCGCGGCGCTTGGTCAACAGTGTCGAGGACATGGACAGAGGCTAGGGCCTCGACCTGCGCCCAGCGAAGCCGTAATCCCATTGGGTGAGACGGTCGTCCGTATTCTGGGATAGCGAGATCCTCGCCCCTCACCGGGCAACGCCATTAGGATCCGACGCGTCCACCGACCGAGCTGTCCTCCATGCACCCGAGGGGCCCCATGCTGCGCATCATCGAGGCCGACCTGCGGTCCAACGTCGACCCCACCAGACGCACCGGGATCGGATTCTGGGTCTGGGTGATCGGCAAGGCCCTTGCGGCACCCCAGGTCCACGTGGTGATCCTCTTCCGGCTGGCACACGCCGTCGCGCAGACGCCGCTGCGCCCCCTCGCCTTCGTGATCCGCTCGATCGGCCTGGCCTGGTCGGGAGCCGAGATCCACCCCGACGCCCAGCTCGCGCCGGGCCTCGCGCTGGCGCACTCGACCGGTGTGATGATCGGTGCGCACGTGCGGACCGGGGTCGACTTCCGGATCTACCCGGGCGCCGTCCTCGGCGAGCCCGGGCGCGGGAGCGCCGACGCCGCCGGGTTCCCGACGTTCGGCGACCACGTGACGATCGGCGCGCACGCAGTGGTGCTCGGACCGATCCACGTCGGTCACGGATCGGTCGTCGGCGCCAACTCCGTGGTCACCAGGGACGTGCCGGACAACGTCGTGGTCGCCGGTGCGCCCGCCAAGGTGGTGCGCCACCTGTTGCCCTTCGAGGACGACCCGACCCGCGCGATCCCGGCTCCGAAGCCGGCCGAGTGACCGGGGCTCACTGACCCGAGCCCACTGGCCAACGATCACTGGGCCGCCAGGAGCTCCGCGAGAGTGGTTTCGACCCGGGCCACCGGGATGTCGATGTCGTCGACGATGCCGGTCGGCTCCTTGCCCTCCGGGAGGGTGCCACTGCCGATCAGGTAGCGGTAGTGCATGCCACCGATCGCCTCCGCGATCGTCCACAGCCCGAGGTGGACGTAGCTGCCGGCAAACATCTCCAGCACGCGTACGCCGGGGCGGCTCCACGTGATGTTCGTGAGCGCAGCGCCGTGCGGCGCGACGATCACCTCGGCGTTGTGGAAGACGTCGATCTGCTCCTGCACCGACAGCGTGCCGGGGTCGAGCATGACGAAGCCCTGGCGTTCGAGCCGCGGCCACAGCTCGGCCTCCTGCAGGTAGCGACGTCCGCCGGGCTGCTGCCCGCGGGAGAGGTAGAGCCGGGTCGGGGTGTCGGTGCGGCCGCTCGGAGGCAGTCGCTTGCGCAACCAGTCGGTGGCCGAGCGCGGTGCGTCCAGGTCCTGGTTGGGCGTGCTCGGCACGAGCAGGCGGTCGGCACGGATGGTGCGGTCGGCGCGAGGCTGGATGAACCTGCCGGTGATCCCGGCCAGCTCCAGGATCTGGCGCTGGTAGCCGCTCTGGTGCGGCACCACGATCGCGTCGACCTGCTCCCCCGGGAGGGTCTCCTCGAAGATGCCGTAGCGGGCGACCGCGTCGTACAGGAAGTGGTAGTAGTTCCCGGCCGTGCCACGGGTGGTGAGGCTGAGCACGGTGCCGTCGATCCGCTCGACCTCCGGCAACCGGGGGCTGAAGAACAGCGGGTGCTCGCGCCAGCTCGCGAGCCCGAAGTAGCCGCTGGTCTGGTAGTCCAGGATGCCGCCGGGCGTCACCGTCGCGCCGAAGTCGCCGACCAGTCGGCCGTCGCGCACCTCGAGGACGTAGCGCGCCGGGACCTCGCCGTGGCGGCCGCGCTCGAAGACCCAGTGCGCGGGCGGGTCGCCCTGGGCGGGACCGCGCTCGAGGATCTCGGCCGGTCCGCCGGGGTGGAGCGTCACCGCGCCGGGCTCACGCTCGACCGTCGTCGTCGAGGCGACCGTCGCCGTGCGCGGCAGACCACGGTCACCGAGGAGCCGGCCCAGAAGTCGGCTCAGCGGCCGGAACAGCACGCCGGCGAGGACCGACAGCAGCCGGTGGGCGCGCTTGAGGAGTGGCCACGCAGGCTGGAGCCGCGCCGGGAGCCGACTCACTGGGCGCCCTGCGTCACTGGCCCATGAGCCGGTGGACGACCCGCGAGACGATCGGGAGGTCGATCAACCGACGCACCAGCGCCCGCATCCACAACGGCTTGATCAGCTTGCGAGCCAGCCGCGCGAACCTGCCGTCGTGCCGGAGCAGGATGACCTCGAGCTTCTCCTCGATCTCGCGGTTGAGCTCGACCTTCGGCGGGTGCACCAGCGGGAAGTCCATCGCCTCCGCCGGGTAGGGGATCTTCGCCGCGCGGGTGTGGGTCGCTCCCTCGCCGTAGCCGTCGTGCTCGACCAGGTTGATGCACGGCATGATCGACAGGCCGTTGCGGGACATGATGGTCACCCACCAGTGGTGGTCCCACCCGTAGTGGTCGCCGTCCGGCTCGTTCGAGACGAACGTGAAGTGCCGGACCGCGCCCTTGGTGACCAGCGCGTCCGGGTGGGGTACGGCGAGGTGGTTGCGCACCGCGTCGGCCGTGCGCGGGAGCTGGTCGACCCGCTCCTCGGCACCGGCGTGGTCGCGGTCGAACTCGGCCCGGTGTGCGTGCCACCGGTCGGCCCAGGTGGCCCAGCCCCAGACGCTGGCCCAGGTGGTGAAGTCGTAGCTGTGGTCGCCGAACATCTCCTCGGGGACCGCGTGGATGTCGCCACCGATCTGCCAGACCCGCTTCTCCTCGGCGTACCGGGTGAGCAGCTCCTCCGCGAAGCGGAAGAAGGTCGGGTCGGGGATGCAGTCGTCCTCGAGCACGATCGCGGTGTCGACCTGGGAGAAGACCCAGTCGAGCCCGAGCTCGACGTTGGCCTCGAGCCCCAGGTTGGTGTCGGCGTACTTGCGCTCGACCTTGACCGGCCAGTCGATCGTCTCGATCAGCTCGCGCACGGCCTCGCACTGGCGAGCCTCGTCGGGCCGGCTCGGGCGCGGGCCGTCGGCAACGATGAACAGGCGCTCGGGCTGCACCTGGCGCAGCACGTCGAGGTTGCGCTTGGTGACGTCCGGGCGCCGGAACGCGATCAGGACGACCGGCGTCTGCAACCCCTGCACGCCGTTGTCGGCGCTCTGGTCAGGCACTGTCTGCTCTCCTCTGGGTGATCCGTGCTGCAACGCGGGCAGCGCCGGTCGCAGGCCGGCTGTTGACAGCCGCCCGAGCCGCGCGGCGCAGTCTAGGCGACCGGATCAGGGTCCGTGCCACCCTGGCCACCGGGCCGCCGACCCGGTTGAGGTGCAGCTCGAGCTCGCGCTCGGCGGCGACGTCCAGCGCCACGTGAGCAGGGTGGCGGAGCGGGAACTCCATCGGCTCCGCGGGGTCGTCGGTGCGCCCCGGCGAAACGGTGTGGGTGGCGTCGTCGCCGAAGCCCTGGTTCTCCACGAGGTTGCGTGACGGCGTGATGGTCAGACCGTCCTCGGTCATCACCGTCAGCCACCAGTGCTTGTCCCAGCCGTGGGTGACCACGTCGGAGGATCGCGCCGCCTCGGTGAAGTGCCGGCGGCCGCCGCGGGTCACGAGAGTCCCCGGAGCGGGCACGGCCGGAGTGCGTCGTACGGGCGCGTCGCCGGCGTCGGTCGCGGAGCGACGTACGTGGTCGCGGGGGAACGCCTCGCGGTGCCGCTGCCACCGGTCGGCCCAGGTGGCCCAGCCCCAGACGCTGGCCCAGGAGGTGAACGCGTAGCTGTCGCCGTGGAACAGCCTCGTCGGGACGCTGTGCCGGTTGCCGGAGACCTGCCAGACGCGGGGGTCGTCGCGGTAACGGTCGAGCAGCTCCTCGGCGAAGCGGAAGAACGTCGGGTGCGGTGTGCAGTCGTCCTCGAAGACCAGCGCCTCCGCGGCCTGGGCGAAGACCCAGTCGAGCCCCAGCTCGACGTTGCCCTCGACCCCGAGGTTGACCTCGGACAACCGCCGCTCGACCTCGCACGGCCAGTCGACCTCGTCGAAGACGGCCCGCGTCTGCGCGCACAGGTCGGCGTCGTCGGGGCGGTCGGGCCGGGGGCCGTCGGCGACGACGAACAGCCGCTGCGGTGCGGCTTCCCGGACGGCGGCGAGCGTGCGGCGCGCGAGGTGGGGGCGGTTGAACGCGATCATCACCACGGGGGTCGCGATCAAGAGGGGTCCTTCCGACGAGTGCTGGGCATTTGACCAGACACCCGGCGATTGTTCAGTACAGTTTCCCACCGTGCCTCCCCTTTCAGACAGTCCGCTGCTCGCCCGCGTACGCCGGGCCAACCCCGCGCTGGTCCGCTCCTGGACGAAGCGGAAGGTCAAGTCGGTAGCCGCCCGCGGTGGCTACCTGGTGACCAAGCTCGACGACGAGGCCCGCCGCTACGCGCGCGTCTCCCACAACGATGCCGTCGACCTGCCGGCCGGTGCCGAGCAGGCGCTGCGGCACGACAACCCCAAGCTGGTCGAGCTCGAGAAGGCGTACGACGCCCTCGACATCGCCGCGACCTCGCACACGCAGTGGCGGTCGGGGTGGCTGGGCCGGAACCTCTCGCTCGCGTGGTTCCGCGGCGACAACGCCTACGTGTGGCAGTTCCGCCAGCTGCGCAGCGCCGCCGAGGCGCGGATGTACCTGACGCTGCTGGACGTGGAGTCGCGCGACCGCCTCGGCCTGCTCAAGACGCTGGAGGAGGACGGCCGCTTCGGCGCCTGGACCTTCTCCTACGGCACCCGGCCCCCGATCAGCCGCGACCTGCTCGACAGCGTCAACGAGATCAACTACCTCGACGCGCACATGAAGCTGAGCTCGATCGAGGGCCTCCGCGTGCTCGACATCGGCGCCGGCTACGGGCGGCTCGCACACCGGATGTCGGCCGCGCTGCCCAACCTCGCGGCGTACGACTGCATCGACGGGGTCGCCACCTCGACGTTCCTGTGCGACTACTACCTCGACCACCGCGAGGTGCCCGAGACGGTCCGCGTGGTCCGCCTCGACGAGTGGGAGACCCTCGGCGAGAAGTACGACCTGGCCGTCAACGTGCACAGCTTCTCGGAGTGCTCGATGGAGACGATCAAGTGGTGGCTCGCGCGGATCGCCGAGCGCGACATCGAGTGGCTGCTGATCGTGCCGAACACCCCGCACGAGCTGCTCAGCACCGAGCTCGACGGGTCGATGCGCGACTTCTCCGCCGAGGTCGCGGCCGCGGGCTACGAGCTGGTCGACGAGCGGCCGGTCTTCGAGACCGACGAGCTGCGCAAGATGATCGACCTGCACGACACCTTCCACCTCTTCCGGCGCAAGGACTCCGCTTCGTGACACGGCCCGGGCCCGGCGTCGTCGGCGACGACGACCGGTCTCGAACCACCCTCTGGGTGGAGGAGCGGCTGCGGCGGTACTCCGCCGCCACGACGCACCGGATCCTGGCGCGCCGAGGACAGTCGCTCGGCATGTGGATGGGTGTCGGGTTCCCCAAGTCCGGCACCAACTGGCTCTGCGAGCTGATGGGTACGACGCTCGGGCTTCCCGTGCCGGTCGACTACCAGCTGCCCCTGATGTACAAGGCCGTGGTGCACTCGCACTACAGCTACAACCCGCGTTTCCCGAACGCGCTGTACATCCGGCGCGACGGCCGCGACGTGATGACGTCGTTCTACTTCTACTGGACCCGGGCGATCCAGATGAACAAGAACCCGAAGTTCGCGCGCGGCATCCGGGAGATCTTCGCGAACCTCTACGGCCCGGGCTTCGACCCGGCCGACGTGCGCGGCAACCTGCCGAAGTTCGTCGAGTACCAGATGACGGTCGCGCCGACCACGATCGGCGTCCCGTGGAACGCCCACGTCCGCGACTGGTGGGAGCGCCCTCACGTCGGGCACGTCTCGTTCGAGGGCCTGCTCGAGGACCCGGTCGGCTCGATGGTCCGCGCGCTGACCGACGCGTCCGGCGTCGAGCCCGACCAGGAGCTGGTCGAGCTGGCGGTGCGCCGCCACGACTTCTCCAAGTCCGCCGGACGGACCTCCGGCCAGGAGGACCGCGCGGCCTTCCGCCGCAAGGGTGCGGCCGGCGACTGGCGCGCCCACTTCACCCGCGAGGCCGGCGAGGTCTTCGACTCCTTCGCCGGCGCGGACCTGGTGGAGTTCGGCTACGCCGACGACCGCGACTGGTACCGCTCCCTCGGTGGTTGAGCCTGTCGAACCCGTGGTTGACCGTGAACCCCGGTGGTTGAGCCTGTCGAAACCTCAGACGATCTCCGCCAGCCTCGTCCGCAACACCTCGGGGTCGACGGTCGCCAGGTCGATCTCGAACAGGTCCTTGTTGGCGCGCAGCTTCTCGTCGCTCCAGGTCCACCAGGCGACCGGCGTGATCAGGTCGATGATCTCCTCGGGAAAGCGGTAGCGCAGGACGCGCGCCGGGTTGCCGACCGCGATCGCGTACGGCGGCACCGCCTTGGTCACCACAGCCCCGGCGCCGACGACGGCCCCGTCACCGATCTCGACGCCCTCGAGGACGGTGACGTTGTCGGCGAGCCAGCAGCCCGCGCCGATGCGAACGGGTCCGTCCGGCGGCTTGACCATCGACTTCCCGCCGATCACCCGGCGCTGCACGGTCTCCTGCATGTTGAGGAACTCGGTGCGGTGGTTGACGCTGCGGATCGCGACCCGAGCCATCACGGTGTACGGCCCGACCTCGCACGGGTCGATGTACGACGGGCCGGTGACCCGCACGCGATGCCCGAGCACGGCGCCCCTGGAGACGAAGCTCCCGCGGGCGACGTCGACCTCGTCGCGGTACCAGCGGATCCGCTGCCGGGTCACGACCAGCCCACGCAGCACCGACGTCGCGAGTGATCGGAGGAGTCGCACGGGCGTCAGAATACGGGCGCGTCAGTCGGCTCGGCCTGCGGCGGCTCGGCGTACGGCGCGGGCTCGCGGTCGGCGAGGTGGCGCAGCAGCACGACCCACCAGATCGCCGCGGTGATGGCCTGGCCGACGACCCCGCCCCACATCGCGCCCTCGGCGTCCGCGAGAGCCGCGCCCACGACGAGGCCGACGATCGAGAGCACGGTGCCGGTGATGTCGACGACCATCACGGACTGGATCTGGCGGCGACCCATCAGCGCCGCGCGGACGCCGCTCTGCGCCGCGAGCGCGCCGACGTGGAAGCCCACGACCAGCAGCAGCGGCTCGACGATCTTCCACACGTTGCCCAGCACGAGCTTGCCGATCGAGTCGGGGATGACCAGCAGCACCGCCAGGTTGAGCACGGCCACCAGGATCGAGATCATCATGGTGCGTCGCTGGTGGCGCAGCAGCCCGGCGTTGTCGGACTGCTCGCGTGCGATGTCGGTCGCCGCCGAGGTCGCGACCGCGGTCTGGACGGTCGTGCTCGGCCGCTCCAGCAGCAGCGCGGCCCGGACCGCGGCCACGGCGAGCGGGCCGCTGACGATCGCCATCAGCGACGACCCGACCAGGGCGACAGCGGCGCTCGAGCTCGAGGCGACCAGGGAGCGCCACGAGAAGTGCCAGCGCTCGCGCAGCCAGTCCAGCGACAGCTCCCGCGCCCTCGGAACGCCGTGCTGCACGAACACCCAGATCCCCGACAAGGCGCCGGTGCCGGCCCAGGCGGCGACCAGCCACATCAGCGTGGCGCCGTGGGCGACCTCGACCGCGATGAACCCGGCCACCATCAGACCGAGCCAGATGGAGTCGAGCACGACGGCGCGGCCGGGCTTCGACTCCGCTATCGCGATGTAGCGCCCGGCGTCCTGGACACCGAGCAGCGGCATCAGCACCCCGACGAGCAGGAGCGGCGGGCCGATGTTGCTGCCGGCCCACCAGATGCCGGCGCCGCCGACGGCGCACAGCGCACCGACGGCCAGCGAGAGCAGCACGGCGGCGCCGAGCACGCTGCGGGGGCGCTCGTCGGCGTCCTCCGGGTGCACCATCACCGTCGAGGAGACCAGGGAACGGACCACGCCGTTCTGGGTGAACACCCACACGAAGAAGACCAGGCTGAAGCGCCCGAAGTCCGCCGCGGACAGCGCGTGCGCGACCCAGATCAGCATCAGGAGGTTCGAGGCGCTCGAGATGCCCTGGTCGAACGTCACCAGGCCCGCGCGCCGACCGGCGCCGCTGCGAGAAGGGCTGTCGGTCGCGGGCGTCTCCCCACTCGGTTCCGGCATGCAGGCATCCTCCCAGAAGGGCCCTTGGGCCCGCAGGAGGTCCGCTATTGTGAGGCCGCACCGACCGGCGTGGTCGGGCTCGATTCCCCCGACGCCAAGGTTGGTCATGGCACGAAACCTCACATCCCGAGTTGCTCTGAAGGTGGCGGGCTCCGCGCCGGCCCGCCGAGTGCTCGGCCGGGCCGAGGCGATGCACGACAACGTGCTGCGGGCGATCGGCCGCCTCGAGACCCACCTGCTCGACGTACGCCCGGCGACCGACCGGCTCGAGGACGTCGAGTTCTCGATCTTCTCGCAGTTCGGCGAGGACGGGATCCTGCAGTACCTGCTGCGGCACGTGAAGGTGCCGGACACCACGTTCGTCGAGATCGGCGTCGGCAACTACCGCGAGTCCAACACCCGCTTCCTCGTCGAGAACAACAACTGGCGCGGCATCGCGATCAACGGCGACGACAGCCACGCCCGCTACATCCTCGGCTCGGGTCTCGCGTGGCGCCATGACGTGGAGCCGGTGCAGGCCTTCGTGACGAAGGAGAACGTCGACCAGCTGATCACCGACAACGGCTTCACCGGTGAGATCGGGCTGCTGTCGATCGACGTCGACGGCGTCGACTACTGGCTCTGGCGGGCGGTCACCTCGATCACGCCGGCGATCGTGGTGATGGAGTTCAACGCGCTCTTCGGTCCCGACGCGACCGTGACGGTCCCCTACGACCCGTCCTTCGTCGACGCCGAGTCGCACTACTCGCGGGCGCACTTCGGCGCCTCCCTCGGCGCGCTGGCCCACCTCGGCAAGGAGCGCGGCTACCGCCTGGTCGGCTGCTCGAGCAACGCCGCGAACGCCTTCTTCGTGCACAACAACCTGGCCGACGACACCCTCCGCGAGGTCTCGCCCCAGGAGTGCTGGCGTGCGCCGCGGTTCCTCACCTCGCGCAACCCCGACGGCACTCTCTCCCGGATCCGCAGCATCCCGCAGCGGCTCGAGACGATCGGCGACCGCCCGGTGGTCGACGTCTCCACCGGTCGCGAGGTGACGGTGCGCGAAGCCTGTCTCCCGGCGACCTGGGCGTGACCGCCGTGACCGACCCGACCGAAGACGCACCCGTGCTCGCCGACAGCCCGGTGCTCCGACTGCGCAGGATCGTGCGCCGCTACCGCGCCCGCACCCAGGGCTGGCTCGGTGTGGCACGGCTGCTGGCCTACGCCT
Organism: uncultured Actinomycetota bacterium; assembly: GCA_963805425.1. Lineage (GTDB taxonomy): Bacteria > Actinomycetota > Actinomycetes > Propionibacteriales > Nocardioidaceae > Marmoricola. The sequence goes on along the minus strand of CAWDUF010000016.1, from coordinate 49,294 downwards.
TCCTCGGCAAGCTCGACGAGGTCTGGATCGGCGATTCACACGCGGTCCACATGAACTCCCCGACCATGGTCACGGCACTGCGACGGCTGCCCGACGGCCGCTGGGTCTGGCACCTCGGGCCGCGCGTCATGTACTCCATCGCGCGCGAGGGCCTGCCCACCGCCGTGCTCCGCGTCCTCCGGATCGCCAGTCGCGCCCCGCGCGCGGACCAGGTCGTCTGGGCGTTCAGCTTCGGCGAGATCGACGTGCGTTGCCACCTCGTGCCGCGGATGAGCGACCCGGAGGCTGCGCTGGCGTTCGTGCCGATCTACCTCCAGCGCCTGCAGCGCGTGGCGACGGCGGCGGGCGGCCGCCGGTCGATGGTGCTGATCCCTCCGCCCGAGAGCGACGTCTACCCCGACCAGATCGGCTTCCCGGTCGTCGGCAGCCTGACCGAGCGGATCGACGCCAGCCACGCACTGCGCGACGCGATGGTCAAGGCCGCGGCGAACCTCTCCGAGCCCGGTGCCTCGCTGAGCCTGATCGACCTCACCGAGGACTTCTCCGACGAGCGTGGCGCCATGCGGGAGGACCTGACCTACGACGGCCTGCACGCCAACGACGTCGGTCGTGGTGTCTTCCGCAAGCACGTGGAGGCGATCCTGCAGTCCGCCTCGGAGCAGTGACCTCGTGACCTCCTCCACCCACCAGCGAAGCGAGGGCCTGTTGACCGCGTGCCCCGCCTGCACGTCCGCGGCAGTCCACGTCGGCCCGCCGTCGCGTCGTACCGGCATCGTCGTGGCGCGTTGTCGGGACTGCGGGGCGCAGTTCCTCGTCGAGGAGTCCGACACCGCCTCGGAGGTCGTCACGACCGACGAGGTCTCGGTCGAGTACGTCAGCGACTGGGTCGAGAAGAAGCGCGAGGGCATCGGACCGTCGGTCTGGCACGACAAGATCGCGTGGATCCTCGACGCGCTGGCCGGCAAGGACAAGCCGAAGCTGTACGACGTCGGCGCCGGCGGTGGTGAGTTCCTCGCGGTCTGCCGGGACCAGTACGGCTTCGAGGTCGCCGGCAACGACATCCTCGAGGGTGCCGTCGCGGTCGCCAAGGAGCTCAGCAACGTCGACCTCGACCTCGGCGACCTGTCCGAGCTCGCGCACGACGACGAGTACGACGCGATCACGATGTGGTGCGTGCTCGCCCACGTCCGCAACGGCGAGCAGATGATGCGCGACGTGCACCGGATGCTCGCGCCCGGTGGCGTGCTCTTCCTCCAGACGCCGCACAACAGCGCGCCGGACCGCGCGGCGTACCGGACGAAGGTGGCGACCGGTGGCCGCGTCGCCCGGGTCTCCGACCGCCGTCTGGCCGGCCATCACCGCATCCTGCACACCACGAAGAGCATCACCGCACTGCTCCGCCGCACCGGCTTCACCGACATCGAGGTCGAGTCGCAGATCCGCTACCCGATGTCGTCGCTGGCCTACCTGCACTCGCTGCGCGCGCCGGGCTGGAGCCTGCGCCCGGTGTCGTGGCTGATGGACCGGGCGATCGACGCCAAGGCGGTCCCGCGGATCACCCTCGACGTCCGGGCGCGCAAACAGCACTGATCCCGAGTCGCCCCGCGTGAGCGGGCGATAGCATCCTCCGGTGCGCCACCTCCTGACGACGCTCTTCTTCGTCCTGCCGCCGAGCCGCCTGAAGAACCGGCTGCTCAACCTCGTCGGCCACGACATCCACCCGTCGGCACGCGTCGGCATCTGCCTGGCGCAGCGCGTCGACCGCTTCGAGCTCGCCGAGGGCGTCCGCATCGGCAACTGGAACGCCTTCCGCTTCCTCGCGCTGGTGAAGCTCGGACGCGGCTCGCGGATCGTGATGTTCAACTGGATCCTCGGCGGCTCGGGCTTCGAGCCCGGCGAGGACGTGCACGGCGTACGCCGCACGCTGCTGATGGGCGACCAGTCGCACATCATCAGCTTCCACTTCCTGGACTGCGGCGGCGGCCTGATCCTGGCGAACAAGTGCTGGATCACCGGCATCCGCAGCACCGTGCTGACCCACGCCTTCGATCCGCGCGCAGCCGCGTTCATCCTCGAACCGGTCAGGCTCAACGAAGGCGCCGTCGTCGCGACCAACTGCACGATCCTGCCGGGCGCCGTCCTCGGCGAAGGCGCGCTGCTGGCCGCCGGCTCGACCCTGTGGACCGGCCAGGAGATCGCCGGCGGCTTCCTCCACGGCGGCGTCCCCGCCCGCCGGCTCGCCCCGATCGAGGTCGCCGAAGAGGCGTACGAGCGCCAGGGTCCGCTCGGCTGAGGGGTGAGCCTCGGGAGGCTGCCAGAGGTCGGATCGACCCTGTAGAAGCCGCGGCACACCGCCCACTGTGACGCAGTTCATCAGAGCGTCCCATCGGCCGAAGCTGCTCTCACCGATCACCAGGGCGTTAGCCGCCGCCGAACGTTCCAGCGGCCCAATTGCCTGCACTTCCATTGGGCGGGTAGTCATGCTTTCCGCACCGCCGGCACCTTCGGAAGCGTCCAGACCCGTCGTCTGAGCTCACTCGCTCCCAACTGTGCAACGACAACAAACACCTGAACGCTCTCACGGCACCATCCTCAAGCCTCGGGCCCCGGTCGACACCGAACAGAACGCCACCCGGGACGGCATCACTGCGGAACCGACAGATCCACGCTCCTCCCGATCGCTCCAGGGATCAATGGCCCGCGGCGCCATTCTCTGCCCACCGCCGCGTGCCGGTCACGTCATCTGCCACGAGCGGGCGTCGTACTGGCTGGCTTCCGCCTGATCGCGTGGCACGCTGGTTCCACAGAAGGTGAGGAGACCGTCGTGGGGGTGGACCTCTCGGGCCGGGTGGCTCTCGTCGCGGGCGCGACGCGGGGTGCAGGGCGCGCCGTGGCGGTGGAACTGGCCCGTGCCGGTGCATTCGTCTATGCCACGGGCCGGTCAAGTCGAGTAGTCGGCCCTTCGGACATGGACCGACCAGAAACCATCGAGGAGACCGGGGATCTCGTCACGTCCGTCGGCGGTCAGTGCTGTGCACTTCGCGTGGACCACCTCGACGCGGGGGCCGTGCGCGCTCTGGTCGAGCAGATCCGTTCGGAGCAGGGTCGGCTCGACGTCCTCGTGAACGACATCTTCGGCGGTGACCGTTACGCCGAGTGGCAGACGCCCCTGTGGGCCCATGATCTCGAGGGTGGTCTGCGCATGTTGCGCATGGGGCTCGAAACCCACATCATCACCGCAGCGGTGGCCCTGCCCCTCATGCTCGACACGGGAGACGGACTACTGGTGGAGATGACGGACGGGACGAGTGAGGCGAACGCCGGCGACCGCCCCGGCGTCGGCTTCTACTACGACTTCGTCAAGGCCGGCGTCGACCGGCTCGTGCGCAACTTCGCACGCGACCTACTCGACACCTCGGTGGCTGCAGTCGGGGTCACGCCTGGCTGGCTTCGGTCGGAGCGCATGCTGGAGGGCTTCGGCGTCACCGAGGAGACCTGGCGCGAGTTCTGTCGCAAGGAGCCCAGTTTCGGTATCTCCGAGTCCCCGACCTACGTTGCTCGGGGAGTGAGCGCGCTTGCCGCCGACGCTGACCGCACGCGCTTTGCCGGCCAAGTCGTCACAGCGCGCCAGCTCGCCGACGCCTACGACGTCACCGACGTCGATGGTTCGCGACCGGACTGCTGGGGCCTGATCGCCGACCACGGGTGGTCCGAGGAGGATCCGGACGTCATCGCGAGGTACAGGTAGCCGACACGTCTAGACGTGACCGCGATCTGTGCGAATTCGAAGAGTTGCGACGCTCCTCCGCCAGTCGGCGCGCGCGAGCGTCCGGATCTGCCGATGTGGGCGCGCTCGGGTCGCCGGACCCTCGAGCGATCTGGCGAGGTAGTCGCGGGTCTCTGGATCGACGCGGTTCCGCCTCTGGAATGGTCTCCATTTTCGTTATACGATATGTACGTGGTGAGCGAGGAGCAGATCCAGAAGTGGGCCGACGAGGCCGAAGCGGGATACGACGTTGATGAGTTGAAGCGTCGGGGTCGTGGGCGGCCTGGTCGTGGTGCTGAGCCGATGCAGGTTGTCGCCGTGCGGCTAACCGCGGAGGAGCTCGACGCTCTCGACGCGGCGGCAGCCAAGAGTGACATGAGCAGGTCCGAAGCGATCCGGGCTGCGCTGGCTCACTTCGCTGCGTGAAGGTCCACACGAGCGCGCTCAAGCACGGCGTCTCATCGGAGGATGCGATCCAGGCGGCAGAGTGGTCTCTGTGGATCGAGCCCCTCGACGAGGGTGGCCCGCCCAACCGGGAGCTTCGTCTGGGCTTCGACACCAGCGCCCGGCTACTGGAGACGGTGGTCCTGGTCTTCGAGAGCGGCAACGAAATGGTCATCCACGCGATGCCGGCTCGCAAGAAGTACCTGGACCTCTTGCCTTGATAGGCGAAACGGGACCGATGCAGAACATCCTCATTTGCCGCTCTGCGCGCGCGTTCAGGCGCACGCTATAGCCGCGACCGAGCGGCAGGCCGCCTGCGACGCTCCGCCGCGCAACCCTGGCTCACGCTAGCTCTCCAGTGTCAGACGTCCGAGGTGGGTTCCGCAGTCAGAAAGCCCCTGACCAGCGGCGCCGAGATCTCGGGGCTGTCGAAGAGCATCATGTGGCCGGCACCCTCGAGGATGTGTAGCTCAGATCGGCGAATGAGGCGCGCCATGATCTTCGCATTCACCGACGGGGCGATCGGGTCGTCGTCGCCCGCGATGATCAGCGTAGGCGCGCAGATCAACGGCAGTCCGGGGAGCGTGGAGTAGCCCGTGACGGCCGCTAGTTGGGTCAGGTAGCCGTACATGCCAGGGGGCCGTCCGACCCGACGCCGCGCGTCCTCGTTGGCGAGGATCGGGTCGGAGCGATATCGCCCTCCGTAGATGTGCGGGGCGATCTTGTTGAAGTACGGGCGGGAGTAGTAGCGCCGAGGCGTGAGCATCCGGGACGCCACGACCGGACCCGGCGGTCGGGCCCCGAGCCCGTACGTCGTTGCCGCGAGGACGAGGCGGTCGACGCTGCCGCGGTGCTGGAACGCGAGGTGCTGGGCGAGCAGCCCGCCCCAGGAGTAGCCCAGGACGTCGAGTCGCGAGTGGCCGAGCACCCGGATCAGCCTTTTCACGAACCAGGCGTTGCCGGCCATGGTCGGCGGAAGCCACGAGATGCCGGAGCCGCCGGTGCCCGGGAAGTCGAACATCAGCAGCTCGCATCCCGGCAGGTGCGGGACCAGTGGGTCCCACATGTCGAGGTTGCCTCCGATCCCCATGATCATCAGCAGCGGCCGGCCTCTCCCGTACGTACGTACCCGCACCCGGGTCGGTCCGACCCGAACGAACGAGGTGGAGCCGTTGGGGCTCATCCGGCGAACCGCGAACGAAGCACCTTCTTGTCGAACTTGCCGACCGATGTCCTGGGAATCTCGCTGATCAGCTCGACGCGGTCGGGCAGCTGCCAGCGTGCGAAACCGTGGGCCTCGAGGTGGGCGCGCACCTGATTTCGGGTGACCTGCGCAGTCGGGTCGCAGGACCAGGAAAGCCAGAGGTCGCTCGAGCCAGCGGTCGTCGGGGATGGCGATCACGGCCGCCTCCAGGACCTCGGGCAGCCCCATCAGCGCGGCCTCCATGTCGACCGAGGAGATCCACTCGCCGCCCGACTTGATCAGGTCCTTGGTGCGGTCGGCGATCACGAAGTAGCCGTCGGGATGGCCGACCGCGACGTCGCCTGTGTCGAACCAGCCGTCGTCGGTGAAGCTCTCGGCGCCGTGGCCGTGAAGGTAGCCGGACGCCACCCACGGTCCGCGGACGTGGAGCGCGCCCATCGAGGTGCCGTCGTAGGGGACCTCGGCACCATCGGCGTCGCGGATGCTGATCGCGATGCCCGGGATCGGCAGGCCGGCGCGGGTGCGCGCCGTGTCGAGGACCGCCTCCTCGGGCCAGTCGCGCATCCGCGACTGCGGCCACGCCAACGAGGCCAGCGGAGACGTCTCGGTCATGCCCCACGCCTGGATGATCGGCACGCCGAACTCGCGCTGGAACCGATCGATCAGGGTCCGGGGTGGCTGGCTGCCTCCGCAGACGATGTGACGCAGCGTCCGAAGCGGCGTTGGCCCTGCTCGCCAGCTCGTCGGCAACGCCGAGCCACACGGTCGGTACGCCGGCCGCGATCGTGACGCGTTCCTTCTCGATCACGTCGACGAAGGGCCCCGCCTCGAGCCCACCCCCGTACAGCACCAGGCCCGCGCCGACGCCAACTGCTGCGTGGACCAGCCCCCAGGCGCTCGCGTGGAACATCGGGACCTGCGGAAGCACGACGTCGGTCGGTCCGACGGACATGCCAGCACCCGAGGAGACGCCCATCGCGTGCAGGTACGTGGAGCGATGGGTGGCGACGACGCCCTTGGGTCGACCCGTCGTGCCCGAGGTGTAGCAGAGCCCGCAGGGGGCGCGCTCGTCGATCACCGGCTGCGGGTAGACCTCGGGCTGACCGGCGATCAGGTCCTCGTAGCCGATGGCGCCGGACACGAGATCGCCGGCGGTGTCGTCGAGGACGACCACGTGCCTGAGTCCGGGGACCGTGGCGGCCACTTCCGCGATCACCGGCAGGAAGTCCGGATCGACCAGCACGACCCGGTCGTCGGCGTCGTTCATGACGAACGCCAGCTCGTCGATGCTGAGCCGGACGTTGAGGGTGTGCAGCACGCGACCGCTGCAGGGCACGCCGAAGTACGCCTCGACGTGCCGGTAGCTGTTCCAGGCCAGAGTCGCCACGCGTTCGCCCGGGGCCACGCCGAGCGCGTCGAGCGCACCCATGAGCTGGTGCGAACGGGTCGTGAGATCGGCGTAGGTGTAGCGGTGGGTCTCGCCGGAGGCGAGCCTGCTCACCACCTCGGTGCGATGGTGATGGCGGCGGGCGTTGTCGAGCAGCAGCCAGGCACTGAGCGGCACGTCCATCATCGACGGCCCGTCGAGATCAGGCATGGACGTAGCTTCCAGGTGCGCTCTCCAGGACGGGATGGCGGCGGTTGCCGAGGCGGCGCGGTCTGGGCCGAGGCTCGCCCGAGCGCTCGGCGGTCCAGCGCGTCCAGTCCTCCCACCACGACCCGGTGTTCCTCGTTGCCGAGCGGTACCAGGCCTCGACGTCGTCGGGGTTGTCCCCGTTGGTGAGGAAGCTGGACTTCGGGTTTCCGGGCGGGTTGACGAGCGCCTGGATGTGGCCGCTGTTGGAGAGCACGAACCGGACGTCACCCGACATCACGCGAGCCGCGGCGTACGCCGACTGCCACGGGACGAGGTGGTCGGTCAGGGCGCCGACGACGTACAGGTCGTTCTTGACCTGGGTCAGGTCGATCGGCGTGCCGAGCATCTCGAAGCTGCCCGGGATCATCAGCACGTTGTCCACCCACATGTGCAGGAACTCCGCATGCAGCGTCGCAGGCAGGTTGGTCGAGTCGGCGTTCCAGGCGAGGATGTCGAAGGCAGGCGGGTTGTTGCCCATCAGGTAGTTCGAGACCCAGTACTTCCAGACCAGGTCGTTCGGTCGCAGCCACGCGAACACAGACGCCAGTGTCCGACCGTCGAGCACGCCTTTGCGACGTGACTTCGAGATCGCCGCGGCAACCGTCCGCCGGCTGACGAACATGTTCAGCGAGTTGTTCACGTCGGTGTCCAGCAACGTCACCGCCAGGCTCGCCGCGTTGACGAGCTCGGCGTGGGTCGCTGCCAGATGGGACAGGACGCCGGCAAGGGTCATCCCGCCCGAACAGAATCCGATGGTGTTGACCTGCTCCACGCCGCACAGGTCGGCGGCAACTCGCATGGCCTCCAGGCAGGCGTCGCCGTAGTCGTCCAGTGACCAGTCCCGCTGCTCCGGACCCGGGTTGCGCCAGGAGATGAGGAACGTCTGGATCCCGGTGCTCACAGCGTGCTCGACGAAGCTGCGTCGGGGGGCCAGGTCCAGAAAGTAGTACCGGTTGATCTGCGGCGGGATCACGACGGTCGGGAGGCTGTGCACCTTCGAGGTGGTCGGGGCATAGCGGATCAGCTCGAACATCTCGGTCCGGTGGATCACGGCACCCTTGGTGACTGCGACCGTCTCACCCACGCGGTACGGCCGGCTGTCGACCTGCGAGGGCATCCCTCGGTTGTTGCGTACGTCGTACAGGAAGTGGCGTGCGCCGTCGTAGAGCGAACGGCCGCGCGTGGTCAGCGCCTTCTTCAGCGCGGCCGGGTTCCCGGCGAGAGCATTGGTGGGAGCACACGCGTCGATCAACAGCCCGAGGGCGAACCGCGCACGCATCGCGCTCTTGTTGTCGAGGTCCAGCTCGTCGACCGAGCCGAGAATGATCTGGCCTGCGAGCACGTAGGACTGGGCAAGACGTCGCCACGCCGCGTGCTGCCACGCAGGGTCGGCAAAGCGGGCGTCCTTCACGTCGGGTCGGATCGGCGACACACCCGCAACGATCCTGGCCTCCTCGGCTCCCCACTGGAGAGCCTGCGACAACGCCACCGTGGGCCGACGACCGTACGCGAGCGACCAACGAAACATGGCGCTGGCGACCTGCGGCGGAGTCAGACCCGCAAGTGGATTCGCACCCTGCATGGCCAGCGCCGCAGCGATGTCATCGAAGTCTTGGTCGGCCGAGTATTCAGGCGGCGTGGCTCCCATCGACGGAGTCTCGCAGCGTACTCACGGGTAGGGCCCGGCTCGTGACGAGCCTCACGGGCAAGGCCGATGACGCATCGTTGCTTGTGCATTTCGGCCCGGTCAACTGAAGGTCACGTCCGCGTCGTGAGGCCGTCCACATCCCCTGCCGTACCTCTCGTCTGTCGGGCACCTGGCACGATCCGCACGCCCGACGGACCAGCGTCCTTCCGCTGCATGTCGACGTTCGATGTGCCACGACCCAGAGCCCTGCTCGCGGGTCGTGCGTCCGACCCAGGCGTACTGTTCGGTTCGCAGATCGCCCCGGATGCGGACGAGCTCAGAGGGCGGCGAGGTCGCCGGCGCTCATGCCGTCGAGGCCCAGGGTCGCCAGCGTGCGCGCGCCCTCGGCGCGGAAGTCCCGGGCCAGGACGACCGACGCCATGGTGATCAGCGCGTCCATCGTCGGTGTCTCGACGCCGACTGCGGCCGGCCAGGTCGGTCAGGAAGACCAGGGAGTAGCCGACGTCCTCGGTCAGGTAGCGGTTGTCGAGCTGGCTCTGGGCGCCGATCCCGAGGAACCCCGGGGCGGTGGAGTAGCCGGTCGAGTAGTTGGCCTCGCGCATGTATCCCTGCACCACCCCGAGGTCAGGTTCCGACAGGACCCGCACCCCGAGCGCGTCGGCGATGGCGCAGCCGCTCGCGGTCGACCGCCTCGATCGCCCGGCCGACGGCCTCGGTGACCCCCTCCTCGTAGAACAGGAACCCACCGGCGGTCCGCTCGATCAGACCGGCGTTGAGGAGTGTCACTGCGGGGTGGATCACCGGGTTGCCGTTCTGCAGTGTCGTCTGGAAGACGCTGTCGGCGGCCTCCGTCCCGGGGTAGACGTCCTGGATCATCGACAGCAACCGATCGGTGCCCGAACGGGGAAGGCCAGCGACGAACACACCGCCGCCCAGCTTGTGGAAGACGTTGATCCGTCCCGGCGCGACGATGCGAACGGCGTAGGGCAGCGTGCTGGTCTCGCCCACCGTGATCGGTCTCGTCATCCAGCGCCAGGCCGGCAGCGCGCTTGAACGTGATGCACCCGCGCACGAGGCCGGGCAGACCAACACTGCTTGCCCGGGCATCAAGTGCGGCGCGACGACGGCGGCCTGGTGCTCGGTGCTGTACGCGGGGCCGACGAGCACGACCAGCTCGGCCCCTCGAGAGCATGCTCGATGTCGTGACCGGAGTAGGCGATCTCGGCGAAGCCCTCGATCTCACCGGTCGCGTGGATCCCGCCGGCGGCAGCGACCTCTGCCACGTGGTCGGGAAAATGAGGGGTGTCGAAGAGGCGCACCGTGTGCCCATGGAAGCGCGAAGTCGAAGGCGGTCGCAAGACCACCGTTGCCAGAGCCGACGACGGTGACATTCATGTCCGTCACCGTAGCCCGCAGCGGCACCTGGGCGCGGCGGAGGGCAGCGGAGCTCCAGGAGATGCGTCATGGCGCCGCGAGTGGCCTGCGCTCTCGGCCACGTGACCCGGTGTGCGTGTTCCTCGTGCGAGCGTCACGTCGTACCGTGATCCAGTAGTGAACGTCCGAAGGGCAGAGAGTTGAGCGAGTACCTGGTCAGGCCGCTGGAGCCGGGCACCTGGGACGGGTTCGCCGGCATGGTGGAATCCCACAACGGCGTGTTCGGCGGCTGTTGGTGCACCTGGTTCCACACCGTGAGCGCCGACAAGGAGCGCAGCTACGAGGCAAACCGGTGCCTCAAGCGGCGCCTGGTCGAAGAAGGGCGCGCTCACGCGGCGCTGGTCTGCGATGGCGACGAGGTGCTGGCCTGGTGCCAGTACGGAAGCCCCGACGAGCTGCCGAACATCTATCACCGCAAGCAGTACGAAGAGGAACTCGACGTCCTGCCCGACTACCGGATCACCTGCATCTTCGTGGACAAGCGCCACCGACGGCGGGGGTTGTCGGCGACAGCGCTGCACGGTGCTCTCGACCTGATGGCTGAGGCCGGGGGTGGGATCGTCGAGGGCTATCCGCACGACACGGATGGCAAGAAGAAGTCGGTCCTCTACAACGGGACTCGGGCGCTGTTCGAGCGAGCAGGCTTCGAGTTCGTTCGCAGCAAGGGAACAGGCAACTGCGTCATGCGCCGCACCGTGCCCTGAAACCCCAACGGCCGCGATCGAGGGCAGGGCCTCGCCTGTTGCGTCCTACCGCCGCCAAGCGGTCCTCGCGCTCGGGTTCGACGAGCTGCCACGCATCCTCGGGAAGGCTCGCGCATCCATCCGAGTTGTAGCGTGCACCCACTAGCGCGGTCGATCGGCGAGTCCGCGCCAGAGCTCTGAGGTGGACCGTGACGACTGCAGACCCGGGCGACGCCTCGGCGCTTCGCACGCCTTGGTCCAGGCAGTTCGCGACACCGGTGCGTGCGTTCCTGCAGACTGCGTCGGGCAGTGCCGGGATCCTGGCGGGGGCGATCGTGGTCGCGGTCGTGTGGGCGAACCTCGGGTCGTCCTACGAGTCGGTGTGGACCACGCCGTTCGGCATCCGGCTCGGGGACGCGAGCGTGACCCGGGACCTGCGGACGTGGGTGAACAGCGGCCTGATGACGGTGTTCTTCCTCGTGGTCGGGCTGGAGGCGCGCCGCGAGATCGACCTCGGCGACCTGCGTGACCGCGGGCGCGTGCTCCTGCCGGTCGCTGCGGGTCTGCTCGCGATGATCGTCCCGGTCGGCCTCTACCTCGCGGTCAACGCCGGCGGTGACGCGGCCGGCGGCTGGGGTGTCGCGATGTCGACCGACACCGCGCTCGCGCTCGGGCTGCTGGTCATGGTGGGTCGCGACGTGCCCGACAAGGTGCGTACGTTCCTGTTGACGGTCTTCGTCGTCGACGACCTGGTCGCGCTGCTGGTGATCGGCGTGGTGTACGCCGACGGTGTCTCCCTGGGCTACCTCGCCCTGGCGGTGGCGTTGTTCGGACTGTTCCTGCTCGTCTTGCGGCTCCGGGTGGGCACCCCGGCCAGCCTCGTCGTGATCGGCTTCGCGGTCTGGGCGAGCCTGCTCGGCAGCGGCGTCGAGCCGGTCGTCGCCGGGCTCGCGATCGGCCTGGTCGCACCGGCGTACACCCCGGCTCGTGAGGACCTGGAGCAGGCGACCGGCCTGTTCCGGCAGTTCCGCGAGGAGCCGACGCCAGACCTCGCCCGCACCGCAGTGGTCGGCCTGCGCCGGACGCTGTCGCCCAACGACCGGCTGCAGAGGTTCTTCCATCCGTGGAGCAGCTACGTGGTCGTGCCGTTGTTCGCGCTGGCCAATGCCGGGATCGAGATCGACGGCGCCTTCCTCGGCAGAGCCATGAGCTCGCGGATCACCCTCGGCATCGTGCTCGGGTACGCCGTCGGCAAGCCCCTCGCGGTGATCACGGCGTCCTGGGCGATCTCCCGGATCACCCACGGCCGCGTGCAGCCGGCGGTCGGCTGGGCGGCGGTGGCCGGCAGCGGCACCATCGCCGGCATCGGCTTCACCGTCTCGTTCCTGATCGCCGCCCTCGCCTTCGACGGTGAGCGCCTTGCCGAGGCGAAGCTCGGGGTGCTCCTCGCCGCGGCCGTCGCGGCCACCTTGACGTGGATCGTCTTCCAGGTCACCGCACTCCTGGGTGAGGACCGCCGCACCGTCGCGCTGCACGGCCGAGCCGAGCAGCTCGTCGACCTCGCCGTCGACGTCGACCCCGGGCGCGACCACGTGCGTGGTCCGCAGGACGCTGCCGTCACCGTAGTCGAGTACGGCGACTTCCAGTGCCCCTACTGCGGCCGAGCCGAGCCGGCGGTGCGCGCCATCCTCGGCGACGCCGACGTGAGGTTCGTCTGGCGACACCTGCCGCTCACCGACGTGCATCCCGACGCCGAGCTCGCCGCCCAGGCCGCCGAGGCCGCCGGCGCCCAGGGCAGGTTCTGGGAGATGCACGACCTGCTCCTCGACCACCAGGACCACCTGCGCAAGCCCGACCTGCTCGCCTACGCCGAGCAGCTCGGCCTGGACGTGCCGCGCTTCGGCAAGGAGCTGTACTCCCACGCACACCTCGCGCGGGTCGGACAAGACGTCGAGTCCGCCGACATCAGCGGCGTCTCCGGCACACCGACGTTCTTCGTCGACGGCCGCCGCCAGTACGGCGCCTTCGACGCGGCATCACTCACCAGTGCCATCGCCGCCGCTCGCGCCCGCAACCGCGTGCAGGCTCGTCCGCGGAAGCGGTGGTGATGACGAGACGAATCCCGATCGCGACCAGCGTCTGGGACGGTGCGTCACACCACGCGCTGAGTCAGAGGCGCTGCGACGCCGCGATGAGCTCGTCCAGGGCGGTCAGCCCGACCGCGTCCTGCTCGTGGACGACGGCGACGTCCCAGTACGCCGTCTTGCGCACGCCGATCTTCTCCTCGAGCGGCGCGGTCTTGCCGGAGATCTCGTCGACGGTCGTACGGCCCACCGCGTGGCCACCGTTGTCCCACACCGCGACGTCGCGGTAGCCGAGCGAGGCCAGCCGCGGCCACACGGCGTCGGGATCGTTGCCGGCGATCCGGGTGAGGACGGGGTCGTACTCGAAGAACAGCACCGGGCGGGTGTCGGCCCACGCCTCCGCGAGCGCGGGCACGAGCACGACGTCGTACCCGTCGGTGTCCGACTTCACCAGCCGGAGGTCGTCGAAGTCGGGGTGCTGCTTGCGCAGGTCGGTGGGGGTGACCGCCGCGAGCGCGTCGCCGGCGCCGCCCTCGGTGAACCGGGTGGTGCCGCCGACGCGGACCGCCGTGGTGGCCTGGGCCTGGCCGTCCGGGGTCAGCAGCGCCTCCACGACCTCGACACCCGCGTGCGAGTCGACGTTGAGGTGCAGGTACTCCAGGTAGTACGGGTCCGCCTCGATGCAGAGCACGCGCGCGTCGGCCGCGTCGATGATCTGGAGCGTGGAGTCACCGACGTTGGCGCCGACGTCGAGCACGTGCACGGGGCCGCCTGCGTCGGCGAGCAGCCTGGCGAGGTGGACCAGGTTCTGCCCGTACGGGCCGTCGGTGCCGGCGTAGTCGGGCAGCCGGTGCGGCCACGGCAGCACCATCGTCACGCCCTGGACCTCGCGGGTCACCTTGCGGTTCGGGAACCTGTCTCGGATCGCCCACTCGACGTGCTTGCGGACGTTGTTGGGCAGGTCACGGAATCTCGACACGGGCTGCAATCTAACGGTCCTCGACGTCGGGCGGGCGGCATCTCGACAAGCTCGATGACCGGGACGTCAGAGCGACCAGCGGGCGAACTCGAGGCCGGTGGCCTCGCGCAGCTCGGCCACCTCGGGCGCGAGGACGGCCCGCAACCGGTCGAGGGTCTCCTGGGTCGGCTCGGGCCGCTCGACCGGCTTGCTGACCTTGCCACGGACGAACGCGCGCAGCGCCGACAGGCGCCCGGTCGGCAGCCGGTGCGCCAGCCGGATCAGCGCCGGGCGCCGGAGGGCGCGGTACCACCCGGGCAGGGCGCCCTTGCTCCCCCACGCGTTGCGAGGGTGCAGGGCCTCCTCGTCGAGGTCGACCGGTGACAGGTCGAGGAAGTCGAAGATCGCGGCGAGCGACCCGGCCGGGTCGTCGGCCAGGGTCACGAGGTCGACGACCAGGATCTGTTTCGGGTCCAGTGTCCGACCGAGCTCGCGCAGCTGGGTCGCGTAGCGGCTCGGCGCGACCAGCGGGTTGTGCGGCGCCTCGGCGTCGCGCAGGTGGTCCTCGATGTCGCCGGTCATCACGCCCCAGGTCGCCTCCTCGACGAACTCGGCGACCAGCCGGTCGATCGGGTCGCGGACGACGTAGATCAGCTTGGCGTCCGGCGTCAGCTCGGCGATCCGGTCGGCGACTCCGGGGAAGAGCGGCCACTTGGTGTACTGCGGGGTCGACTCACCGCGGTACCGAGTGCCCGGCGCGAAGTAGTCCTGGTAGCGACCGAGCCACGAGCGGCAGTCGGGGTCGGTGAAGAACCGCATCTCCTTGTCGTGCGACATCACGATCTCGGGGTGCAGGTCCAGGTAGTTGTGCAGGCTCGTCGTGCCGGCCTTGGCGGCGCCGACGACGATCAGGTTCGGCAGCCGCTCCGGGTCCGGTGCCACCGGCGACGGGTCCCCGCGACGGACGCGCTCCTTCTTCGGCACGCTCAGGTCGCACCACGGGCACACGTCGAACGGGTGCCCGTCGGCCTCCAGCAGCCAGCCGAGCTTGCGCATCTCGGCCTCCGTGCTCGACGAGAGCACCGGCGGGACGCACACGTCGCACTCGAGGGAGACGAGGTCGTCGAGACCCTCGCGGGCGACGCGCGACAGAACGGTCATGCCGAGTCGCTCACGAGCGATCGAGGAGGCGGGACATCTGCTCGAGGTCGGCCTCGACCATCAGGCGGGCCAGGCCCTGCGCGTCGGTCTCCGGCTTCCAGCCGAGCACGTCGCGGGCCTTCGAGGCGTCGCCGATCGAGCGCGTCCACCTCGGTCGGCCGCTCGTAGGCCTCGTCGTAGCGGACGTGGTCCTCCCAGTTCAGGCCGGCGTGGGCGAAGGCGTACTGGCACCACTCCCGCACGGTGGTGCCGATGCCGGTGGCGAGCACGTAGTCCTGTGGTTCGTCGTGCTGGAGCATCCGCCACATGCCCTCGACGTACTCCTTGGCGTAGCCCCAGTCGCGGATCGCCTCGAGGTTGCCGAGCGTCAGGTGGTCGGTCACGCCGAGCTTGATCGCCGCGACACCGAGGGTGACCTTGCGGGTCAGGAAGCTCTCGCCGCGGCGTGGGGACTCGTGGTTGAACAGGATCCCGGAGACGGCGTACAGGTCGTAGGCCTCGCGGTAGTTGACCGTCACCCAGTGCGAGTAGAGCTTCGCTGCGCCGTAGGGCGACCGCGGGTAGAACAGCGTGGTCTCGTTCTGCGGGGGCGGCGTCGCGCCGAACATCTCCGACGTCGAGGCCTGGTAGAAGCGCGTGTCGATGCCGGCCGCGCGGATCGCCTCGAGCAGCCGCAGGGTGCCGACCGCGTCGGTCGACGCGGTGTACTCCGGCATCTCGAAGGAGACCTTCACGTGGCTCTGCGCGCCGAGGTTGTAGACCTCGTGCGGCTCGATGGCGTGGATCAGGTTGACCAGGCTGACACCGTCGGTGAGGTCGCCGTAGTGCAGGTGCAGCCGGTTGTCCTCGTGCAGGTGGTCGATCCTGCTCCGGTTCAGCGTCGAGGCCCGGCGCACCAGGCCGTGCACCTCGTAGTCCTTGCTCAGCAGCAGCTCCGCGAGGTAGGAGCCGTCCTGGCCGGTGATACCCGTGATGAACGCGCGCTTGGTCACGGCGGTCAGAGTAGTCGCCCGCGACCCGGCGCCGGGTAAGGTCCGGAATCTCGAAACGAGAACCCTGTGGGTCCCGCACGGCAAGGAGAGCCATGCACCTGGTGGTCGACGCCGTGGTGGTCAGCCGCGGCAGCTCCGCGGTCGTCCTCGAGCACCTGCTCCGCGGCTGGCGCAAGGAGGCGCCCGACGACCGGCTCACGCTGCTGTGCGGGCCCGACGGGCCGGCGTTCCCGGCGCCCGAGGGAGTGCGAGTCGAGACGATCGAGGCGCCGGCGCTCGGGCCGCTGCGCGGGTTGTGGCTCAGGTCCTTCGGCGTACGCCGGGCCGCGCGCCGGCTCGGGGCGGACGCGGTCCTGTCCGGCGTACCCGCCAGCGGGCTGCTCGGCACCGGCTGCGTGCGCGGGCTGATCCTCTACGACCTGCGCCACGAGCTGCGTCCCGAGCAGTTCAGCCGGGCCACGCGGCTCGCTCGGGGCATCTCGTGGCGGTGGAGCATGAGCCGCGTCGACGGGATCTACACGATCTCCGAGCGCACCCTCGACGACCTCCGCGCACTGCACCCGCGACTCGCACGGCGTGGCGTAGCCGCGCCACTCGGCTCCGAGCACGCAGCCGACTGGCGGACAAGCGACACCGACGTTGGTCCCTACGCGCTCGCGTTCGGCCACTTCGCGAACAAGAACGTCACCGCGGTCATCGCGGGCTGGGCGGAGTTCTGCCGCGCGCACCCGGAGTGGCGGTTGCGCCTGGTCGGCATGGGCGCGGCCGACCGTGAGTCCGCCGCCTCCCTCGTGGAGGCGCTCGGCGTGGGGTCACAGGTGGAGCTGATGCCCTGGCTCGACGACGACGCGTTCACCGCCTGCTTCGCCGGCGCATCGTTGGTCGTCTTTCCCTCGGACTTCGAGGGCTTCGGGCTGCCGGCCGTCGAGGCGATGCGGCTGGGCATCCCGGTGGTGATCTCCGCCGACACCGCCCTCCTCGAGGTCACCGGCGGGCACGCGTCCGTCGCCCGGTCGGTCGGCGCCGACGACCTTCGCGCCGCGATGGAGGACGCGATCGCGGGGACACCGGAGCAGCTCGAGGCCGGTCGCGCATTCGCCGCCGGGCAGACCTGGACCGGCATGGCGCGCACGATCCGTGACTCGCTGGTGGAGCGGGGCGCTCCTGCGTAGCAGCCGCCGTCAGGTCGTGGCCGGCACCGCGAGGTACGACGCCGACTCGGCGACGCCGGTCCGGAGCCGCTCGAGGTCGACCTGCACCATGTGCCGGACCAGGGCGTGCAGCCCGACCGTCGCCGTCCAGCCCAGCGCGTGCTCGGCCGGCGCCGGATCCGCGACCAGCACGGGGATGTCGGCGGGCCGCAGCAGGGCGGGGTCCTGCTCCAGGTGGGCGGCCGGGTCCTCGATCCCGCCGGCTGCGAACGCGGCGTCGACCAGGTCGGCCAGGGTGTGCCGCACGCCGGTGCCGATCGGGAGGTCGGTCGGCTCCGCTGCCGTGGCCATCAGCCGGAGCGCCGTGACGTAGTCGCCGGCGAATCCCCAGTCGCGCACGACGTCGAGGTTGCCGAGAGTGAGCACCGAGCGACGACCCAGGACGATCTCGGCGACCGCACTTGTGATCTTTCGGCTCACGAACTCCGGGCCGCGCAACGGGCTCTCGTGGATGTGCAGCCGGGCCGCGCTCGCGTGCAGCCCGCGCTCGGCGCGCGCCGCACGCACGACCTCCTCCGCGTGCGCCTTCGACCGGGCGTACGGGCTGGTCCCGTCGACGACCTCGGCCGTCGAGGCCTGCACGAAGCGGACCTCCCGGGCCAGACGGTCGCGCAGGTCGAGCACTGCCTCGACGAGCACCTCCACGGCGACGGCGTTGAGCGCGAACGTCTCGTCGGGCCGCTCCCAGCTGCGGGCGACCGAGCTCTGACCGGCCAGGTTGTAGACCTCGTCGGGCTCGCGCGACGCGATCAGGCTCCGCATGCTCTCGGAGTCGGTCAGGTCGACAGCGACCACCTCGACGTCGGCCAGGTACGCCGCCACCCGGGCCTCGTCGTCATTGCTGGGGTTGACCGTCCCGATGACCTGGACGCCCTCGTCACGGAGCTGTCGGGCAAGGTAGATGCCGTCCTGCCCGGCGACGCCGGTCACGAGTGCGGATTTCACGCCCGTCAGCGTAGGGGACTCGGTATCGTGACAAGTTCAGAAGACGGTCGTTAGTCGTCTCGACGTCGCTCGCAAGCAGCGACTCCACACACCTTCCGATGAATGGAGCACCCATGTCTGGCCGCGCTGTAGATGTCCTGGTCGCCGGCGGTGGCGGCTTCATCGGGGGTCACCTGGTCGGTGACCTGCTGTCGCAGGGGCTCTCGGTGCGCTCGGTCGACGTCAAGCCGATGTCGGAGTGGTACCAGGTCCACGACGACGCCCAGAACGCCCAGGCCGACCTGTCGCTCCTCGACGACGCCGTCGAGCAGACCGAGGGCGCGCGCGAGGTCTACATGCTGGCCGCCGACATGGGCGGCATGGGCTTCATCGAGAACAACAAGGCCCTGTGCATGCTCACCGTGCTGACCAGCACGCACATGCTGCAGGCCGCGCAGAAGGCCGGCGTCGAGCGCTACTTCTACTCCTCGTCGGCCTGCGTGTACGCCGCCGACAAGCAGACCGACACCGCCATCACGGCGCTGAAGGAGTCCGACGCCTACCCGGCGATGCCCGAGGACGGCTACGGCTGGGAGAAGCTCTTCACCGAGCGGATGTGCCGGCACTTCCTCGAGGACTTCGGACTGACCACCCGCGTCGCCCGCTACCACAACGTCTACGGCCCCAACGGCACCTGGACCGGCGGCCGCGAGAAGGCGCCGGCCGCCGTCTGCCGCAAGATCGCCACCGCGGTCCTCACCGGCAACCACGAGATCGACATCTGGGGCGACGGCGAGCAGACCCGCAGCTTCATGTACATCGACGACTGCGTGCGCGGCTCCCAGATGATCCTCAAGGGCGACAGCCCGGAGCCGGTGAACCTCGGCAGCGACGAGCTGGTGAGCATCAACCAGCTGTACTCCATCGTCGAGGACATCGCCGGCATCAAGTGCACCCGCAACTACCAGCTCGACGCACCGCAGGGCGTGCGCGGCCGCAACTCCGACAACACCCAGATCCTCGACACCTACGGCTGGGCGCCCTCGACGCCGCTGGCCGACGGCATGGCGAAGACCTACGCCTGGGTGTACGACGAGGTCAAGCGCTCCCTCGGGTGAGGCACGACTCGATGCGGATCCTGCTGCACGACTACAGCGGCCACCCGTTCCAGGTCGAGCTGAGCCGCGAGCTCTCGCGTCGCGGCCACGACGTCACGCACTCCTACTGCGAGGCCTACACCTCGGGCAAGGGCCACCTCGTCGCAGAGCCGGGAGAGACGCTCACCTTCGACCCGATCGGGGTCGGCGTGGTGATCGCGAAGATGAGCTTCGGCAAACGGCTGGTCCAGGAGCTGCGGTTCGGCGTCGAGCTGGTCCGCCAGGTGCGGCGTACCCGCCCGGACGTGGTGATGGCCTCGAACGTGCCGATCCCCACGCTGGTGGTCCTCGCGTTCGTGCTGCGGCTCCGCGGCATCCCGTGGGTGCTCTGGCACCAGGACGTCCAGGCCGTGGCGATCAGGTCGTTCGCGGGCAGCAAGCTGTCGAAGGCGTTCACACTCGTCGCGGCGATGATCGGCACCGGCGAGAAGTGGTGCGCGCGTCGGGCCGCGGCCGTCGTGGTGATCGCCGACTCCTTCGTCGACGTGCACCGACGCTGGGGCACCGCGGCGAAGACCACGGTGATCCCGAACTGGGCGCCACTCGACGAGATCCGCCCGGTCACCCGGGTCAACGGCTGGTCGCACGAGCACGGCCTCGACGACGTCAGGACGCTGCTGTACTCCGGCACGCTCGGCCTCAAGCACAACCCGGCGTTGCTGGTCGGCCTGGCGCGCCAGGTGATCGACGCCGGTCACCGGGTGCAGCTCGTCGTGGTCAACCAGGGACCGGCCGAACAGGTCCTCCGCGACGAGGCCGCCCGGCTCGACGTACCCCTGCTGCTGCTGCCGTTCCAGCCCTACGAGCGGCTCTCGGAGGTGCTCGGCTCCGGCGACGTCCTCGTGGTCCTCCTCGAGCAGGACGCCGGTGCGTTCTCGGTGCCGTCGAAGACGCTCTCCTACCTGTGCGCCGGGCGACCCGTCCTCGGGCTGATGCCGGCCGAGAACCTGGCCGCGACCCTGGTGTCCCGGGTCGACGGCTGCGTGCTGGTGCCGCACGAGGCCTCGCTCCCGGCCGCCGCGGACTGGGTGGCGTCGGTGCTCATCGACGACGAGCGCTGGGCGGCGCTCGGCAAGTCCGCTCGCGGGCTCGCCGAGGAGGAGTTCGAGCTCAGCGGGTGCGCCGACCGGTTCGTGGCAGTGCTGGAGGGTTGCCGGCCGTCCTGACCGTGACGTTCAGGACCTGGGCCCGATCGGTGCCAGCCGCGGGGTCGGTGGGGGCGCAGTCGACTCAGCCGCCGCTTCGTCCTCGACCGCCTTTCCGCCCGGCCAGCCGTCGATCACGGTCAGGATGCACAGCGAGATCGGCACCCACATCGTCCGGTCGAAGATGCTCGGCAGCGCCGGACCCATGCCGATGAACGCGACCGGCAGGTAGCACAGCCGCCGGTGCGGGTGGTCGGTGACCAACGGCCGCGAGAGCACGAAGAGCGTGACGAGGTACGCGCCCAGCCCGATCACCCCGATGCCGACGGCAACCTCGAGGAAGACGTTGTGGATGACCTCGACGTCGCCCAGTCCCTGGCCCAGCACCGGCGACTCGTGCAGTCGCCGGAAGCCCTCGTCGAGCCCGAGGCCCCTGGCCTGGTCGGCCACCCGAGCCGTCTGGTCGCCGGCGAGCCGGGCCAGTGCCGAGCCGCCGTGCCCGGTCTGCACGAGCAGTGGGAAGGCGATCAGGCCGCCCGCGCCGAACACGCCGAGGACGAATCCGGAGATCGCCGAGCGCTCGACCACGGGGACCATCAGCACCAGCACGACCGCGACGACCAACGCGGCGCGGCTGCCGCTCATCACCACCGACGCTGCGCTCGCCGCGGCCGCGCCGAGGACGATCACGCGCGCCTGGCCGCCACGGTGGTGGTGGAAGAGGTACAGCAGGATGGCCATCGAGGTCATCCCGGCCATGCCGAAGGCGTTGATGTGGTGGGAGAGGCCCTGGTAGCGGTCGCCCACGGTCGGGCCGTCGGCGAGTCCGAACAGCAGGCTGATCATCTGGCCGGCGACATAGGCCCACAGGAGGGTGACCACGACCTTCACGCTGGGCCGCCACCACGCGATCACGACCGGGAGGCCGGCCAGGAAGAACAGCCACTGCAGGAGCGTGAAGATGCTGCCCAGTGTCGAGGCGGCCAGGGTGCTCGCGACCAGGCCGAGGAACGCGATCACGGCGACGCTGATCACGTACGGCGGCGGCAGGGTGAGCTGCCGCGTGATCACTCCGGGCAGCAGCAGGCCGACGGCGAGGATGAGGAAGATGTCGGTCGGCGTGGCCACGCCGCCGCTGAGCCGGTCGAGACCGCGGTACGCCGGCGCCGTCGCGAAGGCGAGCACCAGGAGCACGATCGCGACGCGCTCCGCGCCGAACGCCATCAATGCGCACAGTCCGGCGAAGGCGATGCACAGGAGGATGCCGAGCAGGGGATAGTCCCGCGCGACCAGGAGCGAGGGCAGGAGGAGCAGCACGGCGCCGGCGTACACCAGCGGACCACTCAGTCTGGCAACCAACTCGTGTGTTCCTTCGCTCCTGTGACGTGGCGCGTGATTCTACCGGTCGCGCCGGCTCACCCGCCCGCGAACGGTGGCAGGAACTCCACCGTCTGCCCTGGCTCGACGACCACGGTGTCCGGATCGGCGGAGGCGACCGGCCGGTCGCCGACGAGCACGGAGCACGAGTCGAGGACGGCCGCGAAACGCACCGACGACGCATGCAGCTCCTTCGCCCGGGCGCACACGGCCCGGAGGCTGAGGGGCGAGGTGGTGTCGAGCACGTCGCCCTCGATCCCGGCCGCGGCGCGAGCGGAGGCCCAGTACCTCAGCCGGATCTGTCCGGCTGGTGAGTCGTCTTGGCCGGAGGGCGTGCTCATCTCCGATATCCTGCCTCATCCGTTGCCCGCCGGGAGGAGGTGCCCGGTTGAGTACGTTGCTCCTTCTCACGAGCACGACCCAGCCGTCGGCCGAGGTGCTGCCCGGACTCGCCCTGCTGCCGCACCAGGTCAAGATCCTGCCCGCCGAGGGCAGCGCCCTCCTCGAGGCGCCGGCGTCCGACCTGGTCCTCATCGACGGCCGCCGGGAGCTCGCGCACGCCCGCGACCTGTGCCGGCTGATCCGCACCACCGGGTCCGACCAGCCGGTGCTGCTGATCGTGACCGAGGGCGGGCTCGCCGTCGTCGCGGCCGACTGGGGCATCGACGACGTGATCCTCGACAGCGCCGGCCCGGCCGAGATCGACGCCCGGGTGCGGATCGCACGGGGCCGGATGGACGCAGCGCAAGACCCCAATGATCCCGAGGCGCACATCATCCGCAGCGGCGAGGTCGTGGTCGACGAGGCGACCTACACCGCCAAGCTCGGCCGCCGGGTCCTCGACCTCACGTTCAAGGAGTTCGAGCTGCTGAAGTACCTGGTCCAGCACCCGGGTCGGGTCTTCACCCGCGAGCAGCTGCTCCAGGAGGTGTGGGGCTACGACTACTTCGGCGGCACCCGCACCGTCGACGTGCACGTACGCCGGTTGCGAGCGAAGCTCGGGCCGGAGAACGAGTCGCTGATCGGCACCGTGCGCAACGTCGGCTACCGGTTCGTGCTGCCCCCCAAGGACCACCACCGCGAGCTCGAGGACGTGCCGAGCCACGTTGAGCCCTCGCATCACCCGGATCGACGCTGATGCCTTCGACGTCCGGTCCCGGCGGTCCCGCTGCCGAGGTCCGTCGGATCGCCGAGGCGTGCGACGAGGCCGACGGCGTGATCACGCTCAACGAGCAGGCCTGCCTGCAGCTGAAGTACCGCGGCCTCCGCGACGCGTCGCTGTGGCTCGGCGACGGTGGTTTCGCGCTGCTGCACGGTGAGATCCTCGACCTCGCCGTCCACCCCGAGGCACGCGGCCAGGGCGTGGGCACCGCGCTCGCCGCCGCCGCGCTCGGCGCCACCGACCGTGTCGAGGCGTGGTCGCACGCCGACCATCCCGGGGCGGCCCGCATCGCCGCGAGGTTCGGGATCCCCAAGGAGCGCGAGCTCCGGATCATGAGCCGGCCCACTTCCGAGCCGGTCGACGTCACCGTGCCCCGACGCATCCGGGTGCGGACCTTCGAGCCGTCCGACGAGGATGCCCTGCTCGAGGTGAACGCTGCCGCGTTCGCCCACCACCCGGAGCAGGGCCACATGACCTCGGAGGACTTCCACGAGCGGATGTCGGAGGCCTGGTTCGACCCCGAGGGACTGTTCCTCGCAGTGCCGGCCGAGGACGACCCCGGCCTGCCGCTGCTCGGCTTCCACTGGACCAAGGTGCACCGCGACGAGGACCCGCCGCACGGCGAGGTCTACGTCGTCGCGACGAACCCCCGGGCCGCCGGCGGGGCATCGGCACCCTGCTCACCAAGGTCGGCCTCCGACACCTCGCGACCCAGGGCGTCGACGAGGTGATCCTCTACGTCGACGGCGACAACGACCCGGCGATCGCGGTCTACGAGGCCCAGGGCTTCAGGTCGGTGCGCACCGAGGTGCAGTACCGCGGCGCGACTCGCTGACCGTCTAGACACCAGCCAGCAGCTGACCCAGCGTCTCCGCGATCTCCACGTTGTGGCGACGCGCCTCTCGACCGACGCCGACGATGTTCGCGAACGCGTGCATCATCGACGGGTAGCGCGTACGGGTCACCGGGACCCCGTGCTCGGCGAGGAGGTCGGCGTACGCCTCGCCCTCGTCACGGAGCGGGTCGAACCCGGCCGTGACGACGTACGCCGACGCCATCCCGGACGGGAGCTCGGTGCGCAACAGCACCGAGGCATGCGGGTCGTGCCGTTGCGCAGGGTCTGCGAAGTACCACCCGGCCAGCCGCTCCATCCCGGTGTCGCTGAGGTAGAAGCCACCGCCGCCGAACAGCTCGCGGCTGCGGGAGCGGTTGACGAAGTCGGTGATCGGGTAGAGCAGGAGCTGCAGGGCCAGCGGGAGCCCGGCCTCGGCGGCGAGGATCGCCGTGGTCGCGGCGAGGTTGCCGCCGGCCGAGTCGCCGCCGACGGCGAGGCGTTCGGGATCGGCGTTGACGAAGTCGGCGTTCTTCACCAGCCACTGGTACGCCGCGAAGCTGTCGTGCACCGCCGCAGGGAAATGGTGCTCGGGAGGCTGTCTGTAGTCGACCGAGAGCACCTGCACCCCGGAGTGCTCGGCCAGGTGCCGGCACGCGGCGTCGTGGCTGTCGAGGTCACCGAGGGCCATGCCGCCGCCATGGAGGAACATCAGCGTGGGCACCGGGTCTGCGCCAACCCGCGTCGACGGGATGTACAGGCGGGCGTCGCGCGGTCCCTCGGCGCCGTCGACGACGACCGACCGGACGGCCCCGATCGGCTGGTGGCGGCCGGCGGCGGCCCTGCCCTGGGCCAGTGCCAGCGCCCGGGCCCGCTCGAGCGGCCACTCGCCGAGATGCGACTGCCTGCCCAGTCGCTGCAGCGTCAGCACCATCTGCACCTCGGTCGACATGCGCAGACCGTCGCGGACGACCGGACGGCGCAGCAGGGCACGCTGGACCGTCTCCGGGAGCCGGAGGACGGCCCTGATCACGAGGGCCTCCACTGCCTCGCGATGAGCCGACAGTCGGGAGGACATGACCCAGAACGTACTTCACCCGCCGTTCAACTGACCCTGTCAGACTGCTCACATGAGCCGCGGAGGAGAGCGCCGATGACGACCGAGTCGTTCCCGTCGACGGTCGGCGCGAACGCCGAGGAGGGCCCCCTCGACGCTAGCCTGCGCGTGGTCGCCGACGCCTTCGACGTCGACCCGCCGTACGTCCCCGAGGCCGACGACCTCGACCAGACCTTCCCCGAGCGGTTCCTCGACCGAGAGCTCTCCTGGCTCAGGCTCAACCAGCGGGTGCTCGAGCTCGCCGAGGACGAGACCCTGCCGCTGCTGGAGCGGGTCAGGTTCCTGGCGATCTTCGCGAGCAACCTCGACGAGTTCTACATGGTGCGGGTCGCCGGCCTGAAGCGGCGCATCGCTGCGGGCGTCGCGGTCAAGGCGGCGTCCGGTCTGATGCCGCGCGAGGTCCTCCAGCAGATCCTCGAGAAGACTGCCGACCTCGCGACCCGGCACGCGCGGGTGTTCCGCGACGAGGTGATCCCGGCGCTCAGCAAGGAGAGCATCGAGCTGGTCCGGTGGGACGACCTCGACCGCGACGAACAGCGCCTTGCGAAGAAGGTCTTCAAGGAGCGCGTCTTCCCGGTGCTGACGCCGCTCGCGGTCGACCCGGCGCACCCGTTCCCCTACATCTCCGGGCTCTCGCTGAACCTCGCGGTGCTCGTGCGCAACCCGAAGACCCGCAAGGAGCACTTCGCCCGGGTGAAGGTGCCGCCGATCTTCAGCCGGTTCGTGCCGCTGGGCAACCAGCGCTTCGTCCCGCTCGAGGACGTCATCGGCGAGCACCTCAAGCGGCTGTTCCCGGGCATGGACGTGCTCAAGGTGCACACGTTCCGGGTCACCCGCAACGAGGACCTCGAGGTCGAGGAGGACGACGCAGAGAACCTCCTCAAGGCTCTCGAGAAGGAGCTCTTGCGGCGCCGGTTCGGCCCCCCGGTCCGGCTCGAGGTCGAGGAGTCGATCGACGGCGAGGTGCTCGACCTGCTGGTCTCCGAGCTCGGCATCACCGACGCCGAGGTGTTCCGGCTGCCCGGCCCGCTCGACCTGCGCGGCCTGCACGACATCGCCGACCTCGACCGTCCCGAGCTGCAGTACCGCCCGTTCCTCGCCGCCACCCACTCGCTGCTCGCGCCGGTGGAGTCCGCGTCGCCGGTCGACGTCTTCAAGGCCGTCGGGCGGTCCGACGTACTGCTGCACCACCCCTACGACTCCTTCAGTACGTCGGTGCAGCGGTTCATCGAGCAGGCCGCCGCCGATCCGCACGTGCTGGCCATCAAGCAGACCCTCTACCGCACGTCCGGCGACTCCCCGATCATCGACGCCCTCGTCGACGCTGCCGAGGCCGGCAAGCAGGTCCTGGTGATCGTCGAGATCAAGGCCCGCTTCGACGAGGAGGCGAACATCCGCTGGGCGCGCAAGCTCGAGCAGGCCGGCTGCCACGTCGTCTACGGCCTGGTCGGGCTCAAGACGCACTGCAAGCTGGCAATGGTCGTCCGCGACGAGCCCGACGGCATCCGGCGCTACACCCACATCGGCACCGGCAACTACAACCCGAAGACCGCGCGGCTCTACGAGGACCTCGGCCTGCTCACCACCGACGAGAAGATCGGTGAGGACGTCGCGCACCTCTTCAACAACCTGTCCGGCTTCTCGCGCAACGCCTCCTACGACCAGCTCATGGTGGCCCCGGACTCGGTCCGCAGCGGCATCATCGAGCGGATCCGCGCCGAGGTCGCACACCACCGGGCGGGCGAGGCCGCCGGCATCCGGATCAAGGCCAACTCCATCGTCGACGAGGCGATCATCGACGAGCTCTACCACGCGTCCCAGGCCGGGGTGCAGGTCGAGCTCCTGATCCGGGCGATCTGTGGCGTGCGTCCGGGCGTGCCCGGACTGTCGGACAACATCCGGGTCCGGTCGATCCTCGGCAGGTTCCTCGAGCACAGCCGGATCTACTGGTTCGCCAACGCCGGCGAGCCGGAGGTGTTCATCGGCTCCTCCGACATGATGCACCGCAACCTCGACCGTCGGGTCGAGGTGCTGGTGAGGCTGCCGACCGAAGCCTCGATCAGCCAGGTCACCCGATTGCTCGACCTCGCCTTCGACGCCCACACCTCGGCGTGGGAGCTCGCTCAGGACGGCACCTGGACCCGGATCACCTCACCGGACGACGCACCGCTGGTCGACCTGCAGGAGACGTTGATCGCCCAGCACAGCCGGCGCCGGGCGAAGTAGGGACTCAGGCGGTCAGGCCGCCGTCCGCGACGATCACCTGTCCGGTGATGTAGTCGTTCACGGGATCGGTCAGGAACATCACGAGCCGGGCGATGTCGGCAGGCTCACCCAGCCGTCCCGCGGGCGTGCGCCGGACGATCTGGTCGAGCTGGGCCTCGTCGAGCCCGTGCGACATCTCGGTGCGCAGGTAGCCCGGTGCGACCGAGTTGACCACGATCCCCCGGGACCCGAGCTCGCGGGCGAGCGACCGGGTCAGCCCGTCCAGCGCGGCCTTCGTCGCGCTGTAGACGGACAGCCCGCGGTAGCCCGACAGCCCGACGATCGAGGAGATGTTGACGATGTGCCCGCGCTGGCGGGAGAGCATCCGGCGCGCCACCAGCTTGGTGATGTGCAGCGTGCCCTTGAGGTTCAGGTCGACCACGACGTCGACGTCGTCGTCATCGGAGAGCGCGATGACGCCGTCACGGGCCACGCCCGCGTTGTTGATCAGCACCTCGACGGACTTCCAGCGCTCGACCACCGCCCCGACGAACGCCGCCGTCTGCTCGCGGTTGCTCAGGTCGACCTCCTGGAAGAGGAAGCTGTCGGCGTACTCCTTCTCCCAGCGGTCGACCTCCGGGGTGCGCGAGCGCGCACACGTGGCCACCCGGTCACCCGCGGCGAGGTAGGCCTCGACGATGCCGGCGCCCAGCCCCCGACTGCCTCCGGTGACGATCACGACACGAGGCCCCTCGTGCGGGGACACAGCTGTTGAGCTCACGCTTCCACCCTTCTGACGGTCTTGTCCCCACGGGTCTCGATCGAGTCCACGAAGGTGACGCTGCGGGGCTGCCAGGCACGTGGCAGGTCGGAGACGGCGTCCCGGATCTGACCGCGCAGTGCGTCCAGATCGGCGCCCTCGGCACCACCGACGGGCACCACTTCGGCCGCCACGATCGCACCGGTCAGCCGGTTCGCCCGGCCGAACACCCGGGCCGCGGCCACCGCGTCCAGCGCGTTGATCCGCTCCTCGACCGGCAGCGGGTGCACCTTCACGCCACCGACGTTGATGACTTCGGAGTCCCGGCCACGGAAGAGCACGCGGCCCTCGACGATCTCGACGAGGTCGCCGGTCCGGCGCCACTCGGCGTCGGCGGGGTCGGCGGTGGGCGCGGCTCCTTCGCCGGGACCGACATAGCTGAGCATGCCTGCTGCCGCGCGGACCCAGAGCTCACCGTCGTGCACCCGCAGGTGCGAGGTCGGGTTGGACTCGCTGACGAGCGCGGCAACGTCGAGGCCGGGCAGCCCGTCGCGGACCGAGGCGACCGACCCGAACTCGGTGGACGCGTAGACCTGCGAGATCCGGGCGTCGGGGAACGCGGTCCGCAGCTCGGCGAGGAGGTCGCCCGGGCTGGCCTCGCCTCCGAGCGTGATCTGCTCGAGCGCCGGGAGCGTGACCTGTCGGGCCCGAGCCTCCGCGAGCAGGAAGCGCCAGTACGTCGGCGTCGCGCTGACGCAGGTGACGCCGGCCGAGACCAGGGCGTCGAGACCGTTGCGCGGCTGGCGGGGGAACGGCGCGACCAGCGTGGCCCGGCTGGCGAGCACGTGCTGGAGCACCTGCAGGCCCGCGAACTGGTGCGGGCCGTAGGCGAGCAGCCAGCGCTGCAGCGGGCGCGCCGACACCCGCTCCACGGTGCGGCCGAGGATCGACCAGTCGTGCTGGGCGGCCTTGGGGACGCCGGTCGTGCCGGTGGTGCGGATCAGCAGCGGCTGCGCCTCGGACGCGGCCGGCGCATCGTCGGTGTCGGCGGCGAGCTCGTCGGGGTGGACGAGCTGGAACGAGCCGGTCAGGTCGGTACGCCGGGTGACCACGACGTCGTGCCCGAGGGCCGTCGCCTGGTCGGCGAGCTCGCCAGGGGCGATGTCCGGCTGGTACTGGCACGGCTCGCTGCCGATCAGGGCAGCACCGGCGAGCAGCTGGAGGATCCGCGGGGCGTCCGGCTCGACGACCGCGAACCGCTTGATCCCACGTGCGTGCAGCCCGGCTGCGATCCGGCGGGCACCGGCCAGCAGGTCGGCGTACGTCGTCGCACCCTCTTCGGTGACCACCGCCAGGTGGTCGGGCACCTCGGCTGCGGCTCGTTCGAGCAGCAGGATCATGCGCTCGAGGAGACCTCGTAGAACGCCAGGATCTCTCCGACGGTCTGGGGCAGCTGCTCCGCCGAGGAGAACGGGTCCGTGCCGAGGGCGTCCTCCAGCATCACGGACAGCTCGGCTGCCTCCAGCGAGTCCAGCTCGAGGCCGTCGCCGTAGAGCGGAGTGTCAGGGTTGAGGTCGGCTCGACTCTTGTTGGCACGCTCGAGGAACTCGACGATGACGGCTTGCGCCTTCTCTGCGCCCACAACGATCCTTTCGCCACGGATTCTGGTGCACGGGTGCCGGGTGCCACCCGTCGCGGCTTGAAGTATCCCCTACCGCCCACCCCCCGGTGGACGAAGTCCAGAACACGCGACCCGACCGCGCGGAGGCCGCCCACCGTCGTACGCGCGGGGACGATGTGGTGAGATCTGTGCCGTGGCGGGAGCGTCGAGACCGATGACGGTGGCGGAGCGGTACTACACGTTCCTCGACGAGTCGTGGCCCACCAACGTCACCTTCGTCGCCGAGCTCGGCCGGGTCTTCCCGGCCGACTTCGTCGAGGCGAAGTGGCGCGAGTTCTCCGCCCAGCGCGCCTTCACCCGCTCGATGCCGACCTCGGAGCTGAACATCGTCGACGGGGGAATGTCCCGCCTGGACTTCCAGTCGGGAGAGGTCGCCGAGGACGAGCTCGACGAGGAGATCGCCAAGCAGTCGATGATCGGCCACGGGACCGAGAAGGTCGTGCACTGCCGGTACTGGACGGTGACCGGGCGCGAGCGCTCGCGGATCGCCCTCATCGCGCACCACGCGATCGCGGACGGCCGCGGCGGCGTCAACGAGCTCCAGCAGTTCGTGCGCTTCCTCGGCGGGGACGACGTGCATCCTCAGCCGCACCTGTCGACGCCTCGCGTCGAGGTCGCGAACGCGTACCCCTGGCAGAACGACCGCAAGGAGCTCCTTGCACTGCTCCGCGCTCTCGGCGAGCGCAACCGGGAGCTCGGACCACCGGAGCCGGCGTCGTGGCCGGAGACGACGCTGGAACGGCGCCCGCGGTTCTCGCGCCTGGACCAGGGCGTCGGCACCGCCCAGCGACTGGCCGAGGCTGCCGACCGGGAGGGCGCCCGGATGTTCCCGGCGATGGCGGCCGCGGCGATCCTCGCCGTCGCGCGCCACGTCGTCCAGGGCGACGGGACCCTCCAGCTCAACGTCTCGGTCGACCTCGCCAGCGAGCGCGTGCACCTCGACCGGCCGCCCGCGATGAACGTCGGCGTGGTGAGCCAGCGCCAGCAGGTCCGGACAGACGCCCCGTGGGAGCTCGCGCGCGAGGTCACCTCTGCCCTCCGCACCTCGCTGAAGCGCGGAGAGGGCGAGCTGTTCTTCCACCTGTCGCGGGTCGAGAACGCGCCGGACCTCGCCGCCGGAAAGGCCCTGCTGGCGGCAGCGATCCAGGGAGCGGCCCCGGCGGTCAGTGTCACCCACCTCGGAGCGATCGACGCCTCCGGCGACCCGGACTGGCTCACGGCGATCTGGGCCAACCAGGCGCCGACGCCGAACCAGATCGTCCAGGCCGTCGCGCTGGAGTACCGCGGCCGGCTGATCCACTGCGTCGCGACCGACGACCTCCGGGTGCCGCCGCAGGTGGCCGCCGCTCTCCTCGCCGACTACGGCCGGCTGATCGAGACGATGCCCGCCTCGGTGTGAGGCGGTCAGCAGGTCGCGAACAGCACCGGTCCGTTGTCCAGGGCGGAGAGCACGAACCCGGTCTTGTCCTTGGGGCGGTAGCGCAGCAACACCGCAGCGCCGTCGGTGCGTGAGGAGACCAGCGTGAGGTCGTCGCTGAAGCGGCCACCACGCCCCGGCGCGTCGCCGACGGCGAGCCGGGCCCGTGCCCGCAGGTTGTCCTTGGCCTGGCCGGAGTCCGCGAAGCCCTCGGCGACGGTCAGCACGCGGTCGGGCGCCAGCGCCATCACCAGACCGTCGAGAGGTGTGACCTTGCCGGCGCGCGCGACCAGGTCGTCGGCCTGGGACTGGCTGTCCTCGTCGGCCTGGGACATCGCGAGGTCGTCACAGGCGAAGTCGCGCGCCCAGACCATCGCCGCCGCCGGCTCGTCGAGCTTGGCGACCAAGACCCGCGCCGAGTCTTCATCAGCCAGGGAGTCACCGTGGCCGAGCGCGACCTGCGCGGTCTTCTTCGCGTAGCTCTCCTGGTCACTGGTGACGATCAGGTGCCGGTCGGCAAGCACGGCGACGTACTGCAGCTCCGGGGTGATGGTCGGGTCGATCGACGCCACCAGGTCGGCTCCGCCTCCCCACACCCCGGAAGCGGTCGCCGGCTTGGTGAAGCCGAGGTCGTCGAGGTGCCGGGTGACCTCGTCGAGGTCGAAGCCGTCGGGCATCCGGACCACCATGGTCGCGCCCTCGTCGGACTGGCCGTAGGCCTCCCACTGGGCCGTGGCCGGGGAGAAGCCGAAGTGCTCCTGCAACGCAGCCGTCGACTCGTCGATGCTCGAGGCGGCAGAGAGATCGGTGTCGTAGCCGCGGGTGCCCAGCTCCTCGATCGTCCTCGCGCTCGGGGACTTCTGGTCGGGCAGGTCGAGCTCGCGGCGTACGGCGGACCAGTCGGTGAACGCCAATCGCTGGGTCGACTTCGGGACGACGTCGAGAGCATCGCGCAGCCCGGTGCGGTGGGAGTCCTGCCAGAGCTTGCGACCCGTGAGCGCGACGACCAGCGCGAGCACGACCGCGGTCGCGACCAGGAGGATGCGACGACGACGGTTCACAGGCACTTTCCCATTGCTCGATTGCGCGACTGCCCGTGAGACTAGCCGCATGGTCCCCTCTGACCCGGGCACGGCGGCCTCCTCCTCAGGACCCGACGTCGTCGCGGCCGGCGCGGTCGTCGTACGGCGGACCAACGGCGGCGAGGTCCTGCTCGTGCACCGCCCGAAGTACGACGACTGGGCCTGGCCCAAGGGCAAGCAGGACCCCGGCGAGCACGTCACCGCGACCGGCGTGCGCGAGGTGCTCGAGGAGACCGGCGTCGAGGTCAGGCTCGGTCGACCGCTCCCGCGTCAGCTGTACGTGGTGTCCGGCGGGCGTGCGAAGCACGTGCACTACTGGACCGGCTGGGTGATGGGTGATCACGACGTGTCCGGCTACGCCGCGAACTCCGAGATCGACCAGGTCGTCTGGGCCGGCTTCGACAAGGCCCGCCGGATGCTGACCTACGCCGACGACGTCGAGCTGCTCGACCTGGTCGAGCAGCACCCGAGGCGCACGTCGGCCCTGGTCGTGCTGCGCCATGCCCGGGCCCAGAAGCGCGGCAGCTGGGACGGGCCGGACAGCGATCGCCCGCTGATCGGTCCGGGCCGGGAGCAGGCGGCCGCGCTCGTCCCGGTGCTGTCGGCGTACGGCGTGACGCGGGTGGTGTCCTCCGACAGCCTGCGCTGCCTGGACACCGTGTCGCCGTACGCCGAGGACCATGTGCTGGGCGTCGAAACGACCGCCGACGTGAACGAGGAGGATGCCACGCCGGCGAAGGTCCGCCACCTGGTCGGCGAGCTGCTCGCCCAGAAGGAGGGTGCCGTGCTGTGCAGTCACCGTCCGGTGCTGCCGCAGATCCTCGCGGAGCTCGGCGTGACCGAGGAGCCGCTGTCCCCCGGCGAGATGGTGGTCTGCCACCACCGCAAGGGCCGGGTCGTGGCGACCGAGCGGCACCTGGTCTGAGGGATCGCCGGTTCGAGTCCCCAGCCGCGTAGCCAGACATGCGAATGTCGCGCGAGGGGCCTGTGTGAGCCTCACCTGCCCCAACCGCGACATTCGCATGTTCATCTACGTGGCCCGCCCAGTGACCCCGGTCTCACCCGCCCTCACGACCGCCTGAAATGGCGGCTTGCGTTCACTCGGCGTTCACTTCCAGAGGGCGGACGCGTCACTTCGGATTCCTAACTTCGGGGATGACCAGTGTCTGAAGACAACAGGAGATCGAAGTGAACCGCACCCTTCGCCGCATCGCCGCCCCTGGCGCAGCCGCGCTTGCCCTGAGCTTGTCGCTGGCCGCTTGCGGCTCCAGCAACGACTCGGGCGACAACACCTCCGGTGCATCCGGACTCTCCGGGAAGGTCGCCGGCGGCGGCTCTTCCGCCCAGGAGGTCGCCCAGGAGGCCTGGCGCGCCGGCTTCGGCCAGGACAATCCGGACGTCACGATCAGCTACGACTCCGTCGGCTCAGGTACCGGCCGGGAGAACTTCATCTCGGGCGCGTTCAAGTTCGCCGGCACCGACTCGGCGATGAGCGACGAGGAGCTTGCCTCCGCCAAGGAGCAGTGTGGCTCTGACGTGGTCGAGGTCCCGGTCTACATCTCCCCGATCGACGTCACCTACACCCTCGAGGGCGTGGACAACCTCCAGCTGGCACCGGAGACAGTCGCGAACATCTTCAACGGCACCATCAAGACCTGGGACGACCAGGCGATCAAGGCCGACAACCCCGACGCGACCCTGCCGAGCACCAAGATCACCCCGGTGCACCGCTCCGACTCCTCGGGCACCACGGCCAACTTCACCGACTACCTGTACAAGGCCTCCGGCGGCGCCTGGACGACCGAGGGTGGTTCGGACTGGCCGACGAAGACCGGCGAGTCCGGTGAGGGCAACCCCGGCGTGCTGAATGCCGTGAAGGCCGGCAACGGCACCATCGGCTACAACGACGACTCGGTCGTGGTCAACAGCGGCGTGAGCATCGCGAAGATCAAGGTCGGGTCGGAGTACGTCGCCCCGTCCGCCGACGGCGCCGCGGCAGGGCTGGCCGCGTCGAAGGTGGTCGCCGGCACCGCAGCCACCGTGCTGACCTACGACCTGAACCGCACCACCACCGACCCGAGCACGTACCCGATATTCATGGCTTCGGTCGAGGTCGCCTGCCAGAAGTACAGCGACGCCAACGTCGGGAAGATCGTCAAGGGCTTCCTGACCTACATGGTGTCCGGCGATGGTCAGAAGGCCGCAGCCGCGAACGCCTACTCCGCGCCGCTGCCTTCGGACGTCGCCGCCAAGGCGGCCGACATCGTCGCGCAGATCAAGTGACGACCGCGTGGGGGGCGACGGGCGTTGACGCCCGTCGGCCCCCACGTCTTCACTTCTGGACCAGCTCCAATCAACGCCGAGTGGGAGAGTTGGGCCCGATGCCCGACGCCCCCACCTCTCCTCTAGAGGGAAAGCCCCAGTGACCGCCACGACAGACCCCGCGATCGCGCCATCGGAGTTCTCCGGGAAGCGCGGATACGGCGACCGCATCTTCCACGGTCTTGCGATCGCGGCCGGCTCCGCCATCATGGTCGTGCTCGCAGCGGTCTTCATCTTCCTCGCGGTGCGCGGGCAGGGCGGGCTCCACGCCGCCACCGGCCTCTACGCGCCGTACACCAGCTTCTGGCCCTACGCCGCGGGTCTGCTGTTCGGCACCGCGCTGGTCGCGGTCCTCGCGATGCTCATCGCCACCCCGCTGGCGATCGGGGTGGCGCTCTTCCTCTCCCACTACGCTCCCCGCCGGTTGTCGGCTCCGATCGCCTATGTCATTGACCTCCTGGCAGCGATCCCCTCGGTGGTGTTCGGGCTGTGGGGCCTCACCACGGTCGCACCGGCGAGTGAGCCGATCCAGCGTTGGCTCAACGACAACCTCGGCTGGATCCCGTTGTTCTCAGGCAACCTCTCCGCCACCGGCCGGACGGTGTTCCTGGCCTCGATCGTCCTGGCCATCATGGTGCTCCCGATCACCACCGCCATCTGCCGCGAGGTCTTCGCGCAGACGCCCCGGCTCCACGAGGAGGCGGCCCTCGCTCTCGGTGCGACGAAGTGGGAGATGATTCGGTACGCCGTCCTCCCACACTCCCGCTCGGGGATCATCGCCGGGACGATGCTCGGACTCGGTCGGGCCCTCGGCGAGACGATGGCCGTGCTCATGGTGCTCAATGCCCAGGGCCCGAAGGTGACCTTCAAGATCCTCACCACCAACAACCCGGCCACGATCGCGTCCAACATCGCCCAGAACTTCCACGGTGAGAACGTCGACATCCAGGTGGTCCTCCTCGCCACCGGCCTCGTGCTCTTCGTCTTCACCTTCCTGGTGAACTTCGGCGCGCGCTGGATCGTCACTCGAGCAGAGAGGCGCTTCACATGACCCTCCTCGAAGAGCTCCCCGACTCCGCGGCCGCGCCGATCCTGCTGACCCACGCACGCCTGCCGCGCCGTGCCCCGCTGTACGTGCTCGTGCCGGCGGCCGCGCTGGCCACGATGGTCACGATCCTGCTGACCTGGTCCTGGGTCGCCGTACCGATCCTCACCGGGCTGGTCACACTCGTGGCGCTGCCGGCCTGGGCGGCTGCACTCGAGGGTCGACGAGCCGCGGTCGACCGTGCTGTCTCACTGCTGGTCGTCTACGCCGTGCTGGTCGCGCTCACCCCGCTGGTCTGGGTGCTCACCTACACCGTGGTCAAGGGGCTCCCCGCGATCGACGGCAGGTTCCTCGGCCACGACATGACGACCACGCTCGACCCGCAGACGTTCAAGCAGTTGCCGGGTACGGGCGTGATGCACGCAATCGTCGGCACGTTGCTGGTGACCGCCGGAGCGACCGTGATCTCGGTCCCGGTGGGGCTGATGACTGCCGTGTACCTGGTTGAGTACGGCGCCAAGACCTGGCTCCCCCGCACCATCACCCTCCTCGTGGACGTGATGACCGGCATCCCCTCGATCGTGGCCGGCCTGTTCGCCGTCGCGCTCTTCACCGAGTTCGGCGGCACCGGGACCCGCATCGGCCTGATGGGGTCGGTCGCGCTCTCGTTGCTGATGATCCCGACCGTCGTCCGCGCGGCGGAGGAGATGATGCGGCTGGTTCCCACCGACCTTCGCGAGGCGTCCTACGCCCTCGGCGTACCCAAGTGGCGCACCATCGTCAAGGTCGTCATGCCGACTGCCTTCGGCGGCATCCTCACCGGCGTGATGCTTGCGATCAGCCGGGTGATCGGTGAGACAGCACCCCTCCTCGTTGCCGTCGGCGCCGTCGACGTCGTCAACACAAACCTGCTCTCCGGCCGGATGGAAACCCTCCCGGTGTTCATCATCACGCAGTACAACTCGGGCGCCGACGCCCTCCAGCTGGCATGGGGCGCCGCGCTCCTCCTCATCGTGATCGTGATGTTGCTCAACCTCGTCGCCCGCGTCCTCGGTAAGATTTTCAGCCCCAAGGTCGGGCGGTAGGAGAACACACCATGGCCAAGTCCATCGACATCACCGACCTGAACATCTACTACGGCGACTTCCTCGCTGTGGAGAACGTCTCGATGACGATCCCCGCTCGCTCGGTGACCGCGCTGATCGGCCCCTCGGGATGCGGCAAGTCCACCTTCCTGCGCTCGTTGAACCGGATGCACGAGGTGATCCCGGGGGCCCGCGTCGAGGGCAAGGTCATGGTCGACGGCCAGTCCCTGTACGACCCGGGCGTCGACCCGGTCGAGGTGCGGCGCCGGATCGGCATGGTGTTCCAGCGGCCGAACCCCTTCCCCACGATGTCGATCTACGACAACGTCCTCGCCGGCAACCGTCTCAACGCGAAGCGGATCCCCAAGCGCGAGGCAGATGACACCGTCGAGCGCGCGCTCAAGGGCGCCAACCTGTGGAACGAGGTCAAGGACCGGCTGAGCAAGCCTGGGATGAGCCTTTCCGGCGGCCAGCAGCAGCGGCTGTGCATCGCCCGCGCGATCGCGGTCGAGCCGCAGGTGCTGCTCATGGACGAGCCCTGCTCGGCCCTCGACCCGATCTCGACCTCTGCGATCGAGGACCTCATCCACGAGCTCAAGACCGACTACACGATCGTGATCGTGACCCACAACATGCAGCAGGCCGCCCGCGTCTCGGAGGACACCGGCTTCTTCAACCTCTCCGGCGCCGGCAAGCCGGGTCGGCTGATCGAGTTCAACCCGACCAAGAAGATCTTCAGCGTCCCGGACGAAGAGGCCACCGAGGCCTACATCTCCGGCCGCTTCGGCTGACCCGGCCGTCGTGGGTCTCTTGCGGTTTGGGCCGGAGTGCCGCGTCGCCGGGCGTGCAAATGTCGCGCCCGGGTCAGGCGGCGCGCTCAGTGGGCGCACGCGCGACATTTGCACGCCGGCGTACGAGGCTGACGATGCCCTCCAGCACAGTCACGACGTACGCCGGCTCGAACATCACCTGTTGCCAGCTGAACCTGATGACCAGCCATCCCGCCAGCGTGAAGGCGTTGTAGCGGGTGCAGTCGCGCGTGAGGGCCGCTGGTTTGCCGTGCCACTCGAAGCTTTCGGCCTCGATCACGATCCGCAGGTCCTCGTCAGCAAGGTCAGGGTGCAACACCAGGGTCGGTGACAGCCGGATCGGGTGTTGTGGCCTGGCGTTCAAGCCGGGGATCGTCGAGGCGATCGCATAGAGCGTCGACTCGTACGGGTTCGACGGACGCGTCGTCGCCATGGCTGCGACCGCCATCGCGCGGGCACGTCCCCTCCCGTTCATCGATCGCGCGATCTCCCGCAACTCGGCGAGAGTCACGTCTCCCGCGCGGAGTGCACTGTTCACGATCGGCACGGACTCCTCGAGCCGCAGCATCCGCATGCAGTCGATGAGGGTCCTACGTACGCCGGTCACGCCGTCGATGGTGTCCTCGGCAGCGATGTCTGACCAGTGCGGCACCACGATCGACCGGGCGGCGTGAGGCACGCGACGGTTGCGCGGGAACGTCACATCCGGCTTGTCCGGCACCGTCTTCTGGCCCCACCCGTGGCGCTGGGCCGCGCTTCTCATCGAAAGTACGCCGTCCAGGGAGGCTGCAGCGACGACGGCCGCACTCGCGGTGCGCAGCGCGTATCGGCCGCGAGCCACGCGTACCAGCACTCCATCGCGCAGGGCTCGGTCGACCTCAGCGCGCCCGCACCGCTCCACGACCGCCGCGCGCGTGCACGCGCCGCCGAGGAGGGTGACGTGACTGACCAGGTCCACCTGACGAGCGTCGCCGACCCAGGTCGTCGGCCGCTCGGGCTATCCACAGGGGTTGGTGTCGGGCGCCGTCGTACATGGGCGTGCAAATGTTGCAGGCGGGGCATGTCTGCACATCACCAGTCGCACACGCGACATTCGCATGTTCGGCTACGCGGCTGCTCGACGACCACCCTGCTCGACGACCACCCCGCTCAGCGCAACACCCACCCGGCGTCACCGAACCCGCGGCCCAGGAGCGCCGCGCCTCGACCGGCGGACCCACTCACGGCAGCTGGAAGACGAACCTCAGGAGGAAGTACGACCCCTGCGGCCACGGTGCCGGCGGCCGGGAAAGTGAGGATCCACGCGGTGACGATGCTCCGGGCCACTCCCCAGCGGACCGCGGACACCCGTCGGGTCGCGCCCGCGCCCATGATCGCCGAGGTGATCGTGTGCGTCGTCGAGATCGGCGCGTGGTAGACGAACGCAGTCGTGTAGAGCACCGCAGCACCGACCGACTCGGCGGAGAAACCGCGCGGCGGGTCGAGCGCGATGATCTTGCGGCCGAGCGTGCGCATGATCCGCCAGCCACCCGAATAGGTGCCGAGCGAGATCGCGGACGCCGCCGAGATCACGATCCAGATCGGCAGGCCCTCCTGGCTCGCGGGATAGTAGCCCGCCGCGATCACGGCCAGCAGGATGACGCCCATCGTCTTCTGGGCATCCTGCAGGCCGTGCCCGAGCGCCAGCGCTGCGGCGGAGACCGTCTGCATCAGCCGGAAGCCGCGCTGCACCTTGTGGGGGTTCCGGCGTTTGAAGATCCACATGATCAGCAGCATCACGAGGAAGGCTGCGATGAAGCCGACGACCGGTGAGATCACCATCGGGATCAACACCTTGTCGATGATCGTGTGCCAGTGCACGGTCGCTCCGGCAGCGATGGCCGCGCCGCCGAGTCCGCCGATCAGCGCGTGCGAGGAGGAGGACGGGAGCCCGAAGTACCACGTGATCAGGTTCCAGGTGATCGCCCCGAGCAGGGCGGCCAGCACGATGATCAGGCCGTGGTTGCCCTTCGGTACGGAGATCGTGTCGCTCACGGTGTGGGCGACCTCCTGACCGAGGAGGGCACCGACGAAGTTCATCACCGCCGCGAGCGTCAGCGCGAGCCGCGGCGTGAGCGCGCGCGTCGAGACCGAGGTCGCGATCGCGTTCGCCGCGTCGTGGAAGCCGTTGGTGTAGTCGAACGCCAGGGCGACAACAACCACCGTCACGACGATGGCAAGGTCCACCGGTCAGGACTCCTTGACGTGGATCTGCTCGACGATGTTCGCCACCTTCTCGAAGGCGTCGATGGCGTGTTCGAGGGAGTCCACGATGTCCTTGAGCTTGAGCACTTCGAGGGCTTCGTACGAGCCACTGAAGAGCTTGGCGAGGATCCGGCGGTAGCTCTTGTCGCCGGCGTTCTCCAGCCGGTTGATCTCGATCCAGTACTCCTCGAGGTCCTTCATCGACTGCAGCCGTGGCATCGACTCGGCCGTCAGCTCGGCGCAGCGCTGGATCACCTCGACCTGGTCGGCGAGCTCGGCAGGGAGCTCCTCGACCTCGTAGAGCAGGACGAGGTCGACGGCCTCCTCCATGAAGTCCATGACGTCGTCGAGGCTGGAAGCCAGCGCGTAGATGTCTTCGCGGTCGAACGGCGTGACGAAGGTGCTGTTGACCCGCCGGACGATCTCGTGGGTGGTTTCGTCGGCGTGGTGCTCGGCATCGCGCATCCGCTTGGCGATGTCCTTGCGGTCGTTACCCTCGCCGAGCATCTCGGCGAGCAGGGAGGCACCGTCGACCAGCTGCGCGGCTGACGACGTCAGCAGGCTGTAGAAGGCGGTGTCGACTGGCTTGAACCTCAAAGCCACGGTGAACTCCTGGAGAGCAGGATCAGAACGGGAGACATGCTAGGCGGTCGACCTGCCGGCACCGCAAGCCGGACCCCCTGGGACAGTCTCCGCGACTCAGGCCAGGCCGAGAAGGCGGTCGATCTCGTCGCGCGGGAGCGGGCCGTCGGACTGGTTCGCCGCGACCATGAGACTGGCGGTCAAGCCGACCTCGTCGAGGAGCTCGGGATCCTCGAGCTCGACGTCGAACGGGTCAGTGGACACGACGTGGCTTCCTTGTCTCTCGCCCGGCTCTCGTCAGTTCTCTGAAGTGTCCCCCAGGGCCAGGTACGGAAGGACCAGTATGGAAACTTCCTACACCCAAAACACAAGGGGCTCCGACCGATTGGTCGAAGCCCCTTGTACTGGTCTACGTCATCAGATGGCGCGAACGTTCTCCGCCTGGGGGCCCTTCGGACCCTGGGTGACGTCGAACTCGACCTTCTGGTTCTCGTCGAGGGACTTGTAGCCCTGTGACTGGATGGCCGAGTAGTGAACGAAGACGTCGTCGCCGCCGTCCTCCTGCGCAATGAAGCCGAAGCCCTTCTCGGCGTTGAACCACTTAACGGTGCCCTGAGCCATGCTGGTATTTCTCCTTATTGGGGCGAGAGACGACCACCTCGGTTGCCTCTTCCACAGATGCAGTGATACGTCGTCCCGCCTCACAAAGAGAAGAAACGCCGTTGGATCACAAACTCCAACAAGCGTTGGTGTAACTGCTGGAACTTGCATCTGCAGTAGCCACACTACCAACTACCCGGCCGTTGTCACGCGGTGGAGCGGGCCCGCTCGGACGCGTGCCGAATCGGGGCTTGCCTCGTTGGGTGGTTAGCGATGTCCGGAGTGCGACAATTCGTTGCGAATCCCGGCATTCGGATGGCAAACATGGGAGCCTTCGGGGTGCAGCAGCGCGTCGATCCCCGGGCACCGGGAACAGGAAGGGGTGGGGTCGTGGCACGTAGCCGCCGCGCGGGCTCCGCCGCCCCCGACGACATGGTCGAACCCCCGGTCAGCGAGTCCCAGGACGCCGAGGTCATCGACCCCCTGCAGATCGCCTCCGCGGGCCTCGAAGAGGTCGAGGAGGAGAGCCCTGAGCGCCCGGAGGCGGACACAGGCCCCAGGACGCAGGACCCGTTGACCCTCCTCAGCCTCGCCATCGACGAGGAAGAAGCCCTCGCCGCCTCCGGTGACGTCGAGGAAGCGCCACGACGCGGGCTCTTCGGCTGGCGCGGGCGCGAGCGTACGGCGGGCCAGGAGGCGCAGGACGACGAATCGGCTGTGCCGTCCGATGCCGACACGCCGAAGTCCGAGACAGCCGAGCATGAAGCTCACGAGGCAGACACGCCCGACAACCTGTTCGCAGACGAGGCACCCCGCGTGACCACGTGGGCCCAGGACTTCGAGGAGTTCCAGACCACCGGATCGATGCCGGCGGTCACTCTCGACGCCGGAGCCCTCGCCGATGCGGCGGAAGCGCGCCCCGAGGACGACGCGAGTAGTTTTTCCAATTCACTTACTCTCGTTTCTAATAGGACTTTACTCTGTTTTAATAGTTCTATTTCCTCTTGGAGGATTAATTTGTCATGTTTATGAAGCAGGTGTTTTGTTGAATAAAGAGAGGCCGTTGTTTTATGATAATCTTCAGAATCATGCGAAAAGCCTGGCAAATCATGCGCAAGGTTTTTAACTTTTGCTGTCAATTCCTGATACCTGTGACCAGGGAGCTTTTGGTTAGAGCTTCTCCCTTTTGCCTTCGTAGAAGGCGCCGATCCGGGCGTCAACTGTCCATTAATGGGCGAAAAATTGGGGTATCCACTATTTAATCCGTTACTTGTAGGTGTTATAGACATAATTCCATTCCCTTATTTTTTTAATATTTCTTGAAAGTTCTTCTTATTAAGAATGATAAGATATTATGGTTTTAATATTAAGATTGTATTAAGAAGTGAAATAAATTTGCGAAATAATTTCATAAGACTCGACTTTGTACAATTTTATGACAATGGCCTGCCATCGAAAGGCGCGCTTCACGCGCCTTTCGATGGCAGGCCATTGTCATAAATCTGCACAAGATTAGATAACTATCGAAAAAAAATTGATAGGAAAGGCTTGTATGCTCCAGGTTTACTGTAAAAAAATCGGCAGAGGACTATGATTAAACATTCATAGTATTGCCCATTTGCGATACTCTCGACGTCCTATTTGAAATGTGCTTACTGTTTATAGATATTGTGGAAGGATAATTTAATTTTTAGGAAGCACATATTAGAGTGCTTCCGTGAAAATAACAAAGGACTTGATGAGATAGTTGATATCGGTGGTGAAGAAAACTCGAACGAAATGTCATGGATTGGGGTGTTAATTGAGCATTTAGCAGCGGCTTAGCTGCAAATAGAGAAAATGAAAATAATGTGTTGGTGTTAGGTGAGAATGGCTATTCCCCAAAAAAAGCGAATGCATATGGAATTCTCGTACAGCTTTGATGCGACGAATGCGCGCATCGGTCGCGCGTCAAGCGCGCGACCGATGCGCGCATTCGTCGCATCAAAATTGTACAAAGTC
The DNA here is from genome assembly GCA_963805425.1 of uncultured Actinomycetota bacterium. GTDB lineage: Bacteria > Actinomycetota > Actinomycetes > Propionibacteriales > Nocardioidaceae > Marmoricola. The sequence goes on along the minus strand of CAWDUF010000016.1, from coordinate 6,526 downwards.
GAGGAAAGGAAATAAGAATTATAGATGTAGGGCTGCTATCCAGAAAAGATTGTAAAATATTAACCCTACTAAGCAATCCCTTAATTGGTTGTACAGGTAATAATTCGATCAGTCAAGCTTTCGCTTATGGAAAAATTCCTTTTTATGAGGTACTAGGTCAAACCACGCTATTTAGAGGTATGATGAACGGTATAGCAGAAGATAAATTTGGGAAGGATTCTGCTTTGTACAAATTCCTTTCATTTACAAGTAGATACAATTACGAAGACGAACTCAGAACAAAACTTATCCAACCAGAAAATTACCTCAAGGATCCTGAATTGATTAATCAGGCAAAAGAATTTGGTGAGTTTATTTTAGATAATTATGCCTTTAATCCCCTGTTACAAGGAATGGTCAATGAAGAGCTTTGCAGGAAAAATTTTCCAAAATTTGCAGAAAAAGAAGATAAGATTCGTAAAAATTACATTGAAGAAAAAATAACTTTGGAAGAAAGCGTTAAGCAGCTTGAAATCGAGTTGAAAAATCTCCATTTGCTATAGTTAAAGAGGGAGGATTGGGCCCAGGCGATGGGAAGATGGTGTCCATGCCTACGGTGTTGAAAAGCGGCCAATATGGCCTCTTTTAAAAACAATTATTTACCGAATTGAAAACCTACCATTGCTTCGATGGAGAGCGTCACTTGCTCAATTGGATTGAATCTAGCGCTAGCGATTATCTTACAGAAATCCAAGGGGTTACTAAATGAAAAAACCGGAAACATTGTCGTTTCTGAAAAATATTCGGTAATGTGCCCAGGATAGGACTCGAACCTACACACCTTACGGCACCAGAACCTAAATCTGGCGTGTCTACCAATTTCACCACCTGGGCGGGGAGAATGAATTGAAAAGATATGAGTTTAATGAGGTTAAAAGTTTTCGTCAATTTAAATTCAATACCATTGATGGATGACCAGCAATTATAGGTGAAGGTGACTTCCGAGGAGAAATCGAATTTTAAAATTTAAATTATTCCTGATCCCTAGGGAAGAGATTTTTTGTGTGGGAAAAAATGTGTCTTTTTGTGTAAAAGATTTCAGAGAAAAAAAATTCACAAGACAAAAAGACACAGCCAAATGATAACAAACCCATATTCAGATAGCAATCCCGAATTTTCCACTAACTGCGACCTTGATGTCTCAAAGTTCATTCGATTTTTGAAACATATCCGCCTTAAGGAACTGCTCTCAAAGATTCCCGACACCAGGCAACAGTCAAAAGTAACGTATACAAATCATTCTATACTGCTTTGGGCGCTATCTGTGTTTTTCTTCAGACAAGGTTCAAAAAATGCCTTCAATTCGTCCTTGAAGTCCCTAAAACAGAAAAACAGCCTTCTAAGATATTTAGAAATCGAAGGAGAATCTTTGCCTCATCAAAATACGGTCGATGAGTATCTGGCAACTATAGATCCAAATCAAATCAATGTATTGCTGATGGATTTTTTCAAAGCTTGTTTAAAAAATAAATTGTTTTATAACCATGCGGGAACGTTGCTTCCGGAAAACCGCTTTCATTTGGGAGTGGATGGATTTTGGGTGCACCATTACAACAAACCCCATGCAACTAATCTAGAAGGTCATAATAATTGTCCCTATTGCTTACCTCGAGTTCACAAAAAAGGAACCCCTGAGCAGTATACGAATTGGGTTCATGTATTTGTTACCTTTGTCATGATATTTCCCGGTGGATTGACTCTCCCGATTTACTTCTATCCTCTTAAATCAGAACAGGTCAATACATCAGCAAGCAACGAAGATCTGAAACAAGAATGCGAACTGATTGCCGCTCATTTCGTTTTACCAAAAATCAGGGAGCAGCTCCCTCGAATTCCGATTACTTTTTTAGGAGATGGTCTGTATGCAAATCAGCCCTTTTTGAAGTTATGTAACCATCTTGGGTTTGATTACGCAATTGTTTTCCCTGAAAAATGCCTTCCCAAAATCCGTCAACATTGTAGAGAGCTTGCACAAACGACAACCTACAAAAATTACAGGACGCAAACATCAGAAAAAACGAAAACACAAGAACTTAAGCGAGAATTTGAATGGTTTAATAATATTTATTTAGGATCTGATACCTATACAAATATATTACGTCTTAAAGAAGAATGCCGTGATATAAATGGAAAAGTCTATATTTATAAAAATGAATGGCTAGTTCGAGATAAGATGAAAGCGGGTAAGTGCGATCGGCAAGCAAAAAGAGGGCGTTTGCGCTGGCATCAAGAAGACTTGCATAACACGACGAAAAATCGAGGATTCGCTGCAGAGCATGATTATGCTCGAACAAATCCGACTCTATGGCTTATTTGGAAGCTATTGATGATGTTGGCGTTTAGTATTTTTGAGTTATTCAGCCATACCAGATCTGCATTGGAAGCAAAGGGAGCACGTTCATGGAAAAGATTTGCAACATCGTTGCTAGAACAGCTTCTCAATGTATCATGGAAGAATATTTGCGCCTCAAAACACATTCAAAATCTGAAAATCCAGTTTCGATATGTATTTGATTCCTCTTAAGAAAACGGAAGAAAAATAGTGAAAGGGGGTGAATGTAAGTATTTGATAATCAATTAATATCGACTTTTTTTGAGAGAGGCTCTTTAGTAGAGATTTTTTTTGCCTAAAAATAAAAATAATTCTTGTCGTTTTTGATTGAGGTTCGGACTCAACTTGGGCTCAAAATGACAAATTTTGAAATTCAATCTAGATTTCCCCTCATAAATCTTGTTCACCTATAATTGCTGATGGATGACATTGAGAACGCGTTTCCTGTCATGGATCGTTATGGGGTCATAAATTTTCTTTTAAAAATGTTGAAAAACTCTTTAATTGATCTTAACATGTTTAATTTATATTTACAGGTTGAATCATATCAATGTATAGGACGTCAACGATGTTAAAAAGAGCTTTTTGCTTGTTTATTTTGTGTGTGCACTTCGCAACGCCTGCACTCTTTAGCCTAGATGCTATTGTGGAGCCTCTTCCTCAAGAGGTATTGAAAAGCAGTGGGATTGTTAGGCGAGAACAAGTGCCCGAACTCAATCTCGTCGTGCTGACTTTAAAAAATGGGATGAAAGTGGGGCTGAAGAAAACCAGCAGCGACGAAGAGATTATTGTGCGTCTCATGGGTTTAGGTGGATACTCCTCTTTGCCGGAATCTCAAAAAGCTTCAGGATATTTGGCAGCTCAAGCGGCTATCCGCTCCGGTTTCGGACCGTACCATTTCGATCAACTCCATGCGTTGTTGTTCGACAAATCCATCGAATTCGGATCAGAAATTCTTCCCTTAAGCCGTTATGTGGGAGGCACTGCACGTTGGGATGAAATAGGATCTCTTATGAATCTGATTCACTTGTTTTTTACTGAACACCAATTGACGGAGCATTCATTTCGAAAAGTGATGGAAAAAGCGCAGCAACAGGTATTCTATCGCAATAAACCCTCTTCGAAAAGTTTTGTTGAAGACTACAAAGAATTTATGCATCCGCAGCTCTCTGCTTTGAAAGCTCTGACAGCAAAGGATCTCGATCGTGCAGATTATAAAATAGCAGCTTCCTTTTTCGACAGTTGTTTCAGCGACCCTGCGGAGTTTGCAGGTGTCATCGCCGGAGCGTTTGATATGGAAAAAATGATCGCCTTGGTTGACAGGCACTTGGCGACTATACCGAACCCAAATAACAAACAGCAGAAATGTTCGCTTCCTGATATAGCCCCCATTCCAGAAGGAATAAAATCGAAACTTGTAAAAATTAATACCAACCTAGGGGATGCCATGACAATACTTACTCTTCCCGTACAAGTCCCCGTCACACAAGAAGATATCATTCCATTAGAAAACATTTCCCAACTCATTGGTTTTAGGTTGAAAAAAGTACTAAGAGAGCATTATGGCAATGATTCAGTGATTATCAACGTCACATCTGAATATCCGTTGTATCCTTCTATGGCCCATTCCTTTATTAAAATTGAATATTTTTCCGAACCTAAGTTCGTTTCCCCTATGGGACAAACAATTATGGCAGAGTTAAACAATCTTCAGACTACCGGTGTGACGTCCGAAGAGATCAATATCATGCATGGGAAGTACAGGAAATCGCAACGCCTTCGAGAGGACGACAATTGCTATTGGATGACGGTTCTTTCAAATTACTTACTTTGGAATTGGAATATCAATGGCCTGTCAAGAGATTTTGTTCCATTAGAGGCAGGGGAAAAAATACAAACCGTATTACAAACCTATTTTTCCTTGAAAAATTATTCGATGATCACAGGCCAGCCGCAAAAAAACTAGACAGCAGGAGCCTCATTGCTGTAGCCAGGAAGTAGGCTGACTTCATCTGCAACATGAGCTTTACGATCGAAATAGGCGTTTTCAAGTTTCATAAAGTTCATTTCAATCCCGATGTCTTTTTCCAATTCTTTCCATGTTCTCTCAAATTTTGATTTCGCCTCTTTGGGAGAGATGCGACCGTGAGGGGGAAGGCTTAGGGAATTTCTTGGTAGGAATTGTTGAGGGGCTGCTGATTCTGCTTCAAATTTACCTTCATCATCTTCTGATCCATGTGAGGAACTGCTTGAATCATCGTCTTTGATTTTTTCAAAGGTTCTTTTTTGGGATATGTCTTCGGTTGGCTTCCGGTCGGTCTTTGGGCTTAAGGTAGAAACGGAGGACGTTTTGAAAGCGGCGAGATTTATTTTAGTATCAGGTTTCTCTTTAACGAAACTTTTTTCATCGCTAGAGGAGTTATCCGAGGCAGTCGAGTAAGTCGAGACACATGTGGAGGAAGAGCTTTTTTTCTTGGAATTAAGGAGGTTTCCTTCTTTCTTTTCTGATTCATAAATTAATAAGGCTAACTTATTTAGCGTATTAAATTTAATTTTGAATTCATCGTCATCAGGCATCATTGCAACCAAGCGAGGCATGATGAACTCTTTGGGAATTTTACTTGCCTGGTTTGATGGAAGCCGATCAAATTGTTGGATGCATAGGGAAAGATCGTCTTTCTTTTGGTTGTTCTTAAAATCCTCCAAAGCTTTTAAAAAATCACGATATTGTGTCTCTCCTTGTTCCTTCACTTGTGAAATGGCTGCTATAACCGCGAAATTGTGGAGATCTGTTTGGATATCTTTAATGATCGTAATCACAACGCTGGTGATGAACAGTGCGACTATAGTAACGGCTAGATTTGCGATAGTGGTTGGCTTCGGAGCTGTGTCTTTCACCAGGTCATTGATACTGATACCGCCTATTGCAATCCAGGCAATGATATTTAAACCTAAAATAATCCAAGTTGTGACCTTGACTTGCCGAGGATCTAAACAACAACATGTTTTTTTACTTAAAGCTTGTGTCTTTTTCTGTTCTATAGCAGCGTTTGTCTCTTGAAGCTCCTTTATTCGATTTTGCATCCTTGCTATATTGATTTGGTCTTTCTTGCCTTGGACAAAGCCTGCAACGTTTGGAATATCCTTTTCGAAAAATAATGTTAATAGCTCATCCCTGCGCTGCGTTGCTTGTGAAATTGTTAACGTTGCCATATGAATTCTCTCAATTAATTATTTTGGAATAATGAGCTGCATACCTGGCTTAGGAGGATCGTTTTTATCTTTAAGCTGATTAGTATTGGCATTAAAGATATCGATCCATCGGTTAGGCGTTCCATAATAGTATACAGAAATTGAGCTGAGAGATTCGCCTCGTTTTACGTTATGCATAGTCTCTGCATAGGCAATCGTTTCATTGTTGCGATGGGCCTTTGATTCCAAAGATAGAGGTTTTGAGTCTCTTTTATTTGTCTGATCTTTTAAAGTCTCTGCCTCTTGTTGAATCAGTTGTTGCGTTTGTTCCATTTGTTTCATTGCTTCTTGCTGGGACTTGAAATCTCCTGTAAGTTTATGGATGATCTCTTGTTGCTGCAAAAGGAGTTTTATTTGCTGTTCGTTCTTTTTGCCTAAGGAGTGTTTATCCTGAGCTATGCTCTCTTTCTCTTTCCTTATTTTTTCGATTTCGTTTTTAAGGGACGAAAAATCTTCTGTCGCAACTTGATTGTTTGTGTGAATTTGTTTGATGAATTGGTCCTTTTCATCAACTTTGGACATTAACTTAAACAGGTTTTTCTCTAGTTCGGATGTTTTTTCCCTTTCAATCTCATATTTGCGGGCCATTTCTGTCAACTGGTCAAACAATCCGTTCGCTTGTCTTTGATTATCTTCCAAATTCTGCTCTAGGGTTTTTGCTTTATAATACTCCTGATCATGTTTGGCGTAGACATCGGCTAGCTCTGTTTCCATATCTTGCGAGCGTTTTCTTTCTATATCGAGTTCTTCGGAAAGACCTTGATATTTATTTATTAAATCCCGGACCTCTTGATGTTTGTCTGCAAGAGAGTCTTCGAGGTTTACAATTTTCCTTTGGTTGTTTGCAAGGTCTGTTTCTAATAAGGGAATGCGGTTTGAATGGGAAGAGGCTGTAGCAAGTTC
>CAWDUF010000015.1:0-44131 GCA_963805425.1 uncultured Actinomycetota bacterium | reverse complement strand
CTTTCCGTATCGGTGGTTGAGCCTGTCGAAACCGCGCGGAGCCAGACCCCGCTGCGACCCGGCACGCGTGCGGTGGCGACGCCGAGGTCTGCGCAGACGCCGATCAGCGCCTCCTCGACCCGACGCACGTAGTCGACCACGCGTACGTGGTCGGGTAGCCGGACGATGGGGTAGCCGACGAGCTGACCCGGCCCGTGGAAGGTGATCTTGCCGCCGCGGTCGACGTCGATGACATCGGCACCGCCGGGATCCACGGGTCGCTCGTGCGCATCGGTGCGCTTGCCGCAGGTGAAGACCGGGGGGTGCTCGAGGAGGAGCACCGTCTCGGTGCCGCCGTCGGCGACCTCGGCGTGCAGCCCGCGCTGGGTCTGCCAGGCCTCGCGGTAGTCCACGAGCCCGAGCCGGCGGTGCTCGAGCCGGGCATGCTCTGGCGAAGTCACGCGTTCGAGGGTACCCGCGGGCGGATGCCACCTGTGGACGGCGTCTGCGGGAGGGTCGCCCGGAAGGCACGCGCGTGCCGTTCCGTCCGTCTCCGCGCCGCGCTCGCCGTCCTCGTGCTGGGACTGTGTGCCGGGGTGGTCGTCGTGACGACGGCCGGCCGCCTGACTGCACACCGGCCCGGCGGTGCGCCGCCGGTCGCGAAGACCTCGGCGACGGGGCCCACCGAGCAGTTCGCTCTCGGCGTCCTCCGCGACTGGGACGCCCGGCGGGCGGAGGCCTGGGCCGTGGGCGACCCGACCCGGCTGGCCCGGCTCTACACCCGGGACTCCGCTGCGGGTGGGGCCGACGTCGCCCTGCTTCGGCGCTACCGAGAGCGAGGAGTGACCGTCGCGGACCTCCGGATGCAGATCCTCCGGGCGGCCGTCCTGGTCGACGGTCCGCGACACGTCGTGCTTCGGGTGACCGACCGGGTGGCCCACTGCTCCGTGCGGGTCGACGGTCACACGCGGCTGCTGCCGCGTGACTCGGCGCAGTCCCACGTGGTGGACCTGCGACGCGTCGCCGGCAGGTGGCTGGTCGCGGCCGTGCGTCCTCGCCGGCTCAGCTGGCCAGGGCGTACCTCAGCACGGCTTCACCGTCTGGATGGGCGAACTGGAAACCCAGGTCGAGGAGCGCCTGCGGGCGCGCGCGGATCGAGCTGAGCAGCTCGGGGGCCATCGGACCGGCCGCGAGCCGGATGACGGGAGCCGGCGCCGGGAGCACGGTCGGCCGGTGCAGCAGCCGCCCGAGCGTCCGGGTCAGCTCCGCGTTGGTCGGGAGGTCGGGCGCCGCCACGTTCACCGGTCCGCTGATGGTTTCGTCGACCGCCATCCGCGCGACCGCCTCCACCCAGTCCTGAGCGGAGACCAGGGGGAAGTACTGACGCCCGCTGCCGAGCCGCCCGCCCAGACCGAGCCGGAAGATCCGCCGCAGGGCGGTGGTCACCATGCTCCCGGGTCCGAACACCGGCGCAGTCCGGAGCACGCATGTCCGGGCGCCCGCGGCCGAAGCGGGCTCCGTCGCGGCCTGCCAGTCCCGTGTGACCCTCGTCAGGAGGGCACTCCCGCGGCTCTCAGCGTCCTCCGTGACCGGCTCGGCGCCGTGGTCGCCGTAGAAGGACGTCCCGTTCCCGGCGAGGAAGACAGGCTTGCGGTCGCTCGCAGCGATCGCCTCTGCCAGGGTGCGCGTCGGCGCGACCCGGCTCTCGAAGAGCCGGCGCGCGTAGGCGGCTGAGTGCGGGTTGCCCAGCAGCGACGACCCGGTGAGGTTGACCACGACGTCGGCGTCGTCGACCAGGTGCGGGTCGAGCGCTGCGTGCCCGGGATCCCACCTGGCCTGCCGCGGGCCCGGGTGATGGCGGGTCAGCCCGGTGACCTGGTGCCCGTCCCGCTCGAAACGCCGGCGGAGCGCCGTACCCAGGAACCCCGTGTCGCCCCCGATCAGGATCTGCATGCCGTCCAGCCTGTCACGTCGTGGGGAGGGTTTCGACAGGCCCAACCACCGATGGTTGAGCCTGTCGAAACCCTCTGTAGCCTGTCGGGCGTGAGTGATTTCGATGTCGTCGTCCTCGGTGCCGGCCCCGGCGGGTACGTCGCCGCCATCCGGGCCTCGCAGCTCGGTCTGAAATGCGCCGTGATCGAGCGGAAGTACTGGGGCGGGGTCTGCCTCAACGTCGGGTGCATCCCCTCCAAGGCGCTGCTGCGCAACGCCGAGCTCGCGCACATCCTGACCCACGAGAAGGACACGTTCGGGATCACCGGCGACGCGTCGATGGACTTCAAGCCGGCGCACGCCCGCAGCCGCCAGGTCGCCGACGCCAGCACCAAGGGCGTGCACTACCTGATGAAGAAGAACAAGATCGAGGAGATCGACGGCTGGGGCACCTTCACCGGTCCGCGGACTGCCGAGGGAATGGCCATCGAGGTGAAGTCCGACGACGGCTCCACCCGCACCGTGACCGGGGACAACGTCATCATCGCGACCGGTGCGACGACGCGCCTGGTCCCGGGTGTCGAGCTGTCGGCCAACGTGGTCACCTACGAGGAGCAGATCCTCGACGACACCCTGCCCGGCTCGATCGTGATCGGCGGCTCCGGTGCGATCGGCGTGGAGTTCGCCTACGTGATGAAGAACTTCGGCGTCGACGTCACCATCGTGGAGTTCCTGGACCGGATGGTGCCGACCGAGGATGCCGACGTCTCCAAGGAGCTGCTCCGCCAGTACAAGAAGCTGGGCGTCAACGTGCTGCTCTCGACCGCGGTGAAGGGCGTCGAGGACACCGGGTCCGGCGTCCGCGTCACCGTGGCGCCCGCGGGCGGAGGCGACGGGCACGTCGTCGAGGCCGACAGGTTCCTCGCGGCCTTCGGCTTTGCCCCGCGTCTGGACGGCTACGGCCTCGAGGCGACCGGCGTCGCCACCACCGACCGGGGCGCGGTCGCGATCGACGACTTCTGTCGCACCGACGTCGACGGCGTCTATGCGATCGGAGACGTCACCGGCAAGCTCATGCTCGCCCACACCGCGGAGGCGATGGGGGTGGTCGCGGCCGAGACGATCGCCGGCGCGGAGACGATGCCGGTCGACTACGACTTCGTCCCGCGGGCGACGTTCTGCCAGCCGCAGATCGCCTCCTTCGGCTACTCCGAGGAGCAGGCGAAGGAGAAGGGGTACGACGTCAAGACCGCGTCCTTCCCGTTCTCGGCCAACGGGAAGGCTCGCGGCATGGCGGAGGGTGTCGGGTTCGTCAAGGTGGTCGCGGACGCGAAGTACAACGAGATCCTCGGTGCCCACCTGATCGGCCCTGAGGTGACCGAGCTGCTTCCCGTGCTCACGCTGGCCCAGAAGTGGGACCTCACCGCCGACGAGGTGGCCCGCAACGTCTTCGCCCACCCGACGCTGTCCGAGGCGGTCAAAGAAGCCGTCGAGGGCATTGCCGGTCACATGATCAACCTCTGACGCCGCCGTCACGCACCACGTTCGCGAGCGACCTCGGCGAACGGGCTGAGCCGACCCCACTCGGAGAGCAACCTGCTCGCCCAGGGCGGCCCGGCCACCTCGATCCGGCCCGACCGGCGTCCGGCGGCGAGGGACAGCTGTCCACTGTGCCAGGCGACCAGTGTGCCGGCATCGGTCGACACCACCGCGTCCTCCTCGAAACCCGGATGCTGCGCGCACACCTCGACGCCGGTGGTGGCGGCGACGAGCCAGTAGCGGTTGGGCCGGGAGCGGTCGGTCAGGTCGAAGCGGACCACGACTCGCGGGCGGCTCAGCATCTCCGTCCCGAGGAGCCGGGCGAGCATCCAGAGCGCGAGGTACGGGTCGTGGTGCATCGGTCCGGTGTCACGCCACCGCGCGCCCCAGGCTCCGAGGGCGAGGCACACCTCCCCGAGCTCCTCGCCGGCCGGTGTCAGCCGATAGGTCGGAACCCGACCGTCGGCACCCCGCTCGACGACGCCGTCGGCGACGAGCCTTCGCAGCCTCTGGGTGAGCACGCTGCGCGGCATGCCCGGGGCACCCTCGAGGATCTCGCCGAACCGTTCGCAGCCGACCATCAGGTTTCGGATGACGATCGGGGTCCATCGCTCGGCGAAGATCTCGGCACCGAGCGCGACCGGGCAGTACTGGCCGTAACCGCGCATGCTCCACCGTCTCGCAGCCGGTCGACCGGCACCAGTCCAGTTTTCGAACTTCCAATGCCGGTTCGTCGCTGTCAGCGTGGCGCAGGAGAGGGCGTCCGAGCGACCGGGAGCAAACCATGGCGGACCCAAGCACCGAGACGGATCTGCAGCACAAGGCACAGACACGGGCGAGCTGGGCCGGCGGCGACTACGACCGGTTCGCACGGAGCCTCGTCTGGGAGCTCGGCGGCGTACTGGTCGATGCCTGTGGGCTCGGTGCCGGAGATCGAGTCCTGGATGTCGCCTGTGGCTCCGGAAGCGCCGCCCTGCGGGCGGCGGCGGCAGGCGCCGACGTGGTCGCCTGTGACCTGACGCCGGAGAACTTCCCGCCGGGACAGCGCGCGGCCGCGTCCGAGGGGTTGGCGATCGAGTGGGTGGAGGCGGACGCCGAGGCGATGCCGTTCACCGACCACTCGTTCGACGTCGTGATGTCCTCGGTCGGAGCGATGTGGACTCCCGACCACCAGCGCGTCGCCGACGAGATGGTCCGGGTCTGCCGCCCGGGTGGGCGGATCGCGATGGTGAACTTCGCGGCGGGCGGACTGCTGGGCTCCTTCCTCGAGGTCTTCTCCCGGTATGCGCCACCGCCGCCCGCAGGGGCGACGTCGCCGCTGCAGTGGGGCGACCGGCGGCACCTGTCGGAGCTGTTCGATGGGCAGATCAGCGGCCTCGAGGTCACCGACGGCAGCTACGTCGAGCGGGTTCCCGGGGGCCCCGAGGGGTACCGGGCGTTCTACCAGGAGACGTTCGGGCCGCTGGTCGCACTTCGCGCGGCGCTCGCGGACCAGCCGGAGCGGTTGGAGGAGTTGGACCGCGACTTCCTCGAGTTCGCGGCACGCGCGGATCGGGGCGCTCCCGGTGGCCCTGCCGAGCTGACCTATGAGTACGTGCTCGTGCGCGCCCAGGTGAGGTAGCGGCATCGGGGTCCTCGCCCGCGTCTCCGTCACGCGCGCGCGACCGTCCGGAGCACCGCCTCGGCGACGGCCGCAGGGTCGCGGTACTGCGGCAGGTGGTCTACGTCGAGGCGCACCAGCTCGGCACCGGGGATCTTGGCTGCGAGGTCGAGGGAGGCCTGCAGTGAGTCAGCGGGGTCCAGGGCGCCGGCGATCACGGTCGTCGGCGTGGCGACGGTGTCGAGCCGGTCCCACTGCTCGGGGTTGGGCTGCTCCAGGTCGTCCTGGGTGAGGTCGGCCTCGATCGATCGGCGCATCTGCGCGCCGAGGTAGTCGTCGACACCGGACCGGCACCACTCGGCGAGCCCGATCTCGAGCAGGGTCCCGACGTCGCGCGCCTCCTTGGCGGCGCCGTACCGCGCGTAGAGCTCCTCCTCCTCGGGCGTCGGGTCCGGCCACGGGTAGCCGCCGATGCCCGGGCAGAGCAGCGTCATCGAAGCCACCCGCTCGGGCGCGGTGACGGCGAGTGCCAGCGACGTCTCGCCCCCCATGCTGTTGCCGACGAGGTGGACTCGCTCCACCTCGAGGTGGTCGAGCACCGCGACCAGGTCGGCCATCGCCTGGAACTCCTCGGTCGCGATCGGCGACTGACCGAAGCCCCGGCGATCGAACCGGACGACGCGCCGGTCTTCGAGCAGCGGCAGCAGCCGGTCCCAGATCGTCGAGTCCATGATGCCGGGGTGCAGCAGCACCAGCGGATCACCGGTGCCGCCGGTGTCCTCCAGCCACAGCCGGTCGGCGCCCACCCCGAGCAGTGCGCCCACCTCAGACCTCGAACTGCGCGGCTTCGAGGCGTCCCTTGACGTCGGACAGGAAGCGGCCGGCGTCGGCCCCGTCCACCAGCCGGTGGTCGTAGGTCAGGGCGAGGTTGACCATGTAGCGCACCGCGATCGTCTCGCCGAGGTTCGGGTCGTCGATCACCACCGGCCGCTTCACGACCGCACCCGGGCCGAGGATCGCGACCTGCGGCTGGTTGATGATCGGGGTGTCGAACAGGGCGCCGAACGTGCCCAGGTTCGTGATCGTGAAGGTCCCGCCGGTGAGGTCGTCCGGGGTGATCTTGTTGGTCCGGGTGCGCTCGGCGAGGTCGGCGATCTTCTTCGCCAGCCCCGCGATCGAGAGGTCCCCGGCGTCCTTCACCACCGGCGTCAGCAGGCCTCGCTCGGTGTCGACCGCGAACGCGATGTTCTCGCGGTCGAAGTAGGTGACCTCCCCGGCCTCGGTGTCGATGTTGGCGTTCAGCTTCGGGTGCTGCTTGAGGGCGTCGATCGCGGCCTTCGCGAAGAACGGGAGGTAGGTCAGCTTGACGCCCTCGCGGGCGTGGAAGTCGGCCTTCGCGCTCTCGCGGAGCCTGGCCACCCGGGTCATGTCGACCTCCATGACCTGGGTCAGCTGGGCCGAGGTCTGCAGCGACTCGACCATGCGGGTCGCGATCACCTGCCGCAGCCGGGACATCTTCTCGGTCTTGCCGCGCAGCGGGCTCGGGGACGCCGACTGCGCGGGGGCCGACGGCGCGCTCTGCGCGGGTGCCGCCGGAGCCTGCGGCGCCTCGGACGGCTTCTGGGCCTCGGCGGCCGCGAGCACGTCCTGCTTGCGGATCCGGCCGCCGACGCCGCTGCCCTGGATCGAGGCCAGGTCGACACCGTGCTCGGCTGCCATCTTGCGGACCAGCGGGGTCACGTAGCTGCCGTTGTCGCTCGACGCTGCGGGAGCCGAGCTCGACGTCGACCCGGAGGTGGCGGCGGCCGGCTCGGCCGGCTCCTGCTCCGGGGCGGACTCGGCCACGGCGGGCTGCTCTGCCTGCTGCGGCTGCTGGGTCTGGGCGCTGGTCTCCTCCGCCGGCATCTCCTCGGCAGGGGCCCCGTCCGATGCTTCGGCGGGCGCTTCCTCGGCTGGTGCCTCCTGGGCGGGTGCCGCACCGGACGACCCCTGGGCCGGAGCCGACCCGGCCGCACCGATCACCGCGAGCTGGGCGCCGACCTCGACGGTCTCGTCCTCGTTGACCTTGATCTCGAGCAGGGTGCCGGCGACCGGGGACGGGATCTCGGTGTCCACCTTGTCGGTCGACACCTCGAGCAGCGGTTCGTCGACCGCGACCTCGTCGCCGACCGACTTCAGCCAGCGCGTCACGGTGCCCTCGGTGACGGACTCCCCGAGGGCGGGCAGCGTGACCGACGTACCGGACCCGTCGCCGGACGACGACTGCTGCCCGGACTGCTCGGCGGCAGGCTGCTGGGCCGGCTCCTCGGGTTGCTCGGCAGGCTCGTCGGCAGCCTGCTCCTGGGCGGCCGGCGGCTCCTGCCGGGTCTCCTCGTGCTGGGTCTCCTCGTGCTGGGTCTCCTCCTGCTGGGTCTCCTCGTGCTGGTCGGACGTGTCCTGCTCGGCGGGGGCCGAGCCACCACCCTCGCCCTGGTCACCGATCACGCAGAGCTGCGCGCCGACCTCCACGGTCTCGTCCTCGGCCGCGGTGATCTCCAGCAGCACCCCGGCGACCGGCGACGGGATCTCGGTGTCCACCTTGTCCGTCGAGACCTCCAGCAACGGCTCGTCGACCGCCACGGTGTCGCCCACCTGCTTGAGCCAGCGCGTGACGGTGCCCTCGGTGACGGACTCGCCGAGGGCGGGGAGGGAGACGGGTGTCGACATGGGCAACCTTTCAGGTCACGAGTGGGCGTGAAGGGGCTTGCCGGCGAGAGCGAGGTGGGCCTCACCGAGGGCTTCGTTCTGGGTGGGGTGCGCATGCACCAGCGGGGCGACGTCGTCGGGGAACGCCTCCCAGTTGAAGATCAGCTGGGCCTCGCCGATCAGCTCGCCGACCCGCGCGCCGACGAGGTGTACGCCGACCACCGGGCCGTCCTTCTCGCGCACGAGCTTGACGCTGCCCTGGGTCTTCAGGATCTGGCTCTTGCCGTTGCCGCCGAGGTCGTAGACCAGCGTCTCGACCCGGTCGTCGCCGTAGCGCTCGCGGGCCTGGGTCTCGGTGAGTCCGACGGAGGCGATCTCCGGATCGCTGTAGGTGACGCGCGGGATGCCGTCGTCGACGACGGGTGCCGGGTCGAGCCCGGCGATGTCCTCGGCCACGAAGATGCCCTGGGCGAAGCCGCGGTGGGCGAGCTGCAGGCCGGGCACGATGTCTCCGACGGCGTACACGTGGGGGAGGTTGGTCCGGCAGCGCTCGTCGGCGAGCACGAACCCGCGGTCCATCGCGACGCCCTGCTCCTCGTAGCCGAGCCCGTCGGTCGTCGGTCCGCGGCCGACCGCGACCAGCATCAGCTCGGCCTCGATCGGCTCGCCGCTCTCCACGTGCACCCGGACACCGGTCTCGGTCTGCTCGACGGCCTTGAAGGGCGTGTTGGTCAGCGCCTTGATGCCGCGCTTGCGGAAGGCGCGCTCCAGCTGCTTCGACGAGCCTCGTCCTCCGCGGCGACCAGCCGCGGGAGCGCCTCGACGATGGTGACCTCGGCCCCGAAGGAGCGCCACACGCTCGCGAACTCGCAGCCGATCACGCCGCCGCCGAGCACCACGACCGACGCCGGCACGCGGTCCAGGGTGAGTGCGTGCTCGGAGCTCAGGATCCGCTCGCCGTCGACCTCGAGTCCGGGGAGCGAGCGCGAGTACGAGCCGCTCGCCAGGACGACGTGCTGCCCGACGTACCGCACGCCGTCGACCTCGACCGTGTCCGGTGCCGACCAGCGTGCCGCTGCCCTCGACGACGGTGATGCCGCGGCCCTTGATCAGCCCGGTCAGACCCTTGAAGAGCCGGTTGACGACGCCGTCCTTGTAGGCGTTGACACCGGCCATGTCGATGCCGTCGAGCGTCGCCCTGACCCCGAACTGCTCGGAGTCACGGGTGGCGTCGGCGACCTCGGCGGCGTGCAGCAGAGCCTTCGTCGGGATGCATCCGACGTGCAGGCAGGTGCCGCCGACGTTGCCCTTCTCGACCAAGGCGACGCTCAGCCCGAGCTGGGCTGCGCGCAACGCGCAGGCGTAGCCACCCGACCCCGCCCCGAGGATCACCACGTCGAACTGGCTGGCCTCTGCCACGTCCCCTCCGCTCGTCCGGTGCCGACTTCTGGTCGACTCGGGCCATCCTTGCACTTCTCGGGTAGCAGTCCACAGAGAGGTCGACACGCGCGCGTTCGGCCGGGATGGGACCCGAGCCGACCGCCGATGCCGCACAATTGGCGCCATGGGTTTGCGAGACAGGTTCCGACGACGCGGCGGCATGAGCCGTGGTGGCCCCACCGGCTCGACGGTCCGGGGAGCCGACACCGCCGACGCCGGGCACCTGCGGGACTTCGCGACCACGCGTCGCGGGGTGGAGGGATTCGTCGAGCCGCGTACGACGGTCAGCGAGGTGACCCTGCTGCTGGTGGCCCATGACGGCGAGTGGACCCGGCGACGGGTGCCGTCGGTGGCGTGGGCCCACGACTTCGCCAACCGCCTCGGCGTCCCGTCGTACGACGCGGCCGTGGTCGGCATCCCGCAGCGCATGCGCGACTACAACCGCCGCCAGAAGGGCGAGAAGGCGGCGAACCCGTTCAGCGCGCCGAAGCCTCCGGAGTCCTGACCCGCTCGACGAACTCCACGAGCGTCGGGACCGAGAAGCCGGTCCCGCCACTGGGCACGTGGCCCCACGGCCCGCCGCTGTTGTACGCCGGCCCGGCGATGTCGAGGTGCACCCAGGGCCGACCCTCGACGAACTCCTCGAGGAACGCAGCGGCGTACAGCGCCGACCCCCAGCGCACCCAGTCGTGCTGGAGCAGGTCGGCGACCTTGCTCTCGGTGCGCACGGTCGTCCGCTGCTCGTCGGGGATCGGGAGGTGCCAGAACAGCTCGCCGGAGGTCTCGGCCGCGCTCTGGAAGGCGGCCACGGTCGTCGTCGTCCCCGAAGAGGCCGGCGATCCTGTCACCGAGCGCGACCACGCACGGTCCGGTCAGGGTGGCGACGTTGACGATGACGTCGGGGTCCTCGCGCACCGCCATCGTCAGCGCGTCGGCGAGCACGAGCCTGCCCTCGGCATCGGTGTTGAGCACCTCGACGGTCTTGCCCGACAAGATGGTCAGGACGTCGCCGGGTCGCATCGCTGAACCGCTGATCATGTTCTCCGCCAGCGGCAGGTACGCCGTGACGGTGACCGGCACCTGCAGCTCGGCGACGGACAGGATGGCTGCCACCACCGCCGCGGCGCCGGCCATGTCCTTCTTCTGCGTGCTCATCGAGGAGCCCGGCTTGATCGTCAGCCCGCCGGAGTCGTAGGTGATGCCCTTGCCGACGAGTGCCACGGAGGTCTCGGCGTCCTCCGGTCGCCAGCAGAGCTTGACCAGGCACGGCGGGCTGGCCGAGCCGTTGCCGACGCCGAGGATGCCGCCGCACCCCAGCATCTTAGAGCGCCTCGGCGTCGAGCAGCTCGTAGGTCACCTCGGTCCCGCGCGTCGCGGCCTCGATCTCGGCGGCGAACGCCAGCGGGCCGAGGTCGTTGGCCGGGGTGTTCACCCAGTCGCGTGCCTGCGCCCCCCGGTCGCCGATGATCCCGGCGGTCTCGAGTGCGGCGACGGCCTCCGCCTGACGAGCGACCTCGCTGAGCAGCACGACCTCGGCGACGCCGTCGTGCCGGCCGGACTTCTTGGCGCCCGACTTGTAGGTGTCGAACCGGTAGAGGCCGGAGCGGAACCCGTCGACCACCGCACGCACGTGGACCGCGTCGGTCGCCGGCAGGGCCACCGCGACCGATGCGACGTTGCCGAGGTTGCGGGCGGCGACGCCTGCTGCCCGGCGTACCTTCTCCGGGGTCAGGCCCGGCTGCGGCCCGAGCCCGACCGCGAGCAGCTGGGCGGCGCTGATGATGCCGTTGGTCGGCACCCTGACGACGTCGCCGAACCTGCCGGTGAACCCCATCGAGGCCAGCATCGGTGCGAACTTGCGCCCGTACGCCGCAGCCACCGCCTCCGCGCCGGGCGCAGGGGACAGCGCCCCCGACTTGCCGGTCACCACACCGATCACGACCAGATCGGTGCGGATCTTGTCCGGCGCGCCCTTGCGCAGGGTGTAGCTCGTCACGGCCATGATGCTAGGACGTCCCGAGGTGTGGGGAGCGCCCGGACCGGCTGCGGTAACTTCTCGGCATGGTCCTCAAGCACTCTGCTCTCCACGACCGGCACGTCGCCCTGGGTGCGAAATTCTCCGAGTTCGGCGGGTGGGAGATGCCGCTGGAGTACTCCGGGGTGGTCAAGGAGCACACGGCCGTGCGGACCACGGTCGGGGTCTTCGACGTCAGCCACCTCGGCAAGCTGGTGGTCCGCGGAGACGGCGCCGAGGAGTTCGTCGACAGCTGCCTGACCAATGACCTCGGCCGGATCGGGAAGGGGCAGGCGCAGTACACGCTTGTGCTGCGACGACGCGACCGGCGGCGTGGTCGACGACCTGATCGTCTACCTCAAGGACGACGACCACCTGCTGCTGGTGCCCAACGCCGCGAACTCCGCCGAGGTGCAGCGGAGGCTCGAGGCGGCTGCACCCGCGGGCATCACGATCACCGACCACCACGAGAGCCACGCCGTGCTCGCCGTCCAGGGCACCCGGTCCGACGAGGTCCTCGACGCACTCGGGCTGCCGACGGGTCACGACTACATGTCGTTCGCCGAGGCGCCGTACGACGGCGTGGACGTCGTGGTCTGCCGCACCGGCTACACCGGCGAGCGCGGCTACGAGCTGATCGCGCCGAACGAGGTGGCGGTCTCGCTCTGGGACGCGCTGCTCGCGGCCGGTGAGCAGTACGACGTGCTGCCGTGCGGCCTCGGAGCGCGCGACACCTTGCGCACCGAGATGGGCTACCCGCTGCACGGCCAGGACATCAGCCTGGAGATCACACCGGTGCAGGCCCGGCTCGGATGGGCGATCGGCTGGAAGAAGGACGCCTTCTGGGGCAAGGCGGCGCTGGAGGCCGAACGCGAGAAGGGGCCGGCGGTGACCTTGCGCGGGCTGGTGGCTGCGGGTCGCGGGATCCCGCGTCCGCACATGAGCGTCCGGCTGACCCGCGACCTGCCGATCGGCGAGGTCACGTCCGGCACGTTCTCCCCGACGCGGAAGTAGGGTGTCGCCCTGGCGCTGATCAACTCCCAGGTCGCGGAGGGTGCCGAGGTGAGCGTCGACGTACGCGGCCGCCAGGAGGTCTTCGTGGTGACCAAGCCGCCGTTCGTCCAGCCCGGGGTGCGGGAGGCATGATGACGCACTCGCCGGAGCCGACGTCCTTCCCGTCGATGACGCCCACCGTGCCCTGGTGGTGGCAGCTGCTCGACGCCGACGGAGCCGTGGTCGAGCCGGCCGACGGCCGCCAGGAGTTCCCGACCCGCAGCGACGCGGAGTCCTGGGTGGGCGAGTTCTGGGCCGACCTCGCCGAGACCGGCGTCGCCGCCGTCACGCTCTTCGAGGGCGACCGCGAGGTGTACGGGCCGATGCCGCTGTCGGCGTGAGGGGTCCCCTTGTAAAGCGGTGTTATGGCGTGTGGACACGTCGTACGACGTCCCTGGCGAGCAACAGCACCGCGGAAGTCTGGGGGGAGCTGCCGACCCGGGACCCGCGAACTCCTGCGGCCCTATTGCGCCGCGAGCTCCGCAGAGCGCGTGTGCACACGCCATAACACCGCTTTACATCGGACGTCCGCAGCGCGCTCGCCTCAGCGCGACCGCTGGCCGAGCTTGACCTGCGGCTTCGGCAGCCGCATGAACCGGAGCTGGAGCATCCGCACGAACGCGTAGAACGTGCTGCCCTTGAGGCTCTCGTCGGGGAACTTCGCCTTCAGGTCGCGGCCGAGGCGGAACCGGATCCACACCGTGTCGACGAGCAGCAGCATGATCGTGGCCGCCCAGACGCCCGAGCTCCACGACCGCATCGTCGTCGAGCCGACCGAGGACATGAACAGGATCAGCAGCAGCAGCGGGAGCAGGAACTCCGCGACCGAGATCCGGGAGTCGACCCAGTCGCGGATGTAGCGGCGTACCGGACCCTGGTCGCGCGCCGGCAGGAACTTCTCGTCGCCGGCCTTCATGCCCTCGCGCATCTTGCGGTTGGAGTCCGTGCGGCGCTCTCGCAGGATCTTCTGCGCGGCCTTCTTGTCCATCCCGGCGCGGGCCCGCTCCCGGGCCGCGGCCTCGGCCTCCTTGCGGGTCGGCGTGGGGCGGCCCTTGGCGTCGGCCCGGGCCTCGGAGTCGGCGCGGCTCGACCCGGAGGGTGTGGCGGCGGGCTTCTTGGTACGACGGAACAACGGGGGCCTCAAGACGTCGGGAACGGATCGCCAGCAGACTACCCGTGACGCTCTCGTCGGCTCACGCCGCGTTGGGTAGGTTGAAGGCAGCCGCATCGCACGCGGCGGACGGCGCGGACCAGAAGGGGCGACCACCTCATGAGCATGATGAAGCGGATCAGCATGATCTTCCGGGCGAAGGCCAACAAGGCGCTCGATCGTGCTGAGGATCCCCGGGAGACGCTCGACTACAGCTATCAGCGCCAGGTCGAGATGCTGGCCAAGGTACGCCGCGGCGTGGCCGACGTGGCCACCAGCCGCAAGCGGGTCGAGCTGCAGATGAACCAGCTGCAGTCGCAG
Source organism: uncultured Actinomycetota bacterium (assembly GCA_963805425.1). Taxonomy (GTDB): domain Bacteria; phylum Actinomycetota; class Actinomycetes; order Propionibacteriales; family Nocardioidaceae; genus Marmoricola. The sequence continues at coordinate 30,418 of CAWDUF010000015.1, read as the reverse complement.
TCCACCAAGCTCACCGGGCAGGCGCAGAAGGCCCTCGGCATGGGGCGCGAGGATCTCGCCCGGGAGGCGCTCACCCGCAAGTCCGCGCTGCAGACGCAGGTCAACGAGCTCACCGCCCAGCACGCCCAGCTCCAGGGCGAGGAGGAGAAGCTCACCCTCGCCTCACAGCGGTTGCAGGCCAAGGTCGAGGCGTTCCGCACCCGCAAGGAGACCATCAAGGCGACCTACACCGCCGCGGAGGCGCAGACCCGGATCAACGAGGCGTTCTCCGGCATCTCCGAGGAGATGGGCGACGTCGGGATGGCGATCCAGCGCGCCGAGGACAAGACCCAGCAGATGCAGGCCCGGGCAGGCGCGATCGACGAGCTGATCTCCTCCGGAGCGCTCGACGACTCCTCGTCGTTGAGTGCGGGTGACGACATCACCCGCGAGCTGGAGTCGATGAGCTCGCAGTCCGACGTCGAGGCGGAGCTGGCCGCGCTGAGGGGCGCGACCCAGGCGCCGGCGATCGACTCCTCCGCCCCGCCGGCGGTCGAGGCCGGCGCGTCCCCGGACGCAGGCGCCCAGGCCCAGCCCACCGAAGAGGCGCAGAAGGAGGAGCAGTCGTGATCGTGCGCATCCTCGGCGAGGGCCAGTTCGAGGTCGCCGAGTCCGAGCTGCCTCGCCTCAACGAGCTCGACGCGGCGGTCGAGGCCGAGATCGACGCCGGCAACGACGACGCCTTCGCGGCCCGGCTGACCGAGCTGCTGGACGGCGTACGCCAGGTCGGCGCTCCGCTCGCGGACGACTCGCTCGAGGATTCCGACCTGATCCTGCCGCCGGCCGACGCCACCCTCGAAGAGGTCCGCGAGATGCTCACCGACGACGGGCTGATCCCGGGCTGAGGGCCCGACCGGTCAGCTGGTGCCGCTGAGGTCGATCTTGCACTTGGTCTTGGCGTTCGTCTCGATGTTCTTCGAGGCCGTCTCGAGGTCGCTGCTGCTCAGCGAGGTGAACGCTCCCTGGAGCTTCGGGAGCGCGGCGGTGAGCTGCTCCTGAGTCATGCCCTCCGGTACGCCGCCCGTGGTGATCGTGCCGAGGTCCTTCAGCGAGAGCCCGGCGCTCTTGAGGTCGGCCTCGAGCTTGGTGAGGGCGCCGTCGAGCTTCTTCCAGTCGGCGGAGACGTCCTGCGGGGCGTGGTCGGCGATCTTGTGGAACGTCGAGATCGCCTCGCTGAACTTGTCGAAGTTCGGGGTGCCCGAGTTGAGCGACGAGAACTGCGACTTCGCGGCCTTGAGCTCGTCGCAGTAGCTGCTGCTGCTGCCCGAGCCGCCGCTGCTGCCGCAGCCGGTGAGCATGGCGCCGCTGAGCGCGAGCATGGACAGGACTGCTGCTGTGGTGCGCATGGCTCTTCCTCCGCCGTTTGGTTGGGGTCAGCGTGGCACGTTCGACCTCCCGGCGGCGGGGAATCCGCGCAGTGGGCGGTGATCCGTCAGTCGCGCGCGGACTTGCCCGGCAGGTCGAGCATCCGCTGCAGGGCGACCTTGGCCCAGCGCTCGGTGTCGGGGTCGACGTCGATCTGGTTCACGACCGTGCCCTCCACGAGCGACTCCAGCGCCCACACCAGGTGCGGCAGGTCGATCCGGTTCATCGTCGAGCAGTAGCACACGGTCTTGTCCAGGAAGACGATCCGCTTGTCGGGGTGGGCGCCGGCGAGGCGCTTGACCAGGTTGAGCTCGGTGCCGATCGCCCAGCTGGTGCCGGGCTCGGCGGCCTCGATCGTCTTGATGATGAACTCGGTCGAGCCGACCAGGTCGGCCTTCAGCACCACTTCGTGCGCGCACTCCGGGTGGACCAGGATCTTCACGCCGGGGACCTCGGCACGCAGCTGGTCGACGACGTCGGCGCGGAAGCGTCCGTGCACCGAGCAGTGACCCTTCCAGAGGATCATCTTTGCGCCGGTGAGCTCCTCGGCGGTGAGCCCGCCCCTCGGTTTGAGGGGGTTCCAGACCACACAGTCCTCGAGCGTGTGCCCGAGCTTGAGGACGGCCGTGTTGCGGCCCAGGTGCTGGTCGGGGAGGAACAGCACCTTCGCGTCCGGTCCCTTCTGCGCGAAGGCCCACTCCAGCGCGACGTCGGCGTTGGACGACGTGCAGACCGCACCGCCGTGCTTGCCGCAGAACGCCTTGATGTCCGCCGAGGAGTTCATGTAGGTGATCGGCACGACCTGGTCGGCGACGCCGGCGTCGACCAGCGCGTCCCAGGCGTCCTCGACCTGGGCGAGCCGGGCCATGTCTGCCATCGAGCAGCCGGCCGCGAGGTCGGGCAGGACGACCTTCTGCTCGGGTGCGGTCAGGATGTCCGCGGACTCGGCCATGAAGTGCACGCCGCAGAAGACGATGTACTCCGCCTCCGGGCGTCCGGCCGCGTCCCGCGCGAGCTTGAAGGAGTCTCCGGTGACGTCGGCGAACTGGATGACCTCGTCACGCTGGTAGTGGTGACCGAGCACGAAGACCTTGTTGCCGAGCTTCGCCTTCGCCGCGGCCGCCCGGGCGACCAGGTCGGGGTCCGATGCGGCCGGCAGGTCGCCGGGGCACTCGACCCCGCGCTCGGCGGAGAGGTCCTTCCCGCGGCCCAGCGGCAGCAGCGGCAGGTCAACGGTGGTCATGCGGTCATCCTTCCACGACGATCGAGCGTCCCTGAGGGCGGAACCGACGCACTCGCCGGGCCATTCCCGGAGGTGTGTGCGGTGAGGACGCGTCCGTGGTGCGGGGATGCGTCCTCACGGCGCACACCTGCGCTCCACAGGGTGCCCCGGCTGACGACCGCGCACAGGTGCCTCCGGGGCGGCGGACGCAGGAGCCATGCGTCCACATCCTTGCCGGATGGAACGTTCCGGCGAGTGGGACCCACGGTGCGAGGCTCCCGAAGGGCTCGTCCGGCCGGTGGCGGTCGGCAGCCCGGGTGGTCCGACCAAGGGCGCTGCGGCGCGGGGGCGATGGCGGCGCACGAGCGCCGGGCTGTACGTCCCGTCGACGGTGTCCGACGATCTCGTCGAGCAGCGCATCGTCGAGCAGGCGGCCAGGCTGCCCGAGCGAGGCGCGGTCACCGGGTGGGCGGCGCTGCGGCTGATGGGCGCCGCTTACTTCGACGGGTTGGGGGACGGCGGCACGACCCGACTGCCCGTCCCGCTGGCTGTCGGTCGAGGCGGCACCCTGCGTTCAGGCTTGGGTGCCCTGGTCTCGAGCGAGCCGCTCCACGAGGCGGAGACCTGCCGCATCCAGGGTGTCCCGTGCACCCGTCCGCTCCGCGCGCTGTTCGACGAGATGCGCCGTACTGGTGACCCGCGGGCCGCCACGGTCGACCTGGACATGGCCGCGGCGGCGCGCCTGGTTGCGGTGTGGGAGATGGCTGAGTACGCCGCGGAGCGCACTGCCTGGCGTCGGTCTTCGGTCGTTTCGACCGCGTTGCACTGGGCGGATGAGCACAGCCGGTCGCCCGCCGAGTCGCGGATGCGCCTGATCTGGGTCGTTGACGCCGGTCTGCCGCGACCCCTCTGCAACCGCGCGGTGTTCGACCTGAAGGGCAGGCACCTCGGCACTCCCGACCTGCTCGACATCGAGGCAGGTGTCGTCGGGGAGTACGACGGGGCCGTCCACCTGCGCATCGGCAGGCGGGCGCGCGACATCGCTCGCGAAGGCAGGCTCCGCGAAGCCGGCCTCGAGTACTTCACCCTCGTCGGAAGCGACCTGCACGACCGGGCCCGCGCGATCGCGCGGATGGTCAGCACGCGAGATCGGGCGATCCGGCTCGCCCACCCGCGCGCCTGGACCATCGATCCGCCGGACGGATGGGAGCCGTACCTGTCCTACGGCGAGGAGCTGAAGCTCCGCGCCTGGTGGCACCAGTCGTCATAGCTCGAGCTGTGAGTCACGAGGACGCACCCGCCACGGCACTGTGCGTCCTCACGGGTCACAGCAGCGCCCCGTGGTGCAGGTACGGCGCCGGCGGCCTCATCCCGCGCACGGCGAGGTAGCCCGCGGTGTGCACCGTGAGCCGGGCCGCGAGCCCGACGTCGATCGCCCACTCGTTGGCGGCGGTGACGTGCGGGATGGTGAGGTCGGCGTCCGGCGGCGACGACGCGACCGCCTCCCAGAGCAGCGAGGTCGCCGCCTTGCGTGAGGACGCGCAGACCACCGCAGGCATGCCGCCCGGCGCGATGTAGGCGTAGCCGGACTCGCTGGGGCGGTCGAGCACGACGAGCCGGTTCTGCGCGAACAGCACCTCATGGTCGGGTCCGTGGGCCGCGTCCCGGCGCTGCCGGTCGAGGGAGTCGAGCAGGTCGAAGTCGGCCTCGGTGCCCTCGCGCACGTGCTCGACGACCGGGATCGCGCTGCGGTCGACGGAGCCGTGCAGGTACATCTGCGGGTGCATCGTGAACCCCGCGTGCCGGTAGCGCCGGAACGCCTTCGGGTCGCGGCTGGCCGAGAGCATCCCGCGCAGGCAGGCGCGTGCGTGGGTCAGGGCAGCGTCGAGCAGCGCCTTGCCGAGGCCGCCGCCCTGGAGGTGGGGCTGCACGGCGTACGTGGCCAGGAACCAGGTGACGTCGCGCCGGAACGACGTGGCGAACCCGAGCATCTCGCCGTCGCGCTCCGCCACCCAGCACCCGGCCGGGTCGGTCGCCAGCAGGTGCGCCGCCCGCACCCGCCACGCTGCCTGGTGCTCCGGTGAGCGGCCCGTCGACATCCCCGGCTCGGCCATCGGCGTGAACGCCTCGTCGGACAGCCGCTCGGCGGCGTCGATGTCGGCAGCGGCCATCGGCCGGATCAGCAGGTCCACGGTCGGATCCTCCGCCACGTCCGCCGTGCTGGTCGACCCGAATTCGCTGCCGAACCTGCCGGACTATCGTCTCCAGCCATGCGGGTCGTGGTCGCGCCGGACAAGTTCGCCGGCACCTTGAGTGCGGTCGAGGCGGCCGCGGCGATCGCCGCGGGCTGGCGGCGACGGCTTCCGGACACCGAGCTGGTCGAGGTGCCGATGTCCGACGGCGGCCCCGGTTTCGTCGACGTGCTGCACGCGGCGCTCGGTGGCGAGCTGGTCGCGGTCGACGGTGCCCGACCCGTACGGCGATCCGGTGCCCGCGACGATCCTGCGCATCGGCGACACGGCGTACGTCGAGAGCGCGCAGGCGGTCGGCCTGCACCTGACCGCTCCCGCGGACCGGAGGCCGATGATCGCCACCAGCCGCGGTCTCGGCGAGCTGCTCCGCGCGGCGATCGAGGACGGTGCCGGCACCGTCGTGGTCGGCGCCGGCGGGACCGCCACCAACGACGGAGGAGCGGGCCTGTTGGCGGCTCTGGGCGCCACGGCCGACGGAGGAGCGCTCGACGGGGGCCCAGACGCCCTCGTCGACCTTCGCGCTGTCGACATCGAGCCCGCACGTCGCGCCACGGACGGGGTCGACCCTGGTCCTCGCCTCCGACGTCGACAACCAGCTGCTCGGGCTGGTCGGCGCGACGAAGACCTACGGCCCGCAGAAGGGACTGACCGAGGAGCAGCTGCTCATGGTCGACGGCCGGCTCCAGCGCTTCGCCGAGCTCGACCGACCGGCAAGGTCGCCGCCCAGAAGGGTGCGGGCGCGGCCGGCGGGATCGGTTACGCGCTGCTGCTGCTCGGTGCCGTACGCCGCGCCCGGCATCGACGTGGTCGCCGAGGCGGTGGACCTGCGCGGGCAGGCTCCGGGGCGCGGACCTGGTCATCACCGGGGAGGGTGCGTTCGACTTCTCCTCGCGCTCGGGGAAGGTCCCCTACGGCGTGGCCCACCTGCGCAGCCGCGCAGCTGGCGCCGTGCATCGCGCTCGCCGGGCAGGTCCTGGTCGGGTCGCGGGAGATGCGGGCGCTGGGCGTCGAGGCGGCGTACTCGGTGGTCGAGCGGGTCGGGGAGGAGCGTGCCTTCGCCGATCCGGCGGGCGCGCTGGCCGACCTCGCCGAGCGGGTGGCGCGCACGTGGGGGATGACCCGGTGGACGAGCCGGTGGACGAGCCGGGGACGAGCCGGTGCGATGAGCCGGGGGATTGACCGCGTGGATGTCAGGGAATAACCGCCGATGTGCGACCATTGAGCCAGTGACGGGTCCCGCTGGACCACCACGAGAAACCCCCTGGGAGTTCCACATGACCGAGCAGGTCGAGACCACCACCCCGACCGAGCACCGCGCCGACAGCATCAACGTCAGCGACGTCGCCGCGGCCAAGGTCAAGAGCCTCCTCGAGCAGGAGGGTCGTGACGACCTCCAGCTCCGCATCGCGGTGCAGCCCGGCGGCTGCTCGGGACTGCGCTACCAGCTGTTCTTCGACGAGCGCACCCTCGACGGCGACGTCGTGACCGACTTCGACGGCGTGGACGTGGTCGTCGACCGGATGAGCGTCCCGTACCTGAGCGGCGCGACCATCGACTTCGTCGACTCGATCGAGAAGCAGGGCTTCACGATCGACAACCCCAACGCGACCGGCTCCTGCGCCTGCGGCGACAGCTTCCACTGAGCGGTCCGCACAGCCACTGACACACGAAGGCGGCGCCCCGGGAAACCGGGGCGCCGCCTTCGTGTCGGTCGGTGGCCGAGCCTGTCGAAACCCTCAGTCGAGGTGGAGATGCAGGCGGGCGGCGAGTGGGCTGCCGCCTCGCTCACGGTGATCTCCGGCTTGCGGATCTCCCGCGGCTGAAGTCGGCGTACTCGATGCGAGGGCGCCGCGCCGAGCAGCGTCGGGCGAGATCCGCTGCTGCGGACAGGCCCATCTGCGGACGCACACGCGGTGCAGTCGAGGTGCATCTGTCCCGGTCGTGTCCTGGTCGTCGTAGGCCAGACGCTGGTAGGTCATGGGACGACGCTATTGGCTACTTCCGAGTACTCCTACCTGTACCGGCCGGTAGGCTCCAGCGTTCACGAAGCGCTCACGTCGAGCGCAACACCCTCCCGCAACCGCACCCTTGAGGACCCATGCCGCTCCTGATCGCCGGTTCCATCGCCACCGACCACCTGATGACGTTCGAGGGCAAGTTCGAGGACTCGCTGGTCGTCGAGCAGCTCGACAAGCTCTCGGTCAGCTTCCTGGTCAACGACCTCGAGATCCGCCGCGGTGGCGTCGCGCCGAACATCTGCTTCGGGCTCGGTCAGCTCGGCCTGTCGGCCCGGTCGCTGGTCGGCGCGGCCGGTGAGGACTTCGCCGACTACCGGTCCTGGCTCGAGCGGCACGGTGTCGACTGCGACTCGGTGCACATCTCCGAGAGCCAAGCACACCGCCCGCTTCGTCTGCACCACCGACACCACGATGGCGCAGTTCGCCTCGTTCTACCCGGGCGCGATGAGCGAGGCCCGGCTGATCGAGCTCGGCTCCGATCGTCGACCGCGTCGGCGCGCCGGACTACGTGCTGATCGGCGCCGACGACCCCGACGGCATGCTGCGGCACACCGAGGAGTGCCGCCAGCGCGGCTACTCCTTCATCGCCGACCCGAGCCAGCAGCTCGCGTTCGGCGAGGGAGACCTGATCCGGCAGCTGATCGACGGCGCGACGTATCCTGTTCAGCAACGAGTACGAGTCGCACCATGATCCAGTCCAGAAGACCGGCTGGACGCGCCGAGGACATCCTCGGTCTGGTCGGCACCCAGGTGATCACGCTGGGCAAGGACGGCGTCAGGATCGTCGGCAAGGGCCAGGAGCCCGTCGTGGTGCCGCCGCTGAACGGCGTGCATGCGCGTCGAGCCGACCGGCGTCGGCGACGCCTTCCGGGCCGGCTTCCTCGCCGCGACCGAGTGGGGCCTCTCCGCACGAGCGCTCGGCCCAGGTCGGCTGCACCCTGGCGGCGTACGTCGTCGAGACGGTCGGCACCCAGGAGTACACCTTCACCCGCGACGCAGTTCGTCGCGCGCCTGGATCCGCGACTCCTACGGATCGACGATGCAGCGACCGAGATCGGCAAGCACCTCGGCTGAGCCTGGTCGTCGAGCCTGTCGAGACGCCCGGTTTCGACAGCTCAACCACCGGTATCGGTACGCCGTACCAGGTAGCGGGTCACCCCGTCGCTCGCGGCGTCCTGGCCGACGTACTCCTGCTCGCGCATCCGGCACCACGCCGGGACGTCGAGTGCCGCCGCGACGTCGTCGGCGGCCACCGCGATGACCGCGCCCACCGGCACGTCCTCGAGGTGCCTGGCGAGCTCGATCACCGGCCGCGGGCAGAGCAGCCCGCGGCAGTCGAGCTCAGGGCGGCTGCTCGCTCACAGCCCGGCGTCCTCGCGGATCCGGCCGACGACCTCCGGCAGCGCCGCCAGGAGCCTGTCGACGTCGTCCTGGCCGTAGTCGCGGCCCAGCGAGACGCGCACGTTGCCGTGGGTGAGCGCACCCATCGCCGCGAGGACGTGGCTCGGCTCCAGCGTGCTGGCGGTGCAGGCCGACCCGCTGGCCACCGCGAACCCCAGCCGGTCGAGCTCGGTGACGATCGCCTCGCCGTCGACGTAGAGGAACGAGAAGGTGACCAGGTGCGGCAACCGGTCGCGCGGGTCGCCGACGACCTCGGTGTCGGGGATCGCGGCCGACCCCGGCGCGTAGCCGGTCGACAGCGCCGTCTGGCGGGCGCCGACCTCGTCGCGCTCGGCGACCACCGCCTGGAGTGCGGCCGCCGCGGCCAGGGCCGCCGGCACGTTCTCCATCCCGGTCGTGCGCGGGTCGACCCGGTCGTCGCTCGGGGAACGGGTTGCGCCAGCGGGCGCCCTTGCGGACCAGGAGTACGCCGACACCGGCCGGACCGCCCCACTTGTGGGCCGACGCAGCCGCTGCCGCCCATCCGTCCGGCAGCGGCACCCGGCCGGCCGAGGCGCACGCGTCCATGAAGAGCGGTGCGCGGTCGCCTCGGAGAGCGTCGGCCACCGGCTGGATCGTGCCGACCTCGTGGTTGGCGGCCTGGAGCGCGACGACGGCGGCCCCCTCGGACCGCCGACCGCCTGGACGGCCGTCCGGGCAGCAGCCGGCCCAGCGCGTCCACCGGCAGCGTGTCGAACGAGCCACCCTGGGCGTGGTGCCAGGTCCCGGCGTTCATCACCGCCGCGTGCTCGACCGCGCTCGCCAGCAGCCGCCGTCCCTGCCGGGCGTTCCCGGCCAGCAGGCCGAGCACGCCGAGGTGGACGGCATGGGTGCCGCTCGGGGTGAAGGTCGACCTCGTCGGGCCGGACGCCGAGTGCCTCCGCGGTGGCCTCGCGGGCGTTGTCCAGGAGGAGTCCGGGCATCCCGGGCAGGTCCGTGCAGGCGTCGCGGATCGGCGTACCCGCGCGTCGAGCGCCTGCTCGAGAACGGCCCGGGCCGCAGGGTGCAGCGGCTCGCTCGACGCGGTGTCGAGGTAGGCGGCCGGGCCGGTGCTCACAGGATGAAACTAGCCCCCGGTGACCACCTGTCAGGACGTGGCGCGACGCACACGTGTCCAACACCGCCCCTCGGGCACGATGGCCGCCGTGGCGCAGTAGTAGGGTTCGGCTTGTCCGTCTCAAGCAGGTACATTCGGTCAAGAGAGAGGGCTCGTTCGTGGGTCTGGAACTCCCCAAGCGTGCGCGGAAGCTCGCCTTCGGCGTCGTCGCCGGATCGGCATTCCTTGTTGCTCACCGGCTGCTCGGTCGAGAGCACCCAGGACGATCAAGCGTCTCGCGATGCCCGACCCGGCCACCGAGGAAGCGCCCGGGACATCCTCGACCTGTGGCAGGGCGCCTGGATCGCCGCGATGGTCGACCGGGTCATCACCTGGGGCCTGATCTTCTACGCCGTGTTCCGCTTACCGCCGCCGCAGCGAGACGAGATCCCGGTGCAGACCCGCTACAACCTGCCGATCGAGATCTTCTACACCGTCGCCCCGGTGATGATGGTCATCGTCTTCTTCTTCTTCACCGTCCAGGACCCAGGACGACGTCCTGCACGCACCAAGGACCTGACGCAGCCAACGCCCAGGCCGACACGAACTCACCGTCGTGGGCCAGCAGTGGTCGTGGACGTTCAACTACACCAACGACCCGGCACAAGGACTTCGAGGCAGCCGCAGCCCGGTGGTCTACGAAGGCGGCACCCCGGCCGACCCGCCGACGCTGTGGCTGGTCAAGGACGAGACCGTCGACTTCACCTGTACTCGCCCGACGTCATCCACTCGTTCTGGGTGCCGGCGTTCCTGTTCAAGATGGACGTCGTCCCGGGTCGGCGAGCAACCACTTCACCTTCACCCCGAGCCGCTTCGGCACCTTCGACGGTCGCTGCGCCGAGCTGTGCGGCGTCTACCACTCGCGGATGCTGTTCAAGGTGAAGGTCGCCGACCAGGCGGCGTTCGACGCGCACCTGCAGGCCCTCAACGAGCACAAGGACTCGAAGGCATCTCGACCAGCGTGGCACTGCGCTCGGTGACACCGATGTGAACGACGAGGCCGGCCTCGACACAGAACGGAGGAGTCCGAATGACCGCGGTCTCCGACGCGCCCCAGGTCGGTCGCGCCGCACGCGCACGCTGGGGCAGCAGGTGGTGCGCATCATCACCACGACCGACCACAAGCTGATCGGCAAGCTGTACCTGGTCACGTCGTTCGCCTGGTTCATGCTCGGCGGCATCATGGCGCTGCTGATCCGCTCCGAGCTCGCGTTCCCGGGCCAGCAGCTCGTCAACGACGAGGTCTACAACCAGCTGTTCACGATGCACGGCACGATCATGCTGCTGCTGTTCGCGACGCCGCTGTTCTTCGGGTTCGGCAACGTGATCATGCCGCTGCAGATCGGTCGCCCGACGTGGCGTTCCCGCGGCTGAACATGCTCAGCTACTGGATGTTCCTCTTCGGCGGCCTGATCGCCGCGTCCGGCTTCCTGACCCCCTCGGGCGCGGCCGACTTCGGCTGGTTCGCCTACGCGCCGCTCTCCGACGCCGTCCGGTCGCCCGGAGTCGGCGGTGACCTCGTGGATCATGGGCCTCTGGCTGGCCGGCCTCGGCACCATCCTCGGTGCCGTCAACTTCATCACCACGATCATCTGCATGCGGGCGCCCGGCATGACGATGTTCCGGATGCCGATCTTCGTGTGGAACACGCTGGTCACCAGCCTGCTGGTGCTGATGGCGTTCCCGATCTTCGCCGGCGCGCTGCTGTCGCTGGAGGCCGACCGCAAGTTCGGTGCGCACGTCTTCGACGCCGTCGCACGGCGGGCCGATCCTGTGGCAGCACCTGTTCTGGTTCTTCGGCCACCCCGAGGTCTACATCATCGCGCTGCCGTTCTTCGGCATCGTCACCGAGATCCTGCCGGTGTTCAGCCGCAAGCCGATCTTCGGCTACGTCGGCCTGGTCGCCGCGACGCTGGGCATCGCGATGCTGTCGGTCGCCGTGTGGGCGCACCACATGTTCGTCACCGGCGCGGTCAACCTGCCGTTCTTCTCCGGCATGACGTTCCTGATCGCCGTACCCACCGGTGTGAAGTTCTTCAACTGGATAGGCACGATGTGGGGAGGGTCGGTGTCCCTGGACACCCCGATGCTGTGGAGCGTCGGCTTCCTCACCACGTTCCTCTTCGGTGGCCTGACCGGCATCATCCTGGCCTCGCCGCCGCTGGACTTCCACGTGTCCGACTCCTACTTCGTGGTCGCGCACTTCCACTACGTCGTCTTCGGCACGGTGGTGTTCGCGATGTTCGCCGGCTTCTACTTCTGGTGGCCGAAGATGACCGGCCGGATGCTCGACGAGAAGCTCGGCAAGATCCACTTCTGGCTGCTGTTCATCGGCTTCCACACCACGTTCCTGGTGCAGCACTGGCTCGGTGTCGAGGGCATGCCGCGCCGCTACGCCGACTACAGCAAGGGCGACGGTTTCACCACCCTGAACCAGATCTCCACGGTGGGCGCGTTCCTGCTCGCGTCCTCGACGCTGCCGTTCCTCTACAACGTCTACAAGTCGCGCCGGTCGCCACTGGTCAACACCGACGACCCGTGGGGCTGGGGCCGGTCCCTGGAGTGGGCCACCAGCTGCCCGCCGCCGCGCCACAACTTCATCACGATCCCGCGGATCCGGTCCGAGTCGCCGGCCTTCGACCTCCACCACCCGGAGATCGCGGCGCTGGAGTACTCCGACGACCTCGCGGCCGTCGGAGCCGCGGGCCGACGACGGGAAGGACGCCTGATGAAGTCCGAGACCTGGATCTTCGTGATCTGCACGGCGTTCTTCGCGCTGGTCACGCCGTCGTACTGGTTCATCACCGGCGACCCGACCGGCACGTCGGCGCTGGTGATGACCACCCTGCTGGCCCTCCTGGTCAGCTTCTACCTCGGCTTCCACGCCTCCCGGATGGAGCCGCGACCGGAGGACCGCAAGGACGCCGAGATCGCCGACGGCGCCGGCGAGCTGGGCTTCTTCCCGCCGTACAGCTGGTGGCCGCTGTGGTGCGCGCTGTGCATGGCGACCGTGGTGCTCGGCGTGGTCATCGGCTGGTGGCTGGTGATCATCGGCGCCGGGGTCGGCTTCGTGGCGCTCTCCGGCTGGGTCTTCGAGTACTACCGCGGCGAGCACGCGCACTGACCCTGCGGTCGGGCGCAACGGGGCGTGACGCTTCCCACGTCGCGCGTGGTCAGGGGCATCACCTGGGCCTTGTTAGGCTGGAACGGTTGTGCTGATCTGTTCGAGGGGGGAGTTCCATGCGGTCGCGACGTACGTTGACTGCTGCCGCCGCCGCGGTGCTGCTCGTGTCCGTGCTGTCGGCCTGCTCCGACACGCCCAAGGCCCTCATCGGCGACAAGGCTGACAACCCGTCGGCCTCGTCGACCAGCGACGCCTCGGCAGCCGAGATCACCGCGAGCATCGAAGCCGGCGCGACCGGCGTGAAGGTCAACCGCACCCTGCGACTCAACGTCACCGACGGCACCCTCACCGAGGTCAAGGTGGCCGGGAACTCCGGGACGATCGACGGCACCCTGGCCGGCGACAAGCTCAGCTGGCAGAGCACCAGCCGACTCCAGCCGGGGGAGACCTACAAGGTCCGCGGTGTCGCGGTCGACACGAACGGCGACGAGTCGGTCTACCGCTCGCACTTCAGCACCCAGGCCCTGACCCTCGCCCAGCAGACGTTCCCCAGCTTCTTCCCGTTGCCGGGCTCGACCGTCGGTGTCGGCATGCCGGCGATCATCCGGTTCGACATCCCGGTCACCAACAAGGCCTCGATCGAGAAGCACCTGCACGTCACCACGGTCCCCGCCCAGACGGGGTCGTTCTACTGGATCTCCGACACCGAGGTGCACTGGCGGCCGAAGCACTTCTGGAAGACCGGCACCAAGGTGACCATCGACGCCGACATCGACTCGGTGCCCGCCGGCAACGGGGTCTACGGCCAGAAGAGCCGCACCAGCACGTTCACCGTCGGTCGCAAGATGGTCAGCAAGGTCAACATGGACACCCACCAGCTGCGGGTGTTCCGTGACGGCAAGCTGATCCGGACGATCCCGATCACCACCGGTCAGCAGCCGAAGTTCACCACCCGCTACGGCATCAAGGTGATCGTCGAGAAGAACCGCAGCCGGCACATGCGCTCGGAGACGGTCGGCATCCCGCTGAACAGCGCCGACGGCTACGACATCGACAACGTCCAGTTCGCCATGCGCCTGACCTACTCCGGCGAGTTCCTGCACGCCGCCCCGTGGTCGGTCGGCTCCCAGGGCCACGCGAACGTCAGCCACGGCTGCACCGGCATGAGCACGGCCAACGCCGGCTGGCTCTACAACGAGTCGATCATCGGCGACGTCGTCGAGTACACCGGCTCCGACAAGCCGATGACCCTCACCAACGGCATCGGCGACTGGAACCTCTCCTTCGCGGATTACGCCAAGGGCTCGTCCCTGACCTGAGGTTCCGGCCGTGAGGTTTCACAACTTCTGTTGTGAAACTTCTGCTTCCCGACCGAAATTTCATTCGGGAAGCAGAAGTTCTGTTCGGGAAGCACGAGCCACCCGCGGACTTGTGCACAGGATCAGGGGAAGGCCCAGTCGTCCACAGTCGCGTCGGCGACCGTACGGCGGCCGGCCCCGTCGATTGACGATCCAGGCATGGACGAGCTGCGACACCTCCACGACGATCAGGTCTTCTCACGCGCCGAGGCGCTCGACCATGGCTATGGCGATCGAGATCTTCGTCTCCTGATGCGCGCCGACGTACTCGTGCGGATCCGTCACGGCGCATACACCTTCCGCGACGTCTGGGCCGAGGCGGACGACTTCGAACAGCATCGCCTCCGAGCCCACGCGGTCCTCCGATCCCACAGCAGTCGGATCGCACTGAGTCACACCTCAGCCGCGGTCGAGCACGGCCTTCGCTTCTACGAGCCCGACCTGCGCAGGATCCACGTCACATGTCTCGACCAGCCCATTGCCCGTACGACGAGGGACGTCGTCTACCACCAGGGCAAGTGTGGCGACGAAGATCTCATGCTCGTCGGAAACCAGCTCGTCGTGGCTCCGGTCCGCGCTGGTCTGGAGGCAGCGTCGATCACGCACAGCGCGGGGGGCCAGGTCATCCTGGACTCGGTCGTAGCCCTCAAGCTCGGGACGCTCGAGGAGATCCACGCAGGCTTCGAACAGATCACCGGCTGGCCGAATACGGGCAAGCTTCAGATCACCGTGCGCCTCGTTCGTGAGGGCGCTCAGTCGGTCGGAGAATCGCTGTCTCGCCGAGTGATGTGGACCCAGCACCTCCCCGAGCCACAACTCCAGTTCGAGGTCCGAGATGGCTCGGGGAACTTGCTGGGCATCACGGACTTTGCCTGGCCGGAGTACGGATTACTCGGTGAGTTCGATGGCATGGTGAAGTACGGCCGACTGCGGAGGCCAGGTGAGACGGCCGGCGACGCGGTCGAGCGTGAGAAGAAGCGTGAGGATCGACTTCGCGAAGAGACCGGTTGGCTGATGGTGCGATTGGTCTGGGAGGAACTCTTCCAGCCGTCGCGGGCGGCAGCGAAGATCCGCCGGCAGCTCGAGCGGGGCCGGGCTCTCGTCGTCGCCTGACCTGATCGGCGTACAGGTTCCCGAACGAAACTTGCGCTTCCCGACCGAAATTTCGTTCGGGAAGCGCAAGTTTCACAACAGAAGTTGTGAAACCGCCCGCCCGCCCGCCAGCCCCTCAGCCGACACCGTGCAGGTTCTTCGCCGTCTTCGAGGTCTTGACCGTGGCGGGGTCGGGGTAGGTGCCGAAGAGGCGGTCGGCGGTCGAGGTCGAGGTGACGGTGAACCAGTAGTGCTCGTTCTTGTAGTGGTGCAGGCGGTGGTTGCGCCAGACGGCCTTGTAGACCCGGCCCTTCGGCCGGTAGTCGCTGTGGATCAGGTAGTGGATCCACTCGTAGAGCAGGCCGGTGGTCGCGACCGCGAGGATCCAGGTGAGGCCCTGGCCGAGCCGGGGGAAGGCGAACAGGCCGATCGCGATCTCGCTCGCGATCACCGCGATCAGCGAGCGCCACGGGATGAAGACCAGGGGTACGTCGCGCGGGTCGGCGTGGTGCCGGCGGTGGTCGCGGGCCAGCTCGCTGTCGATGAGGACGCCGGCGAGCTTGCGCGGCCGCCAGTGCAGGATGAAGACGTGGATGACCCATTCGAGCACGGGGAAGAACGCCACCAGGATCGCCGGGGCCCAGAGGTCGGAGAGCCGCCAGTCGGCCTCGACGACCCGCCACGCCAGGGCGCCGACGAGCGTGCCGAGGATCATCCACGGGCTCGGGTGCTTCCAGAACTCCGCGAAGGTCGTCCCCAGCGTCACCTGGGTGCGGCGCGGCCCGGTCATCCGGGCCTCCTCCGCCGCGAGTCGCTCCTGGGCGAGCGACTCGATCTCCGGATCCATCCTGGTCATGCGTCTTCTCCTTCGTTCGGCTCCTCGAAGTCCTCGAGGAAGTGCACCATCGCCTCCGTCGCCGGACGGAGGAGCGTCATGGCCGCCTCGGCTGCGGCATCCGGGTCGCCGCCGAGCACGGCGGCCGCGACGGCCCGATAGCCGTCGAGGTTGCCCACCTCGGACTCGAGGAGGGGCGCCAGCGCCTCGATCGCCGGCTCGTACGCCGCCCGCAGGCTGTTGAACATCAGCCGGAACACGATCGAGTCGGCCAGGTCGACGACGGCGTCCCAGAACGCCAGCGCCGCCCGCTGCCGGCTCTCGGGGTCCTCGGCGGCAGCGATGGCCGCCACGCGCTGTGGGGAGAGCGTCCCGGGCCGGTCCCGTCGCGCCGGGCGACACGCCCGGCAGCCATCGCGGCGACGTCGGGGCGACGGCGTACCGGGCCTCGACGATGCTGCGTGCGGTGTCGGGGTCCAGCTCACCGTGCGCACCAGGAGCCGGGGGAGCAGGTCCAGGCCGGCGTGCCGCTGGAAGTCGCGCACGGTGGTCGCCCCGCCGTGGCGGACCTCGACGAGCCGGGTGGCCGACATCCGCTGCAGCGCCTCGCGTACGGCGGGCCGGGAGACGCCGAGCAGCTCGGCCAGCCTCCGCTCGCTCGGGAGGGCGTCACCGGGGCCCAGGGAGCCGTCGACGACCTCTTCGAGCAGCTGCTCGAAGACGTCGTCGGGCACCAGGCGCCGGGTGATCGGCTTGAGGACCATGGCCCGAGCCTGATGTCGGCTGCGGTCAGGTGGTCAAGTGGTATGACCAGTTGTTGAGACGCTCACTCGTAGCAGCCCTGCGGGCCGTCCAGCTCCAGGCTGATGTTCTGGATGACCCCGCGTCGGTCGAAGTCGAACCGGTAGTGGGACCGGTCGTCGATGTCGACCCGGTACCAGCCGAAACCGGTCTTCGTGGCCTCGGGGTAGGCCTGCTTGAAGGTGTCCAGGAGATCGCCGACGCGGATGCCCCGCGAGGTCACCTGGTCCTTCTGGGCGAAGAGAGCGACCACACCGCGGTCGGGCTGGAGCGAGAGGTAGCCGACGGTGGATGTCGATCCTTCGGCGTCCGTGGTGTCTGGAAGGCCCTTCGGGTTCACGGTGCGGCAGTAGTCGCCGCCGGCGGACGCCGGCGGGCTGACGGTGCCGCCCGCAGCCTTCACCTCGTCCATGCTCATGCCGAGACGGAGGCCGGCGTCGGACTCAGGGCCGAGCACCGCCTTGGGGCCGGAGCAGTCGCCGGCGAAGCCGTCCGGCACGCTGAACCGTGTCAGGTCGCCGCACGTCCACTCGTCCTGGGTTCCGAGCGCTTCCTCCCAGGTTCCGTCCTGGATCGACCAGAGCGCGACGTAGCCGCCGCAGCCGCCGACGCCACCGAGCGCAAAGCCGGCGCTGCTGTACTTCTTGACGGTGATGTCCGGCGTGGGGCAGTCGGAGGTGTTCTGCTGCCAGACGCCGGCGATGAAGGTCTTGAACTCGTCACTGGTGCCCTCGAGCTTGGTGGTGTCCGACACCGCCTTGACCTCGACCCCGACGCCGGGGAATGTGGTCACCGTCGCGGGAGTGGGTGTGGGCCCGGCGGAGTGGAGCGGCTGCGGCGGGGCGGCGTCGTCGTGGCCGCCGAGGACCGCGACCGGGACGATCGCCGCGACGACCGCTGCCGCTGCGACGACGGTGTACGCGGCACGACGCCGAGCCCGGCGGCGGTTGCCGAGCCGGCGCACCTCGCTCGGGGGGATCGGGGTCATGGTGACGCCTCCGGTGCCGAAGGACTCCAGGTCGTGGATGGGGTCGCGGATCGGGTTGTTGTGCTCAGACATGGCGGGCTCCCGTGTCGGTCGCATCGATGGGGGAGAGCAGGGCTGGCCAGCGCCGCCCGGCCACGGGAGAGGCGGGCCTTGATTGTCCCCGCGGGGGCACCCACCTCGCGGGCGACGGCCTCGACAGGCAGGTCGCAGAGATGGTGCAGGACGAGAGCCTGGCGCTGCTTCTCCGGCAGGTTCGCCAGCGCGGCCACCAGGGCCACCCGGGACTCGTCGACGGCCTCGGTGTGCGTCGCGGGCGACAGCGCGCGGTCAGCGGGCCGGCGGGCCAGCCGGACACGACGCCAGCGGCTCACCGCGAACCGGTACGCCGTCGTGCGCACCCAGGCGTCCGGGTGCTCGGCGCGGGCGAGGGACTCCCGACGGGCCCAGGCCCGCACGAACGCCTCCTGCACGCACTCCTGTGCTTCGTCGCGATCCCCGATCATCGCGTAGACCTGACCGGTGATGCGGGCGAAGGAGGAGGTGTAGAAGTCGTCGAACTCCGCCTCGTCCATGGACGCTCCCGTCCTCGTCGTGATCTGTCGGAGGATACGCGCGAGGAGGTGATGGGGTTGCACCCGAGCCGGGATCAATCAGGAAAAGAGCTGGAGGTCGAGCCTGTCGAGGTTTCGACAGGCTCAACCACCGGCCTAAACTCAGCCGACAGGCTCAACCACCGGCCTCAGCCGACAGGCTCAACCACCGGTCGCTACCTCAGTGCTTGTGCGTCAGGTCGTCGCCGGCCACGTCGTGGCGCCCGTCGAACTGGTGCCCGTCGGCCGAGTGGTCGAGGCCGAGGTCGTGCTCGTGCTCGAGGATCTCCTCGGTGTGGTGGTGGCCCTCCTCGAGCTCCTCGGTCGTCGGCTTCTGCACGTTGGTCGCGAACCATGCCTTCGACAGCAGCGAGCGCACCTTGTCGACGCGGGCGTTCGGTGCCTCGACACCGTTGGCGTCGGTGCCGTTCGCACCGACGTACACCTCGTCGCGCTCGCGCGCGGTGAGGGTGTAGGCCCGGTCGGTCTTGATCGGCAGGTGCCGCTCGGTGTACTCACCCTCGGGCGAGCGCATGATGATGCCGGTCTCGTAGCCGTGCAGCAGCCGGTCGTTGTCCGCGCGCTGCAGCGAGATGCACCACCGCTTGGCGAGGATGAAGACGAGCACCGGGATCACGAAGATCGCACCACGCATGAAGTAGGTGATGTAGTTCAGGTTCAGGTGGAACACCACGGCCAGGATGTCGTTGCCGCCGGCTGCCCAGAGCAGGCCGTAGAGCGTGATCATCGCCGACAGGAACGCCGTCCGCGTGGGGGCGTTGCGCGGGCGCTGCAGCAGGTGGTGCTCACGCTTGTCGCCGGTGATCCACTGCTCCAGGAACGGATAGGCCAGCACCAGGCTGAGCAGCGCGATCGGGGCGATCTGCCCGGGCAGGAAGACGTTCCAGCTGATCGTGAAGCCCCACAGGTGGGTCTCCCAGCCGGGCATGATGCGCAGCAGCCCTTCGGCGATGCCCATGTACCAGTCCGGCTGGGACCCTGCGGTCACCTCGGCGGGGTTGTACGGCCCGAATCGCCAGACCGGGTTGATGGTCATCAGGCCACCCATGAGCGCGACCACGCCGAACACCATGAAGAAGAACCCGCCGGCCTTCGCGGTGTAGATCGGCAGCATCGGCTCGCCGACCACGTTGTTCTCGGTGCGGCCGGGACCGGGCCACTGGGTGTGCTTGTGGTAGACGAGCAGCAGCATGTGCGCGCCGATCAGGGCGAGCAGCAGCCCCGGGATGAGCAGCACGTGCACGATGTACAGCCGCGGGATGATCACGTCGCCGGGGAACTCGCCGCCGAACATGAAGAACGACATGTACGAGCCGAGCACGGGCGTGGCCTTGACCAGGCCGTCGGCGATCCGCAGGCCGGTGCCGGACAGCAGGTCGTCGGGCAGGGAGTAGCCGGCGAAGCCCTCGAGGATGCCGAGGAGCAGCAGCAGGCCGCCGATCACCCAGTTCAGCTCACGCGGCTTGCGGAACGCGCCGGTGAGGAACGAGCGCATCATGTGCACGAGCATCGCGGCGATGAACAGCATCGCCGCCCAGTGGTGCATCTGCCGCATCAGCAGGCCGGCGCGGACGTCGAAGCTGATGTTCAGCGTCGAGGCGTAGGCCTCCGACATCGTGGATGCCGCGCAGCTGGTCGTAGGAGCCCTTGTAGACGACCTCGCCCATGGCTCGGCTTGAACCACAGCGTCAGGAAGACGCCGGTGAGCAGCAGGATCGACGAAGCTCCACAGCGCGATCTCGCCGAGCATGAAGGACCAGTGGTCGGGGAAGACCTTGCGCAGCGGCATCAGCTTCTTGGTCGCGGTGGCCATACCGAGGCGCTCGTCGGCCCAGTTCGCGAGCCCCGCCGACCGGGTTCGGCTTGTCGGCCGCGGCGGCCTTGGTGCCGTTCGTAGACGTCGTGCTCATCGGGTTCACCCACGTTCCCAGTAGCTCGGGCCGACCGGTTCATGGAAGTCGCTCGTCGCGACGAGGTAGCCCTCGGCCGTCGACGGCCAGCGGCAGCTGCGGCAGCGACCGGTTGGCCGGGCCGAAGATCGACCTTGCCGTTGTCGGCGAGGTCGAACGTCGACTGGTGGCAGGGGCAGAGCAGGTGGTGCGTCTGCTGCTCCCACAGCGAGATCGGGCAGCCGACGTGGGTGCAGATCTTCGAGAAGCACAGGATGCCCTCGACGCCCCAGTTCTCGCGGTCCTTGGACGCCTTGATGTCGTCGGGGTGCATCCGGACCAGGATCACCGCCGCCTTGGCCTTGGCCTGGAGCAGCTCGGTGCCTTCGTACTCGGGCTCGCCCTCGGAGTTGGTCTGGAAGAAGACCTCGGGCTCGGCGTTGACGAGCTGGCCGATCTGCATGTCGGACGGCCGGATCGGGGCGCCGTCGACGTCCTGGACGACCTTCATCCCCTTCTTCCACACGGTGTGCGCGAGCTTGTCGCCGGGAAGCGGGCCGAGGTCGCGCAGCGCGACGATCGCCGGCAGCCCGAGGAAGCCCAGCGCGCCGAGCAGCGAGTTGCGCACCAGCGGCCGGCGGGCGATGCCGGAGTCCTCGAGGCCCTGCTCGAACGCGGCGACCGCCTCGGCGCGCTCCTCCTCGGAGGACGCCGCGGGGTGGCGGTACTCGACGATCTCGTGGTCGCTCATCAGCTTGCGCGACCACTGGATCAGGCCGCCGCCGATGGACAGCAGGCACAGGCCCAGGCAGGCGCCGAGCGCGACCGTGGAGGCGCCCATGCTCAGGAAGACGTCGGGGTTCTTGCCGACGTCGAGGGCGAAGTACGCGACGCAGAACAGCACCGCGAAGAGGGCCGAGACGCCGAACAGCATGGCGACCTGGCGCTCGGCGCGCTTCTCGGCCGCCGGGTCGACGTCGGTCGGGCGGGGGAGGTGCTCGGGGAGCCCCGGGTTGGCGATCGGCTCGGCGATCTCGGTGGTCGCCAGCTCGTGGCCGTGGTCGCGCGTCGCCGCTCATGCGCGTCCTCGCTTCGCTGCGGGCGCGCCGTGAGCGCCCGGCCGACTGCATTGAACGCGCTCGCTTCGCTCGCTCATGCGTCCCCCTTCTTCAGCGTCTTGGTCGAGCGGGTGTTCTTCGCGGTGATCCAGATGCCGACCAGGACCAGGCTGCCGATGCCGACGACCCACGCGAACAGGCCCTCGGACACCGGGCCGATGGACCCGAGGGTGAACCCGCCGTAGCTCGGGGTGTCCTCGTTCTTCTTGAGGTAGGCGATGATGTCCCGCTTGTCCTGCGGCGTGAGCACGCCGTCGGAGAAGACCGGCATCTGCTGCGGGCCGGTCACCATGGCCTCGTAGATGTGCTTGGCGGAGACGCCGCGCAGGTTGGGTGCGTACTTGCCGCTCGGGCAGGGCGCCGCCGCTGCCGGCGAAGTTGTGGCACGCGGTGCAGTTGGTGCGGAAGAACGCGCCGCCCTCGACCAGGTCGGCCCTGTCGAGGTCTTCCTGGGTGATGTCGGGTACGGCGGGGCCGGGACCCAGCGACGCGACGTACGCGGCGAGCTCGGCGGTTTCGGTGTCGTTGTAGACCGGCTTCTTGCGGGCCGCCTGGGAGCCGGGCTGGGCCATCGGCATCCGGCCGGTGCCCACCTGGAAGTCGACAGCGGCCGCGCCGACGCCGACCAGCGACGGGCCGTACTGGTTGTCGCGCGCGGTGACGATGCCCTCGGCGTTCTTGCCGTGGCACGAAGCACACCCGACCTCGAACAGCGCCTTGCCCTTGGCGATCGTCGCGGCGTCCTCGGTGGTCCGCTCGGCAGAGGCGGGGGCGAGCATGGCGTACACGCCGCCGCTGGCGAGGAGGGCTGCGAGCAGCACGGCCGGGGCGGCGTACCGGCTGCGCCGCCGGGTCGAGATCCGTGCTGAGATCTTGCGCGTGAGCAGTCGCACAACAGTCCTATCGGGTCCGGGCTACTTGATCAGGTAGATGGTCGCGAACAGGCCGATCCAGACCACGTCGACGAAGTGCCAGTAGTAGGACACGACGATCGCGGTGACTGCCTGCTCGTGGGTGAAGCGGCGGGCGACGAAGGTGCGGCCGAGTACGAAGAGGAAGGCGATCAGCCCGCCGGTGACGTGCAGGCCGTGGAAGCCGGTGGTCAGGTAGAACATCGTGCCGTACGCCGAGTGCGGGATCGTGATCCCCTCGTGGACGAGCTGGGTGTACTCGAAGGCCTGCCCGCCGATGAAGGTCGCGCCCATGATGTAGGTGAGGACGTACCACTCGCGCAGGCCCCACTCCTTGACGGGGTGCATGGTGACCAGCCGGCCGATGCGGCTCACCCGGCCGCCCTCCGCGGCGAACACGCCCATCTGGCAGGTGAACGACGACAGCACCAGGATCGTGGTGTTCACCGAGGCGAACGGGACGTTGAGCTTCTCGGTGCTCTGCGCCCACAGCTCGGGGCTCACCGCGCGGATCGTGTAGTAGGCAGCGAACAGCGTCGCGAAGAACATCAGCTCGCTCGAGAGCCAGATGATCGTGCCCACCGAGACCATGCTCGGACGGTCGTGGTGCCCGTGCAGACGGGATGCCGGAATCGTTGTCGCTGTCGCCACGCGGCCATTATGTCGATACAGCCCGGTCCTGCCACCTCGACCCCCGGGTTTTGGGCAGGGTGTTTCGATGATCACACTCGCCCGCCGGAGGTCGAGCCTGTCGAGACCCCGCACCCGGACGAGCGAACCGCAGGACGCCCCGCCTACGCTGACCGCGTGCCCGCCCCGTTCGACGTCACCGAATTGCCCGCATTCGGGATGTCCCGGCTGTTCACCGAGTGGGGCCTCGACCCCTACCTGTTCGTCGGGACGGTCTGGGTGGCCGGGCTCTACCTGCTCGGTGTCCAGGCGCTGCGCAGGCGAGGGGACCACTGGCCGGTCGGCCGGTCGGCGGCGTTCCTCGTCGGCGGGCTCGGGTCCTTCTACGTCGCGACCCAGTCGGGGCTGGCGGCGTACGACACGACGCTGCTGAGCGCGCACATGGTCCAGCACATGATCTTGTCGATGATCACCCCGCTCTTCCTCGCGCTGGGCGCGCCGATCACGCTGATGCTGCGCACGCTGCCCCGTCGTCCGCGGGCCTGGCTGCTGGTGGCGCTGCACTCGCGGGTCGCCAAGGTGCTCACCTTCGGCCCGCTGACCTTCGCGCTGTTCGTGGTCACTCCGTGGGCGCTGTACTTCACCGGCTGGTACGGCGCCACCGTGCACTCCGACTTCGTGCACGAGATGACCCACCTGCACATGGTCCTGGTCGGGTCGCTGTTCTTCTGGCCGCTGATGGGCATCGACCCGGTGCCGGGCCGGTTGACCTACCCGTTCCGGCTGCTGCTGATCTTCCTGGTGATGCCGTTCCACGCGTTCATGGGTGTCACGATCATGGACCAGACCGAGCTGATCGGCGGGGACTGGTACCCCTCCCTGCACGCCACGATGCCGTGGCTGCCGGCCCCGATCGACGACCAGCACCTCGCCGGCGGCATCCTGTGGGGCTCCGGTGACCTGATCAGCCTGATCTTCTTCGTGGTGCTGTTCACCCAGTGGGTGCGCGCGTCGATGCAGGAGGCACGCCGCGAGGACCGCAGGCTCGACCGCCTCGAGCGGGCCGGAACAGGTGGTCGAGCAGCGAGCGCCAGCGAGCGGTCAGCCGAGACCACCGGTCACGAACCGCGCGACTCGCGCCACGAGTAGCATCAGCCCCGTGACAGCGAACTCCCCGAAGCTCCGCGTGCTGGTCTACAGCGACAACTCCGACGTGCGCCAGCAGGTGGTCCTCGCGCTGGGCAAGCGCGTGCACCCGGACCTCCCGGAGCTCGAGTACGTCGAGGTGGCGACCGAGCCCGTCGTCTGGCAGCAGCTCGACGCCGGCCAGATCGACCTCGCGATCCTCGACGGCGAGGCTGCCCCCGCCGGCGGCATGGGCATCGCGCGGCAGATGAAGGACGAGATCTTCCAGGCGCCCCCGGCACTGGTGCTCACCGGCCGGCCGCAGGACAACTGGCTGGCGACCTGGTCGCGTGCCGACGGCGCCGTGTCACACCCGCTGGACCCGATCGAGCTCGCCGACGTCGTCACCCGGCTGCTGCGCTCGAGGGTCCCTGCCAAGGCCTAGCGCGTGACGCACACGTGGCCCGACGTGCTCACGGGCCTGGTCAGCGGCACCGACCTGTCCGGGGACCAGGCGGCCTGGGCGATGGGCGAGATCCTGGCCGGCAACGCGACGCCGGTCCAGATCGCCGGCTTCGCGGTCGCCCTGCGCTCGAAGGGCGAGACCGTCGAGGAGGTGCAGGGCCTCGTCGACGCGATGTACGCCCACGCGACGCCGCTGGCGGTCGAGGGCCGCACGCTCGACGTGGTCGGCACCGGGGGCGACCGGTCGTTCTCGGTGAACATCTCGACGATGGCGGCGATCGTCGCGGCCGGAGCCGGCGTCACCGTGGTCAAGCACGGCAACCGGTCGGCCTCGAGCAAGGCCGGCAGCGCCGACGTCCTCGAGCGCCTCGGCATCCGGCTGGACCTGTCCGCCGACGACGTGGCCCGGGTCGCCGGGGAGGCCGGCATCACGTTCTGCTTCGCGGCCGCGTTCCACCCCGCGCTGCGGCACGCGGCGGTGGCGCGGAGCGAGCTCGGGATCGGCACCACGTTCAACTTCCTCGGCCCGATCGCCAACCCCGCGCGGCCGGAGGCGCAGGCGATCGGCTGCGCCGACGCGCGGATGGCTCCGGTGATGGCCGGCGTCTTCGCGCGCCGGGGTGTCGACGCCTGGGTCTTCCGCGGTGACGACGGCCTCGACGAGCTGACCACCACGACCACCTCCAGCCTGTGGCTGGTCCATGACGGCGAGGTGGCGACGGCGACGGTCGACCCGGCTGCGGCTGGGCATCCCGGCCGGCACCACCGAAGGGCTGCGCGGCCAGGACGCGGACTACAACGCCGAGGTCGTACGCCGGCTGCTGGCCGGCGACCGCGGCCCGGTGCGCGACGCCGTGGTGCTCAACGCCGGCGCGGCGCTCGCCGTGCACGCCGCGGAGGATGGCTCGGTCGACGACCGGCTCGCCGCAGGCATCCGGCGCGCCGAGGAGGCGATCGACTCGGGCGCGGCCCAGGACGTGCTCACCCGCTGGGTGGCAGCGGCGGGGTCGAGCGATGGCTGAGTCGTCCCGGCGGGTTGCCTTCGTGCTTCCGGTCTACAACGAGTCGGCGGGCCTGGCCCGCTTCCACGCGGAGCTCTTGAAGTGCACCGAGGACCGTCCCGACCTGGCCTTCGAGTTCCTCTACGTCGACGACGGCAGCCGGGACGACTCCCTGGCCCAGCTGCTGGAGCTGCGCACCGCTGACGACCGCGTGTCGGTGCTGTCGCTGTCGCGGAACTACGGCCACCAGCTGGCGGTGACCGCCGGTCTCGATGCGGCCGCGGACGCCGACGCGGTCGTCGTGATGGACGTCGACCTCCAGGACCCGCCGGCCGTGAGCCTGGAGCTGATCAAGGTCTGGGAGCAGGGCGCCGACGTGGTCTACGCCCAGCGACGGACCCGCCAGGACGGCTGGTTCAAGCGAAGCACCGCGGCCACGTTCTACTGGCTGCTCGAGCGGCTCGCCTCGGCCGACATCCCGCGCAACGTCGGTGACTTCCGGCTGATCGACCGCCGGGTGGTCGCCGAGGTGGTGAAGTTCCGCGAGCAGAGCCGCTTCCTGCGCGGCATCGTGGCCAGTGTCGGCTTCCGGCAGGAGGCGGTGCTCTACGACCGGGACGCGCGGTACGCGGGGAAGTCGGGCTACCCGCTGGCCAGGATGATGAAGCTCGCGCTCGACGGGATCCTCGGCTTCTCGACGACCCCGCTGAAGCTGATCACCCGTCTGGGCATGCTGATCTCGTTCCTCAGCGTGGCAGGCGCCGGCTATGCACTCGCCGTGAAGCTGTTCACCCCGGAGAAGGCGGTCCCCGGCTGGGCGTTCCTCGGCGTCGGCGTGTTCCTCCTCGGCGGCATCCAGCTGGTGATGATGGGCATCATCGGCAGCTATCTCGGACGCGTGTACGTCGAGGTGCAGCAGCGGCCGCTCTACTCGGTCGCGGTCGTCGCCCGCGGCGCCTCCCACAGCGACAGCTCCTGATAGCCGTAGACCTGCTTCCAGCCGCCTAGGTGCAGGTCCCAGGCGAGGGAGGTGTCGGTCTCGATCAGTGCGCACTGGATGTCGTACTCGGCGAACAGCGTGTGGTAGCTCCAGGCCTCGCTGCCCAGGGCGATGCCCAGGACCGAGGCCGGGTAGGGGTCTTGCCGGTTGTCCACGAAGACCTTCACCTCGGGCACCCACCAGATCAGCGGCGCTCCGGTGTTGTAGGCGGTGAACACGTGACCGGGGCAGGCCCGCAGGCCTGCGGCCAGGGCCGGTGGCACCGGGCGCCAGCCCAGCGCCGCCGGCACCAGGGCCCACGCGGAGACCACCAGCACGGCCGCGGTCGCGGCGACCGCGACCAGCAACCGGCGGGCCTGCCCGACCGTGCCCGGCGGCCGGGCGGGGTGGAACTCCAGCACGGTCATCAGCAGGGGTGTGGCCGCCACGACGAAGAACGGGATGTTGCGGATCGCCAGCACGGCCAGCGGAAACATCGCCACGGCCGCGGCCAGCGCGACCTGCTCGGGCCACCCGCGCAGCCGCTCGCGCCTGCGGACCGCCGCGACCAGGCCGACGCCGACGACGGCCCAGAACCACACCACCGGCGGGATCACCTCGAAGGAGTTGTGCCACTCGTTGATCGCGTGCTGGCCGGTGCGCCCGTTGGCGCCGAGGACGTAGGCCCACAGGCCCGGGCCGAGCGGGTTGAGCAGGGTCGCCAGCGCCGACGCTGCGGCGGTCAGCGCCAGGTGGAGGGTCCGGGACCGCTCGGCGGGCTCGCGGCCGCGTAGCCAGCGCACCGCGGCGAGCCCGGTGGCGACGACGAGCAGGAGGCCGCCCATCACCACCTGGGCGTGCAGGTTCGCCCAGACCAGGAACACGAAGGGGATCAGCCGGTAGCGCTCGCGGCTGAGCAGCCACATCGTGACGACGAACAGCATGATGCTGGTGACCTGGGGCCGCATCGTCCACGAGACGCTGACCAGGGGCACGGTGAGCACCAGGACGACGGGCACGACGTACCCGGTGGCCCGGGTGAGGCGCAGCAGGACCGAGAGCGTGGCGAGGACGGTGCCGGCGACCATGACCGCGACCAGGGGCATCCCGCCGACGCGGTGCAGGGCGTAGACGATCGCCTCCCACAGCCACTCGTGGTTGGACCAGGACCGGCCGTCGGCGGTGTAGGAGTAGTGCTCGGTGAGCGGGACCTTGCCGGTGTGCCAGAAGTCGGCCCCGGCGCGCAGCAGCCACCAGAAGTCGGTCTGCACCGCCGAGGTCGCCGACAGGGCGGCCGCGACCACCAGGAAGACGCGGGTCGCGAAGACGTCGAACCCCATCCCGCGCTCAGAGGTCACGCTGGAACGCTCCGTCGGGTCGTGGCTCGAACCCCAGCCGGGCGTAGTACGGCGCGACCATCCGAGTCGGCGTGATCACGCTCCTGAAGCCGCGGTCGCGGAGGGCGCCACTGCGTCGCCAGACGAACTCGCCGGGGGAGAAGTCCCGGAAGCGTGGGGTCACGTAGTCCAGCACGACGCGAGCCACGCCGTCGCCGGCGTCGTGGACGAGCACGACGCCCACGGTCTCGTCGACGCGTTGCACCAGGAAGGCGACGTTGCCCTCAGCGGCACCGTCCCAGACGAAGTCGGGCTGAAACCGCAGGATGTCGGCCTGGTGGACGCGGAGGAGATGGCGCAGGTACTCGTCGTTCGCACCGACCTCGAGCACCTCGTAGGTGTCCTCGTCGTGGCGCGTGGTCACCAGCGAGCGGATGTGCCAGAGGTTGATGCCGCACAGCGCGACGTTCATCGCCACCATCGGCCAGATCCCGAGTGCTGCGTTGAACCCGGCGAGGATCGCCGAGGCCACCAGGTTGAGCACCCGGAACCGCAGCACCCGGGCCTGCATGACCGAGTAGATCAGGAGCGCAGACCCGGCCCATCCGATGATGTCCAGCCACGGCATGGCGTGACGCTATCCCGTTGCGACCGCGCGCCAAGCGACGCGCGAGGCGTTGTGGTCGACGCGTCGCTTGGCGAGCCAGAGGGCGAGGCGTCCGGGCCAGCGCAGCACCCGGTATGCGCGCGCGCTCCACCGACCCATGTACTTCATCCGGAGCTGGTCCGACTCTTCCATCGACACGCCCTCGCTACGCACGGTGGCCGAGTCCTGGTGCCAGCGGAAGCACGCGAGGGTTTGGCGGAGCGCGACGAAGCTGCCGTGCCGGCGGAGGCGGAGGAAGAGGTCGAGGTCCATCGCGAGGCGGACCGACTCGTCGAGGCCGCCGGCAGCCACGACGGCGTCGTACCGCATGAGGCAGCCGGGCTGCGGGATCAGGTTGGGCCCCCACGCCAGGATGCGCGCCGCCAGCCTGCCAGCGCGGCTGTGGAACAGGCACCTCGGTCGTCCTCGTCGACGTAGTCGCACCATCCGTAGACGAGAACCGCGTCCGGGTGCTGCTCGAAGGCGGCGACCGTTGCCGCCAGGGAGCCTGGTGACAGCAGGTCGTCGTCGCCAAGCCAGGAGAAGTACGCCGCGCCGGGACGCGCAGCGTGGAGGCCCGCGTTGAGCGCGCCCGAGAGGCCGCCGGAGCCCGGGTCGGGGACGAAACGACCGCCTGCCTGCCTGGCGAGCTCCTCCACTCCGTGGCCCGTGGGTGCGACGACGACCAGATCGAGGGCGTCCACGGCCTGGCTCGTGATCGAGTCGAGCGAGCGTGCGAGGAGTTCGGGTCGCTGCCCCAGCGTCGGCACGACGAGCGTGATCGTCACGAGGAGACCTCGACCCGCTCGGCCAACGGCTCCGCGGCCGGGATGGAGGCAGCTGCGCGGCCCATCACGAGGGTGCCGGCAGCGGCGAGCACCGCGACCAGCACGAACCCCAGTGGCATGTCCGCCGCGACCGGGTCGCTCGGACCGTGGTGCACCTCTCGCAGGCCGACGAACACGGTCGACCAGGCGATCGCGACCGCGAGGCCGACGAAGACCAGGTGCTGGACCACACGGGGGAGCGGACGCCCGGCTCGCTCCATCACGAGAGCGGTGACGAGCGGGAGCCCGAACGCGACCGGAAGTGTGTAGCGCCCTTGCCAGGAGAGCCCGATCTGACCGTAGGTGCGCAACGTGATCGCTGTGGGCACGGCGATCAGGAGGCCGAGCAGGACCGCTCCCGTGAGCCGCGGGCGTCCGGTCCCGACCCGGAAGAGCAGGACCATCATCGACAGGAGCACAAGACCCCAAATCACGTACACGCCGACGGGCGCCGGCTCGGTGCGGGTCGGGAACACGGCGATCTGCTGGAACAGCCACAGTGCGTTGAACTCGGTCAGCAGTCCCGGAGACATCCGCGGCACGTCATCGGCACTCAGGCCGCTGGTCGAGATGGTGTGCGCCACCCGGACCCAGGTCAGGCACAACGCTGCGGTGACGACCACCACGCCCGCCGAAGCCAGCCAGGTGGCGGGCCTGGCCTTCACGCCCTCCCAGAGAGGACGGAAAGAACCGAGGAACGCACATGCGAGGGCGATGAGCACGAGCCACAACGGGCCAGTGGAATGGGTCGCCAGGATCACCACGGATCCGACTGCGAGCGGCACAGCGAGACCGGGTCGTACGGTTCGCGCGGTCATGACCTCGATCGCCGCAGCCCAGACCAGGGCCGCACCGGCATACGTGAGCCCGTTGGGCGTCGCGATCGAAGTGCTGTAGGTGAACACCGGGGTCAGGCCGACGACGTACGCCGTGAGTGGCCACGGCGACCTCGACCAGCGCGCGACCAGGGCGGCGCCCCAGGCGAGCAGCAGGGCACACAACAAGGCTGTCTCGGCGCGCATCACGAAGTCGGCGGCGTCACCGCCGAAGGGACGCGCGAGCGTGCCGACGACGACGTAGTACGCCGGGTTGTAGGCGCCCGCCGCTGTCGCCACGTCCACCGTGCCGTCGTCGTGTGCGCCTCGGCGAAGCAGTTGTCGTGGCGCGTGTACTCGTAGGAGTCGCACACGCGCGAGGCTGCCCGCACGATGGAGCCGGGGATCCGCACCAGCGCTCCCCGTCCGTCCGT
>CAWDUF010000014.1:0-219159 GCA_963805425.1 uncultured Actinomycetota bacterium | reverse complement strand
GACGGTATGACGTGACCCGGTCGTAGGACGGGGTTGCGGGCCGGGGCCTCACTCACAAGATTCGTGGGTTACCGAGCAGGGGCTGCCTGCTCGGCCTATCCGACATTGTGGGAGGCCCCGGTTGTTTACCGAGCGTACGAGTGTTGGGCTCGACGTGCACGCCCGATCGGTCGCGGCAGCGGCGATCGATGGCGTCACGGGCGAGCTGTTCCAAGCGAAGCTGACGCCGTCCTATGACCACATCACCTCGTGGCTGCAGCGACCAGCCGGGGCCGGTGGCGGTGGCCTATGAGGCCGGCCCGACCGGGTTCGGGCTGTACCGGCACCTGAGCGCGGCGGGGATCCGCTGCGAGGTGGCCGCGCCGTCGAAGCTGCAGAAGCCGGCCGGTGACCGGGTCAAGACCGACGCCAAGGACGCGATGCCACCTGGCCCGGCTGCTGCGGCTCGACGAGTTCACCGCGGTCGCGGTGCCCACCGTCGAGCAGGAGTCCGCCCGGGACCTGGTCCGGGCCCGTGAGGACTGCCGCGGTGACCTGATGCGGGCCCGGCACCGGCTGTCCAAGCTGCTGCTGCGCAACGGGATCGTCTACTACGGCGGCGACGGCCTGGACCGGCAAGCACGACGTCTGGCTGCGCCGCGACGCGTTACCGCAGCTGACCTCGGACGGGGCGGGCGACCGCGCTGACCTTCGACAACGACTACGAGGCCGTGGTAGCCACCCTGGCCCGCCGCGACCGGCTCGACACCGCGATCGAGGAGATGGCCGCCGACTGCGAGTTCACCCCGCTGGTGCGCCGGCTGGGCTGCCTGCGCGGGATCGGCACCCTGACCGGGTTCGCGCTCGCGGTCGAGATCGGCGACTGGCACCGGTTCACCGGCAACACCATCGGCTCCTTCGTCGGCCTGGTCCCCACCGAGCACTCCTCGGGCGAGTCCCGCAGCCAGGGCTCGATCACCAAGACCGGCAACACCCACGCCCGCCGGCTGCTGGTCGAGGCCGCCTGGCACCACAAGCCCCGCTACGTCATCGGCAAGACCATGCGCGACCGCTGGGACCTGGCCCCCGCGCCGCCCGGATCCGCGGCGACGAGGGCAACCGGCGGCTCCACGACCGCTGGGTCACGGTTCATCGCCCGCAAGAAGCAGCACACCATCGCCAACGTCGCCATCGCCCGCGAGCTCGCCGGCTGGTGCTGGTCCCTGGCCGTCCTCGAGTGACAGCGACCCCACGATCTGCTTCGTCGACCAAGGGCCGAGGTGGCAGCGCGTGGAGTGACCCGCGACCCGACTATGAGCAGCCACCACCTCGAGGCGACGCTCGCTTCTAGACACGCGGACCGCCTCCAGCCGAACAGCCCGTCCTGCGGTAACCAACCCGCGCATATCAGTCTGACCGCGCGTCGCCAACGACACGCTCACCACGGCCGCACCGACGAAGCACGAGGCGCCCGCCCCGGCAACCAGGGACGGGCGCCTCACCCTGCCCCTTGACAGGAGGTCACTCCATATCAGTCGCGGGGTAGGTCGCTTTGAGGAGCAGCCTGTTGTTGTTCCCAATGCTTGCGCTCGGTGCGTTGGCCTAGCCACTGGCCCCAACGGAACACAACAACGAGCAAGACCAGTCCCCCGAATGTCACCACCGGACCAGCGTAGGCAGGACGAGACGGTCGCACGTTCAGTTCACCGAAGGCGACTGCTTGCCTAGCCCTCCGGTGCGAGTTCTCGACCTCACGCCGCCGCCAGTTGCCGCACTTGAGACATCGCCCGCGAGCTAGTTGGCGACCTTCCTCTTCCACTGAGCATGCGACCAACCCCAACCCGGCAGTGAGCGTCGACCCTGGTCAAACTCGATAGGCGTGGGCTTGCCTTTGAGGAGGCCCGGGTGCGCGAGAGGGAGCCACTCGACCGAACGCTTGTTGATCTGGACAGTCCCAGCTTCGCCATACCGTTCTCCGTATAAGTCGACCAAGGTCG
Organism: uncultured Actinomycetota bacterium; assembly: GCA_963805425.1. Taxonomy (GTDB): domain Bacteria; phylum Actinomycetota; class Actinomycetes; order Propionibacteriales; family Nocardioidaceae; genus Marmoricola. The sequence goes on along the minus strand of CAWDUF010000014.1, from coordinate 217,183 downwards.
CGCGCGTGCACCGCAACGAGTTCCTTGGTGGCTCGAACGACCTGCATCGCCTCGTCGCCCAACGTGATCACGAGCTCGGGGTCGGCGGCTCTTAGATCATCAAGAAGCCGCTCGCTGAAGGTCTCCACGGCCTCATGAACAAGACGCCTTGGTGTTGGGCGCGCCGGAAGAGAGGAGGCAGCGAAACCGAGCGACCAAGCGATCTGGTCGTACTCGTCGTCGATCGCGTTGCCCTGTTCGCGGTCTAGAGCCAGCGCTCCTCTTTACGACGAACACGGGATACACATCTGTGAACGAAGCAGAGTCGGCTGTCAGGCCAAGCGGAACGAGGTATTCGCGCTCAACCTTGATGCCCGACGAGCCTTTGCTCGCTGGAGACACTCTCGAAAGGTGTCCATGTGTCCCATGTTCATCGCCTTCGATGAAGCCGACGTCACCGATCCACTGCTCCAACTTGCTCGCAAGTCGGAATCGTCGCCGTTCCAGAAGACCGTCGGCTCCACGTCAACAGCAAGGGCTGCGACCGCTCCGCTGCGATCATCAGACGCGAGATACGAGGGTGCTCGCCACGAAACGTGCCACGCGCTGGGATATACCGACAACCATGACCTGACACTGTCCTACCTCGGCCGGCCGTGCCGGGCGCTCCAGGTTCGGACGGCCGAACGGAAATGACCCGAATGCGCGCATGCCACACCCCTAGGTGACTTCGATCTGGGCCCACACGCTGCCATCAGAGTGCGCAGGATCCCAGTCATGTGCGGCTGCGTCTTTCCGCCGCGTGTGGCCACGCTACGGAGCGACAGCTGATGTCAGGTTGAAGAAGTCCGTAGGCATCGATGTCTTGAGCTTCCACGTGATGGCAATCGGTCGGTCGCCGCTGTGGCTGACGTAGGTCGCCGGGCCCAGGAACAAATACGGCGACGTACCGAAGTCGTCCTTCTGCTCGTGTCGGACGAAGAGCAGCACGGTGCTGGTGCCGTTGAGGTAACGGTGGCCGGTCGGTGAGTTCACCGAAGTAGTCGACTGCGACTCCCAGTGGAACAGCTCGGGGCTAATCGGGTAGTCGGCGTACAAGGTCGTCGGAGAGTAGTCCGCTTCGGATTTCTTCAGCGTGATGAAGAAGGCGTCAACGTTGTGGTCGGGGGAGTACCAAACACCCTCACGGAAGCTGTTCGGCATCCGCGGGAAATCCAGGGCGGCCAGGATCTCTTCGCGCTGATACCGCGCGTGGATGCGCAAAGGAATCTCACCGAGTTCTCCGAGCAGTGGGCTCGTCACGTGCCTGGTTGCGTCGAAGGAGATGTCGACGACGGATCGCACCTCCGCGCGTGTCGCGCGCTCCGCACGCAAGGCAGCGAGGCCGGCATCGATGGATTCGTGACCGCCTCCATCGCTCCAGAACGAGTAGAACAGCATGCGGGCGACCTTCTGCTCCAGGGGTGGGAGGTCGTCGTACGGCGTAGCGTCGTCGCGGAGCAAAGACCGGTAAAGGTCGGAGCGCAGTTCGTCATCGACATGAGCGAAAGCTCGCACCCGCTTCAGGAGCTTCTCCTCGAGCACGGAGCCAGGCTCTGTGGGCAGGTCGGCGTCGCGGCGCAGTCGCGTCCAGGAGTGGCTTCCGCGACGGAGGATGTCGCTCAACTTCGAGCCCGCTGTGCTCCAGGAAGCCGCCGAGGTCGTCCTGCGGTGCGCGCTTGAGCTCGGCGACGATCTTGGCCCACCGAGTGCTGATCTGGCTCCGGAGGTTCTCGAGGATCGAAGCTTGTGCCTGTCGATCCATGACGATCTGGCAGCCGGATGGCAGGAATGGGAACCCTTTCTCAACCTGGTCGACGAGGTTGCGGCCACTCACGCCGGTGAGAGCGCGATACCGACTCGCGAACTGGAACTCGGCGCGATGCAGTCCGACGAAGTCCAAGACCGTGAGCACGGCCTTCTCGCGGGTGCGCCGGAGTCCTCGACCGAGTTGCTGCATGAATATCGTCGCGCTTTCGGTCGGACGCAACATGAGATGCGTGTCCACGTCGGGAATGTCGAGCCCTTCGTTGAAGAAGTCGACCGCGAAGAGCACGTTCACCGCGGCCTCGCGAAGCTCGCGAAGCGCCAACTCCCGCTCGTGCGGAGGCGTCGCGCCGCTGACCGTCTTGGCGGTGACGCCGGCGTCGTTGAAGACACGAGCCATGTACTCGGCGTGCGCGACGCTCACACAGAACCCGAGTGCGCGCATCGCGCCCAGGTCGGAGATCTTGTCGCGAACTTGATTCAGCACGATCGCTGGAGCTCGCACATCGTTTCCGGTGTAGACGTTCTCCAGCTCGCCCTCGTCATAGCGACCGCGGCGCCAGGCGACTTGCGTAGGTCGGTTCCGTCCGCGATGGCGAAGTAGTGGAACGGACAGAGCAGGTCCGCACCCAGGGCGTCCCAAATCCGGAGCTCGGCTGCGGTCCGGCCGTCGAAGAAGCAGCGCACGTCCATTCCGTCGGCGCGCTCCGGAGTTGCGGTGAGGCCGAGCAGCTCGCGTGGGCTCCAAGTGGTCGAGGATCCGCCGGTAGGTGCGGGCCTCGGCGTGATGGAACTCGTCGATGACGACGACGTCGAATGCATCGGCGGGAATGTTCGTCACTCCGTACGACGTCAGCGACTGCACGCTGGCGAACACGTGCTGCCAGCGCTCGGGTCGGGCTCCACCGACGTAGAGCTCGCCGAAGCTCGCGTCACCCAGGACCTCCCGATAGGTCCGGAGCGACTGATCGAGGATCTCTTTGCGGTGTGCGACGAACAGAAGGCGCGGCTGCCCGACCTGCCTGCTCGGCGAGACGGCGGTAGTCCAGCGCAGCGATCACCGTCTTGCCCGTGCCGGTGGCGGCCACGACGAGGTTGCGGTGGCGATCGTGCACGAGCCGCTCCGACCTCCGAGCGTGTCGAGCATCTCTTGCTGATAGGGGAAGGGCGCGCACTTCGAGACCCGAAATCGAGATCGTGACTCGGTCTCCGCGCCGCCGCCTCGCGCCTGCGGCCAGTGCTTCATCGAGTCGATCGCGATCTCGGTCAGGGTCGTAGGGCTCGAACTCGCCGGAATTCCAGTAGGAGTCGAACGTCGCCTCGGAACTTCTGCAGAGCGTCGGCGTCGCGCCGTTGCGACAGCCGGACGTTCCACTCGACTCCCTCGAGCAGCGCGCTTGTGGAGAGGTTCGAAGAACCGACGTACGCCGTGTCGAAACCCGTGTTGCCGTCGAAAGATCCATGCCTTGGCGTGGAGCCGAGTCCGCGCGGCGTCGTACTGCACCTTGACCTCAGCACCGAAGTCGCGGACCAGTCGGTCGAGCGCCTCGCGTTCGGTGCCTCCGATGTAGGTGGTGTGATCACACGCAGACGGGACGCCAGCGGCTGTGCGCGTCGCGGAGCTGCGTCTCGAGCAGTCGAAGGCCGCGCCACATGACGAACGCGCAGAGCAGATCGACCTGTCGGCCGAGTCGATCTCGGCCTTCAGTTCCGCCGCGAGTGACGGCTCGCCGTGGGCGTTGGTGAGCAAAGCCGCATCATTGAGCGGCGTCCGCGGACGCTCGGTGTAGCGGAGCACCGTTCCAGGCTCATTGGGCCGGCGCAGCCCGAGAAGTAGCTCGACTGGATCAATGACGAGCTGCGAGTCGTCGGTGATGTGTGCAAGCAAGTCGTTTGCGAGCTGAAACCGCCTTGCTGGATCTCGAACAGCTTCAAGTCGTCGAAAGGCGGCCGACGCGAGGTGACGGGCGAGGACATACACCTGGTCCTCGGGATCAACCTTGCCGAGGTCAGGCAAGAGCGTGGTCTCCCGAGAAAGCGCCTCCTGGAGCTCACGCGTGAGCAGGGCCTCGTGGAGACCCTCGCCTAGCGGTGAGGTCATGCTCGCGAGCTTGCCAGGGCAGTGCGACAAAATCCGACGAATCCACCATGCGGCAACGGTGTGTCGCCTAGCGTGACGGCCCTGTACCTCGGGGAGGAACATGGCGGGAGACTCGGCGCGCGACTTCGCACGGCGGCAGCGCGAGAAGGCTGCCCGGCTGGAGCGAAGCGCGGAGAAGTGGGAGCGCGGCGCCGACGGCGAAGCCGCCACGGCGGCTGCTCTCGACGCGTTGAAGGCGCATGGCTGGACGACGTTCCACGATGTGCGGTGGCCGGGTAGGCAGCGAGCGAACATCGATCACGTCGCTGTGGGGCCTGGTGGCGTCTTCGTGATCGACAGCAAGAACTGGTCAGGTGACGTCCGCGTCGTCGGCAACGTGTTGTACCAGGGCAGCCGACATCGAGAGCGTGAGGTCGCGGCTGCCGCGGACGCGGCATTGTCGGTCACCCAGCTGCTCCAGGGCTTCTCTGCGACGCCCGTCCTGTGCTTCGTCCGCCCCGAGCCGATCGATGGCTGGGTGCGCGACGTGATGGTGTGCTCGACGGCCAACCTGGCTGCGAGGCTGGCCGGACAACCGCCGGTCCTCGGCCCAGAGTCGATCCGGCGCGTGATCACCATCTTGCAGTGGCAGCTGTCGTCGTCGGCGCACCCGACGCCCGGCCGCTTCGCTCGGCGAGGTCGCGCGCTCCGGCAAGTGCCCCCTGTGCCGTCGACACCGCGCCCGGTGGCCGCGCGCAGGAGGGTGTTTCCTCGTTTCGTCGCCATCGGGTGCGCGACCGTCCTGGACTGTTCGCACTGGCCGTCGTCGCCGGACTCCTTGTGGGCGTTGTCGGAAACGCGGCCAGGCTGGTCCGGGCCGGCAACGAACCACTCTGGCAGCGCAGGGTCTGACGCCTCGTCGGCTCCCGTCCTCGGAGATGTAGTGCACCTGCCTGCATCAACGACTCATCCTGCCGTCGAGCTGCGGGCAGACAAGGTAACGCGGGCGGCAGACACGGGGCCTGAGTACGGGCTCCCGGAGGGTCGGCATCTGGTCGGTGTGCGCTATCGGATTCGCAACGAGGGCAAGCAGATGTGGGGTGCCGGACCGCCGTACCTGCGGTTCTGGCTCTGGCGTCGGACGGAAAGCCCTGGCGACAAGCCAGCCACGGCGCCCTCCCCTCCGGGCGAACAGTTGCCGCGGCGTTCAACCTGCGAGCGGGCACGGCGCGGCAGGGCTTCGTGACCTTCTCGGTGGCGGACGGATCCAAGTTGGTCCGCGTGTCCGTCGACTTGGGCTTCGGGGGCCAGGATCGTGTCGAGTGGTTGATCCCCTGACCGGTGTAGGTCGACGCCTCAACCGGGGATCACGGGGCCCGGCACGATTGGCGGTGAGCGAGGCGGCGTACGACCGGATGGTAGGGGCGATCTACGCGCTGCTGTCGGAATGCAATGTCGCCGTGCCACGCCAACCGGCTCGGGAATATTGGTGGCGATCGGGCGGGATGGCTGCTGAGGGCTGGGTCCTTTCCATAGGCGCATGTCGAGAACCGCGAGCTCCGTTCGACGGGTAGACAGAGACCACGACCCCGAGGAGATCACCGTGACCGAGACCCGCACCCTGGCGCTGCCCGACGTCGACCTCGTGTACGACGTGCACGGCGCGCTCCCGCCGGCCGACGGACGGCCGCTGCTGTTCATGATCGGGCAGCCGATGTGTGCGGACGGGTTCGCTGACCTGGCCGCGCAGTTCCCGGACCGGACCGTGGTCACCTACGACCCGCGCGGCCTCGGCCGCAGCTCGGTGCGGCGCGACGGTCGCGACGACCAGCGTCCGGAGGACCAGGCGGCCGACCTGCACGCGCTGAAGGAGCACCTCGCCGGCGGCGAGCCGGTCGACGTGTTCGGGAGCAGCGGGGGCGCGGTCGCCGGGCTGACCTGGTGCGCGCGCTTCCCCGACGACATCGCGACGCTGGTGCCGCACGAGCCGCCCTCGACGTGGCTGCTTCCCGACGCCGAGGCGGTGGATCGGGCATTCGGGGCCGTGCGCGCGGCGTACCAGGAGGCGGGCCAGAGCCACGGCATGGCGCAGTTCATCGCGCTGACGTCGACGTCCGGGCGAGATCGGCGACGACTACTTCGCGCAGCCGGCCGCCGACCCGGCGATGTTCGGCATGCCCGCGGACGACGACGGCTCGCGCGACGACCCGCTGCTCTCCGAGCGGTCGGCGACCGTGACGACGTACCGCTACGACCTGGACGCGATCAGCAAGGCGCGTCGCGTCGTGGTCGGCGTCGCCGAGCAGTCGGGCGAGACGTTCACCGGCCGCACCGCACGGGCGCTCGCCGATCGGCTCGGGCAGGAGGCCGTGGTCTTCCCCAGCCACCACGGTGGCTTCGTGGGCGGCGGGCCGGAGAACCCGTACGCCGGGAAGCCGGTGGAGTTCGGGGTGGTGCTGCGGCGGGTGCTAGGAGGGCTGATCGAGACGGGCTGTTCACCCCCTACCGTGGGCCCGTGATCGATGCGGCAGGAGAGCCGAGGCCCGATCAGAGCGCTCGCGATCAGTCGTTCTCCGCGGCCCAACGAGCCCGTTGGCGCTCGCGCACGATCCTGGCGGTGACGTCGTACGCGTCCTCGGGCATGCCGAGTGCCTGGCGGACGCGCCAGCGTCCGGCGAGGGCGAACGGCTCGAGCATGTCGACGTCATCGGGATCGATGTCGCGGTTCGCCATCGAGAACCAGCGCAGCGCCTCCTTCAGACGGCCGGCCTCCTCGTACGCCTCGCCGACCCAGTCGTAGTCGGCACCGAGATACGTCTCGCGAGAGCGCGCGCGGAGCTCGCGGTCGAGTTCCGCGGCGAGGGCGTCGCGGCCCGCCCTGAGATGTGCGGACAGCAGGTGTGCTTCGACGCTGGGCTCGGTCTGCACCCCGGCCGCACGGACCTCCTCGAGCCGGGCGAGGGCCGTCTCGTGCTGGCCGAGTGCCTGCTGGTGATCGGCGGCCACGACGATCAGCTCCGCCCAGGCAGCTGAACCGGGTACGGCGTCGGCGATCAGGCGCTCGAGCGCGACGATCTTCTCCTTGCGTCCTTCGAGGTTGATCTCGATGTCGTCGATCTGGTCCTGAACTGCGTCGAGGTCCTCGTCCATGCCGGAAGCGTAGGGAAGGTCGGCTCTCGCTGGTCCACTGGTGGCGATGCCCCTCACCGATCGACAAGGAGCATCGCGATGTCCGCGCAACCCGAGCACGGCCGGCGTGAGCAGATCGCTTGCCCTTCTATTCGAACTGGTGTACGATGGCTTCAGATCCGGTGGTGACATCGATGGCTGAGGCCCCGGACCTGGCCCGACGGTTTCGAGTGAGATCGGCTGGGTCGGCCGCTCACGGGCCAGCTGCCCATCACGCGTGAGGACGACGTTCGTCCGATCCTGCGTGCTGGGAGGTGTGCTGTGGCTGTGATGCCGGATTCCTTCGGGACCCATCCCGTGGTCGCCTGCGCCGCGCGGATCGCCGATGACGTCACCGCGATCGCAGACGTCCCGGTCGAGCTGATGAGCACCGAGGAGAAGGCCGCGGCTCTGGTGGCCTTGAGCGCCACGGTCGACCAGGTCGAGTCTCTGCGGCTGCGGCTGCTGGCCGCTTCGGACGACGTCGCCGCCGAGACCGGTGCCCGCGATGCCGGCGCCTGGCTGGCGCACGAGACCCGTGGCGATCGCCGCGAGCAGCAGCGCGACCTCCGACTTGCGACCGCGCTGGCCGAGCGCTGGCACCGTCTCGCGACCGGGCTCGCCGACGGGTCCGTCAACCTCGCCCAGGCGCGGGTGCTCGCGCACGCGCTGGACCGACTGCCAGCGGACGTCCCGGCTGACGTGGTGGAGCGGGCCGAGGCGCAGCTCGTCGAGTACGCCGCCACGTTCGGCCCCGGTGACCTGCGGGTGCTCGGCCGCCGGATTCTCGACGTGGTCGCGCCCGAGGTGGGGGAGGCGGCCGAGGCGCGTGCCCTGGAGGCCGAAGAACGCCAGGCCGCCGAGCAGACCACGCTGAGCCTCACCCCGTGCGGTGACGGCACCACCCGGATCCGCGGCCGGATGCCCGACGCGGCGGCGCATCGGTTGGCGACGTACCTCGATGCGTTCACCTCGCCGCGGCAGGTTTCGACAAGCTCAACCACCGAGGGGGGTATGACCGGCAACGGTGGCGGACCGATCGAGCGACGCCGAGGCCAGGCGTTCTGCGCGATCCTCGAGCACCTCGACCCGGAGAAGCTCCCGGCCCACGGTGGAGACGCGACCACCGTGATGGTGACCATGACCCTCGACCAGCTGCGCAGCGAGCTCGCCACCGCGGGGCTGATCAGCAGCGATGACCTCCGGATCAGCGCCGGCGCGATGCGCCGGCTGGCCTGCACGGCCGGCATCATCCCGGTCGTCCTCGGCGGCAGGTCCGAGGTCCTCGACCTCGGCCGCACCAGCCGCTTGTTCAACCGGGCCCAACGCAAGGGCCTCCGGGTCCGGGATCGACATTGCCGCGCCCGAGGATGCACGGTGCCGGCGACCTGGTGCGAGGCGCACCACCTGAGACCCTGGGCGCTGGGCGGTTCGACCGATCTCGACGATGGCGTGCTGCTGTGTCCGTTCCACCACCATCGCGCCCACGACTCGCGGTATGACCTCAGTCGTTGTCCGGACGGCGACCTGGAGTTCCGTCGACGCCGCGAACGGGCCGCGTGATGGAGCCGACGCGAACAAGGGGTGCGGCCCGTCCAGAGAGACAGCGGCGCCCAGGGGTCTAGCCGGCGAGGTGGCCCCAGGCTGGCGCCAGCTCGGACCACGGACCGACGGCCGCGACCTCGCCGTCGACGAGGACGACGACCCGGTCGGCCTGGGCGAGGGCTGCTCGCTTGGCGGTGGCGCCGATCACCGTCGTACGCCGCTCGCGCAGGGCCGCCCAGAGCTCGATCTCGGTGTTGGCGTCGAGGGCGCTGGAGACGTCGTCGGCCAGCAGCAGCTCGGCGTCGGTGGCGAGCGCGCGGGCGAGGGCGAGGCGCTGGACCTGTCCGCCGGAGAGTCTTACGCCGCGGTGCCCGACCAGGGCGTCCTTGCCGCCGGCCTCCTCGATGTCGCGGCCGAGCCGGGCGGCGGCGACCGGGTCGTCGAAGGCGCGGCGGTGGCCGAGCAGCACGTTGTCGGAGAAGCTGCCGGACAGCACCCGCGGCACCTGGGCGACGTGCGCGACCTGCGCCGGCCGGAGGAAGGACTGCGGGTCGGTGACCTCGCGGCCGTTCCAGCGCAGCGAGCCGGCGTGCTCCATCAGGCCGGCGAGCGCCGCGAGCAGGCTGGACTTGCCGGAGCCGACCTGCCCGACCAGCAGCACCAGCTCCCCGGCCTCCACGGTGAGGTCGAGGTTGCTGACGCCGATCGTGCCGTCGTCGTGGATCGCCGAGAAGCCGGCGAGCTCCAGGCGCTCCAGCGGCACCCGCTGGACCGGCGCCGGCTCGGGTGCCTCGCCGCTGACCAGGTCGACGCCCGGGGGCAGGTCCATCAGGTCGGCGCCGCCGGCGAAGCGGCTGGTCTCCTTCTGCCAGGCACGCGTGCCCGGCGCCTCGGTGACCACCATCCCGGCGACCCGGCCGAACCAGTCGAACCCGGCCACCGCGTTGGCGACGAGCAGGGCGATCGCGAGGCTCCAGCCGCCCCAGAAGTAGATCGCCCAGGCTGCGACGACGCCGCCCTGCACCATCACCATCGGTACGCCGTCCAGGAACGCCTGCACCCGGTGCTCCTTCACCGCGGCCGTGACCCGGCCGGAGTCCACGTGACGCAGGTGGGCGTGCACCTCGGGGATCGCCGCGGCCAGCTTCACGGTGCGCGCGGAGTCCAGCGCCGAGACCAGGGCGCGGCCGAACCTCGCCCGTGCCGCCGACGACGCAGCCGCCGACCGACCCGCGATCGGGCGACCGACCGTCGAGGCGAGCGCCGAGGCGACCATCACGACGAGCAGCACGGTGCCGGCCAGCCAGGTGCCGGCCAGCAGCGCGGTGATGCCGGCGATGATCAGGCCGTTGATGAAGTCGACCCAGCGGTCGGCGTACCGGGCGTAGCGGTCGGCGTCCATCGAGCGCGCGACCACCTCGCCGGGTGGGGTCCGCGCGAGCCGGCGCTGCCGCGTCTGCCCGTAGAGCACGGACATCCGGGCCCGGAGCATCACCTCGACCCACCAGCGGGGGTAGCACCAGAACGCGTGGGCCAGCAGCACCGGGGCGGCGACCATGCTCGCGACGACGGCCGCGGTCAGCCAGGTCGGGCTCCCGCCGTGCTGCAGGTCCTCGACGACGCGTCCCCAGAGCAGCCCGGTGACCGCACCCTGGGCCCCGGTCAGGGAGGCGAGCAGGAACATGAACGCGCCCATCGCGCCCCAGGTCGGGCGCACCGCGAGCGCGTGCGCGATGCCGCGGGCCAGCGACGGGCCGGTGCCGACGGTGGCGAGCTCGGGCGCCGGGCCGGACGCGCCGGCGCCCGCCGACGGCAGTCGGCTCGAAGGGCTCTTCAGCGGAGAGCTCGGCCGCGACTGCGGCCCGGTCGTCGAGGCCGTCGGCAGCAGGGGTGTGGTCGGTGCTGCTGGCCGTCAGCAGGTCGCGGAACGGTCCGGGCGCGACGGCGAGCTCGGTGCGGGTGCCCTGCTGGACGACGCGCCCGCGGTCGAGGACGGCGACCAGTGGCGCCCGCTCGATCGTGGACAGCCGGTGGGCGACGAGGATGCCGGTGCGGCGCGGCGAGCAGCCGGTCGGCGGCGGCCACGACGCGGCTCTCGGTGAGCGGGTCCATCCGCGCGGTGGCCTCGTCGAGCACGACCACGCGGACGTCGCGGACCAGCAGCCGGGCGAAGGCGACCAGCTGCTCCTCGCCGGCGGAGAGCGAGGTGCCGCCCGGGCCGAGCAGGGTGTCGAGGCCGTCCGGCAGCCCGGCGACCCAGGCGTCCAGACCGAGCTCCACGACGGCCCCTTCGACCCGGCTGCGGGGGAGCTCGGCGAAGAGCGTGATGTTCTCGGCCAGCGTGCCGGCGAGGATCTCGGTGCGCTGGGTGACCACGCCGACGCGAACGCCGCAGGTGCTGGAGGTCCAGCTCGCGGACGTCGGTCCCGCCGAGGAACACGGTGCCGCGGGGCGGCTCCATCGCGCGCGAGATCAGCGCCGCCAGCGTCGACTTGCCGGAGCCGGTGCGGCCGACCAGGGCGACGGTCTGGCCCGCGGGGACCCGCAGGTCGATGCCCTGCAGCGCGAAGGTGCCCTCGGCGTAGGCGAAGTCGAGGTGGCGCAGCTCGAGGTCGAGCGGGCCGTCCGGGAGCGCGCTCCCACCGTCCGGCTCCGGCGGGACGGCGAGCATCTGCCGCAGCCGGATGACGGCGCCGAGGCCGGCCTGCAGGTCCGGCAGGTGGTAGGTCACCATCGCGATCTGGCCGACGAACGTCGAGGTGACCAGGAACAGCGTGACCAGCTGGGCGACCGAGAGGTGGTCACCGGCGGCGAGGACCACCCCCGCGACCGCGATGCCCGCGAGCAGGGCGTGCAGCAGGACGCCGGCGCGGCGTACCAGCCGGCTCTCGATCTCGACGACGGCCTTGAACTTCGTGTGCACGTCGGCAGACAGTCGCGCGATCCGGCGTACGACGTGCGGCTGGCCGAGGCTGGTGCGCAGGTCGTCGCGTCCGGCGATGCCCTCCTCGAGCGCCGCGGCATGGTCGGTCCAGGCCATCTCCTCGATGACCTTGCGGCGCGAGATCTCACCGAGCAGCGACCGGATGGCGAGCCAGGTGAGGGTCCCGAGCACCGGGAAGAGCACGAACGACGGCCACCAGGTCACGCCGGCGACCACCCACATCGGCACGGCGCCGAAGAGGGTGCGGGACATCATCCAGATCTGCCACCGGACGAGGTTGCCGACCTCGTGGGTGTCGTCGTCGACCCGGTCGAGGACCTCGCCGACGGCCTGCTCGTTCAGCGCGGACAGCGGCTGGCGCAGGGCGGCCCGGAGCAGGTCCTCGCGCAGCCGGCCCTCGGCACGGTCGGAGCGGCCGACCCAGGCGATCTTGCCGGCTGTGTCGATCACGGCCGCCCCGACGAGGCAGATCGCGAGCAGCCAGACCAGGCCACGGGACGGGTGCTCCGCGAGCCGACCGGCGACGACGGTGCCGAGCGTCATCCCGACCGCACCCACCGCGGAGGCGGCGAGCGCGGCCGCCGCGACCGGGCTGCTCAGCCGGCGCAGGTCGACGCGGCGCGACGGGTCGATCGCCGGCGGCGTCGCGCGCTGCTCGTCGGGCGCGGGGGCCCGAGTCGTGGTCACAGTCATGGCCTGATCACGTTAGGCGGGACGCGCGACGATCTCTCCTGGTTTTCCGGGCACCGCTCAGTGAGGAGACCAGTCCCGCCCGAACCAGCGCCTGACCCGGGTGCTGCCGAACTGCGACTTGTCGGCCGCGAGCGCCGGGCACGCGTCGTCGAACTCGCCCGAGGGCGTCTGGCCGGCGCGGAAGCTCACGTCGACTCTCGCGACCTGGCCGGCGCCGAACTCGATGTAGCAGATGCCGCGCCCGTCGTACGGCTCGGCCTGACCGCCGTCCGCCAGGGCGACGATCTCCGCGGCGACCACTGAAGCCTGGCGCTCGGCGAAGACGCCGGCCTTGGGGGTGCCGACGCTGGTGACGTCGCCGACCGCGTAGACACCCGGGTACGACGTCTCGAGCGTCAGCGGGTCCACGGGGATCCAGCCGTCGACGCACATGCCGGAGTCGAGGACGACCTGGGGGACGCGATGCCTCGGCACGCCGAGGAACAGGTCGAAGGGCAGCTCGTCACCCTCGGCGGTGAGCGCGACACGACGGCCCGCGTCGAGGGAGTGGACGAGCCGGTCCGGGTGCCAGCCGATGCCGCGCTCCGCGAAGGATTCGAGCAGGGCGGACGAGGCACCGGGGGACGGCGGGATCGGGGTGCCGAACGGCATCACCAGGGTGACCTCGCTCCTGTCCCGCAGGCCGCGCCGGCGAAGGTGGTCGTCCATCAGCAGCGCGGCCTCGCTCGGGGCCGGCGGGCACTTGAACGGAGTAGAGGTGACCCCGACGACGACCCGCCCGCCCTCGAACCGGTCGATCACCTCACGCAGGGCGAACGCGGCGTCCACGGTGTAGAACTCGTGGCCGCACTCGAGCAGGCCCGGTGTCGCGCCGGGGTCGAGGTCGGCGCCGAGGGCGACCACCAGGACGTCAGCGTCGAACGTGCCGGCATCGGTGTGCACGCGCCGCGCCCCCGGATCGATCCCGCGGATCTCGGTCTGCACGAACCGAACCCCGGGCATGAGCACGTCGCGGTAGGAGTGCTGCACGGCCGCGGAGGTGGTGCGGCCGAACATCACGTCCAGCTTCGAGAACCCGAAGACGAAACCGTCCGCCTTGTCGAGCAGGGTCACCTCGACGTCGTCGCCCAGCACCTCCGAGAGGCGTGCGGTCAGCTCCAGGCCGCCGAACCCGGCGCCGAGCACGAGCACCCTCATCAGTCACCCTCCCGGCTGGGACCCTACGGGCAGGGCCGGGCGCCGTCGAGGGCCGCGCCAGCGGTGGGCCGCCGGACACGGTGGGCCGAGGGACACCGGCCGCCTTCTTGAACGACCGGGGTACCGGCCTGACGCCGGTCTACACCGGGGCACGGATCTGGCGAAATAGGAGTGGGCCGCCGGGCACCTCGGCGTGCGAGGAGCTGGCGCTGGTCGACAAGGGCGACCATTCCCATGGGACCGGACGTGCCTATCCGACGACTCCGGGTCACTTCGACGACCCCTATGCCTGCGGCGGGTTCTGACACCGGGCTGATCGCGCGCAGGCTCGCTGCTCACCGCGATCAGCCCCGGTGGGGGTCTCGGGACTCTGCGCCAGGTGTCCAAGAAGGGCCCCGTCGCGGCGATTTCGGCCCTACGATGACGAGGTCGTCGAGGAGGACCCACCACCTCGCTACCGAGGGCCAGATCCTCCAGATCAACGCCACCGGCTCGCGACACTGGGGACGGGTTACTTCGATGGTGAAAGCCGGATCGTCTCGGGGGCAGCGCGGCGTAGCGGGTTGTCCGTGATGCGCGTGGTCGTTGCGGACAACGACGCGGATGCCTTGGACCTCGTCCTGACCGACCTGCGTCTGGAAGGCCACGCGGTCTTCGGAGCACCGGACGCCGCTGGAGCCGAGCGGCTCGTCGCGACGATCGCGCCGGACGCGGTCGTCCTGGACTACCGGATGCCGCCCGGGGACGACGGATTGACCCTGGCCGAACGGCTGATCAAGGAGCACGCCGGTCTTCGGGTGCTGATCTACAGCAACTACCAGAGTGCACAGCTGCGGGGGCGCGCCGCGTCCCTGGGGGTACCTTTTCTCGCCAAGGGCAATCTCAGGGTCCTGCGCTCTGCGCTGGCGTCGCCGTGAGCCGGGATCGGCGCACGCCGCCGGTGTCGCGCACCGCACTGGTCGTCGTGGCGGTGTCGTTCGCCGCAGCGTTGGTGGTGGTTGTCACCGCGCGCCACATCGAGGGACTCAACGCTGAGCGCGAGGCCGCGTCAGTGGCGGCAGATTCGGTGACCGTGGTCGCCGATGCGCTGCGGACGCAGATGACCGGTGCTGAGGTCGCGGGGTCCCCTGGCGAGCCGGGCACGACGTTCGCCGTCGCCACGTCAGCGGGCGTCTCGGTCTCCGCACTCACCCTGGCCAGGGACTCAGGTGTCCCGGTGCTCGACGATGCGGCCAAGGGTGCCATCGTGGTTGCGCGCTACGACACCTCCGCATCACCGGCGACGGTCCAGGAGCGCCGAGACCACGTGACCGGGTACCAGGTCGTGAGGCTGGATCTCGCCACGACCTTGAAGTCGGTGATCCCTGCTACGGGCGGGATCTCGGTGAGCGGACCTGACCGGCGGATCGTGTCGATCCCGTCCTCCGGTCCGAGGTCCGCGGCATCGTTCACCGCGTCGCTCGGACCCGACGTGGCGTCCGGTTGGTCTGTCACGGTGTGGACGAGACCGGCGCGGACCCCGCCGGCAGCGTGGCTGATTGCCCTGCTGCTGGTCATCGTCGGCGCGGCGACGGCTGGTTGGGTTGCCCTTCGGCAGACCGAATCGCGCCGCCGACGCGCCGAGCTCAGCGGGCTCCAGCAGACCAGTAACACGGTCGCCGCGCTGGCCACCGTGGCCCAGCAAGGCCTGGATCTCGGTGAAGCGTTGCCCGCGGTCACCACTGAGCTCTCCTCCGCCTTGGGGTTGCGCGGCTTGTCCGTGGCCGCTCCGACCCCGCTGGGCGAACGTCCGATCTTCGTGCTGGGTGTGCCACCGGACCTCGGCGAGCCGCTGCACGGTCGTGAGACGTTGGCGTCAGGCGAGACCCTGGCTGTGGTGCTCTCCCGCGGGGGACGCACCGTGGCCAAGTTGCGCGCGACGGCCGGCCGGGACCTGGACCGGGACGAGGTCCGCACGCTCATCGCGGCAGGAGACGTGCTGACCTCGGCCCTGGTGAACGCGGAGGTGTTCTCCCAGCAGGCAGACCTCATCAACCGGATGCGCACCGTGGACGAGTTGAAGACCGTGTTCCTCGGGACGGCCTCCCACGAACTGAGGACGCCGGTGGTCGCACTGGCCAGCTTCGCCAACCTGCTGCACTCCGACTGGGACAGCCTCGCCCCGGAGCAGGCACGCAACTATGTCGAACGTGTCGACACCATCGCCCAACGGCTGAGCAGACTGGTGGAGGACATCTTGGACTTCTCACGACTCCAGTCCGGGAAGGGCGCGGGCGATGGCTCGGTGCTCGATCTCTCGGCGACCGTGGGACAGGTGCTCGAGGAACAGACGGACCTTGCCCAGGACCACCACCTCAGCTACCGGCCGATCCCGGGTCTTCAGGTCAGCGGTTCTCGACAGGCCGTCGAACGTGTCGTGACGAACCTGGTCGGGAACGCAGCGAAGTACTCCGAGGCGGGTTCGACGATTCGTGTCCTCACCCGGGAGGCGGACGGGCACGCTGAGCTCGTGGTCGAAGATGAAGGCCCCGGCATTCCGGCCGACCAGCGTGAGCACGTCTTCAGCCCCTTCTACCGCGGGCAGGGCGATGAGGTCGTTCGTACTCGAGGCGCCGGTCTCGGCCTGGCCATCGTCGCCGAATTCGCAGCCTCGATGGGGGGCCAGGTCCGGGTGGATCAGGCCGAGGGCGGCGGAGCCAGCTTCGTCGTCGCCTACCCGATCGTCGTGTCCAACCCTGCACTCGACCCTGGAGCGACCCATGTTCAAGCGTGACCGACTACTTCCCGCAGCCGCGCTGCTCGCCGTGCTCGCCGTGGCGCTGGTCGTCGTGGCACTGCTGCGCTCGGCAAGCACCAATGGCACTCATGCGCTGGAGGACTCGAAGGTGGCGCAGGTTCGCTCGACGGCCAACAGCTTCAACGCGCGCATCGAAGCCAGCTTCGGGTCCATCGGCGGGCTGGGTGCGCGCCCGTGGGAGCTGACCAGAGGCAGCGCCGCCGACCAGTCGGTACTGAAGGCGTACGCGATCGACCCCAAGGCGATCTCCGGCTTCTTCCTCGTCGATGCCACCGACACGATCACCGATGGTGTGCTTCTCCGCCAGGGCCGGCTCGGTTCGAAGTTCGACCCGTCGAGGTGGGCTGAAGTGACGCGTGCCCTCACCTCCGCACCTGCGGTCGTCCTGCCGGTCACGACTGATGGTGCGACCACCGAGCTGCCGTCGTACGCGTTTGCGGTCGCGATCCGTGGTGCGAGCCCGACCAGCGTGCGCGGCGCCTTCGTCTTCGAGCAGGCGCTGACCGAGGACTCGGTGTTCAACGTCGAGATCCAGGCGTCGATCAGCGGATCGCACACGACCGCGGCGTTGCGCTTCCTGGACAGCAACGGTGCGGTTGTCGCGACCACACTTCCATCGGGGCTGGGTTCGGTCGTCCCGGACAAGCGGCTGCGCGACCTCAGCCCGGGCCTGCACCACATCGGTGCGGATCTGGTCGTCGCTGCTGATGTCCCCGCCGCCGGTTGGCACGTGGTGTTCACCCAGCGCAACTCGGAGTTCGTCAAACCGCTGGCAGGCCCATTGCAGACGGCCGGACTGGTCCTGGTCCTGCTGCTTCTGGGGGTCGGGCTCACCTTGACCTGGCTGCTGTCCAAGCGACTGCGCCAGGCGCGGGAGGCGGAGAGGAGACTGCGCGCCCTTCACAGTGCGCAGGAGGAGTTCATCTCGGTCGTCTCACACGAGCTGCGGACCCCGGTCTCGGGCGTCCTCGGCTTCCTCCAGACCACCCTGGATCACTGGCCGTCCATGAGCGATGACGAACGCCACAGTGCGGTACGACGAGCGTTCACGAATGCTCGTCGGCTGCAGGCGATGGCCCGCGACGTCCTCGACACCGAGAGCATCGAGTCCGGGCAGTTCGGCTACCTGACGCACCCGGTCGACCTTGTCGACGAGGTCAGGACCTCGGTCGACACCTTCGTGAGCGGACCCATCGATGTGGTCCTCAGCGTGCCCGAGACCGAGGTCATCGTCGACGGTGACGCCGACCGCATCCAGCAAGTCCTCTCCAACCTGCTCGACAATGCGCTGAAGTACTCCACCGGCGACAACCCGGTCGAGGTCTCACTGGAGCAGACCGACGGGGTTGCCCGGATCACCGTCCTCGACCACGGAGCAGGAATCGATCCCGATCAGCTCTCGAACATCTTCGACAAGTTCGTGCGAGCCCGG
This sequence comes from uncultured Actinomycetota bacterium, assembly GCA_963805425.1. Taxonomy (GTDB): domain Bacteria; phylum Actinomycetota; class Actinomycetes; order Propionibacteriales; family Nocardioidaceae; genus Marmoricola. The sequence continues at coordinate 199,542 of CAWDUF010000014.1, read as the reverse complement.
GAGGGAACCGCGACCGGAACCGGTCTCGGCCTCTACATCGCTCGGCGCATCGTCGAGGCGCACGGCGGCCGGATCTGGGCGGAGAGCGGTTCCGGTGGCGAGACCCGCTTCATCATTGAACTGCCCTGCAGGGAGCGAGCGGATATTGTGGGGACACCATGAGCGCCGACGTCACGAAACAAGCCGCGACGGTCCTGATCGTCGACGACGAACCGGACGTCCGAGAACTTGCCCGCCTCTTCCTCGAACGAGACGGTATCCAGGTCAACGAAGCCGCGGATGGGCCCCAGGCCCTTGAGCGGTTCGCCGAGTTCAAGCCGCCGCCGGTGCCATCCGTGGTCGTCCTCGACAACCGGATGCCGGGGCTGACCGGCATCCAGGTCGCCGAGAAGATGCTCCTGATCTATCCCGCACAGGTGATCGTGCTGTTCTCCGCCTTCCTGGACCAGGAGACGAAGGACGCGGCGGGTGCCGTCGGTGTGACCGCCTGCGTCTCCAAGACGGACATCAAGCGCCTCCCGGAGATCGTCCGGAGCCTGATTCCGGCGGCCTGACGCAAGGTCGCGGCTCGTCCGCGCCGGTCCCCGGGCACAATGGGGCCGGTGAGCGACGCGGCGTACGACCGGATCATGGGCTACGCCGAGGCGCAGGGGCTGGAGCTGTACCCGCACCAGGAGGAGGCGATCCTCGAGCTGCTCTCGGGCAGCAACGTGGTGCTGGCCACGCCGACCGGGTCGGGCAAGTCGCTGGTGGCGACGGCGGCGCACATGGCGGCGATGTGCCCAGGGGATGCAACAGAGGGGCGGGTGTCGTTCTACTCCGCGCCGATCAAGGCGCTGGTGAGCGAGAAGTTCTTCGCGCTGTGCGAGGTGTTCGGGGCGAAGGATGTCGGGCTGCTGACCGGGGACGCGTCGGTGAACCCGGGTGCGCCGATCATCTGCTGCACGGCTGAGGTGCTGGCCAACATCGCGCTGCGGGAGGGGTCGCGGGCCGATGTCGGGCTGGTGGTCATGGACGAGTTCCACTACTACGGAGACCCGCAGCGCGGCTGGGCGTGGCAGGTGCCGCTGCTGGAGCTCACCGACGCGCAGTTCGTGCTGATGTCGGCCACGCTGGGAGACGTCAGCGAGATCGCGGCCGACCTGACCCGGCGCAACGGGCGCGAGACCGCCGTCATCGACAAGGCGGAACGGCCGGTGCCGCTGCACTTCAGCTGGTCGCTGGAGTCTCTCGACGACACGTTGAAGGAGGTCGTCGAGACCGGGCAGGCACCGGTGTACGTCGTGCACTTCACGCAGGCGGCGGCGGTGGCGCATGCGGAGGGGTTGTTGAAGGGTGGTTTCGACAAGCTCAGGGTTTCGACAGGCTCAACCACCGAAGATCGCGCGACCACCGGGATTTCGACAGGCTCAATCACCGACAGGTTGGCTGGGGTGCGGTTCGGGGCCGGGTTCGGCAAGACGTTGGCGAAGCTGCTGCGGCGGGGGATCGGGGTGCACCACGCGGGGATGCTGCCGCGCTACCGGCGGCTGGTGGAGCAGCTCGCCCAGGAGGGACTGCTGACGGTCATCTGCGGCACCGACACCCTCGGGGTCGGGATCAACGTGCCGATCCGGACGGTGCTGTTCACCGGGCTGGCGAAGTACGACGGGCACAAGCAGCGGACGTTGCGGACCCGGGAGTTCCTGCAGATCGCCGGCCGGGCGGGCCGGCCCGGCTTCGACACGTCGGGGTACGTCGTGGTGCAGGCGCCCGAGCACGTCATCGAGAACGAGTTGGCCAAGGCGAAGGCGGAGGCGAAGAACGCGGCGTTGAGGGAGCACCAGCAGGCCAAGCGGAAGTCCAAGGCGCAGCTGACCAAACCGCCGCCGGGCACGGTGGTGTGGACGCGGGCGACCTTCGACAAGCTCGTCGCCGGCGAGCCGGAGCGGATGCGGTCCCGGATGCGGGTGGACAACGCGATGCTGGTCAACGTCGTCGCTCGGGAGGAGGACGCGTTCCCGGTGCTGCGGCGACTGTTGATGGACAACCACGAGGACCGGCGTACGCAGCTGTCCCACGCCCGGCGGGCGCTGCGGCTGGCGCGCAGCCTGGTGCACAACGGCGTGCTGAAGCGGCTCGACCAGCCCGACGAGCTCGGTCGCCGCTACGTGCTCACCGTCGAGCTGCCGCCGGACTTCGCGCTCAACCAGCCGCTGGCGCTGTTCGCGATCGCGGCGCTGGACCTGCTCGACGTCGAGGCGCCGACGTACGCGCTCGACATCGTCTCCGTGATCGAGTCGGTGCTGGACCCGCCGCGGCAGATCCTCTTCGCCCAGCAGCACGAGGCCCGCGGCGAGGCGATCGCGGAGATGAAGGCCGACGGCCTGGAGTACGACGAGCGGATGGCCCTGCTCGAGGAGGTCAGCTGGCCCAAGCCGCTGGCCGACCTGCTGGAGCCGGTCTTCGAGACCTACCGGCAGACGCACCCGTGGCTGCCGCTGGACGCGCTGGACCCGAAGTCAGTGGTGCGGGACATGTACAGCCAAGGGATGGGCTTCACCGACTTCGTCGGCCGCTACAAGATCGCACGGTCCGAAGGGCTGCTGCTGCGCTACCTCTCCGACGCGTACCGCACGCTGCGCCAGACCGTGCCGGCCGCGCACCGGCCGCCGGAGCTCGAGGACCTGATCGAGTGGCTGGGGGAGACCGTGCGACAGACCGACTCCTCCTTGCTCGACGAGTGGGAGGCATTGAGCGACCCCGAGCACGGTCGCCCCTCGTCGGTCGAGCTCAGCCGAGACCCCGCGCCGCCACCGCGCCCGCTCTCCCAACAGGAGCGGGCGTTCCGGGTGATGATCCGCAATGCGATGTGGAGGCGGGTCGAGCTGGTGGCGCGGGACGACGTACCTGGTCTCGCTGCGCTGGAGGACGCCGACGCCTTGCGGGTCGACCCGCCGCGCGAGGTGGTGATGACCCGCGAGGACTGGGACGCCGCGATCGAGGACTACTTCAACGAGCACGCTTCGTTGGCGACCGACGGCGACGCCCGCGGGCCGGATCTGTTCTCTGTGGACCGGACCGGCCGTCGCTGGCCAGTGCGCCAGACTCTCGCCGACCCCGCCGGTCACCACGACTGGGTGATCGAGGCCGAGGTCGACGTGGATGCGTCGGACGAGCTGGGGGAGTTGGTCCTGACGACGGTGGCGATGCGGCGGTTGTGACTCTGGTGCTCTGCAAAGTCCTCCACGCGGTGGTCCCTCCGGTGGCGCGTGTCGTGTGGCGTCCGACGGTCGAGGGCATCGAGCACGTGCCGAGGTCGGGGCCCGTGCTGATCGCGAGCAACCACCTCAGCTTCGCCGACAGCGTGGTGATCCCGGTCGTGGCGCCGCGCAAGGTGGTGTTCCTGGCGAAGGAGGAGTACTTCACCGGGACCGGGGTCAAGGGCTGGATGAGCAGGACCTGGTTCGAGGGTCTGGGCATGGTGCCCGTCGATCGCGGGGACACCCGGGCCGCGCTCGGCTCCCTCGACATCGCGCTGGACGTGCTGCGGCGCGGCGAGGCGTTCGGCATCTATCCGGAGGGCACGCGGTCTCGTGACGGCCGGCTCTACCGCGGGCGAACGGGCGTCGCGCAGTTCTCGCGCTGACCGCCGGCGTTCCGGTCGTGCCCGTCGGCCTGATCGGCACCGCCGACCTCCAGCCGCTCGACGCGACCTGGCCCAGGCTTGCGAAGGTGACCGTCCGGTTCGGCGAACCGATCGACTTCACCGGCCGCTTCGACGGCGTACCTCCCGGGCGGGCGAGGCGCGAGGCGACCGATCAGGTCATGGATGCCATCTGGGCCCTCACCGGCCAGGCGCGGGTCGGGGCCTACAACGAGGGATCGCCCGATCCGGCGTGACGTTCACGGATCCCTCGTGTCCGTCGGCCTCGGGTGAACCCCATCCCGCGAGTTCTACGACCGCCAATGGCTGGTTGAAGCCTCGAAACCGGCGCGAGGGATGCTCTTGCCCTTGTAACCGAACAGGTGTACGATGGGCCTAGGTCCGGTGGTGATACCGATGGCTGAGGCCCCGGACCTGGCCCAGGACTCTGGGTCGGCCTCTCACGGGCCGGCTGCCCATCACGCGTGAGGACGACGTTCGTCCGATCCTGCGTGCTGGGAGGTGTGCCATGGCGGTGATGCCCGAGTCGTACGGGACCCACCCCGTGGTCGCCTGTGCCGCCCGGATCGCCGAGGACCTCTGTGCGATCGCCGAAGTCCCCGTCGAGCTGATGGGCACCTCGGACAAGGCCTCGGCCCTGGTGGCGTTGAGCGCCACAGTCGACCAGCTCGAGGCGCTGCGGCTGCGATTGCTGGCCGCTTCCGACGACGTTGCCGCCGAGGCAGGTGCCCGGGACGCCGGTGCGTGGCTGGCGCACGAGAGCCGCGGCGACCGGCGCGAGCAGCAGCGCGACCTCCGGCTCGCCACCGCGCTGGCCACCCGTTGGCACCAGCTCGAAGCCGGGCTCGCGAGCGGGGCCGCGAACCTGGCGCAGGCGCGAGTGATCGCGTACGCGCTCGACGAGCTTCCCGGCGACATCCCGGCCGAAGTGGTCGCGACGGCAGAGGCGCAGCTCGTCGAGTACGCCGCCGAGTTCGGTCCCGCCGACCTGCGCGTCCTCGGCCGCCGGATCCTCGACGTCGTTGCTCCCGACGTGGGTGAAGCCGCGGAGGCGCGTGCGCTGGAAGCAGAGGAGCGCCGGGCTGACGAGCAGACCATCCTGACCCTGACGCCGTGCGGTGACGGCACCACGCTCATCCGCGGCCGGATGCCTGATGCGGCGGCGCATCGGTTGGCGACCTACCTCGATGCGTTCACCTCGCCGCGGCAGGGCCGGGTCTCGACCGGTCGCTCGCAAGCTCGCTGCTCGACCACCATTGGCGGCCCGATCGAGCGCCGCCGGGGTCAGGCCTTCTGCGCGCTGCTCGAGCACCTCGACCCGGCGAAGCTCCCCGACCACGGTGGCGATGCGACCACCGTGATGGTGACCATGACCCTCGACCAGCTGCGCAGCGAGCTCGGGACCGCGGGGCTGATCGGGGTTTCGACAGGCTCAACCGCCGAGGGGAAGATCAGCGCCGGTGCACTTCGCCGGCTGGCCTGCAACGCCAACATCATCCCGGTCGTCCTCGGCGGCAAGTCGGAGCTCCTCGACCTCGGTCGCACCAGCCGCCTCTTCAATCGCCCGCAGCGCAAGGCGATGCGAGTCCGCGACCGACGATGCCGGGCTCGGGGATGCACGGTCCCGGCGACCTGGTGCGAAGCCCATCACCTCAAACCCTGGGCTCTCGGAGGTGCGACCGATCTCGCCGACGGAGTGCTGTTGTGCTCGTTCCACCATCACCGAGCCCACGATCCGACCTACGAGGTCGAGCGAGATCCGAATGGTGACCTGGCGTTCGTGCGGCGCTGACGCGTCGTGGACCCCGTCCACAGGCCGCGTAGAGCCGGGTGCCATCCACACGGCCGATGAAGTCGGTGGTCGCGACCCCGCGGCAAGAGCAACCTGCACACCGGCGACGTCTCCGATGTATCCGCAACCAAGAGGAAGAGGTAACTGATGAACTCACGTCTGCGTCTGGTGGCGATCATGCTGCTGCTGCTCGCGGCTCTCGTCGCTCCTGCCATGTCGGCCCAGGCTGACGACGAGCAGGCGACGCTCACCGAGCAGCCGGCCGCGCCGGACCCGTACGCCGTTGACGATCCGGCGGGCTCGACCGATCCCGACGACCCGGCGCAGGTGCCGGTCAGGTTCACCGTCGACGCGGACGAGGACAGCACCGCGGTGTCGCTGCCGACCGACGCTGGTGGCTGCACGATCGGCGGCACGTGCACGCCGGTGATCTCTCGGGACGGGACGCTGGGCACCGCCTCGAAGTCCGGGTGTCGGGAGATCTCCGGCAAGATCACCGGCTACAACGTGCTCGGCGACAAGATCTGGTCGTTCAAGATGACCGCCGACTGGTGCTGGTCGAGCGGGCGGATCACCTACAAGCACAGTGACTACGACGTGAGCACGCCCGGCCAGTGGTGGCGCTGCCTGGACAACAGTGACTGCCTGGTCAGCACGTCGAGCTCGTCGGGGACCTCGTCGCCGTGGATCAGGTACCGGCAGGCTGGCTATGGTCAGTGTTTCCCGAGCGCGTTCGGCGGCGGGTGCTACCACAAGAACTATCCGTGGCTGAAGTTCTACATGTACGGCAACGGGTCATACACCATCAAGCACGGCGTCAGCTGAGGAGGCATCGTGGATTCACGTAGCGAGCCGCGCGACACCCAGGCATCGCTCCTGCTGGGCGGGCTGCTGACCATCGCGTTCGGCGGTTTCGCCGTGATGACGGCGATCGGCATCGGCTGGGTCGGCGCAGCTCTGCTCGGCGCCCTGCTCCTCGTCATCGCGTGGAAGGTGCCGACCAGCTCTCGGGTCCTGCCGGTGATCCTCGCCGGCCTCGGGGTCGTCGCGCTGGTGGGCGCGCTGGTCGACCTGCTGGTGTAGCGCTTCTGGTCAGGAGAGCGCCTGCACCAGGTCCGCCGCCAGGCCGACGGTCCGGTCGGAGTCGCGGGTGGGGGTGAAGCCGAGGCGGACGACGACGAGGTGTTGCGACGGCACGATGACCAGCCACTGGCCGTCGTGGCCCTCGGCGAAGTACGTGTCGGCCGGCAGGGACGGGTGCACGAGCTTGCCGTCGGGGCGGCGGTTCACCCACCAGCCGGTGGCGTAGCCGTCCTCCTCGGTCTTCACCTCGACGGCCTTGGTCGTGTCGGCCATCCACCCGGCGGGCAGCAGGCGCTTGCCGTTCCAGGTGCCGTCCTGCAGCGCAAACTGACCGATCGACGCCCAGTCGCGCGGGGTCGCCCAGAGGTAGGAGCTGCAGACCGGAGTGCCGACGGCGTCGGGCTCGAGCACGGCGCTCGCCAGTCCGAGCGGAGCGAACAGCTGCTCGCGCGGCAGGTTCGCTCCCTCCCCGGTGCGCTTCGCGAGGATCGAGCAGAGCAGGGTGATGCTGCCGCTGGAGTACTGCTGGTAGGTGCCGGGTCGGTGCGCGAGCGGTCGGGAGGCGACGTACTGGCCCATGTCGTGCTCGAGGTAGAGCATCCGGGTGATGGGGGTGTTCAGCGCGTAGGTCTCGTCCCAGCTCAGGCCGCTGGTCATCTGCAGCAGGTCGCGGATCGTGATGTCGGCGCGACCATCGGTCCACTCGGGCCGGAGGTGGTCGTCGTCGAGCGTGACGGCGCCTTCGTCGACCAATCGGCCGACGACCAGGCTCGTGACGCTCTTGGCCATCGACCAGCCGAGCTGCGGTGTGTCCGCGTCGAAGCCGCCGGCGTAGCGCTCGGCGACCAGCCGGCCGTCCTTCACGACCAGCACCGCGCGGGTGCCGAGGTCGCTGCGGTCCTTGCGGTCCAGGTCCATGCCGAATGCCCGGTCGAGTGCCTCGCCGACGGCGCCGGTGGCAGCGGGCGGGGTGGATGCGTCGGCGTACGGGTTGGCCTCTGCGGTGACCGGTGTCGGTGTGCCGAGGTCCGGGCGCTTGTCGGCAAGGGTGCAGCCGAACCCGGCGTCGTACCACGCGCGCTGCTTGCCGAGGAAGCCGAGGATGCTGCCTGACGCGGAGGCGTCCGAGACGTGCGTCTTCAGCAGCGGGCGGATCGGGTTCGGCGGGAGGTCCTGGCTCGGGTCGCTCCGGTGCGCAAGCAGGCGGACGGCGCAGGCGTTGTGCGCGGCGTACCCCGTGCCGGTGACCAGGAGCGGGCGTTCGTAGGTGTAGCCGCCGACGAGCATCGCCACGATGAGCGCCAGCACGATCAGCAGGACCTTCACGGAGCGGCGCATGCGCGCAGAGTACGCCGTGTGGCCGGCGTGTGGTCTCGGCTGATCGCGCGCCGGCTCGCTGCTCGACCACCCGAGGTTCACCAGGTCGGGCCGGCCCCCGTCCGCGACCAGGTCGCCGTGACCCGCTTGCCGCGTCCGAGGCTGGTCGTGTGCCAGTCGTCGGCGACGTCCTCGACGATCGCCAGGCCGCGGCCGGCGAGGTCGTCGGGGTCGGCGTGGTGGAGCTCGGGCCAGCCCTGCGCATCGTCGGTGACGTGCAGCTTGACCGCGTCGTCGGCGACCACGAGCTCGACATCGATGCCGGTGGCGCCGGCACGGACGGCGTTGGTGACGAGCTCGCTGACGACCAGCTCGACGTCGTCGGCGGGTGGCCAGGTGGCAGCGGAGCCGACGGCCCCGAGTGAGGACCCGAGTGAGGACCCGAGTGAGGAGACGACGAAGCGGCGGGCTTCGGACGGGGCGTGCGCGCCGCCGGTGAGCTCGGTCCTCATCGGTCACCGGTCCAGCGGATCGCGAGCGTGGCGATGTCGTCGGGCGCGTCCTGGTGGCGCAGCTGCTGCACGGTGTGCGCGACCAGGTCGTCGACGGACCGACCCGGCATCGAGTCGAGTACGCCGGCCAGGCGCGCGAGACCGTCGTCGATGCCCTCGCCGCGCCGCTCGACGAGACCGTCGGTGAAGCAGAACAGTGTCGAGCCGGGCGGCATCGTCAGGTGGGTCGAGAGGTAGCGGTCGGGCCCGGTGCCGAGCGGGCGCCCGGGTGTGAGCTCGACGTACCTCGCGCCGGCCTCGGTGATCAGGGCCGGCGGGAGGTGCCCGGCGCTGGCGAGGGTGATCTCCCCGGTGCGCCAGTCGCCGACCCCGACCAGGGCGGTGGTCAGGTGGCCGTCCTCGAGGATGTCGAACTGCGGCGCGCACTTCTCCAGCACGGTGGCCGGGTCCTCGCCCTCCATCAGGTAGGCGCGGATCGTGAAGCGTGCGTGTGCCATCACGGCGACGGAGTCGACACCGTGACCGGAGACGTCGCCGACGACGAAGCCGAAGCGGGAGGTGTCGAGCTCGATGATGCTGTACCAGTCGCCGCCGATGTCGAGACCGCGGGCGCCCGCGACGTACTGGGCGGCGAGCTCGAGGTTCGCGACGCGCGGGAATGCCCGGGGGAGCAGGGCCCGCTGCAGGCTGACGAAGAGCTCGCGCTGCTTGGCGAAGAGGATCTCGGTGCGTTCGTAGAGCTCGGTGATCGTCGCCGCGTCGTGCTCGGCGGTATGGCGTCCGCGGACCAGCTGCTGGCCGGCGCCGGCCGCGAACGCAGTCAGCACGATGCCGGCGAACAGGAGCAGCAAGGGCAGCCTGCGACCGAAGTCCGAGCCGAGGTGATCGCGCGGGGTGGTGCTCAGCGTCAGGAAGTCGTCGCCGAAGGGGATGGTCGTTCGGGCGGTGACGCCGTCGAACGGAAGCACCGCGGGGTCGACGTCGGTCGTCGAGAGCTGGGCGGCGGACTCCGCCTGCCCGAAGTAGATCGCGTAGTGCAGCTGGCGGAACGCGGAGTTCCTGGCAGCCGGGGCGCGGCGGTCGGCCGGGACCGCGCGCTCGGCGTACACCGCCGAGCCGCTCACCGGGTCGGCGCGCACGTAGACGATGTCGACGAGATCGCCGACGGTGACGACCCGGATCGTCGTCGTCGTGCTGGTGAACGCATGTCGCAGCTGGGCGAGGGTCTGGTCGGAGGAGGGCGGCGTCACCGGGCTCGCGCCGAGGTTGGCGACCCGCTTGAAGCCACCACCGTGGCGCCGCCAGCAGGGCGGCCGACCCGAAGGTCTTCCCCTGCCCGACGTAGGCCGCCATCACCTCCTTGAACGTCGCGGGGTCGCGCCGTGCCGCCGGGGCACGCTGGACGGCGAGCGCCGCCTCGATCGGCTGTTGGATCGCCATGATCGCCGTCGACAGGACCGCGGCTGCCTGCTTCGTCTGCCCTTGCAGGAGGCTCTGTTCGGTGTTGCGGTCGATGCGCGCGGCAGCCCATGCTGACGCCACGGTGATCGCGAGGCCGATCAGCGCGATCAGCGCGGTCACTCGCCAGGGGTGATGGCCGTTGCGCAGCGGCCCCTCGGTCGGCTCGGGCGACGGCGCGCCCCGACTCAGACGCGCCTCGTCGCCGGGCGCGGGCGAGGCGGACTTCTCGGCCGGCGTGCGCGGTGTCGAGCGGGTCTTCGTCGTCTCGGACATGGGCTACTGCACGGAGCGGTCGGGGAAGATCTGGGAGAGTCCGGTGATGTCGAGGATCCGGACCACCTGGCTCGGGACGTGGGTGAGGACGACGTCCTTGCCGTCGGCGCGGGCCTCCTCGCGGATCCGCACCAGCGCCCCGAGTCCGGTCGAGTCGATGAACCTCACGTCAGCGAAGTCGAGCTCGAGGACCGACCCGTCGAGGGCCGCCCGGGCCCGGTCGAGGAACTGGTCCACGGCGGCCAGGTCCAGCTCTCCGGACACCACCAGGACGTGCGGGTCGTCAGGACGCGGCTCGGCGCTGAACTCGGACACTCAGGCTCCCGGGATCTGGGGGGACGAGGACTGAAAGGTAACCCTGCGTGCGGTAAGTGGTCTCATCTCAGAGAACCGCGGTCCGGACTCGAGGTCACGCCCTATCTTCGGGAAAGCGCTTGACGGAAACGAACGATCGTGCGATTTTGGGGCCGTGAGCAAGGGCCAGGACACCAAGAGCGCGATCCTCGACGAGGCCGTCGGGATCGCGTCCGAGGTGGGCTTCACCGGCCTGACCATCGGCCAGCTCGCCGACCGCACCGGGATGAGCAAGAGCGGGCTGTTCGCGCACTTCCGGTCCAAGGAGAGCCTCCAGCTCGAGACCCTCGCGCGCGGTCGGGAGCGCCTGACCGACCTGGTCGTGCGGCCGGCGCTGGCCACGCCCCGCGGAGTCGCGCGGGTGCGCGCGCTCTTCGACCTCTGGCTGGTCTGGGCGACGGAGGTCCTCGAGGGTGGCTGCCTCTTCATCACCGGGTCCATCGAGTACGACGACCAGCCCGGCCCGATGCGCGATGCGCTCGTGCAGGGCGAGCGCGACTGGACCGAGTTCATCGTCACGGTCGCCGGCACGGCGGTCAGCGAGGGTGACTTCAGCGCCGACCTCGACGTCGAGCAGTTCGCGTTCGGGGTGCAGGCGCTGATGTACGGCTACCACCACGCGTCCCGGTTGATGCGGGACCCGAAGGCGCTCGAGCGCACCCGCGTTGCGTTCGACCAGCTGATCGCGGCCTCGTCGGCCTGACCGAACCCGAGCCGCCGCTCCTGCGTAGACAGAATCGATGACCCCCGAGAAGGAGACAGCCGCCATGGTGTGGAACCAAAAAAGCACGATCGTTCGTTTTAGGAATGAAGCCACGAAGGCGTTCTTCCGGTACGGCGAGCACCTCGTCCCGTCGCGCACGGGACGCGTCGCCCGGAACCTGTGGTTCTCGGCGCCGCCGCGGATGGCCGACCTGCCGGTGCCCGAGGGTGGCCAGGCGTTCGAGGTCCTGGCCCAGGGGAGCGTGGTGCGAGGGCTGGTGTGGGGCGAAGGTCCGGTGATCTACCTCGTCCACGGGTGGGGTGGGCGCGGGTCGCAGTTCGGTGCGCTCGTCGAGCCGCTCGTCGAGGCAGGTCACCGGGTGGTGATGTTCGACGCGCCTGCGCACGGCGACTCCGACCACGGGCCGGCCGGGCCGCGTAGCACCAACGGGGTGGAGTTCGCCAAGGCGCTGGACGCGGTCTTCTGCAGGTTCGGACCCGCGGAGGCGGTGATCGCGCACTCGATGGGCACCATCTCGACCTACCTGGCGATCCGCCACGGCTGGTTCGGCGCCGGACGGTTCGTCTTCGTGGCGCCGATGGTGGAGTTCGACGGGTTGCTCGACCAGTTCCAGCGGGCGCTCGGCTTCGGACCGCGCACGCGACGGGTGCTCGAGCGTGAGGTCGAGGAGTTCGTCGGCGTCGCGGTGCGCGACTTCGACGCGCGCGTCCAGTCGGCGTACGTCGAGCGACGGCCCACGCTGATCATCACCGACCGCGACGACCGGCAGACGCCGTACGCAGACGTCGTCGACTTTGCCGAGACGATCAACGCTCCGTTGATCACCACCGAGGGCCTGGGGCACCGCAAGGTGCTGCGCGACCCGGAGGTGGTGCAGACGATCGTCGAGTACGTCGGCGGCGCAGGGGAGCGAGCCGAGTCGGCGTGAGGCTCAGCCCAGCTCGGTGAAGAGCCCGTCGGGCAGCGGCAGCGCCTGGCTGCACGCGACGAAGAACGACGAGACGGCGGCGGGGGCGAGACCGGCACGGTTGAAGGCGGCCAACCCGGTCGCGCCGAAGAGCGAGAGCGGGCCGGACTCGGCATGACTGACGTTCGCGAGCCGCATCGTGGCGCCGTCGACGAACGTGACGGTCGCGCGGTCCATGAGAGTCCCCGGGGTCACCTCGATCGAAGCGATCTCTGCGAGGTGGCGGGTGTCGCGAGCGCTCTGCTTCCCGCTGGCCATCCCGCGGGTGGAGAAGACGACGTGGTCCGCGAAGAACAGCACCAGCACGTACGACGTGCCGCCACCCAGCCGCGCCCACACCGACGCCTTCTGCGCCGAGAAGCCGTAGACGGGCCGGTCCTTCGGCGGGAGTCCGTCGAGGTAGGCGAAGAACTTGGCGCGGTGGACGTCGCTGAGCGTCCGAGGCGGGTTGGGTGTCGGCATGGTGGCCTCCGCCCACGACGTTACTCGCCGCGGGGGGAGTCCGGTGCCGGTCGGCCGGGCGCGAGCAGACGACCGGGGAGCTCCATGGGCGTAGCGGCCCCATGGGCGTAGAGGCTCCATGGGCGTAGAGTCCGAGCCAGGATCGTCGATCCGGCAGTACGCCCCGAGACCCCGGGTGACGCACAACTCCGTCAGGGGCGTCACCGATGGCAGTGGTCGGGCAGGGGCCGGCAACGACCGGGCCGGCGTACGAGCTCGTGGTGGTGGGCGTCGGGCCGCACCGGGTCTCGATCCGCGCGTCGGGCGCGCTGGACACCACCGCTGTCGAGCAGCTGGCCGGGTTGCTGGCGGCCGAGCTCGAGGCGGGCCGCCTGTTGATCCGCGTGGATCTCTCCCTGGTCAGCTCGCTCGACGGGTCGTGTGCTGCGGCGCTCGAGCAGGCGCACGACCGCTGCCTGGACCGCCAAGGCATGTTGTTGCTCGAGAGTCCGGGGGACGACATCCGCAAGGCGTTCGCATCGACGGGGCCCGGCCGGGAGCTGCTGGTCACGAGGACCGCGGGGCCCCAGTACTGGGCACCGGACGTGGCTGGGTTGGTCGAGCTCGTCCGTTCCGAGCGGGGTGCTCGTGGCGGCCGGCAAGACTGACCCTCGGGTCTGGGAGACGGCGTGAGACGCCATCGTCTCGGAGGGCGGTCGGGACGAGGGCGGTCGCGCGGCTGCGAGGTTTCGAGGCTCGCAAGGTCGCACCTCAACCACCGGGCGGGAGGTCCAACTCTCAGCCGTAGGTCTCCAGGCAGCGGAGGGCGAGGGCGAGCTCGATGCGCCGGTCGGACAGCGGGTGGCCGATGAGCTCCTCGGCCTGGGCGAGTCGGTAGCGGATCGTGTTCTTGTGCACGATCAGGGTGCTCGCGGTGGCCTCGACGCTACCGCCGTGGTCGAGGTACGCCGCGACGGTCTCGTCGACCGCCTCGCGGTGGCTCTGCCGGAAGCCGTCGATGCCGGCGGACGGCGTGCCGATCGCGACCCGCACCCCGGAGGCCGACGCAGCCTCACGGAGCTCGGCGAGGTCCGGCTGGCCTCGGGTCGCGAGCCAGGCCCAGACCGCGCGTCGGCCCGACGGGATCGTCAGCGGCCGCGCGGCTGCGGCCGCAGCGGCCAGCACCGACGCGGCCTCGTTGAGGGGCGCCAGCGCGTCGGCCGACTCGCCGTCCTCGACCCACAGCACCAGTCCGGTCTGGTGGTCGCGCAGCGAGTGGCCGAGCGCGCCGGTACTTCCGGTGGATCGTCTGCCGGGTGACGCCGAGCAGGGTGCCGATCTCGGCCCAGCTCAGGCCGGGCGCTCGCACCTCGACCACCGGCTCCGTGTGGTGTGATCGGCGCGTGCAGACCGAGGGCGCCGACTACTCCCGGGTGCGGCCGCTGAGTGCGTACCCGGCGAAGCGATGCCCGGTGCGGCTGCAGTACGACCTGTTGCCGCCGCCGGGCACAGTCCCGGTCGAGCCGCCCGCTACGCAGCAGGAGCGGATGGAGCAGGGCCGGGAGTTCGAGGCGACGATGCTCGAGCAGCTCGCCGCGCTGCACCCGGACGCCGTGCTGGTCCCTGAGAACTGGCGGGCCGAGGAGCCCACGGTGGCGGCGATGCGAGCCGGCGCGCCGCTGATCCTCGGCGGCCGGCTGCCCGACGACCTCGAGGGCCGGCGCACCGGCAAGCCCGACCTGCTGATCCGGGTCGACGGTGGCTACCTGCCCGGCGACGTGAAGCTGCACGGGGTCACCCAGAAGGCGCGAGTCACCCAGAAGACGCGGGTCACCCAGAAGACGCGGGTCACCCAGAAGACGCGGGTCACCGAGAAGGCGAGCGCGACGTCCGAGCGAGCGCGGTGGTCGTCGCCCGCCGAGCCGTGGCCTGCGGCCGCGTCGAGCGACCCCGAGCTGCGGCTCAAGGCCGACCGTGAGCACGACGACGCGCTCCAGCTCGCGCACTACTGGCGGATGCTCGAGCACCACGGGTACGCCGCTCCGGGACCGGCCCGTGGGGCGATCCTCGACCGGCACGGGCTGCTGTGGTGGATCGACCTCGACGTGCCACGTCGCTCGGTGTGGTGGCAGGCGGAGCCGGCGACGTGGCTGGAGGTGTACGACCACGAGTTCGCGTTCCGTCTCGACATCGCGCTGCACACCCAGGCCCGCATCGACGGTGCGGACCTGCCGGCCAAGGTCGTGCCGGTGTGGATCTCGGAGTGCCACGGCTGCCCGTGGCGTGAGGTCTGCCGCGCGGAGCTGGTCGCGTGCGACCACGTGTCGCTGCTGTCCGGCTCGACCTGGCCCCGGTACGTCGAGCACCGCGATCGCGGCGTGCTCACCCGCCAGGCGGTGGCCGGGCTCGACGTGCCGACGTCGCTCGCCGTCGACGAGCTCACCGACGCGATGTGGCGCAGGGTCGAGGACGCCGACCCGGGCGCACCGCTCGCCGACGTGCTCGACAAGCGGCCCGGAGTGGTCGAGGCGGTGGGCGTGACGACCTGCGGTGAGTTCCTGGAGCGGGTCGACGAGCTCACCGCGTCGTACCGGAGCGCGAAGGTCGGCAAGCTCACTCCGACCATCGACGAGGCCAGGGTCGTCGTGGCCGGCGCGCCGCACCGGCGCCGCGGAGCCGGTGATCTCGACCTGCCGCCGGCCGTGGTCGAGCTCGACGTGGACCTGGAGTCCGACCCGGAGTCGCGCAGCTACCTGTGGGGGGTGCTGCCGACGGTCGCCGGGGAGCCGGGGGAGTACGTCGCGATCGACTCCTACGACGAGCTCACCGACGAGGTCGAGGCGGAGGTGTTCCTGCGCTTCTGGGACCACCTCGCCCAGCGACGGGCCGAGGCACTGCGCCTCGACGGCGAGCTCCGGGTCTACCACTGGACGGCGGCCGAGCTGATCGGCATGCGCCGGATCGTGCGGAAGGCGGCGGTCCCGCGGCTGCCGAGGGCCGACGAGCTCGAGACGACGATCGCGGCCGAGTGGGTCGACCTGGCGACGGTCTTCCGCAGTGCCGTGGTGACCGGTGCCGGCAACGGGCTCAAGGTCGTCGCGACCGCGATCGGTTTCCGCTGGGACGTCGACGACCCCGGCGGCGACCTCTCGATGCTGCAGCACGCGGCAGCGGTCGGCGGCGACGACGACGCGGTCACCTGGCTGCGGTCCTACAACCGCAGCGACGTGGTCGCGACCTACGAGGTGCGTCGATGGCTGCGGGAGAGCTACGACGGGCTGCCGCGGATCGACCAGTGGGCGGGTCCGGGGTCGCCAACTGGCATCCTTCCCGCATGACCGACCGCAAGATCCCGCGCGACAAGGACGACGACTACGGGCCCGAGCCGATCGCGGCGCGACAGCAGTTCGTCCGCGAGGTAACCGGCAGCAATCTGGAGCACGTCGCGTCCTACACGCTCGACCCGGCCGCGCTGCCGGGCAACATCGAGAACTTCTTCGGGGTCGCGCAGGTGCCGATCGGGCTGGCCGGGCCGCTGCTGGTCAACGGCGAGCACGCGCAGGGTGAGTTCTTCGTGCCTCTTGCCACGACCGAGGGGACGCTGGTCGCGTCGTACAGCCGCGGGATGAAGCTGATGCGCGAGGCCGGCGGGATCACCACCACGGTGCTCGACGACAAGATGCAGCGGGCGCCGGTGTTCACTTCGACAGCGCCCGCGAGGTCAAGGCGTTCAGTGCCTGGCTCGACGCGCACTTCGAGGAGATCGCCGCGGCGGCGGAAGCGACCACGAGGTCCGGCAAGCTGATCGAGATCCAGAAGTTCTCGGCCTCGCAAGCTGCTCTACACGCGGTTCAACTACTCCACCGGCGACGCGGCCGGGCAGAACATGACCGGCAAGGCGACCTTCGCCGCGTGCGCGTGGATCAAGCAGAACTACCCGGGCGAGGTGCACTTCCTACCTCGAGGGGCAGTTCGCCACCGACAAGAAGTCCTCAGTGGTCAACATGCTGCACACGCGCGGAAAGCGCGTGGTCGCGGAGATCACGCTGCCGGCGGCGCTGGTCGAGCAGCACATGAACGTCACCACCGACAAGCTGTTCAAGGCCCGGCTGCTGGGCAACCTGGGCGGCTTCATGTCGGGCGTCAACAACAACGGGCAGCCACTCCGCGAACGGCATCACCGCACTGTTCATCGCGACCGGCCAGGACGTGGCCAACGTCGCGGAGAGCTCGGCGGCGTACGGGTTCTCCGAGCTGCTGCCCAACGGCGACTACTACGCGGCGGTGACGCATCCCGGCGCTGATCGTGGCGACGTACGGCGGCGGCACCGGGCTGCCGACCCAGCGGGAGTGCCTGGAGATGCTCGGCTGCTACGGCACCGGCAAGGTGCTCAAGCTCGCCGAGATCGTCGCCGCGACCGTGCTCGCCGGCGAGTTCTCGCTCGGCGCCGCGGTGGTCGCCGAGGAGTGGGTGCAGGCGCACGACGACCTCGGCCGCAACCGACCCTAGTCGGGCCTCACCCGAAGGCCGGCTTCTCCTTGGCGAGGAAGGCACGCACGCCCTCGGCGAAGTCCGGGCCGCCGTAGACCTCGGCGAGGAGGGCGGCGTCGGAGTCCGGCTCGGCCTCGAGCAGGTGCGCGCGCTGGGTGAGCTGGTCCTTGGTGGCTCGCATGGTCACCGCGGACGCCTCGAGCAACCCGCGGACGACGTGCTCGACCTCGGCGTCGAGGTCGTCGACGACCGCCATCACGGCGCCGACGGCGTACGCGCGGTCGGCGCTGGTGAGCCGCGACGTGAGCAGCATCTCGCGGGTCAGCGACTCGCCGAAGACCGCGGCGCAGCGGTAGACGATCGATGCCGAGAGCGCGTTGCCCAGGGTGCGCGCGATCGGGTAGCCGAAGCGCGAGTGCGGGGTGCAGATCCGCAGGTCGCAGTGCGTCGCCACGGCCAGGCCGCCGCCCACGCAGGCGCCGTCGACCGCGGCAACGGTCACCTGCGGCAGCTCGAAGAGCGCGACCAGCAGCTGCCGGATGCTCTCCTCGTAGCTGACCGCGTCGCGGTCGAGGAAGTCGGAGATCTCGTTGCCGGCCGCGAACGCCTTCCCGCCGGCGCCGCGCATCACGAGCACCCGCGTCGACCGATCCTCGCGGAGCTCGTCGCAGAGCTCCCGCATGCCGGCGTACATCGCGGCGGTGAAGGCGTTGCGGCGGTCGGGTCGGTTGAAGACGACCTCGACCACGCCGTCGCCGCGGGTGATCTGGAGCTCCTCGGTGGTCACCAGGAGAGCGTAGGGATCACCTCGCCGGGCGTCCGGTCCGGGTCCGGTCACGCGTCGCTAGCCTGTACCGGTGACGATCCTGATCGACCCGCCGCAGGTGCCCTCGCGTGGTCGGATGTGGTCGCACCTCGCGTCGGACAGCTCCTACGACGAGCTGCACGAGTTCGCCGCCCGCACGGGAGTGCCGGCGCGCGGGTTCGACGGCGACCACTACGACGTGCCGGCGGAGTTCTACGACGACCTGGTGGCCGCCGGGGCGGTTCCGGTCCGGAGCCGGGACCTGGTCGCCCGGCTGACGCGGGCCGGGCTGCGGAGGCGGAAGCGGCAGAGCGCTAGCTGAGGTCGGCGATCTCGGCGGCCAGGTTCTCCCGCGCACGCGGCTCCCAGTGCTCGCGCGCGTACGCCGTTCGGAAGAGCGTTTCGCGCGAGGCGAGGTCGTCGAGCACGGCCAGCCGGCCGGCGCGGAAGTCGTCGTCGGAGTGGGCGGCGTACTCGCGGCGCACGCCGTCGACGTACTCGCGGTAGCGCTCCCCGGGCGCCGCCAGGATGGCCAGGTCGGCGTCGCAGAGTGCCTCGCCGTTGCGATCACCGGGCGTCGGCTCGTGATGCGCGGTGAGCCGGACCAGGCGGGCGACCTCGGCGACGTCGACCGCTCGGCCGTCGACGACGCATCCCGCCAGCTCGGCCTCGGCGAGGACGGCCGATCGCTCCTCGGCGCCGGGCCGGCCGTCGTAGACCGCGTCGTGGAACCAGGCCGCGAGCACCACCTCGACGTTGTCGCCCTCCCCGATCTCGTCGAGCCTGGTGAGTACTTCGGTCAGGTGCCGGGTGTCGTGGTAGCCGCGGTCGGTCGAGTACGCCGCGACGAGCCGGTCGCGCAGGTCGGCCCGATCAGGGAGGGGCCAGTCACCGTCGCGCACCCCGCGATCCCAGCACATCTCCGCTGTGCTTGTCCGGCGGGGGCGCGGCGCGGGATTCTCCGAACGACCCCGCGACGGCGAGGAGGCGCCCGTGTGCCGGCTGCTCGGCCACGTCGCGGATCGACCGACCTCGGTGGTCGACGTGCTGGGCGAGGACGGGTTCACGCGCGCTTCACGGCGCTGGCCGCGGTGCACGGCCACGGCTGGGGGATGGCCCTGGCAGGCGGAGGACGCCACGGTCCAGCACGGCCGGGATTGGCTCCTTCGTGCCGGGGTACCGGGCGGCGTACGAGGGGAATCAAGGAGGGAACCATGGACACATCGACCGTGATCTGGGTGATCGTGGCCGTCGTCGTCGCGCTGGTCGTCATTGCCGTCGTCGTCGCACTGGGTCGCCGCGCGTCCGGGCGTCGGCAGGACCGGAACCGCGAGCGTGCGCAGGAGCTCCGGGAGCAGGCAGCCGTGACCCATGAGGGAATCCGCCGGCACCAGGCCGAGGCGGACGCAGCGGAGGCGCGAGCCCGCGAGATGCGTGCCGAGGCGGACCGCAGGAAGGCGGAGGCCCATCGGCTCGAGTCCGAGCTGAAGGACATGAGGTCGACCGTCGACGAGCACGTGCAGCGGCGTGACGAGGTGCTCGCCGAAGCCGACCGGATCGACCCGGACGCCCGGGACAACTCGGCCGAGGCGGCTGATGGGGGCCCCGACGCCGATGCCGACGCCGATGCCGACGCCGACGCCGACGTCAGCGCCCACGCCGACCGTCAGGACGCCATCGACCCCGAGGCGCGGGCCGACGCGGGCGCGGCGCAGGCGCGTGCCGACGCACGGTCCGGCCAGCACCGCAGCAGCTAGGAATCGGCCGCCCTCCCCGGCTCGGCCGAACGGAGATCGTTCGAATAGTCCGCTCTGACTATCGACGAATGTCCGTTTTGTTAGTAATGTCCCAATAGGAGGAGCACGGGGAGGGACATGGCTGAAGTATCGGCCCATACTGCGGTGACTGTGAAGAAGAATGCCCCCGGACGATCGGGGCGTCGCTCACGTCAGCGGAAGGGCGAAGCCCAGCAGGCGACGGCTGCTGGTCTTGACCTGCTGCGCGTACTCGGATGGCTCGTGCTCCACGACGTGGCCATCCCGAGCGCCGACGATCGCGGGATCGACCACATCCTCGTCGGACCGTCGGGCGTGTACGTCGTCGCCACCGTCGCCTGGTCGGGTCAGATCTCGGTGACCGAGCACGCGCTCGTCGTAGGCGGCGACGACCGTGCCGACGACCTGGCCGCGGTGATCGCCGACGCCGACGTCGTCCGCGAGATGCTCGGCGGGATCCCGGTGCTCCCGATGCTCTGCTTCGAGCGCCTCGAGACGATTACCGGCGTGGTCGCCGGCGTCGCTCTGTGCGCGAGCGAGAACATCCTTGACGTCCTGACCAGCCAGCCCGAGCTGCTCGACTCCCGTGCGATCGGTCAGGCGTCGCGGGCCCTGACCGACGGGATCGGCTCGGTCCCGCTCGCGCCACGGCCGGTGGCGCTGGCACCGGTGCCGCTCGAGCCGATCGTGCTGCCGCCCGCGGTGGTCGCGCCGGAGGTTCCGGTCGTGCCCGAGCCCGACCTTCGCGTGCCGGTCGTGCCCGAGCCGGGGCTCCGGAGCCAGTGGTTCCCGAGCCGGTGGTTCCCGAGCCGGTGGCTGTCGAGCCGGTGGCTGTCGAGCCGGTGGCTGTGCAGACACCTCCTACCGACGAGGCCGTGTCGATCGAGACGTTCGCGCGGTTGATGGGCGCGGAGGTGGAGACGTCGACGGCGGCCGAGGTGGTGCCGCCGAGCGACGTCGCCCCTGCCAAGTCACGTGGACTGTGGGGCCGGCGAGGCTCGCGTCGTACCCCGAAGAACCTGGCGGAGCCGGTCGAGGAGATCGCCGCCGAACCGGCCGTCGACCAGGCACCCTCGAACGCGCAGCCGTCGGACTCGGTGATCCACGACGCCGGTGCCGCGCTCTGGCGCGAGCTCACCGGGAGCAGGGCCGCTGTCGTTCCGTCTGCGGTGTCGGCCGAACCGGTCGATGTCGACGCCGCGATGCTCGAGGCCGAGCTCTGGGAGCGTGAGGTCGAGGAGGCCGAAGCCCGCGGTCGCGCCGAGCGCGAGGCGCGTGAGCGTGCCGAACGGGAGGCTCAGGAGGCCGCGGCCCGCGAAGGGCAGGAGCGCGCAGCCGTCGAGGCACGAGAGCGCGAGGCCGAGGATCGCGCGGACCGCGAGGCGCGCGAGGTCAAGGCGCGCGAGGCCCTGAGGCGCGTCGAGGAAGAGGCGCTCCGGCTGGCCGAGCAGGAGGCCCAGGAGCTTGCCGAGCGTGCGGCCCAGGCGAAGGCCGAGCAGGAGGCCCGCGGGCTGGCCGAGCAGGAGGCCCGTGAGCGTGCCGAGCGGGAGGCCCAGTGAGCTTGCCGAGCGGGAGGCCAAGTGAGCTTGCCGAGCGGGAGGCCAAGGAGCTTGCCGAGCGGGAGGCTCGGGAGCTTGCCGAGCGGGAGGCTCAGGCGAGCTGGCCGAGCGGGAGGCCAAGGAGCGTGCCGAGCGGGAGGCCCAGGCGAAGGCCGAGCGGGAGGCCAAGGAGCTTGCCGAGCGGGAGGCTCCGGCGAGTGCCGAGCGGGAGGCCAAGGAGCTTGCCGAGCGGGAGGCCAAGGAGCTTGCCGAGCGGGAGGCCCAGGCGAAGCTCGCCGAGCGGGAGGCCGGCGAAGGCCGAGCAGGAGGCTCGTGAGCTTGCCGAGCGGGAGGCCAAGGAGCGTGCCGAGCGGGAGGCCCGGGAGCTTGCCGAGCGGGAGGCTCTGGCGAAGGCCGAGCAGGAGGCCAAGGAGCTTGCCGAGCGGGAGGCCAAGGAGCAGGCCGAGCGGGAGGCCCTAGTGCCGAGCGGGAGGCTCGCGAAGGCCGAGCAGGAGCTCGTGAGCTTGCCGAGCGGGAGGCTCTGGCGAAGGCCGAGCAGGAGGCTCGTGAGCTTGCCGAGCAGGAAGCCCGCGTGCAGGCCGAGCGCGAGGCTGCTGCGGCCGCCGTTGCCGCGGCCGAGGCCGAGGCGGCACTCGCCACTCAGGCAGTCGGGTCGACGCCTGACTCCCACGACGTGTTCGACCGCGACGCGGCCGAGCGTGCCGCGGACCTCGCCGCAATCCGGGAACGCGAGGCCGCGAGAGCTCGGCGCCGCGCCGAGAGCGACGCTCGCGACAGCAAGCGGCCGGACGCGACGACACAGCCGGCTGAACGCATCGAGCGACCCGAGTTCGCCCCCCTCGAGCCGATCAAGCAGGAAAGGCCGGCCAAGCTCGCCACGCTGGTCCGGAGTGCGAAGGCGGCGACCTCCGAGGCAGTCGAGCAGGAGACCGGCCGCCGGCTGCCCCGACGCGCGTTGCTCCAGGTGGCGCTCGGCGCGTTCCTGGTCGCGCTGGTGATCGTGGCCGCCCCGCGGGTCTCCGGTGTCGTCGCGTGGGGTCAGGACCTCTTCGCCAAGGACGCTCCGACCACGGTCGGCACCGCCGTCACCGTCGAAGCCAGCCAGCTCCACCCGGCCGCCGTGGTCCTCGCTGGGGCGCCCGCCACGGCCCTGCCGACCGCGGGGAAGGTGGCCAAGGGCCAGCACCTGGTCGTCGTACCGGTCCAGCTCACCAACCGCGGTCTGGTCCGCTGGGACGTCCCGATCGCGACGCGAGTGCACCTCGTGGACACCCTCGGCGTCTCCCACCCGGTCGCCAAGACGGTGACCGGCGTCAAGGGCCGGCAACTGCTCGGAGCCAAGCTGAAGCTCGCGCCGGGGAAGTCGGTCACCGGGTACGTCGTGTTCTCGGTCCCGGACGGCCGGACGATCCGCTCGGTCGAGCTCGGTCTGTCGGACTCGGTCGCCGACATGGTCACCTGGAAGGTCGGCTCCTGACCCGCGGTCGTGGCCCTGTGAGGATCCCGGCGCGCCCCGGTTACCCGTGGCCGAGGCGGCTGTGGATCCCGCCCGCGGGGGCAGGCGAGACAGGGCCACGATCGTGTCCATGAGCGACGAGACACCCGACGACTCCATCTCCGACGACTCCGTCTCCGACGACTCCGTCTCCGACGACTCCTCTCCGACGACCTGGTCCCGCTGCTGCCGCCGGACCAGATGCCGGCGATCCGTACGCCGGCCGACCTGACCCGCGCGTGGCGCGCGCTCATGGGCCGGCTGAGGTTCTCCGACAGGCGTCTGTGGCTGCTGTTCCTCGAGCCCGACGGTCGCCTCCTCGGCCCGCTGCTGAGCATCGAGGACCTGCCCGACGGACCGTATGACCTGGAGGTCGACGAGGTGGTCACGGTGTGCCGCGAGATCCTCGACGGCCCCGGGGGCGGGGGGTCCGTCGCGATCCTGGTCAGTCGTCCGGGCCGCGATGCCTGGCACGTCGGTGACCGCGCCTGGGGCCGCTACCTGGTCGCGGCGACGCACCGGATCGGCGGCCAGGTGTGGCCGGTCCACCGCGCCAACGATCGCCACCTCGGCGTCGTACCGGTCGACGAGGTCCGCGGGCGCGAGACCGCCTGAGCTCCTCCTAGAGGACGTCGACCAGTGCCCGGCACGCACGCTCGCACGCGCGACAGGCCTCGGCGCACTCTCGGCAGTGCTCGTAGGCTGCGTGCCGCTCGCACTCCTCGGCGCAGGCCGCGCAGGTGGCCGCGCAGGTGTCCAGGAAGGCGCGGACCAGGTTGGTGTGCTGACCGGTACGCCGCGACAGCAACCGACCGGTCGAGTCGCTGAGGTCGGCGCACTCGAGGTTCGCCTGCACACACGCGGCCAGCTCGGCGACCGCGGGGCCGACCAGGCAGGCGTCGGCGCACGCCGTGCACGTCTGGGCGCACTCGAAGCAGGCCTCGATGCACGCGATCACCCGCGCCGGCTCGACGCCGCTCAGGTCGGACTGGATGGCGAGCGACTCGCGCTCGGTCATGGCGTTTCCTCTCGTGTGCCTCCCCCGACACCTCTACCGACACCTTTACCCACGTGCGCCGCAACCCACACCGCTCCCGCACGACCGGGCGACCGCGGGCCGTTGGGCCCCCCGACCGGGGACCTCTCGATCTGCCGCCGCGGTCGCTCGGGGCATGGGATGGCTGTGTAGGTCGGATTTGTGAACCCACCATCGAGGAGAGCGTCATGAAGGCTGCCGTCGTCCCTGCACTCGGAGCACCGCTGGAGATCCGCGAGATCCCGGTCCCGACACCCGGTCCCGGCCAGGTGCTGGTCAAGATCGAGGCCAGCGGCCTGTGCCACACCGACATCCACGCCGCCCGCGGCGACTGGCCGGTCAAGCCCAAGGACCTGCTGATCCCGGGCCATGAGGGCGTCGGCCACGTCCAGAGCGTCGGCGAAGACGTCGACCTCGTCGCCGTCGGTGACCGCGTCGCGCTGCCCTGGCTCGGGCTGGCCTGCGGCCACTGCCGCTACTGCGTCGGCGGCTGGGAGACCTACTGCACCGCACCGGCCTACATGGGCTACACGATCGACGGCTCGTACGCCGAGTACGCGATCGGCTACGCGTCGCACGTGGTGAAGGTGCCCGACGGGATCAGCGCCTTCGACGCTGCGCCGCTGACCTGCGCCGGTGTCACGACGTACAAGGCGATCAAGGTCGGTCGCCCGCAACCGGGCGAGACGGCTGCGGTCGTCGGCATCGGCGGCCTGGGCCACCTCGGCCTCCAGTACGCGAAGATCTTCGGCGCCACGACGGTCGCGATCGACGTCGAGGACGAGAAGCTGCAGCTGGCCAAGGACCTCGGCGCCGACCACGTCGTCGATGCCCGTGGCGACCAGGCTGCGGAGCTCGAGGCCCTTGGTGGCGTCGACCTCGCCCTGGTGACGGTTCCGTCGCCGGCTGCGATGCACGCAGCGCACGCCGCGCTCAACCCGAACGGCCGGCTCGTCATCGTCGGGCTGCCGGCGGACAACCGGCTGGAGCTGCCGGTCTTCGAGACGGTCCTCAAGGGCATCAGCGTGACCGGTTCGCTGGTCGGCACCCGCAACGACCTGCACGACGTCTTCGACCTGCACGCCCACGGCCGTACCCGCGTCGTCGCCGAGACCCGCAGGCTCGAGGACGTCAACGCCTGCTTCGACGAGGTGCTCGCGGGCGACGTGCCGGCGCGGCTGGTCTTCGAGTTCGCCTAGGCCATCCAGATCCGGCCATCCAGATCCGGCCGGCGTGAGCCGGTCCGGCACTGTGAGCGCGAGTTCACACGCCTGCGACATCCGAGGCTGCCGCGGTTAACAGGACTGCGGCAGCGTCGGGCCATGGACGCCGAGACTCTCGAGACCAGCCTGGCCCTCGTCGACACCCCCGACGACGGGCTCACCACGAGGTTCTACACGATCCTCTTCGAGCGACATCCAGCCGTGCGCCCGCTCTTTCCCGAGGAGATGCACCGCGACCTCGGGCGGCAGGCGAAGATGCTGCGCAGTGCGATCGTCTCCGTCGTCGACCACCTCGACGACCCGGTCTGGCTCACCGAGACCCTCGGTGAGCTGGGCGCGCGGCATGCCGGCTGGGGAGTGCAGCCCGCGATGTACGACGCGGTCACCGAATGCATGGTCGCGGCGATGGCCGAGATCGGCGGTGCGGCCTGGACGTCGTACATGACCGACGCCTGGGTCGAGGCTCTCGACGCCGTGTCCGGCCTGATGCTGCTGGGCTACCCGGCCGACGCCGACCTGGCCAGCTAGAGGGTCTGCTAGGCGGGATCCCTCTCGATCGGGCAGGTCATGCAGCGCGGGCCGCCACGGCCGCGACCGAGCTCGGACCCCACCACCGAGATGACCTGGACGCCCTCGTCGGCCAGGTACTGGTTGGTGGTGGTGTTGCGCTCGTAGCCGAGGATGACGCCGGGTGCGACGGCCAGGAAGTTGTTGCCGTCGTCCCACTGCTCGCGCTGGGCGCCCATCCGGTCGATCGGGGTGCGCAGCACCCGGATCCGGTCGAGGCCGAGCACGTCGGCCACCACCGGGAACAGGTCGAGGTTCTCCTCGAGCTTGAAGTCGCCGTCCTCGCCGGTCGCGCGCAGGGTGAAGGAGCGCAGGTCGGCCGGGAGGTACGGGTAGACGCTGAACGCGTCCCGGTCGACCATCGTCATCGCGGTGTCGAGGTGCATGAACGCCCGCTCGCGCGGCAGCTCGACGGCGATGACGGTGTCGGCCTTGGCCGTGGTGAACAGCGCCCGGGCGAGCGTCTCGACGCCCTGGGGCGTGGTCCGCTCGCTGAGGCCGATCATCACCGCGCGGTTGCCGATCACGGTGACGTCACCGCCCTCGACCGTCGAGGGCTCGTGCGCGAGGGAGTCGTTCCCGTAGAGGAAGTCGACCTTGCCCTTGAACATCGGGTGGAAGTTGTAGACCAGCCGGCTGTTGATCGTCTCCCGCTTGCGAGCCGGCTTGGCCATCGGGTTGACCGACACCCCGTCGTACACCCAGGCGACGTTGTCGCGCTGGAACAGGTGGTTGGGCAACGGTCGCAGCAGGAAGTCGTCGTCACGCAGGTGCGCCATCAGCAGGCTCGGAGCGGTGATCCGGTCGGCCACCTCGGACCTGAGCAACCCCCCGATCAGGACCTCGGCGAGCCGGGGCGCCGGAGTGGCGGCGACCAGCTCGTCGAGCGGGCCGTCGAGCGCGGTCCCGAAGCGGGTGGCCGTGGTCAGCCGTTCCTGGAGGAACGTCCGGGCGCCCGGCTGGTCGAGCGACTCGGCGAGCAGGTCGCCGAAGAGATGCACCTCGACTCCCGCGCGCCGGAGCTGGGCGACGAAGGCGTCGTGCTCCTCACGCGCCCTCGCCGCCCACAGCACGTCGTCGAACAGCAGCTCGTCGACGTTTCCCGGGGTCAGCCGGCTCAGCTCCACCCCCGGGCGATGCACGATCGCCTGTCTGAGCCGACCGACCTCGGAATCCACATGGAAGGTCATGACCGCTCCGGTCACCTGTACTCAGGGACCGGTTCTGGCTCGGTCATGTGCTTCTTCTGTGCCGCGTAGACCGGGATGCCCAGTACCGCGGCGCCTCCGGCCATCAGGAACGGACCCCAGGTCACGTACCAGTGCGCCTGCCCGGTGTTGCGCGAGTAGTACACGAACGCCACCGACATCACGAGCGCGACGACCGCGACGAACAGGTCGAGGGCGAAGTGCCGGGTGCTGCCCTTCCTGTTGTCGACCCAGCGCCACTTGAGCTGGGCCAGCGCCGAGGCGGCGTACGGGATGGCGGCGGTGATGCCCGTCATCAGCACCAGGGTCGTGAACACGGTCGCGCCGTCAGCACCGAAGTAGCTGATCAGCATCGCGATCGAGGCCAGGAACGTCGAGACGACGATGCCGAACGCCGGCACCTTCCGGCTCGAGAGCTTCCCGAAGGCCTCCGGGAACAGCCCGTCCTTGGCGGCCGCAAGCGGCATCTCCGCGACGATCAGCGTCCAGCCGTTCAGGGCGCCGATGCCGGAGACCACGACAGCTGCCGCGACGACGTACCCGAGCCAGGTGCCGCCGGCGACCTCGTTGGCGGCAGCGGAGTACGACGCCTGGTTCGCGTCGAGCGCCAGGGCGCTCGCCGGCAGGATGCCGAACACCGCGACCAGGGACAGCAGGTACACCACGGCGCTCGCGAGGGTGCCGTAGACGGTCGCCCGGCCGACGTTCTTCTCCGCGTTGCGGACCTTGCCGGCCGCGACCGCGGCGGTCTCGACGCCGAGGTAGGCGAACAGGCAGATCGCCATCGCGTCGCCGATCGCCGACATGCTCGAGCTACCGCTGGTGTTCCACGGCGTGAAGTTGCCGGACTGGATGAAGAACAACCCGATGGTGGCCATCAGGGCCAGCGGAATGAACTTCAGCACCGTGGTCCACAGCTGGAACCATCCGGCGTTGCGGACGCCGCTGAGGTTGACCAGTGCGGGGATCCACAGGCCGGTCAGGGCGATCGCGATGCTGCCCGCCTTGGCGCCGCCCTTGTTGACGAACTGCTCGACGTAGAACACCCAGCCGACGGCGATCGCCGCGTTGCCGGCCCACGCCGTGATCCAGTACAGCCACGCCTGGCTGAAGCCGAACGCGTTGCCGAACGCGGCACGCGCGTAGGCGTAGGGCCCGCCACTGGACGGTACCCGTCGCGCCAGCACCGAGAACATGAAGGCCAGCGCGACCGCGCCGACGGTGGCCGCACCCAAGGCGGCCAGGCTGATCGGCCCGTAGGAGGCGATTGCGTACGGAAGGCTGAAGATGCCGACGCCGATGATGCTGCCCATGACCAGGGCGGTGGACTGCGGCAGCCCCAGGAGGTGCTGCTCGCCGGAGGACTTCGTCGCGATCACGGTGCCGGTACCGGTGGTCGACTGACCCGCGTCCGCGACCTTGGTTGTGCCTACGTGTTCCCGATGCGCAGCGCGGTGAAGTAACTGCGTCATGACGCCCTCCTTTGTTCGGTTGTCCCCTTCCACGCAACCACCGCCGTGACCGGCGAGTAACAGGAGAAGGACCCGGGTCCGGAGCCGAAAGTCCCAGCACCGGATCGGGTGCGGGACCGGCCTTCCCGACGGGTGTGCCACCATCCCCGGATGGAGCCGCGGCCACTGAGCACCGAGGAGTTCGACCGGTTCGCCGAGGCCCTCGACTACCCGATGTTCGTGGTCACCACCACCGACGGCACCGAGCGATCCGGTTGCCTCGTGGGGTTCGCCACCCAGACCAGCATCGACCCGCCCCGGTTCCTGGTCTGCCTCTCGGAGAAGAACCACACCTTCCGGGTGGCGCGCCGGGCCGAGGTGCTCGCGGTGCACGTCCTCGCCACCGACCAGCGCGACCTGGCCGAGCTGTTCGGCGGCGAGACCGGCGACCGGACCGACAAGCTCGCCCGGGTGGAGTGGCGGCCCGGACCGGGCGGCGTACCGGTGCTGGAGGGGTGTCCGTCGCACGTCGTCGGCCGGATCATCGAGCAACGGCCCCTCGGTGACCACGTGGGGTTCCTGCTCGAGCCGATCGACGCAGGTCCCGAGGCCGGTCCCGAGGACGCCGCCGATCCGATCACGCTCGACGACGTCGACGACATGGAGCCAGGGCACCCCGCATAGCTGGTTCACGCCCGACTCGCGTGACTTTCGCCCCTGGCCGCGCGAATGTGGGGACACCAGATTGCCATGTGCGCCTGAGGCAGGCGCCCGAGGAGGAGCACGCCCATGACGCACGCCGCCACGAGCGCGCCTGCCGGCAGCGCCCCGCAGGAGCAACCGCTCGACGCCGACCAGCTCCGCCGCATCGACGCCTGGTGGCGCGCAGCCAACTACCTGAGCGTCGGGCAGATCTACCTGATGGCCAACCCGCTGCTGCGCGAGCCGATCGCACCCGAGCACGTGAAGCCGCGGCTGCTCGGCCACTGGGGCACCACACCTGGGCTCAACTTCGTCTACGCCCACCTCAACCGCGCGATCATGGCCCGCGACCTGCAGATGATGTACGTCATCGGCCCGGGTCACGGGGGTCCCGGACTGGTCGCGAGCGCCTGGCTCGAGGGCACCTACAGCGAGATCTACGCCCACATCGGCCGGGACGAGGAGGGCATCGGGCAGCTGTTCACCCAGTTCTCGTTCCCGGGCGGCATCCCGAGCCACGTCGCCCCGGAGACGCCTGGGTCGATCCACGAAGGCGGCGAGCTGGGCTACTCGCTCTCGCACGCGTACGGCGCGGCGTTCGACAACCCTGATCTCGTGGTCGCCGCGATCGTCGGCGACGGCGAGGCGGAGACCGGGCCGCTCGCGACCAGCTGGCACTCGAACAAGTTCCTCGACCCGCGCCGCGACGGCGCGGTGCTGCCGATCCTGCACCTCAACGGATACAAGATCGCGAACCCGACCGTGCTCGCCCGGATCCCCGACGAGGAGCTCGAGGCGCTGCTGCGCGGGTACGGCCACACGCCGTACGTCGTCTCCGGCGACGACCCGGCGACGATGCACCAGGCGTTCGCCGCGACGCTGGACCGCTGCCTCGACGAGATCCGTGACATCCAGCAGCAGGCGCGCAGTGCCGACGGAAGAGGGGACCGGAGCACCGAGCGAGCCCGCTGGCCGATGATCGTGCTGCGCTCGCCCAAGGGCTGGACCGGGCCTGACAAGCTCGACGGCAAGCAGATCGAGGGATCGTGGCGCTCCCACCAGGTGCCGTTCGCCGACGCCCGCACCAACGACGCGCACCGCCAGGTCCTCGAGGACTGGATGCGCAGCTACCGTCCCGAGGAGCTGTTCGACAACACCGGCGCGCCGGTCCCCGAGATCGGCGAGCTGCACCCCGTCGGCGACCGCAGGATGAGCGCGACGCCGTACGCGAACGGCGGACTCCTGCTCCGCGACCTGCGCCTCCCCGACTTCACCGACTACGCCGTGCCGGTGGAGCGGCCCGGCACGGGCGCCGTCGAGTCGACCAAGGTGCTCGGCACCTGGCTGCGCGACGTGATGGCGCGCAACCTGCACACTTTCCGGATGTTCTCGCCCGACGAGAACAACTCCAACCGGCTCCAGGACGTGCTCGATGCCACCGACCGCACCTGGGACGCCGAGATCGTCCCCCTCGACGACCACCTGGCACCCGACGGCCGGGTGATGGAGATCCTCTCCGAGCACACCTGCGAGGGCTGGCTGGAGGGCTACCTGCTCACCGGCCGACACGGCCTGTTCTCGTGCTACGAGGCGTTCATCCACGTCATCGACTCGATGTTCAACCAGCACGCGAAGTGGCTGAAGGTCACCGACGACATCCCGTGGCGGCGACCGGTCGCGAGCCTGAACTACCTGCTCACCTCGCACGTGTGGCGCCAGGACCACAACGGCTTCTCCCACCAGGACCCCGGGTTCATCGACCACGTGGTCAACAAGAAGGCCGACGTCATCCGGGTCTACCTGCCGCCGGACGCGAACTGCCTGCTGTCGGTCGCGGACCACTGCCTGCGCAGCCGGCAGTACGTCAACGTGATCGTCGCGGGCAAGCAGCCGGCGCTGCAGTACCTCGCCATGGAGGACGCCATCGAGCACTGCACCAAGGGCATCGGGATCTGGCCGTGGGCGAGCACCGATGCCGGTGTGGCGCCCGACGTGGTGCTCGGCTGCGCCGGCGACGTGCCGACCATGGAGGCGCTCGCGGCCGCCGAGCTGCTCCGGGGCTTCTTCCCCGACCTCAAGGTGCGGTTCGTCAACGTGGTCGACCTGATGCGGCTGCAGGACGACCGCGAGCATCCGCACGGACTCTCTTCGGCCGACTTCGACGCGTTGTTCACCCGCGACAAGCCGGTGATCTTCGCCTACCACGGCTATCCGTGGCTGATCCACCGCCTGACCTACCGGCGCACGAACCACGACAACTTCCACGTGCGCGGCTACAAGGAGGAGGGCACCACGACCACTCCCTTCGACATGACCGTGCTCAACCAGATCGACCGGTTCAACCTGGCGCTGGACGTGATCGACCGGGTGCCCCGGCTGCAGGACGTGTCGGCGCACGCACGCGAGTGGCTCAAGGACCGGCTGATCGAGCACCGTCGCTACATCCGGGTGCACGGCGAGGACATGCCCGAGGTGCGGGAGTGGGAGTGGCGTGGCGACTCCTGACCCGGCCGACGACCGCGTGCTGGTCGTCAACGCCGGCTCCTCCAGCCTGAAGCTGGCAGTGCTCGACGGCACCGACGTTGCCGACTCCACCACGATCGAGCGGTGGCAGGGCGTCGGTCACGTCGAGCCGATCGAGGAGTTCCTGTCCGGGTGCGGCGACGTGGCGGCAGTCGGCCACCGGGTCGTGCACGGTGGCACCCGGTTCACCGAGCCGGTGGTCGTCGACGACGGTGTGCTCGACTATCTCGACTCGATCGCCGACCTCGCGCCGCTGCACCAGCCGCGGGCGGTCGCCGGCATCCGCGAGGTGTCTCGCCTCGTCGAGGTGCCCTCGGTCGCCTGCTTCGACACCGCCTTCCACGCCACGATGAGCCCGGCCGCACGCACCTACGCGTTGCCGCGCGAGTGGAACCACCGCTGGCAGCTGCAGCGCTACGGGTTCCACGGCCTCTCCCACGCCTCGGCCGTACGCCGCGCCGCGTCGCTGGTCGGCCGACCGCTCGAGACGCTCCGCGTGGTGTCCTGCCACCTCGGCGCCGGTGCGTCCCTGGCTGCAGTCCGCGACGGGCGCTCGGTCGACACCACGATGGGCTTCACCCCGCTCGCCGGACTGGTGATGGCGACCCGCTCGGGGTCGGTCGACCCGGGCCTGGTGACCTGGCTGCTCGAGCACGGTGGGGTCGACCTGGAGTCGCTGAGCACCGCCCTCGAGCACGAGTCCGGGCTGCGTGGCCTGAGCGGAACGTCGGGTGACTTCCGCGAGGTGCTCGCCGGCCGTGCGGCGGGCGACACGGACTGCGTGCTCGCGTTCGACGTCTACGTGCACACGCTGGTGCGCGAGATCGGTGCGATGGTGGGGAGTGCCGGCGGCCTCGACCTCCTGGTCTTCACCGGCGGGGTGGGGGAGCACGTGCCGGAGGTCCGGGCCGTGGCCGCCGAGCGCCTGGCCCACCTCGGGGTCGCCCTCCACGACGAAGCGAACGCCGCCGCCCAGGGCGATGCCGTCCTCACCTCGCCCGGTGCCGGGGTAGACACGGTCGTGGTGACCGCTGCCGAGGCCGCGGAGGTCGCCCGGCTGACGCGGGAGGCACTGCGTCGCTCCTGAATTCAGGTGTACGCCGACGCGGCGTTCACCGACCCGCGACGTGGCGTGCCGAGCTGCGGCCGGCCGACGGACCCGCCTGAGGGTTGCTGATGCCCGCCGTGCGGAGCATGGTGAGAGCAGGAGGTGTCGCCATGGAGGCCAAGGTGGGCGACCGGCTCGTCGTCGAGAGCAACCGGGTAGGGCAGGCACGCAAGGTCGGTGAGGTCATCGAGGTCCGCGGCCCCAACGGGGAGCCGCCGTATCTGGTGCGGTGGACCGACGGCCACGAGGGCCTGATGTTCCCCGGCCCGGACGCGCACGTCGACCACGCCGCGGGGTGATCGGCGGCTGAGGTCCGGGCCCAGGGTGACCCCCGGGGCGTACTGTCGGGAGTGCTGAGCCACGGTGGCTCTCCGAAGGAGTCACAGATGTCGGACAAGTCCCCGCGCCAGAGCGCGTCGAAGAAGAGCGGCAAGTCCATCAAGGAGAAACGTCGCGAGAAGAAGGCCAAGGGCGGCGCCCAGGTCAGCGACATGGAACGACTCACCACCGGCAAGGGCCACGGCAAGAACCACTGAGCCCGGACGACTGAGCCCGGACGACTGAGCCCGGACGACTGAGCCCGGACGACTGAGCCCGCGACGACTGAGCCCGTTCACGACGAGTTCGACAACGCCTCGAGACTCTCCTCGGCGCGCCGCGTGAGCAGCTCGCGCTCGCTCTGGTTGTCGGTCAGCCCGGCCGCTTCGCGGAACGCCTCGATCGCCTCGCGGTGACGGCCTGCCCGGGCGAGCAGGTCGCCGCGCACGCTCGGCACCAGGTGCGAACCGGCGAGCGCGTCGGCCGGCATGTCCTCGAGCACGGCCAGACCGGCTCCCGGCGCGAACGCGCGCCCGTGCGCGACGGCCCGGTTGACCTCGACGACGGGCCCCGGCGCGACCTCGGCGAGGACGTCGTACAGGGTCGCGATCGTCTTCCAGTCGGTCTCCTCGGCGGTCTGAGCCCGGGCGTGCCGCGAGGCGATCGCCGCCTGCAGGTAGTAGCGCCCCACCGGCTTGCCGCGCGCCGCGAGCAGCTCGGCCCGCTCGAGCGCAGCCAGACCCCGGCGGACGAGGAGCTCGTCCCACCGGCTGCGGTCCTGGTCCTCCAGCAGCACCGCCCTGCCCTCGGCGTCGGTGCGTGCGTCGGTCCGCGACGCCTGGATCTCGAGCAGTGCCTGTAGGCCGTGCACCTCGGGCTCGTCGGGGACCATGCCGGCCAGCAGCCGGGAGAGCCGGATGGCCTCCTGGCAGAGCTCGGGGCGCATCCAGTCGTCGCCTGCTGTGGCTGAGTAGCCCTCGTTGAAGATCAGGTACACGACGGCCATCACGTCGTCCAGACGCCTGCTCCGGTCGTCCCCGGTCGGCAGCTCGAACTCGGCCTTCGCCTCGGCGAGCGTGCGCTTGGCGCGGGAGATCCGCTGGCCCATGCTCGCCTCGGCGACCAGGAAGCCACGCGCGATCTCGCTCGTGGCCAGCCCGCCGACCATCCTCAGCGTGAGCGCGGCCCGGGAGTCCGGGGTCAGCGCGGGGTGGCAGCACAAGAACATCAGCCGGAGGACGTCGTCCTCGATGTGGTCGACCTGGGACTCCAGATCGGGCATGGCGTGCTCCTGGGCCTCGGATCGTGCAGTGAGCTCGTGGCCGAGCTCGTCGGTCTTGCGGCGCAGGGTGTCCGCGCGCCGGAAGTGGTCGATGCCGCGGCGCTTCGCCGTGGTCATCAGCCACGCGCCCGGGTTGCGCGGGACACCGCCGTCGGGCCACTGCTCGAGGGCCGCGACCAGCGCGTCCTGGGCGAGGTCCTCGGCCAGGCCGATGTCCCGCGTCATCCGGGTCAGCGCCGCGACCAGCGTCGCGGACTCCTGCCGCCACGTGGTGGTGATTGCGTCGGCGGTCGGGGTGCTGGCGGACGGAGTGCTGGACACCCCGACAGACTAGACAGCGCTCCGGAGATCGAGCCTGTCGAGATGCCTTCGATCTCGACGAGCTCGATCGCCGGCGCCGTGCGTCAGCCCTGGGTCTCGGGCGGCTCGTCGGACACCTGCCGCAGGGTGGCCACCATCGAGCACTCGGGCCAGTGCGTCGCGTGCAGCTCGGCGAACTTCTCCTGGCCGGCGATGGCCTCCTCGAGCGTGTCGTACTGCATCAGCGCCCAGCCGCCGACGACCTCCTTGGCCTCGGCGTACGGGCCGTCGACGCGGGTGGTCTCGCCCTTGCGGACGATGAAGTTCACCGCGTCCTCGGTGCCGAAGAGGCCGCCGCCGTCGAGGAAGGTCCCCGAGGCCGCCTCCTTGCCGATGAACTCGTCCATCGCGTCCACCAGGGCCTGCGGCGGCGCGCCGTGTCCCTCTTCCATCCTCACGAATCCCATGAATCGAGGCATCGCTGCGCTCCTTCGCTCCTGATGGCCACCGCGGTCCGGAGGCCTGTCTCACCCGTACGTCGGTCAGGGTCGGTCGGCTTCGACATCGATGTCGAAGGAAATCTCACCTCAGCCTCCACCGGTACCGGCTCGTCGGCACCAGGTCCAGCCCGTGGTCGGCGCCGAAGCGGGCCACGCTCTCCATCAGCGTCGTGAAGCGGCGCTCCAGCTCGGCGCCGTCCCCGCCGCTGCCGTAGAACGCGTGGCTGTCGGTCATCGCGGCCATCGGGAACAGCTCCTCGACGATGCCGGTCACGTCGGTCGGCCCGTCGGTGACGGTCGCGACCACCGGGTTCTGGACGTAACCGAAGGTGCCCTGGGTGTCGATCGCGATCGAGGTGTGCCGGCCCAGCCAGTCCTCGAGCCAGTCCTCCGGGGACATCGAGGCGGGCCGCCGCAGGAAGGCGAGGTTCGCCAGCGCGTCGGCGCGCACCCCGTCGGGGACGGCAGGCGGCTCGATCGGCCGACGCTCGTCGACCCGCCAGCCGTCCGCCGTCGGGTCGACCTCGCGGACCACGGCCACGATGTCGGCCGGCGCCGGCTCCTCGGGTCCGTCGGTCCAGACGGAGACCACCGCTGCGATCGGCGTACCAGGACCGAAGCGGAGGGGCGCCTCCGCGACGTCGGCGTCGTCGAGGTTCAGCTGGAGCCGGGTCACGCCGTTGGCCGAGAGCCGGTCCCGAAGGCCGGGGTCGAGGAGCGACTGGTGCAGGCCGGCAGCGTTGCCGTCAGCGTCGCCTGCATGGAGGGCGAAGATCAGCTTCGTCACGGGCCCCAACCTAGTGCCGGGGGGCCTAGATTGAGCCCATGAGCTTCGACGTCGCGGCGGAGTCGTACGCCCGCTTCATGGGGAGGTACTCCGAGCCACTGGCCGACGCGTTCGTCGAGGTCGCCGACCTGAAGGCAGGACAGCGGGCGCTGGACGTCGGCTGCGGGCCGGGTGCCCTGACGGCCCGGCTGGTCGACCGCCTCGGTGCGGACGCGGTCTCCGCGGTCGAACCGTCACGTCCGTTCGCGGAGGCTGCACAGCGCCGCTTCCCCGGGGTCGACATCAAGCGCGGTCTGGCCGAGGACCTGCCGTTCGCCGACGACGAGTTCGACGCCGCGCTCGCGCAGCTCGTCGTGCATTTCATGGAGGACCCGGTCGCGGGCCTGCGTGAGATGGGACGAGTGACCAAGCCGGGCGGTGTGGTCGCCGCGTGCGTGTGGGACTTCGCGGGCAACCGCAGCCCGTTGTCGACGTTCTGGACCGCCGTGGAGGAGATCGATCCCGAGGCGGCCACCGAGTCACGCCTCGCCGGGGCCCGCGACGGCCAGCTCGTCGAGCTGGCGTCCGCGGCCGGCCTGCAGGACGTGGAGCCGTCCTTGTTGACCGTCACGGTGCCGTACCCCAGCTTCGAGGACTGGTGGGAGCCGTACACGCTCGGGGTCGGCCCGGCGGGGGCGTACCTGGCCGAGGTCGACGTGGCCACCCGGGACCGGCTCCATCGGCGCTGCCGTGAGCTGCTGCTCGAGGGCGCGTTCGACGTGATCGCCGGCGCCTGGTGCGTGCGGGCGGTCGCCGGGCCCAGCAGCGAGACCAGCAGCAGCTAGGTGAGCATCCCCGGGTCGTCCGGCACGTCGACCGCATGCTCGCGCAGGGCCCCGAGCGGGATCAGCTCGAGAGCGCGCTCGTTGGTCGCGGCGAGCACGACCGGTGCGGCGGCGCCGTCGTCGTAGGCCTGGAGCCAGCGGGCGGCGACCACGCACCAGCGGTCGCCCGGGTGCAGGCCCGGGAACTGCCACTCGGGGCGGGGCGTGCTCAGGTCGTTGCCGACGTCGCGCTGGTGCTCGAGGAACTCCGTGGTCATCACCGCGCAGACGCCGTGCAGGCCGACGTCCTCCTGGCCGCACGTGCAGGTGCCGTCGCGGTAGAACCCGGTCACCGGGTCCGTCCCGCACGGCTCGAGCTCGCCGCCGAGCACGTTGCGCCCCGACGAGGTCCCGGAGGAGGAACCGGACGACGACTCGGTCATGGGGCCAGCCTGCCACGCGCGAGTTCACGGCCTGTTCACCTCCGTGGCGCCCCAGTCGTTCGGATCCTGACCAGGCGTGACGCACAATTGGTGGGTGAGCCGATTCCGCATCCCGCTGTTCGCCACCGCCGCGACGGTCTCCGCTGCGCTCGTCGGCCCGCTCGCCGGCGCCGCGCGCGGCGTACGCCGCTCGATGGGTGCACGCCCCGCCGCGGCGTACGACTCGCCGCAGTTCCGTGACGGCCACTTCCACAACCGGCTCCCGGCGAGCGTGGTCGACCCGGGCAGCAGCGGATCGATGGCCGCGGAGTGGGCCCGCCGCGGCGACATCGGCCGGCCCAAGGGCGTGGTCCCGATCGTGGCGCCCGACCTGCCGCGCCGGGCTTCGGAGCTCGCGGCGACGTGGCTCGGGCACGCCACCGTGCTGCTGGAGGTCTCCGGCCACTGGGTGCTCACCGATCCGGTGTGGAGCGACCGGGTGTCGCCGTCGGCCACCGTCGGACCGCGCCGCAACCACCCGGTGCCGATGGAGCTGGCCGACCTGCCGCCCCTCTCGGCGATCCTGATCTCCCACGATCACTACGACCACCTCGACACGGCGACCATCGACGTGCTCGTCGAGCTGCAGGACGCTCCGTTCGTCGTCCCGCTCGGCATCAGCGCCCACCTGCAGCGCTGGGGTGTGCCGGAGAACCGCATCGTCGAGCTCGACTGGGGGCAGTCGCACCGGGTCGGCGACCTCACCCTGACCTGCACCGAGGCGCAGCACTTCTCCGGCCGCGGGTTCGTGCGCAACACGACGCTGTGGTCCTCGTGGGTCGCATCAGCGGGGGAGCGCCGGGTCTTCTTCGGCGGCGACACCGGTTACACCCCGGCGTTCGCCGACATCGGTGCGCAGTACGGCCCGTTCGACCTGACCGTGCTGCCGATCGGTGCCTACGACCGGCGCTGGCGCGACGTGCACATGGATCCCGCCGAGGCGGTGCAGTGCCACCTCGACGTGCAGGGCGGCGCGCTGCTGCCGATCCACTGGGCCACCTTCGACCTCGCCTTCCACCGGTGGGCGGCCCCGGCTGACTGGGTGCGCGAGGAGGCCGCCGAGCGCGGCGTCGCGGTCGCGCTGCCCCGCCCCGGCGAGCGCTTCACGATCGACCAGGACGCGCTCGAGGAGCTGCCCACCGACGACTGGTGGACCGCCGCGGCCGGCGAACCGGCCCGTCGAGCCGGCTGAATCGTCGCCCGGCGGTCGACCGCTCGGGCGCTCGGTCGAAAGGTCGTCGGCCGCCGCCGCGAGTCCACTAGGTTGCGGGGCATGAGCGAACAGACCCCTCCGCCCCCGCCCCCGCCGGCTCCGCCCGTCAACCCGGCGTACGCCGCGCCCGTCCTCGGTGACCCGGGCCACGTCGGCAAGGTGCGCTCCACCGGCGTGTGCATCCTGCTGTACGTCGTCACGCTGGGGATCTACGGCCTGTTCTGGTACTACCAGGTCGCACGAGGACATGAAGCGGCACACCGGGAAGGGCATCGGCGGCGTGGTCGCGCTGATCCTGGCGTTCTTCGTCGGGTTCGTGATGCCGTTCCTCACCTCCTCCGAGGTGGGCAACATGCAGGAGGCCGGCGGTCGCCCGAAGACCGTCCAGGGCATCACCGGACTGTGGATCCTGCTGCCGCTGATCGGCGCGATCGTCTGGTTCGTCAAGACCAACGGGGCGCTCAACGAGTACTGGCGGTCGCGCGGCGCCGCCTGAGGTCTCGGGCCGGTCCCGGACCGCTCGGGCCGCCGCCCTCTCCATGTCCGCCCAGCCACGTAGGGTTGGAGGGACATGAGCACGCAGTTCCCGATCCCCGGACTCCCCGAGGCGACACCCGAGGACGCTGTGTCCGATGAGGGGGCCGCTCAGAAGCGTCGCCGGCCGACCCGTGCGGAGCTGCTCGAAGGTCTCAACGAGCCGCAGCAGCGCGCCGTGACGCACGAGGGCACTCCGCTGCTGGTGGTCGCCGGTGCCGGCTCGGGCAAGACCCGGGTGCTCACCCGGCGGATCGCCTGGCTGATCTCCGAGCGCAACGCTCACCCGGGGTCGATCCTGGCGATCACGTTCACCAACAAGGCCGCAGCCGAGATGCGCGAGCGGGTGCAGGACCTGGTCGGCAACCGGGCCCGGATCATGTGGGTGAGCACGTTCCACTCCGCCTGCGTCCGGATCCTGCGCAAGGAGATCACCAAGGTCGGCTACAAGTCGAGCTTCACCATCTACGACGCCGCGGACTCCAAGCGGCTGATGACGCTGGTCTGCCGCGACCTCGACCTGGACGTCAAGCGGTTCCCGCCCGGTGCGGTGCTGCACTGGATGTCGAACGCCAAGAACGAGCTGCAGGACCCCGA
Organism: uncultured Actinomycetota bacterium; assembly: GCA_963805425.1. Classification (GTDB taxonomy): domain Bacteria; phylum Actinomycetota; class Actinomycetes; order Propionibacteriales; family Nocardioidaceae; genus Marmoricola. The sequence goes on along the minus strand of CAWDUF010000014.1, from coordinate 160,212 downwards.
CGACGCCGCCAAGGACGCCCGCAACGAGCAGGAGGAGACCTACGCCGCGGCGTACCGCGCCTACCAGGAGCGGCTGCGGCAGGCCAACGCTCTCGACTTCGACGACCTGCTGATGATGACCGTGCACCTGTTCCGTGCGTTCCCCGAGGTCAAGGAGAACTGGCGCCGCCGGTTCCGGCACGTGCTCGTCGACGAGTACCAGGACACCAACCACGCGCAGTACGCCCTGATCCACGAGCTGTGCGCACCCGACCCGGAGGCTGACCGAGACTCCGACCGTGCCACCGGCCGAGCTGATGGTGGTCGGCGACGCCGACCAGTCGATCTACGCGTTCCGTGGCGCGAACATCCGCAACATCATGGACTTCGAGAAGGACTTCCCCGACGCCGAGACCGTGCTGCTCGAGCAGAACTACCGCTCCACCCAGACCATCCTCACCGCGGCCAACTCGGTGATCGGCAACAACGAGGGTCGCAAGCCGAAGAAGCTGTGGAGCGATGCCGGCGACGGCGCGAAGATCGTCGGGTACGTCGGCGACGACGAGCGCGACGAGGCGCGGTTCGTCGCCGAGGAGATCGACAAGCTGGCCGACGAGGGTGCGGCCCGCGCCGGCGACGTGGCGGTGTTCTACCGCACCAACGCCCAGTCACGGGTGTTCGAGGAGGTGTTCATCCGGGTCGGGATGCCGTACAAGGTCGTCGGCGGGGTGCGCTTCTACGAGCGCCGCGAGGTGCGCGACGCGCTCGGCTACCTGCGCACGCTGGTCAACCCCGACGACCAGGTCTCGCTGCGCCGGATCCTGAACACCCCCAAGCGTGGCATCGGCGACCGGGCCGAGGAGTGCGTGGAGTCCTTTGCCGCCCGGGAGCGGATCACCTTCTGGGAGGCTCTCCAGCGCGCCGACGAGGTGCCCGGTCTGGCCACCCGGTCGCTGAACGCGATCAAGGGTTTCGTCGACCTCATCGAGCAGCTCCAGTCGATGGTCGAGGCGGGGGAGCGCGTCGACGTGGTGCTCGAGCAGGTGCTCACCCGCAGCGGCTACCTCAAGGAGCTCGAGGACTCCGACGACCCCCAGGACGAGACCCGGGTGGAGAACCTCGCCGAGCTGGTCGCGGTCGCCCGCGAGTTCGCCGACGACCCACAGGTCGGCCCGAGCGCCGACCCGGCCGACCCTGACATTGCGCCGCCAGGCCTCTCCGACTTCCTGGAGAGGGTGGCGCTGGTCGCGGACTCCGACCAGATCCCCGACACACCCGAGGGCGACGGACGCGCCCGGTGTGGTCACCCTGATGACGCTGCACACGGCCAAGGGCCTGGAGTTCCCGGTCGTCTTCCTCACCGGGCTCGAGGACGGCGTGTTCCCGCACTCACGGTCGCTCGGCGACAAGCCCGAGCTGGAGGAGGAGCGCCGGCTCGCCTACGTCGGCCTGACCCGCGCGCGGCAACGCCTGTACGTCTCGCGGGCGGTGATGCGCTCGGCCTGGGGCGCTCCGGCCCACAACCCGGCCTCGCGCTTCCTCGACGAGCTGCCCGTCGACCTCGTCGACTGGCGCCGCACGGCGGCCGAGCAGACGTCGTGGTCGCGCCCCGACCTCGGCAGCGGGTTCGGCGGCGGCGCGCTGACCGGGCGCGGCCGGCAGCAGATGCAGAGCCGGTTCGGCTCGGCCACCGCCAGGGCCGACGCCTCGAAGAAGGCGATGGCCGGACGCGCGATCCCCAACCTCGACCCGGGCGACCGGGTCCAGCACGACTCGTTCGGCCTCGGCACCGTGATCAGCGTCGAGGGGGTCGCCGAGAACGCCGTGGCCTCGATCGACTTCGGCAGCGAGGGCGTGAAGCGGCTGCTGCTCAGGTACGCGCCGGTGGAGAAGCTCTAGGACGCCGAGCGGGCAGTGACGTGCGCGCTGAGGACGCCGAGCGGGCAGTGACGTGCGTGGCTGGGACGGTGAGCGGGCAGTTACGTCCGTGCCGGGATCGCCGAGCGGGCAATTGTGTCGAGAAGGCGCGCCTCCGGCGCGAGCGCACACAATGGCCCGCTCGGCTCCGGAGTTCTTGCTCAGGGGTAACGCCGTAAGCCCGAGGGCTTACGGCGTCACCCCGTGAAGCAAGAACTCGGGGTACGGGTCCACCGGGTCGCCGCCACCGGGGTGGACCTCGATGTGCACGTGCGGGCCGGTGGTGTTGCCGGTGCTGCCGACGGTGCCGATCTGCGAGCTCTGGATCACCTTGTCGCCGACGCTGACACCGATCGAGGTCTGGTGGCAGTACCAGATCTCGGTGCCGTCGGGCAGCGTCTCCACGGTCTTGTTGCCGTAGGAGCCGTCGTAGCCGGCGTCGGTGATCACGCCGTTGGCGATCGCGAAGATCGGGTTGCCGCTCGGGGCCGCGAAGTCCAGGCCGGTGTGGAAGTCGACCAGAGGCCGGTCTGCCCGAACCGCGCAGTCAGGTGGTAGCCGACCGTGGGCAGCACCCAGAGGTTCCTGGCGATCTGGTCGGCGCGCTTCTCCGCCGAGGCCGCCAGCGAGACGAGCTCGGCGTTGCGCTGCTCGGACTGCTCGTTGACCTCGGCCTGCAGCTGCTGGTCGGTCTTGTCCTGCAGCGCCTGCCGGTCGGTGTCGCGGCTGATCGCGTTGGCGCGGGCGTCGCTGGCGTAGCTGAACGCGTCGGTGCCGTTGAGGACCTCGGACCGGCCGGAGGAGAGCGCGATGTTGTTGCCGCTGCCGGGCAGCTGTCCCTGGCCGAAGGCGACGGCGCCGCCAGCGGCCGCCAGGATCGCCACCGCCCCGATCACCGTCGGTGCGGCCGGGAGCATCCGGGAGGGTCGGCCGCTGCGGTGCTTGGTGGCCTTTCGCTTGCCACCCGGTGCCGGGGCAACCCGGGTCGGGGCAACCGGGGTCGGGGCAACCGGGGTCGGGGCAACCGGCCTCGGGGCAACCGGGGTCGGGGCAACCGGGCTCGGGTCGACCGCAGCTCGCGAGGAGCCGCGACGGTCTGCCCGGTGGTTACCCATACTTCCCTTTGGATCGAACGGCGCTGGTGGTGCAACGACGCAGTGAACGGTCTGACGCACGACCGCCCAACAGTAACGGAACGGTATCGGCCAGTGAAATCGGGGTCCGAACAATTGTGGACGTGTCATGACCGGACGGTGTCGAAAGTGTCTTCGGCTAGCCTTCCGGCATGCTGCGCATCGTTGTCGCCAAACCCGGTCTCGACGGTCACGACCGGGGAGCCAAGGTGGTCGCGCGAGCCCTTCGGGACGCGGGCCACGAGGTGATCTACACCGGTCTGCATCAGACGCCGGAGCAGATCGTCGAGACGGCGATCCAGGAGGACGCCGACCTGATCGGGCTCTCGGTGCTCTCCGGGGCGCACATGTCGCTGTTCCGCCGCCTGACCGAGCTGCTCGCCGAGCGCGACGCGAGTGACATCGTCGTCTTCGGCGGCGGCATCGTGCCCGACGAGGACCTGCCGGCACTCGCCGAGATGGGCGTCGCCAAGATCTTCACGCCCGGTGCGACCACCGGCGAGATCACCGGCTGGGTCGCCGAGCAGTTCGCCGCGAGCTGACCCGAGGCGTCGTACGACGTCGTGCCCGGCGTGTGGCGAAGCCCACGTCCAGCCCCCGGCCCCGGATCGGCCCGAGCCCTGCTGCGGGTTTATGGTCGTCGGTGCGCCGAGTTCGTCTCGCTGCGCACCCTGGATCAACAGCTGGCACCGACAGATGGGTGAACCCGTGGACCTGATGGAGTTTCAGGCGAAGGAGCTCTTCGCCAAGCACGGCGTGGCAACCACGCTCGGCACGGTCGTCGAGACCGCCGAGGAGGCCAGGGCCGCTGCCGCGAAGTTCGGCGGCCCCGAAGGCGGCGCAGTCGTCGTGAAGGCGCAGGTCAAGGCAGGTGGTCGTGGCAAGGCCGGCGGCGTGAAGCTCGCCAGGACCCCGGACGAGGCCTTCGAGCACGCCTCGGCCATCCTCGGCATGGAGATCAAGGGCCTGCGGGTCAACCGGGTGCTGATCACCCCGGCCACCCCGCCGGAGGAGGAGTACTACTTCTCCTACCTGCTCGACCGCGCGAACCGCACCTACCTCTGCATCGCGAGCGTCGAGGGCGGTGTGGAGATCGAGGAGGTCGCCAAGACCAACCCCGACGCCGTCAAGAAGATCCCGGTCGACGCCCTGACCGGCGTCGACGCGGAGAAGGCCGCGGCGATCGTCGACGAGGCGAAGTTCCCCGCCGCGCTGCGCGACCAGGCCGTCGAGATGGTCCAGAGCCTGTGGAAGGTCTTCGTCGAGGAGGACGCCACCCTCGTCGAGGTCAACCCGCTGGCGCGGCTGGCCGGGGACAAGCTCGAGGCGCTCGACGGCAAGATGTCACTCGACGACAACGCCTCGGAGGTCCGGCACCCCGACCACGAGGAGTTCGTCATCCACGAGGACGACGACCCGCTCGAGGCCGCCGCCAAGGCGAAGGGGCTCAACTACGTCAAGCTCGACGGACAGGTGGGCATCATCGGCAACGGCGCGGGCCTGGTCATGTCGACCCTCGACGTGGTCGCGTACGCCGGCGAGGCGCACGGCGGCGTGAAGCCCGCGAACTTCCTGGACATCGGCGGCGGCGCGAATGCCCAGGTGATGGCCGACGGCCTGCACATCATCCTCAACGACCCGCAGGTCAAGAGCGTGTTCGTGAACGTGTTCGGGGGCATCACCGCCTGCGACGAGGTGGCCAACGGCATCGTCGGCGCGCTGGAGATCCTCGGCAGCGAGGAGACCAAGCCGCTCGTCGTACGTCTCGACGGCAACAACGTCGAGGAGGGCCGGCGCATCCTGACCGAGGCCAACCACCCGCTCGTGACGATGGTGGAGACCATGGACGGCGCGGCCGACAGGGCCGCCGAGCTGGCCAACTCGACAAGCACCAGCGCCTGAGGAGACGAAGACAGCATGGCGATCTACCTGAACAAGGACTCGAAGATCATCGTCCAGGGCATGACCGGGGGGATGGGCTCCAAGCACACCACCCTCATGGTCCAGGCCGGCTCGAACATCGTCGGCGGGGTCAACGCCCGCAAGGCCGGCACCTCGGTGACCCTCGGTGGCAAGGACCTGCCGGTGTTCGGCAACGTCGCGGAGGCAATGGCCGAGACCGGCGCCGACGTGTCGGTGGTCTTCGTGCCGCCGGCCTTCACCAAGGACGCCTGCATCGAGGCGATCGACGCCGGCATCGGCCTTCTCGTGGTGATCACCGAAGGCGTGCCGGTGCAGGACACCGCGGAGGTGTTCGCCTACCTCGAGGACGCTGGGTCCAATCGTGGGGGCACGCGGATGATCGGCCCGAACTGCCCCGGCATCATCAGTCCCGAGCAGTCGCTGGCCGGGATCACCCCGCACACGATCGCGGGCGCTGGTCCGATCGGCCTGGTGTCGAAGTCCGGCACGCTGACCTACCAGATGATGTACGAGCTGCGCGACTACGGCTTCACCACGGCCATCGGCATCGGCGGTGACCCGGTCATCGGCACCACGCACATCGATGCGCTCGAGGCGTTCGAGAACGACCCGGACACCAAGGCCATCGTGATGATCGGCGAGATCGGTGGCGACGCCGAGGAGCGCGCCGCGGAGTACATCAAGGCGCACGTGACCAAGCCCGTGGTCGGGTACGTCGCCGGCTTCACCGCTCCCGAGGGCAAGACCATGGGCCACGCCGGCGCCATCGTGTCGGGCTCCTCGGGCACCGCCCAGGCCAAGAAGGAGGCCCTCGAGGCCGCCGGGGTCAAGGTCGGCAAGACGCCCTCGGAGACCGCCGAGCTGATGCGCCACATCATGAAAGACCTCGGCTGAGCCGGACTGTCGCCGAGGCGTCACCAAGTTCCCTGTCAGAACGCGCGAGGCGTCACTTCTTTCCGGAGGAGTGACGCCTCGATGCATCCAAGAGGCAACCAGCTGACGCCTCGGCGTACTCTCAGGCACTCATCGTGGCAGCCGGTGCCCGGTCTGCCTCGAGCCGGCGACGGCGTTCGGCGGTCGCCGCGTAGAAGGCCCAGCCCGCCGAGAAGCTCGCGAACAGGGTGACCACGAAGAACAGCCACGGCTTCACGATGCCGAGGCGGCGCCCACCGATGATCGTGACGAGGGGGAGCAGCACCACGTTCGCGATGATGAAGTCGCCCGAGGCCGATCCCGCCGCCGGGTTGTCGAAGAGCAGCCTCAGGTACTGCTGCCAGCTGCCGTCGCCCACGAACGGGTTGGTCACCCAGCCGTCGGTGTTCTCCGTGACGAACCGGATGTTGAAGTACCACCCGACGCCGATGGAGACGATCCCGACGGCGTACAGGGCGATCTCGAGGACGGAGAACAGCGGGCCGGAGTCGGGCCGCCGGAAGATCGCCGGGTTGGCGCGCACGACCCACCAGACGACGCCGACGCCGAGCAGCGCGTGGACGATGAGGGACAGCATGGGAGCCAGCGTCGTGGGAGAGCAGCCGGTTGTACAGGGTCAGGTGACCGCGTTCCGGGTCGAGTACGCCGGGTCGAGGTGCTCGCCGCCCTCGAGCACCGCCTCGAGGTGCTCGACCGCGTCGTACACGTCGACGTGCCGCAGGTAGAGCGGGGTGAAGCCGAACCGGGCGATGCCCGGGTTGTCGCCGTCGTCGCGGTAGTCGCCGATCACACCGCGGGCGATCAGCGCCTGCACGATGCCGTAGGCATCGGGGTGCCGGAACGACACCTGGCTGCCGCGACGCGCGTGCTCGCGCGGGGTCACCACGTCGAGGTCCGGCCGGCGATCTGCGAAGCGCTCGTCGAGCAGCGCGAGGAACAGGTCGGTCAGTGACAGCGAGGCCGCGCGGACTTGCTCCTGGCTGACGCCGTCGAACGCCTCGAGCGCCGCGTCGAGCGCGGAGAGCGCGAGCACCGGGGGAGTGCCGGAGGCCCAGCGACCGATGCCGGCGGCGGGCGCGTAGTCGCGGGCCATCGCGAACGGTGTCGCGTGGCCCATCCACCCGGTGATCGGCTGGCGCGCCTCGGTCTGGAGCCGCGGGCTGACCCAGGTGTACGCCGGCGCGCCCGGACCGCCGTTGAGGTACTTGTAGGTGCAGCCGACCGCGAGGTCGGCGTCGCAGGCCGTCAGGTCGACCGGCACCGCGCCGGCCGAGTGACACAGGTCCCACTGCACCAGCGCACCCCGGGCCGTGGGCGCCCGCGGTGATGCCGGCCATGTCGAACATCGCACCGGTGCGGAAGTCCACGTGGGTGAGCGAGAGCAGCGCCACGTCGTCGTCGACCGCGGCGAGGGGATCGGCGGGGTCGCACCAGCGCAGCTCGAGGCCGAGGAGGTCGACGACTCCTGCGGCGACGTACCCGTCGGTCGGGAAGGTGGTCGGCTCGACGACGATCACCCGGCGGTCGGGCCGGGCCCGGGTCGCGGCGACCATCGACTTGAACAGCGACACGCTGGTGGAGTCGCCGACGTGGACGTCGTCGGCCCCGGCGCCGACCAGCGGTGCGATCCGCGCTGCCACCCGACGGCCGAGGGTCATCCAGTCGCCACCTCCGCCGGGCAGGGCGTTCCACGACCGGATCAGTCCGCTGCCCCACTCGTCCGACACCACCTCTGCGACCCGCGGTTCCACGCCCACCGGCAGTGGGCCCAGGGAGTTGCCGTCGAGGTAGATGACGCCGTCGGGGACGCGGAACCGCGCGCGGGTGTGGACCAGCGGCGATTCGCGGTCGAGACCCTCGGCCTCGTCGCGGCCGGTCACCAGATCACCTTCATCGGCTGACCTCGTTGAGCCGGTCGCGGGCGCGGACGACCAGTGCCTCGAACGTGCGCCGGCCGACGTCGTACTTGCCGACCGGGGTCAGCGTCACCTGGGCGACCTGGTTGCCGACCTGCACGACGCCCATCCAGAACGGGACCAGCTGCTCGTTCTTGTTCACCTGGTTCTCCAGCCGCCACAGCGCGTAGGACGGACCGGACGACCCCTTCACCTGGACCACCGCATGGTTGATGGTGCTGCCGAGGTCGCTCTTCGGGCAGGTCTTCATCCGGGTGACGAGCGTCGAGACGAAGGCGGCCGCGGCCTTGGCGGTGGCGAACTCTCCGCGGGTCTCGGTGAGTCCGAACCGCTTCGGCAGGTTGGCCTCGGGGATGAGGTAGGTGCGCGTGGTGGGGCCCTTCGCGCCGGCCTTCGTGAAGTCGGCCCGGTCGCAGGTGGTCGCGGCGACGTTCAGGCGCGCCGGGACCGGGTCGGTGCCGGCCCACGCGAACATCACACCTCCGATCGCGGGCAGGTCGGCGATGGCGAGCATCCCCGCGGTCTCCCCGCTCGCCGGCGGGAGCGCGGACTCGGTGGACACCGCGCCGACGCAGTCCCCGGCGACCTCGGAGGAGCAGAGGTTCTGCACCGAGGCGGTCAGGGCGGCGACCAACAGCTTCGGAGCCGGCGGCGACGAGGTGTGCGTCTCCAGCACGGTCGAGGTGGTCAGCGCCCCCGAGCGTGCGATGCCGACGAGGAAGGACCGCGGCTGCTGGTCGGGGATCCGCATCCGCAGGATCTGCGCCTGCTCGCCGACTCCCTGCACGACGTACGCGTCGACGAGCTGGATCCGGGCGACGGTGCAGCCGGCGTACCAGCCGAGCGTCGTGTCGTAGGCCTTCTTCGCCGCACCCGGCGAGTTCGAGATCTCCACGGTCTGCACCAGGTCGCGCTGGGGCGCCGGGGCGGTGAACTTCCGGACCCAGGTGCCCAGGCCGTTGGTGTCGGCGAACCGCGCGGTCTGGCACATCGTGTTGATGCCCTCGCCGGCGGTGTTGTCGGTGGTATCGGTGAGCTGCCAGGGCTGCTTCGGCGAGAGGGGTGCGACCTGGTCGGCGCTGAGCATCATCTTCTTGCTGACCAGCGTGCTCGGTCGCAGGGGACCGGGGTCGGCCGCGTCGGGGCGCACCACGGCGCCGGCGCCGATCGTGACCAGGACGGCGAGTGCCGAGCCCACCACGGCGTGGTTGCGGCGACGCCGCAGGCCGTTGCGCCGGATGATCGGCGGCCGCGGCAGCTTGACGGTGTCGGTGATGTCGCCGAGAGACGCCAGGCGCGCGCGGATCGACGTCGAGTCGGCGTCGAGGGCGACTGCCACCGCGGCGGTCGCCGCCTGAAGGTGGTCCTCGGCGCGGTCCTGGGTCTCGCCGATCTCGCGACCGATCTCGCTCAGGGGCACCGACGCGAGGTGGGTGAGCAGGAGCGTCTTGCGCTGGGCGTCGGTGAGCCGGTGCAGCGCCTCGAGGAGGGTGGTCTGGTCGGCCGACAGCGTCTTCTCGCGGTGCCACAGCCGGGCACTGTGCCGGCGTTGCGCGATCGACCATGCGCGGGGGCGCACCCACTGCTCGGGATCGGAGAGCCGGCCCACCTTGTTCCAGTGGTGCCGGGTCGCCACGTAGGCGTCGCGCACGGCCGAGCGCGAGGCGCCGAGGTCGCCGGTGAGGGCGAAGGTCTGGAGGACGAGTCGCCGTCGTGTGGTGACGTAGAACTCGTCGAATTCCTCGGCAGTGGGCATGACAGGTCGAGGTTACCGAGCGTCGGGGCACGAAGTGCCGGCCGCCCGCGTGGCACGTGCCGGATGACACCGGTCCTGGGTGAGGATGGGTGCACCATGACGCTCCTCAGCAGCCGCCCCGTGGGTGCCTCCCGCGCCGAGGAAACGGGTCGAAGCCGGTCCCTGCCGATCGCCGCCGCGCTCGGAGGCGCGGGTGCGGCGGTCGTCGGCCTGGTCGTGTGCATGTCGGTCGCGCTGACGGGCTGGTTCCTCGCCGACGCCGGCGCCCACGGCGACACGACCGACGCGCTGCGGGTCGGCGCGGATGCCTGGCTGGCCGGTCACGGTTCGCACCTGGTGCTGTCTGGGGTGCCCCTGGGCATCACGCCGCTCGGCGTGACGATGATCGTCGTGCTCATCGCCTTCCGCGGCGGTCGCTGGGCGGCGCGGCACGCGCAGGTGGCCGGCCCCGAGAACGGCAAGGTCGCCGACGAGGGCGCGTTCGCCGTTGCCGTGGCCACCTTCACGTGCGCCTACGTCGTGCTCGCTGTCGTCACCTGCGTGCTCGCCTCCGAGTCGGGTGCGACGCCCGTGCTCGGGCGGGCGGTGCTCGGTGCGCTGCTGGTCGCTGCGCTCGCCGGCGGAGCCGGGCTGGCGGCCGGGACCGGCAAGCTCGCGGGCTGGGTGGACGCCACCCCGGGCTGGGCGCGTGACGTCGTCGTCGGCGCCCTCGCGGGCGCGCTCTGGCTGCTCGTGGCCGGCGCCGCGCTGGTCGGCGTTGCGCTGCTGCTGTCCTTCAACGAGGCGGCGACCGTGCTTTCCGGGCTGCACCTCAGCGCCGGCGACGCGCTCAGCTACACCGTCGTGACCGCGCTGTTCGCCCCGAACGCCGCGCTCCTGGGCACGTCCTACCTCCTCGGACCCGGCTTCGCGTTCGGGACCGGCACCACGGTTTCGACGGGCGCGGTGTCGCTCGGGGTGGTGCCGGCCTACCCGGTGCTGGCCGCGCTGCCCGACGAGGGACCCACGCCGGGATGGCTGGTCGTGCTGCTCGCCGTGCCGGCGCTGGCGGCCGCGCTCGGCGCGGCGATGACACTTCGCCGCCGGGGGCCGCTCGCGCTGGACCTCGCCGCGATCCGCGGCGCGGGGGCCGGGCTGGTCGGGGGCGTGCTCGTGACGCTCCTGGTGGCCGCTGCCGGTGGCCCGCTGGGCACCGGGCGGATGGCCGACATCGGGGCGCCGGTGGGAGCGGTGCTGGTGTTCGCCACCGGCCTGATGTGCGCCGGCGGTGCCCTCGGCGCCGTGCTGCAGGCCTGGTGGGCCCGGAGACACGGAGCGGCTTCGGCCGCTGCCGACGAGGAGCCCACCGGGGCCCTCGACCTGCAGGGGTCCCGACCCGCGGTTGCGCAATCGCGGGCTCATCCGCACGCTCGCTCGACCTCCTCGCGTCCAGATACCGTCCGGTCCTCGCGAGATCCGGGATCGGACGAACCGACCGTCGAGGTGCCCCGGTAGCCTGTCGGCCGTGCCCGACGCCGACTCCACTCCTGCGCGCCTGGTCGTCCTGGTCTCCGGCGCCGGCACGAACCTGCAGGCCCTGATCGACGCGTGCAGCGACCCGGCGTACGGGGCCCGGGTCGTGGCCGTCGGCGCCGACCGCGACGGCATCGAGGGACTCGCCCGCGCCGAGCGGGCCGGGATCCCGACGTTCACCCGCTCGGTCGGCCAGTTCAGCTCCCGGGAGCACTGGGACCTCACCATGACCGACACGGTGGCGGCGTTCGAGCCGGACCTGATCGTCTCGGCGGGCTTCATGAAGCTGGTCGGGCAGGGCGTTCCTCGAGCGGTTCCCGCAGCGGTACCTGAACACCCACCCCGCGCTGCTGCCCGTCCTTCCCGGGCATGCACGGCGCCGCCGACGCGCTGGCGTACGGCGTGAAGGTCACCGGCGCGACGCTGTTCGTCGTCGACGAGGGTGTCGACACCGGACCGATCGTGGCGCAGGCCGTCGTACCCGGTCGAGGACGACGACGACGTCGAGTCGCTCCACGAGCGGATCAAGGTCGCCGAGCGCCAGATGCTCGTCGAAAGCGTCGGACGGATTGCGCGCGAGGGCATCACGGTCACCGGTCGGCGGGTCCGGTTCGGCCGCAGCCCCGTCGGGACCTAGACTGACCGGACACGACTGGCGCAGGTGGGCAACCACCGGGGAGTGCCCGTCCTCGAGTGACCGGCGAGGCGCGGGAGCGAGTGCATCGAACGCCTGGGTGCCCTCGATCGTGACCGATCCGATGAGGAGTACAACGAACCCATGAGCGACGAGCTGACCACCACCCTGGACCGCATCCCCCTGAAGCGGGCACTGGTGTCCGTCTACGACAAGTCCGGTCTCGAGGACCTGGTCCGCGGCCTCGCACGAGGCCGGCGTCGAGCTGGTCTCCACGGGCGGCTCCGCTGCCCTCATCGACAAGCTCGGCATCCCGGTGACCAGGGTGGAGGACCTCACCGGCTTTCCCGAGTGCCTCGACGGCCGGGTCAAGACGCTGCACCCGAAGGTGCACGCCGGCATCCTCGCCGACCGCCGGCTCGACTCCCACGTCGCCCAGCTGGCCGAGCTCGGCGTCGAGCCGTTCGACCTGGTGGTCTCCAACCTGTATCCGTTCACCCAGACCGTGGGCTCGGGCGCGAGCCCGGACGAGTGCGTCGAGCAGATCGACATCGGCGGACCGTCGATGGTGCGGGCCGCGGCGAAGAACCACCCCTCGGTCGCGATCGTCACCTCACCCGATCGGTACGCCGACGTGCTCGCCGCAGCGTCCGCCGGTGGCTTCACGCTCGAGCAGCGCAAGGCACTGGCGGCCGAGGCGTTCCAGCACACGGCGAGCTACGACGTCGCGGTCGCGTCCTGGATGAGCAACGTCCTCACCGACAGCTCCGACGGCTCCGGCTTTCCCTCGTGGACGGGCGCGACCTGGGAGAAGGCCGCGGTGCTGCGCTACGGCGAGAACCCACACCAGCCGGCGGCACTGTACCGGCACTGGCGGGGCGGCCTGGCGGCTGCGGAGCAGCTGCACGGCAAGGAGATGTCCTACAACAACTACGTCGACACCGACGCAGCCCGGAAGGCCGCCAACGGTTTCGGGGAGCCGGCCGTGGCGATCATCAAGCACGCCAACCCGTGCGGCATCGCGGTCGGTGCCGACGTCGCCGAGGCACACCGGCAAGGCGCATGCCTGCGACCCGGTCTCCGCCTTCGGCGGGGTGATCGCGGTGAACCGCCCGGTCAGCGTCGCGATGGCCGAGCAGGTGGCCGACATCTTCACCGAGGTGATCCTCGCGCCGGACTACGAGCCGGGTGCCGTCGAGGTACTGCAGGGCAAGAAGAACATCCGGATCCTGCGCTGCCCGGTCGACGCCCACCCGGACCCCGTCGAGTTCCGCGGCATCAGCGGAGGCGTGCTCATGCAGCGTGTGGACCACGTGGACGCGCCCGGGGACGACCCGCAGGCGTGGACGCTCGCGACGGGCGAGCCGGCGACACCTGAGCTGCTCGCCGACCTTGCCTTCGCCTGGCGTGCCTGCCGGTACGTGAAATCCAACGCGATCCTGCTCGCGTCCGGCGGCGCCTCGGTCGGCATCGGGATGGGCCAGGTCAACCGCGTCGACTCCTGCAAGCTGGCGGTCGAACGTGCGAATGCGCTCGCCGGTGACGAGCAGCGCGCCCGAGGTGCCGTCGCCGCATCCGACGCCTTCTTCCCGTTCGCAGACGGGGCACAGGTGCTGCTCGACGCCGGCGTGAAGGCGATCGTCCAGCCGGGCGGCTCGATCCGGGACGAGGAGGTCGTCGCCGCTGCCGAGAAGGCGGGTGTGACGATGTACTTCACCGGCACCCGGCACTTCGCCCACTGACGACCAGCCTGAGAGGATCGATCACGTGACCGCACAGACCCTCGACGGATCGGCCACGGCCGCTGCGATCAAGGACGAGCTCAAGGCGCGCATCGCGGCCCTCCGCGACCAGGGCGTCGTCCCCGGGCTCGGCACCGTGCTCGTCGGCGACGACCCGGGCTCGCGGTGGTACGTCAACGGCAAGCACAAGGACTGCGCCGAGGTCGGCATCGAGTCGCTCAGGATCGACCTGCCCGACACGGCGACCCAGGGGGAGATCGAGGCCGCCGTCGCCCAGCTGAACGCCGACCCGGCGTGCACCGGGTACATCGTGCAGCTGCCGCTCCCCAAGGGCCGCGACGAGAACCGCGTGCTCGGCCTGATCGACCCCGGGAAGGACGCCGACGGGCTGCATCCGACGAACCTGGGTTGGCTGGTCCTGGGCCACGAAGCGCCGCTGCCGTGCACGCCGTACGGGATCGTCGAGCTGCTCCGCCGCCACGACGTCGCCATCGCCGGCGCTGAGGTGGTCGTGGTGGGCCGCGGCATCACCGTGGGCCGTCCGCTCGGGCTGCTGCTGACCCGTCGCAGCGAGAACGCCACGGTGACCCTGTGCCACACCGGCACCCGAGACCTCGCGGCGCACGTGCGCTCGGCCGACATCGTGGTCGCCGCGGCCGGAGTGCCGGGCATCGTCACCGGCGACATGGTCAAGCCGGGGGCCGCGGTGCTCGACGTCGGGGTCTCCCGGGTCGACGGCAAGCTGGCAGGCGATGTCGCCCAGGACGTGTGGGAGGTCGCCGGGTGGGTCTCCCCGAATCCCGGTGGCGTCGGTCCGATGACGCGGGCGATGCTGCTGGCCAACGTCGTGTCGATCGCCGAGAAGAAGGCGGCGGACGGCGCCGTGCGGTGACCGAGCCGGCCAGACGCCGCTACCCGTCCACCTTCGGCGGGCTGATCTACCTCGTGATCGTGGTCGTCACGCTGGTCGGTCTGGGGCTCGTCGCGTTCGGTCCCTGGCGGCGAGGCGTGGCCCTCGTCGGGTTCGCGCTGCTGTTCGCTGCGTCCATGCGACTGGTGACCAAGGAGAGCGAGGCCGGGATGCTGCGGGTGCGCAGCCGGTGGTTCGATGTCACGATGCTGGCCGGCGTCGGGATCGCCCTGCTGGCCCTCGCCGCGAACATCCCCGACCAGACGGAGGCCTAGTCGTGACCGCAGCGCCGATCGAGGAGCCTGGGCAGAGCGGGAACCCTCTGCGGATGGGCGTGGTCGGGACCGGCTACTGGGCCGAGGTCGTGCACGCGGCAGGCGTGGCCGCCCATCGTGGTGTCGAGCTGGTCGGGGTCTGGGGCCGCGACCGCGCCAAGGCCGAGGCCCTCGCCGGACAGCACCAGGTCCGCGGGTACGACGACTTCGACACTCTCCTCGACACCGTCGACGTGCTGACGTTCGCCGTGCCTCCGCAGGTGCAGGCCGAGCTCGCGCTCCGGGCCGCCGAAGCGGGCAAGCACCTGCTCCTGGAGAAGCCGATCACCACCGACCTCGCCGCGGCCGACAGGCTGGTCGAGGCCGCGGGCAGGACCGGTGTCAGCACGGTGGTGTTCTTCACCTATCGGTTCGTGCCGTCGTCTGAGGACTTCCTCGACGAGATCCGCTCCCACGACCTCCGCGGCGGCGCCGCGTGGTGGTACGCCGGCCACGCCGCCACGGGCAGCCCGTTCGCCAACTCGCCGTGGCGCAAGCAGGACGGCGCCCTGTGGGACGTCGGCCCGCATGCGCTGTCCCAGCTGCTGCCTGCTCTCGGCCCGGTCACCGCGGTCGCCGGCGCCCGCGGCGAAGGGGACCTGGCGCACGTCGTACTGACTCACGAGAGCGGTGCCACCAGCGTGATGTCGCTGTGCATGACGATGCCGGCCGGTGCCGAACGGGTCGGTGCGGAGTTCTACGACGAGCACGGCTGGCACGTCCGTCCCGAGATCGAGCGTGACGTCGACGACGCCTACGCCCGTGCGCTGACCGACCTGCTCGCCAACGTCGCGGCGGGCGAGGGACGGCATCGCTGCGACGTGACCTTCGGCCGCGACGTCGTCGACGTGCTCAGCCGCTGCGAGGCCGTGCTCGGTCCCCCTCGCTGAGGGCCAGCCACTCGGCAACGCCCGTGAGTACGCCGAGGCGGCACTTTGTTGCTCATGGATGCCGTCGAGGCGTCACGTCGTCGCAGGAAGGTGACGCCTCGGCGAGTTCTACGGGGAACAAAGTGCCGCCTCGGCGGAGGCTCAGATCAGGCCGAGCTCCTTGACGGCGCTGCGCTCGTCGGCGAGCTCGGCGACGGAGGCGTCGATGCGTCCGCGGGAGAAGTCGTCGATCTCCAGGCCCTGGACGATCTCCCAGCCGCCGCCCCTGGTGGTGACCGGGAACGACGAGATCAGGCCCTCCGGGACGCCGTAGGAGCCGTCGGACGCGACCGCCATCGAGACCCAGTCGCCGTCGGCGGAGCCGGTCAGCCAGTCCCGGGCCGCGTCGATCGTGGCCGAGGCCGCGGACGCCGCCGAGGACGACCCGCGCGCCTCGATGATCGCGGCGCCACGCTTGGCGACGGTCGGGATGAAGTCGTTCTCGATCCAGGCCTGGTCGCCGACCGTCTCGGCAGCGTTCTGGCCGTTGATCTCCGCGTGGAAGATGTCGGGGTACTGGGTGGCGGAGTGGTTGCCCCAGATCGTCATCTTCGAGATCTCGGTGACCGCCACGCCGGTCTTCGCGGCGAGCTGGGAGATCGCGCGGTTGTGGTCGAGGCGGGTCAGCGCGGAGAACCGCTCCCGGGGAATGTCGGGCGCGTTGGTCATCGCGATCAGCGCGTTGGTGTTGGCCGGGTTGCCGGTGACGCCGATCCGTACGTCGTCCGCGGCGACGTCGTTGAGGGCCCTGCCCTGGGCGGTGAAGATCGCGCCGTTCGCCTCGAGGAGGTCGCCGCGCTCCATGCCCGGGCCGCGCGGCCGGGCGCCGACGAGCAGGGCGAGGTTCACCCCGTCGAAGATCTTCGCGGGGTCCGCGCCGATCTCGACACCGGCGAGGGTCGGGAAGGCGCAGTCGTCGAGCTCCATCACGACGCCCTCGAGGGCCTTGAGGGCCGGCTCGATCTCGAGCAGCCGCAGCTCGACGGGCCGGTCGCCGAGCAGGGAGCCGCTGGCGAGTCGGAACAGCAGGCTGTAGCCGATCTGGCCGGCGGCGCCGGTCACGGCGACCTTCAGGGGACCAGAAGAGAGGTCGGTGCTCACGTCGGGATGCTCCTCGTGACGGGTGGGGGACGCCCCGAAAATAGCGCAGCCCGGACCGGCCGATTTCACCGCCCAGGCTTCTCTTGAACGATTCCAGAAAAGGTGGTTGGCTGACTGCGTGCCGACCGCCGAACCCGCCGAGCTCCCCAGCGAGCTTCTCCGCGGAGCCGGGTTGCGCGTCACCCAGCCGCGGCTCGCCGTGCTCGGGGCTCTCGCCGACCAGCCCCACGCCGACGTGGAGACGCTCGCAGCGGCCACCAGGACCGCACTCGGCAGCGTCTCCACCCAGGCCGTGTACGACGTGCTGCGGGCCCTGACCGAGGCGGGCCTGGCGCGTCGGATCGAGCCGGCCGGATCACCGGCACGCTTCGAGCTCCGGGTCGGCGACAACCACCATCACGTCGTCTGCCGCGTCTGCGGCAGCATCGCCGACGTCGACTGTGCCGTCGGCGAGCGACCCTGCCTGACCGCTTCGGAGGCCAACGGCTTCGTCATCGACGAGGCAGAGGTCACCTACTGGGGCCTGTGCCCCTCCTGTTCCACCGCAACCCACGACCCATCGCAACCGGAAGGAAGCAGATGACCGACCAGTCTGGCGTCACCGCTGAAGGCAGCGAGAGCGAGAACCCTGCCCTCGACGCACCCGAGCCGCACCCGCACCGCCCGCGCTCCAACAAGGACTGGTGGCCCAACCAGCTCGACCTGTCGGTCCTGCACGCGCACGCCCCGGCGGCCAACCCGCTGGGCGCGGACTTCGACTACGCGGCGGCCTTCGCGGGCGTCGACGTCGAGGCGCTCAAGCAGGACGTCGCCGACATCCTGACGACATCCCAGGACTGGTGGCCGGCCGACTTCGGTCACTACGGCGGCCTGATGATCCGGCTGAGCTGGCACGCGGCCGGCACCTACCGGATCGAGGACGGTCGCGGTGGAGCCGGCGACGGCAGCCAGCGGTTCGCGCCGCTGAACAGCTGGCCCGACAACGGCAACCTGGACAAGGCCCGCAGACTGCTGTGGCCGGTGAAGAAGAAGTACGGCCGGCAGATCTCGTGGGCCGACCTGCTGGTGCTCGCCGGCAACGTCGCCCTGGAGTCGATGGGCTTCGCGACGTTCGGCTTCGGCTTCGGCCGGGAGGACGTCTGGGAGCCGGAGGAGGTCTTCTGGGGGTCCGAGGACACCTGGCTCGGCGACGAGCGCTACAGCGGCGAGCGTGAGCTGTCCAACCCGCTGGGCGCGGTCCAGATGGGCCTGATCTACGTCAACCCCGAGGGCCCCAACGGCAATCCCGACCCGGTGGCCGCAGCCCGCGACATCCGCGAGACGTTCGCCCGGATGGCGATGAACGACGAGGAGACCGTCGCGCTGATCGCAGGCGGGCACTCCTTCGGCAAGACCCACGGCGCCGGCGACGCCGGGCTCGTCGGGCCCGAGCCGGAGGCGGCGCCGCTGGAGCAGCAGGGCTTCGGATGGAAGAGCGCGTACGGGTCGGGCAGCGCCGGTGACGCGATCACCAGCGGGCTCGAGGTGACCTGGACGAAGACTCCGACCCGCTGGAGCAACAACTTCTTCGAGAACCTGTTCGGCTTCGAGTGGGAGCAGACGTTGAGCCCGGCCGGCGCCCACCAGTGGGTCGCCAAGGACGCCGAGGCGATCATCCCGGACGCTCACGGCGGCCCGAACAAGCTGCCGACGATGCTCACCACCGACCTGTCGCTGCGCTTCGACCCGGCGTACGAGAAGATCTCGCGGCGCTTCCTGGAGAACCCCGACGAGTTCGCGGTCGCGTTCGCCAAGGCCTGGTACAAGCTGCTGCACCGCGACATGGGCCCGGTCTCGCGCTACCTGGGTCCGTGGGTGCCCGAGCCGCAGCTGTGGCAGGACCCGGTGCCGGCCGCCGAGGGCACGCAGATCGGCGATGCGGACGTTGCCGCGCTCAAGGAGAAGCTGCTCGGCTCGGGTCTCTCCGTCCCGCAGCTGGTCTCGACCGCGTGGGCGTCGGCCGCGACCTACCGCGACACCGACAAGCGCGGCGGCGCGAACGGCGCGCGGATCCGGCTCGCCCCGCAGAAGGACTGGGCGGTCAACGAGCCGGCCGAGCTGGCCACCGTGCTGGCGAAGCTCGAGGAGGTGCAGGCGGAGTTCAACGCGGCAGGCGGCGCGACGGTGTCGCTGGCCGACCTGATCGTCCTCGGCGGCGTCGCGGCGGTGGAGAAGGCGGCGAAGGACGCGGGCGTCGATGTCTCCGTGCCGTTCCACGCCGGGTCGCACCGACGCGACGCAGGAGCAGACCGACGTCGACTCGTTCGCGGTGCTCGAGCCGCGCGCGGACGGTTTCCGCAACTACCTGCGCGACGGCGAGAAGCTGGCGCCGGAGGTGCTGCTGGTCGACGCGCGCGTACCTGCTCGGCCTCTCCGCTCCCGAGATGACCGTGCTGGTCGGCGGCCTCAGGGCGCTCGGGGTCAGCCAGGGCATCGCCACGGCGTGTTCACCGAGCGTCCCGGGCACGCTCAGCAACGACTTCTTCGTCAACCTGCTGGCGCCGGTGACCGGATGGAGGGCCTCCGACTCCGACGCACGTCTACCGGCCAGCGACGGTCGCACCGCCACCGCGGTCGACCTGGTGTTCGGCTCGAACTCGCAGCTGCGCGCGCTGGCAGAGGTCTACGCCAGCGACGACGCGACCGAGAAGTTCGTGCGCGACTTCGCCGCGGCCTGGGCCAAGGTGATGGAGATCGGACAGGTTCGACCTCGCCTGAGCCCGCTCGTCTCATGAGCTGGACGACGACCGGCGACATCCGCGAGTTCGTGGCTGTCGCCGGTCGCTTCCTCGAGGCCGACCCGGTCGGGAACACGGTGCTCCTCACCGAGGCTGCCCACCTCTCGGCGCGCCAGAGCGACGCGCACGACCAGCAGTACGGCTGGTGGCGCGACGAGGCCGGCGACGTGGCCGGAGCGTTCCTGCAGGCTCCGCGGCACGCCCCGATCCTCAGCCCGTTGACGGAGGACGCCCTTGTCGGCCTCGCCGAAGCGCTCCCGGGCCTGGACGCGGTGGGGGTCGACGCACGCGGGGCCGACGCCGCGATCGCTGCCTGGGCACACGTGGGGGTGCGTCTGGGCATGAGGTCGCGCATCGGGCTGCACCGGCTCGAGCGGCCGGGTCGACCGGTGCGGTCATCCGGCGTGGCGCGCACTGCGGTCGCTGCTGACCGCGACCTGCTGGTGACGTGGTTCGAGCAGCTGATGGCGGCGAGTCCGGGCGATCCCAGTGACCGCGAGTACGTCGTCGACGATCCGCTCGAGTACGGCGGGATCACGCTCTGGGAGGTCGACCGGATCCCGAGCGCCATGGCGGGCCGCAGCCGGCTCGCCGCCGGGATGGTGCGGGTCGGGGCGGTCTTCGAGGTCGAACCCGGTGCCGGTCACGGGGACGCGGCTCTCGCGCAGTGCGCCGCCACCTCGCGGACCCTTGCCGAGCACGTGCTCCTGTTCGTCGGGAGCGACGACCAGCGCGGTGCCGACCTCGCCCGGCACCTCGGGTTCGACCATGTGCTCGACCGGGTCATGCTCGTCCGGTCGTGACTTCGGGAAGCACGAGGAGGCCGCCCGTCGCAGACGGACGACCCCCTCGTCACTCGGGCGAGGTCGGGTGCAGCGTCAGTCGGCCTCGCCGACGATCATCGCGTGGCTGAGGCCGGCGATGGCCGCGCCGACCAGCGGGGCGATCAGGAAGACCCAGACCTGGCCGAGGGCATGACCGCCGCCGAACCAGGCGACCCCGAGCGACCGGGCCGGGTTCACCGAGGTGCCGTCGACCGGGATCATCACCAGGTGGATCAGCGTGAGGCACAGGCCGATCGTCACGCCGGCCACCGCCGGCGTCGCCCGCCTCGAGGTCGCTCCGAGGATCACGTAGAGGAACATCGCGGTGAACACGATCTCGCCGATCATCACGGCCCACAGGGAGTACCCGCCGTCGCCGTAGCCGTTGGTGGCCATGCCGCCGTCGTTGTCGAAGCCGTCGACGCCGTTGGCGATGAGCAGCAGGAGGGCGCCGGCGACCGTGGCCCCGACCACCTGGGCGATGACGTAGCCGGGGACGTCCTTCCAGTCGAAGCGCTTCGCCGTGGCGAGCCCGATCGTCACCGCGGGGTTGAAGTGCGCCCCCGAGATGTGGCCGAGCGCGTACGCGCCGGTGAGCACGGTGAGGCCGAAGGCGAGGGCGACACCCACGCGGTCGACCTGGCCGCGAGGACGACCGTGCCGCAGCCGCCGAGGACCAGCCAGAACGTGCCGAGCGCCTCGGCGCCGAGCCGTGAGTTGCCCGTCGGCGGGACCGGCGTGGCCGGGTCGGCGGCGGGAGTGGGCGTCGTTGCATCGGACATGACGACCTCCTAGAGAGGAGTCGGAATCGATACCTAGCCTTTCGATGTTGCGGCACCCGACCGACCAGAGTCGTGCGCGACACGCCGACCGGTAAGTCCGGCGGTACTGCAAACGGAACCGAGACTGCCTCGACGACCCGCGGCATCAACATCATCTACACGCACACCGACGAGGCGCCGCTGCTGGCGACGTACTCCTTCCTCCCGATCGTCGAGGCGTACGCCGCGAAGGCCGGCGTCGCGGTCGAGACCCGTGACATCTCCGTCGCGGCCCGCATCCTGGCGCAGTTCGGCCTCGCCGACGACGCGCTCGGCGAGCTCGGCGCGCTGGCCAAGACGCCCGAGGCGAACATCATCAAGCTGCCGAACGTCTCGGCCTCGATCCCGCAGCTCAAGGCCGCCGTCAGGGAGCTCCAGGACCAGGGCTTCGCCATCCCCGACTACCCGGAGGCGCCGGCCACCGACGAGGAGCGGGACATCCGTGCGAAGTACGACAAGGTCAAGGGGTCGGCGGTCAACCCGGTGCTGCGCGAGGGCAACTCCGACCGGCGCGCGCCGCTGTCGGTGAAGCAGTACGCCAAGACCCACCCGCACACCAACAAGCCGTTCGCCGAGGGCTCGAAGACCAGGGTCGCGACCATGGGCGAGCACGACTTCGCCTCCAACGAGAAGTCGGTGACGCTGGCTGCCGACGACACGCTGTCGATCGTGCTCGAGACGACCGCCGGTGAGTCGGTCGTGCTCAAGGAGGGCCTCGATGTCCTCGCCGGCGAGATCGTCGACGCCACCACGATGCAGGCCGCGCACCTGCACGCCTTCCTTGCCAACGCGCTGGCCGAGGCCAAGGCCGACGACGTGTTGTTCTCCGTTCACCTCAAGGCCACGATGATGAAGGTCTCCGACCCGATCATCTTCGGGCACGTGGTGCAGGCCTACTTCGCCGACGTCTTCCGCAGGTACGGCGCGGACCTCGCCGCTGCCGGCCTGTCCGCCAACGACGGGCTCGGCGCGATCCTGGCCGGTCTCGACAAGCTGCCCAACGGCGCAGAGATCCGTGCGGCGTTCGACGAGGGGCTCGCGGCCGGCCCGCGGCTGTCCTACGTCAACTCCGACCGTGGCATCACCAACCTGCACGTTCCCTCCGACGTGATCGTCGACGCGAGCATGCCCGCGCTGGTCCGCAACGGCGGCCGGCTCTGGGGGGTCGACGGTGGCGAGGACGACACCCTCGCGGTCATCCCCGACTCCTCCTACGCCGGCGTCTACCAGACGGTGATCGAGGACTGCCAGGCCAACGGACCGCTCGACCCGGCCACGATCGGCAGCGTGCCGAACGTCGGGCTGATGGCCCAGGCGGCCGAGGAGTACGGCTCCCACGACAAGACCTTCGAGATCCCGGCCGACGGCACCGTCCGCGTGGTGAACGCGGCCGGAGACGTGCTCCTCGAGCACGACGTCGAGGCCGGTGACATCTGGCGCGCCTGCCAGACCAAGGACGTCCCGGTCCGCGACTGGGTCAAGCTCGCCGTGTCCCGGGCGCGAGCGTCGGGCTCGCCGGCGATCTTCTGGCTCAACGAGTCGCGAGCCCACGACGCCGAGCTGATCAAGAAGATCGACGCCTATCTCCCCGAGCACGACACCGACCGGGCTCGAGATCCAGGTGCTGAGCCCGGAGCTCGCGACGGCGTACTCACTCGAGCGGATGCGCAAGGGCGAGGACACCATCTCGGTGACCGGCAACGTGCTGCGCGACTACAACACCGACCTGTTCCCGATCCTGGAGGTCGGCACGTCGGCGAAGATGCTGTCGGTGGTCCCGCTGATCGCCGGCGGTGGCCTGTTCGAGACCGGTGCCGGCGGCTCGGCCCCGAAGCACGTCCAGCAGCTGGTCGAGGAGAACTACCTGCGCTGGGACTCCCTCGGTGAGTTCTTCGCGCTGGTCCCGTCGCTGGAGAAGTACGCCGAGCAGGCCGGCGACCCGGCGGCCCAGGTGCTCGCCGACGCCCTCGACCGCGCGACCGCGACGTTCCTGAACGAGGACCGCTCACCGGGCCGGAGGCTCGGCACCACCGACAACCGCGGTAGCCACTTCTACCTCGCGCTCTACTGGGCCGAGGAGCTGGCCGCCCAGACGGAGGACGCCGCGCTCGCCGAGGCGTTCGCCGGGCTTGCGAAGACCCTGCGGGACAACGAGCAGACGATCGCCGAGGAGCTCCTCGCCGTCCAGGGGTCGCCCGCCGACATCGGCGGCTACTACCGCCCCGACGAGGACAAGGTCACCGCGGTGATGCGCCCCTCGAAGACGCTCAACGAGGCGATCGCCAGCCTCTGAAGTCGTTGACTTGGGGGAAATGCACCCGCGAGTCGGGGGAAATGCCCCTTGCAGGGGCGCACGTCCCCCGACTCGCAGGGTCTTCTCCCCCAACTCAACGAGCTGTGAGGTCCTCCGCCAGCAGCTCGTACGCCGCGCCGTCGTGCATGCCGTCACGCACCAGGACCGAGCGCCGCTCGACGCCGATCAGGGTGAAGCCGTTGGCCTCGAGGACGTGCCGGGACGCGAGGTTGTCGACGGCGACGGTGGCGAACACGCGGTGCAGGCCGAGGCCACCGTCCTCGACGTCGATCACGGCGTGGCGGGAGGCGAGCCGGACTGCCTCGGTCATCGCCCCGCGTCCGCGGGCGTCGGGGTGGGCCCAGTAGCCGATCTCGGTCATGCCCTCGGCGATGTGCATCAGCGAGACGGTGCCGAGGAGCACGTCGGTCCCGGGGTCGGCAAGCATCCAGTGCAGGTCGGTGCCGGCCGCCATGCCTTCGGAGCGCAGCATCAGGAAGCGGGCGGCGTCCTCGCGGGGGTAGGGATGCGGCATCCGGCCGAGCCAGTGGACCGTCCGCGGGTCGGTCGCCCCCTCGTGCATCCGGTCGAGGTCGTCGGGGCGGTGCCTCCGGAGCCGGATGCCGTCGCCCTCGATGCGCGGAACCTCGAGCCACCGCGACCGCGGCTCTCGCGGGTCGTCGCGGACCAGGGCGCCCACCCAGCCGTCGAGCAGCTGGCCGCGCTGGGGGAGCCAGCGGCGCACGGTGCCGTCGCAGGAGAAGCCGACCCGCCACGCGAGCTTCCGTGACGCCCAGTTGCCGACGTTCGCCCACCAGATGACGGTGTCCAGGTCGCGGCCCGCCGGCGCCGGCGCGAAGCCCCAGTCGAGGAGGAGCAGGAGGGCTCGCTCGAGCACCCCGTGGCCGCGGACGTCGGGGTGGGAGCCGTAGGCGATCTCGGCACGACCGTCGCCCTCGTTGCGCAGGCTGACCGTGCCGGCGTACCGGCCACCCCGTCCGTCCAGGTCGACCTCGACGGCGAACGCCCACTCCTGGTCACTCGCCCAGCCGCCGGGCATCGTCTCGCGCACGAACCGCCTCGCATCGTCGCGCGAGTAGGGGATCGGGACGGTCGTCCAGGCCTGGCTGAGCGGGTCCTGGCACTGCTCCCAGCAGCGCTCGACGTCGTCGTCGAGGTGTGCCCGCAGCGTGACGACCCCGTCGGTGAGCGTGGGCACGTCGACGAAGGGCATGGGCGCACCCTGCCAAGCCGCGCGCGGGCTGCGCAAACGTGATTCAGCAGAACGCCGCCCGCCGACCGGCGCTTCCGGGTTTCCGAGGGTGCACGTCACCCGCCTCGGGGCTTGATGAGCACCACGGCGTCACCCGCGCGCGAAACGGGTTGCACGACTGGAACAATGGGCCCATGCCCGACCAGCCCACCACAGCGCTGCCGCGCGTCCTGTCCGGCATCCAGCCGACGGCGGACTCGTTCCACTTCGGCAACTACCTGGGAGCGACCCGGCAGTGGGTGGCGCTGCAGGAGGACTTCGAGCCGTTCTTCTTCGTGGCCGACCTGCACGCCCTGACGATGGAGCACGACCCGAAGAAGCTCGCGCAGCGCACCCGGGTTGCCGCTGCCCAGCTGATCGCGATGGGGATCGACCCCGAGCGGTCGGCGATCTTCGCGCAGTCCCACCTCACCGAGCACGCCGAGCTGGCCTGGGTGCTGAACAGCCTGACCAGCTTCGGCGAGGCCCGGCGGATGACCCAGTTCAAGGACAAGGCCGCGAAGGGCGGCGAGGGCGCTGCATCGGTGGCGCTGTTCTCCTACCCGATCCTGCAGGCCGCCGACATCCTGCTGTACCGGCCGCAGTACGTGCCCGTGGGGGAGGACCAGCGCCAGCACCTCGAGCTGACCCGAGACCTCGCGCAGCGGTTCAACCACCGCTACAAGAAGACCTTCCGGCTGCCGGAGCCGTACATCCTCAAGGAGACGGCGAAGATCACCGACCTGCAGCAGCCGGAGAAGAAGATGTCGAAGTCGAGCTCATCGCCGAGCGGCATCATCGAGCTGCTCGACGACCCGGCCGTCTCCGCGAAGAAGATCCGGTCGGCGGTCACCGACTCCGAGACCGAGGTCCGGTACGACGAGGACGCCAAGCCCGGAGTCTCGAACCTGCTGACCATCTACTCCGCCCTCACCGGACGAAGCATCGACGATCTCGAGAAGGCGTACGCCGGCAAGGGGTACGGCGACTTCAAGGGTGACCTGGCCGACGTGGTCGTCGACTTCGTGACCCCGTTCCGGGCGCGCACGCTGGAGCTCATGGAGGACAGCGCGGAGCTCGACGCGATCCTCCGGCGCGGAGCCGCCCGGGCCCGCGAGGTGGCCTCCCGCACGCTCGCGGACGTCTACGAGCACGTCGGCTTCCTGCCGATCAAGGGCTGAGGGCCGAGCCCCAGTGCCGACGATCGGCGTCTCCATCGCGGTCCCGGACCCGTTCGGCACCGCGCTCCAGGACTTCCGGGTCGCCCTCGGCGACGTCCCCGCGCGGCACATCCCGACCCACATCACGCTGGTCCCGCCGGCCGAGGTGCCCGAGGCATCGCTCGGGGACGTCGAGGACCACCTGACGGGGGTCGCCGCCCGGCACGAGCCCTTCCGGGTGCGCCTGCGCGGCACCGGGACGTTCCGGCCGGTGTCCCCGGTGGTGTTCGTCGGGGTCGTCGAGGGGATCTCCGGGTGCGAGATGCTGGCGGCGGCGACCCGGAGCGGACCCCTGCAGGTCGAGACCGGATTCCCCTACCACCCGCACGTGACCGTCGCGCACGACGTCGGCGACGACCAGCTCGACCGCGCCTTCGCCGAGCTCGCGGGCTACGAGGCCGGCTTCGACGTCAACGAGTTCTGGCTCTACGTGCACGACGACCGCCACGGCTGGCGCCCCACTCAGGCGTTCCGGCTCGGCTCCTGACGCCCGACGACCCCGGGCCTCTGGCGAGGTCCGGGGCCGTTCGGAGTGTTCAACTGGGGGGCGGACACGAGGGAGGAGGTCCGCCCCCCAGCTGGTCATGGGGTCGGCGTGAAGAGCCGCACCGTGTAGACGTACTTGAACCGCTTGTGCGATCCGCTCCGCCTGATGTTCTTGACCTTGACCCGGAAGTCACCGGTCTTCGAGAAGCCGCTCGGCATCTCCCACACGAGGGTCGGTTGGGCGTAGCCGGTGTGCACGGCGTACTTGCGCACGGCCATCTTGACTCCGTTGTGCCGCACGATCACCCGGGCGTGGGAGAACTTGGTTCCCCTCCGGCCGGCGCTGAGGGACGCAGCGGCCGTTCGGCTCGATCGTGTTCGGGAAGTAGCCCGCGGTCGGCCAGCCGACGTACTTCGGGTTCGGCCGCGAGGAGCTCGAGGGCCCGATCACCGTGAGCGCGTTGGCCGTGTTGGTGCTGCCGGTGCCGACGACGGTGCTGAACGGGTTCAGCAGCCACCGGCGGTGTCCGACCGCGGTGTTGGTCGAGCCGGGCTCGTCCATGTAGAGGTCGATGATCTGTCCGGAGCCGATCGACGGGTACGCCAGCGCGAGGTTCGACCTGCCGGCGGCGGCTGCGCCTGCCGAGGAGTAGCACTTCCAGCTCGAGCTCGGGGCGTGGCTCAGGGCTCCGTTGGCCGACATCATCAGCGCGGCACGCTGCGCGCCCGCGTTGAGCGTCGACGACAGCCGCACCGGGGCCAGGCCCGCGAGCGACCGCACGTAGTTGAGCGCCGACAGCGTGGCTGCGTTGGACGTCAGTGAAGACAGCCCGGGCAGGCACCCGATCAGGCTGCCTCCCAGCCAGCCCGTCGACAGCATCTGCTTGGCCGCGTACTGCGACCAGTAGGCGCTGTTCACAGCGGTCCGGCTGTGGGTGTCGATGGACCCGGCCCAGCGTGCGGTCGTGTGCCGACCGGCGGCGGTGGTCCCGGCATCAGCTGGTGCGGCCTCGAGAACGACGCCGAACACCAGCATGGCGATCGCGGTCACCAGCCCCACGCCGGTGCCAAATGCCTTTCTGTTCTCCCTCATGGAAGAACGATAAGCCCCATATGTCCGTTTTGACCAGTTAATCCGAAAGGTTCGTTATGAAAACTTTATACGGGTCTGAGGCCTACGGTCTAGTCCGGAGTGCGTCCGGACCGTACCAGTGCTGGCTGTACCCGCCGGTGCTATCTGGGTGGGCGGCCGAGCCCCGCGTCGCGCGCCTTGATGATGGCCTCGCTGCGGTGTGCGACCTGAAGCTTGTCGATGATGATGCTGATGTTGTTCGCGATCGTCTTCGGGGACAGGAAGAGGCGCTCGCCGATCTGGGCGTTCGTCAAACCGGTCGCCACGGCATCCAGGATCTCGTTCTCGCGCTCGGTCAAGTTCGGGAACGTCGTCGTGTCGGGTCGGGATTGCCCGAACCAGCTCTGAAGTCGCTTGGCCAGAATGGCTCCGAAGACTGCCTGACCGGCTGCCGCGGCGCGGATGGCGGCGACGATGTCGGCTCCGTCGGATCCCTTGATCAGGTAGCCGGCGGCTCCCGCGGCGACCGCCTCGAAGACCACTGCGTCGTCGTCGTACATCGTCAGGACCAGGACGGCAGTACCCGGCACCTTCGTCCGGAGCTGCCTGGTGGCCTCGATGCCATCCATCCCCGGCATCTGCAGGTCCATGAGCACTACGTCAGGAGTCTTCTCGACGCACAGACGAACGGCCGCGATGCCGTCGGCCGCTTCGCCGACGACCACGATTTCGTCCTGCGCGTCGATGACGGCGCGCATACCTTGACGCACCAGCGGGTGGTCGTCAACGAGAACGACGCTCGTCATGTCACCTCCTCGGGTAGACCACCCGGACGTGGAACCCGGATGGCCCTGAACTCGCACTGAAGGTGCCGCCGAGCTCGATGGCCCGTTCGCGCATCGAGGTCAATCCCACCCCAGCATGCCAGGTGTCGGTCACGCCCCCGTTGTCGTCGACGGTGAGCAGAACATCCGCACCGTCCGTCGCGATCGAGACTCGGCAGACGGACCCAGCGCTGTGGCGCACGACGTTGGTGACGGCTTCGGCCGCGGTTCGGTAGAGGGCGACCTCGACGGCGGCCGGAACGACAAGATCGTCCTCGGTTTCAACGGTGAGGTTGATCGGTGAATCTGCTACCAAGGAGGCCAGGTGCACGCGCAGCGATCCGGCCAGGCCCAGTTCGTCGAGCGCGGGCGGTCTCAACCCGTACACGAGCCCCCGGAGGTCGTCGATGACGTCCGCCGAGGCTGCGCGTGCAGTGAGGAGGTGTTCGAGGGCCTTCTCGGGATTGGTCGCCAGTTGTGCCTGAACCGCGTCGAGGTTCAGCCGTAGACCGGTGAGCAACGGGCCCAGGCCGTCGTGAAGGTCGCGACGGAGGCGGCGGCGCTCCTCTTCGCGGGCTTCGATCAAGGTGCGCCGGGATACCAGCGGTCCCAGGCGGCGGCGACGTGGGCCTGGGTCGCCCTGCCAGAGCTGGTATCGGAACACCGGGACGATCAGCGTCGAGACAAGGACCAGGGGCTCGAGTGCCACGAAGGCGCCGTCGAGCAGGTCAGCGACGGCGAGCGGGAAGAGCGCCAGCGACATCACGACACCTGTCGCCCGCCATTGCAGCTGCTTGCGCTCGATGCCGGTCGCCCGGGTGAAGCGGACGACGACACGGATCCCGGCGACAAGTCCGAGGAGGATGAGCACTGGGATCAGCACGAGCGAGGCGTTGCCGAGAGGCGTGACCCAGGTGCCGTCGATGAACCGGTGGGTCCGGAGCGGCGGGGCGAGGTCGCTCGTCCCACTGTCACCGAGGTAGTTCCCGATCAGCCCCAGTGGAATCCCGTAGCGCAGGGCGCGGTCGAGCCACAGGCCCACTCGGCCCGAAGGGCGACCGGACGGGAATCGAACATTGATGAGCCCCTCCAGTGCCACGCCCAGCCACTGCAGGACACTGACGCCGACGCCCCAGACCGGAAGCTCGCCGCCGTGTCCATGATCGGTCAGGGCGAGCGACGGCACCCCCACCCCCACCAGCACCACGTCGCCGAGCGCCCCCAGTGCCAGGATCCAGCCGAACGGGAGATCGGGTCGGCGGGCAAGGAGCACGGCCCCGCCGGCCCCGAAACACAGCAGCTCCGAGGTGGTGGTCAGCGGATCGTTGAGCAGCCTTCCGGCGGCGGCACCGGTGCGATCGATCCAGACGGTCGCGACCGCGGCACTGATGGACACCGTCAGCACCGCCACCGCGATCGTGCTCGCGTGACGTGCGCTGAAGGTCGGGGCGATGGGCTCGATACACCGAGAATGTCGCAACAACCTGCGCAGGGCCATGACTTCCCGGAACCCCGGGAACTCTTCCCGAGAGTCGTGATCGCCCGCTCTGGGAACGGGTGGGTCGGCACCGAGAAGGTGAGGACATCTGATCCGTTCTTCCGAGAGGAAATCCTCATGGTCATCGCCAAGTGGGCCGCCGCTGCGGTCACTCTCCTGATGGGCTTGGCCAACGCCGGCCTGGTGTCCCAGGACAACCGCGCTCTGCAGCTCCTCGGGCCGGCTCTCGCCGTTGCCGCGGTCGGGGCCGTACTCGGCCTCCTGACTGCCAAGTCGTGGGGAGCCACCGCCGTGATCGCAATCGGTGGGCTCAACCTCGTCGGCTCGCTCGTCGGCGCGGTCACGGGTCTGGACGGCTGGCCGGTGGGGTTGGTGCTCTCCGTGCTCGCCATCGTGCTGACCGTGGCCTCCCGGCCCAGTGTCCGACGGTCGGCGATGGCATGAGTGCCGCCGCGGCCGCCGATCCGCAGGTGCGAGTTCACGATGCCCGTTCGTTCTGGCGCATCCTCCTCGCCCTCGTGGTTCCGATCCCCTGGCTCGCCAAGGGTGCCCAGTACCTCGTCCTGGAGCCGGAGTACGAGCACACCGCGGACCAGATCAAGTACGACCTCGCTCACCACACCTACCGGTACTTGCAGTGGCTGGACTTGCTCTTCGTCGTGCTGGTGATCCCGTCCATCCTGGCGATGGTCCTGGTCGCCCGCCGGGGCGCTCCGCGCCTGGCGAGCGCGGCAACGGTGCTGATGGGCGGCGGGTTCCTGATGGTCCTGCCGCTCAACCTCGGCAGCGACTCACTGGCGTGGGTGGCCGCACAGCACAGCCGAGACCCAGACACCATCGGCCGGTTCATCGACGACACCGGCGCTGACCCCCGCGCCGGTCTGGGCGGACTGGGATTCCTGGTCGCGATCGTGTTCGGTTCGATCCTCCTCGCTCTGGCTCTGTGGAAGAGCAAGGCGATCGCCGGCCTGCCGGCCGCGCTGATCGGAGTCGGCGGCGCGACCCACATCTTCATCGGCGGCCTCGGGCACGTCGTCCACGGAGCCGGGCTGGTCGTCCTCGCGATCGGCTGCCTCGCCGTGAGCCGCAGGCTCCTCGTGATGAGCGACGCGGACTTCGACCTGGCGCCGTCCGTGGTGTGACGACGCAGCGCTGTCGGACCGGGTCTTCCTCTGCCGGGGCGAGGTCGACGTCTGGCGCCACGAGCCGGACCCGCGCTCCGGCCGTCCGCCCCGACCAGCGTGAGTTGATGGAGCGGCTCGGCTACTTCTGAGGATCGGCCGTCACGACGGGGTGACGCCGGCCAGCAGGTCCGACGCGAGGGGCCAGAGCTCGTCCCACCGACGACCGTCGGGCACCAGCACCACCACGACGAGGGGCTCGCCCGCGACCTCCGTCGCGAGCACGCGGACACGTTGCCCGGGGGCTGCGTCGAGGGCGATGCCGTCGTCGGCGCTGACGACCAGCGGGCCGCGGCCGCCGCTCACGTCGAGCCCCCGGACCTGCGAGCCGGCGAGGTCACCACGCACCGCCGTGACCTGCCCGTTCGCACGGCGGCGTACGCGGGCCAGCGCCGCGTCGGCGCTCCCCTCGGGCGGCCTCATGAAGACCACGGCGAGGAGGGGGGCGTCGCGCTCGGGATCCGGACGGCCGAGGTCAAAGGCGTCGGGGTAGCGGTGGACGCTGGTCCACCCTGCGGGGACCTCGAGCAGCAGTACCGGCTCGAAGCCCGCCGGTGCGAGGTAGGTCCCGGCCGGGACCTCCTGGTCATCCTTGCCGTTCGTCAGCGCGGGCGGGTCCGGCTCGCCCGGGACCGACGGGGCCTGGGTGTCCGGGCTCGCCGAGGACGACCCGCTGCCACCACACCCGACGAGCATGCCCGGACCGGCCAGCAGCCAGAAGACGGCGGCGACGTACGCGCGAGACCTGCCGACGACGGGCATGCCGGAACGCTACGACCCGAGAGCCGCTCGGGCGGCTGCCGTGACGGAACTGCAACGTTCGGAGGTCATGGGTGATCAGCTACCTCGCCAGCAGCCGCAGGCTCCTCGTGATGAGCGACGCGGACTTCGATCTGGCGCCGTCCGCGGTGTGACGACGCCGGTGCCCGCGGACCTACCCGTGGGCACCGGCGGGTGCCGGGGGCAAGTACGCCAGCGCCCCCATGGCGAGGGCTGTCAGCGCCCAGGCGACGAAATCGGTTTGCGGGCTGCCCAGAACCACGGTCGCGGTGAAGTGCAACGGCTGCGAGATCGTCAACGCCCACGCGAGCAGGATCGGGAGCCGCCGCTGACGTAGGCAGAGCACACCGATCAAGGTGGTCCCGACGACGTGGGCCAGGACGAACACCCCGAGTCCGACGTCGTAGCTCGGGTGCAGGCTGTCGAACAAGTGGCCGGTCATCGTTGACCCGATGCCCTCGTGCTGACCCGCCCAGAGCACGGCGTCGCCCACGAGCAGCACCGGGAGCACCAGGTATCCGACGGTGGTCAGTGCGAAGGACCAGGTTCGAAGGCGCGCGGGATCGAGCCGATCGCGAACCGCAAACAGACCGGGCACCAGCGTCACCGTCGCGATCAGACCGAGCCAGAGCACTGCGCTCTCTCGTCCCGGGTGAGCCGCGACGGCGCGGGCGGATGTCACACTGTCCGGCTCGGTGTAGTACGGCAGCAACAGCCGGAGAAGCCCGACGCTGAGCGGCCCGAGGACCGCGAGCCCGATCGTCGTCAGCCGCTTCACGACGCCACCGCTTCGGGCCGAGAAGGGCGCGCCACCAGGAGGGTGCCGACCACCGTGAGCCCGATGATCGCTCCTGCGAGGCCAAGCGCGGCAGCCGGAACGTCGGCGACCAGGAAGGCCGGGACGGCGCTGAGAGCAGAGATCACCCGCAGGACGACCAGGGGGGCCACGGCGCGCCGGCGTCCTCGCCAGACCAGACCGATCAGGACCAGCGACGCCACTCCCAGTACGGCGCCCGCGACGGCCACCGAGTACGGAGGGTGCTTGCCGTCGGTCACCGCAAGGTTCGCGATGTCGACGAAGGACAGAAGTGCGTAGATGAGCAGACCTGATGTCTTCGACATGATGGGGCTCCGATCGCCTCGTGGGACAGGTTCCTGTTCAGCCTGTCGACGGCGACCGCCCGCCTTCGAGGGCCACCGGCCCGAGTGTCCGGGAGCTTGCCCGGTGCACACGGGAAGATCGCCCGAGACAACGGGGCGCCAGATGCAAGACACTCGGTGCGTGGGCAACAAGCTGGCAGCCGCCATCGGCGCGGGTCTCATCGGAGCGTTGTCGGCGACCACCGCAGTCGGCTGGGTCGAGGTCGGCTGGTCGTTGCGCGAAGCTGTCGACGCCTTCGTGGTCAGCAACCTCGTCATCGGCATGAGTTTCGGTCTGTGCGGAGTACTGGTCGTCTGGCACCGCTCGCGACACCCGGTGGGCTGGTTGTTCCTGGTCGGTGGAACCTGTCAGGTGATGTCGGCAGCTGCGGCGGTGGGCGCCGAGATGACCCTCGATCACCATGGGCCGACGGTTCTCGCTCGCGGACTCGTGACGGTGTTCGGAGTGGCGTGGCCGATCCACATCGGAATCTGCCTGCCGCTCTCGCTCATGCTGCTGCCCGACGGGACCCTTCCGAGTCCCGCCTGGCGGCCCTGGTTCTGGCTCATCGCCTTGACCTCGCCGCTGTTCGTGCTGGAGAACGGCAACGGGCATTCGGACGGTACCTTCCCCGACGGGTACCTCCTCCTTCCCGTGCACGGCGTCTGGGCGTCGCTCTGGTCGGCAAGCGAGATCCGCTGGGCACTCTCGATGTTCGTCGCCGTGGCTGCACTCGTCGTGAGGTACCGCCGCGGCGACGAGACGATGCGTCGCAAGCTTCTCTGGGTCGTTCTCGGAGCCGGAGTGCTGCTGATTGCGGTCACGCCCTGGGCACTGGTCTCGGGGACCCCGCTCGCCGTGCTGTTCGCGATCCCGCTGCTCCCGGCCGGGATCGCCGTCGCGATCTTGCGGCACGGACTGCTCGACGTCCGTCTGGTTCTCGCGCGCGGCATCGCCTACCTGTTGCTGTCGGCTCTGGTGCTCGCTGCCTACGCCGTTCTCGTCCTGGCGCTCTCCGGGGTCGCCTCCGCCCTGCTGGCCGCGCTGTTGGCACTACCGGTGCGCGCCCGCCTGCAGACCGCCGTCGAGCGGCTTCTCTACGGCGCACGGGACGACCCGGCCAGGGTTGCCACCGCGGTCGGCGGTGCTCTGCACGACCTCCCGGCCGGCATCGAGGCCGTGCGCGCTTCGCTGCGCCTGCCGTACGCAGGGATCCTGACCGCCGAGGGCACGGTCGTGGCGGCTGCCGGAAGTACCGACGGCCCGACGACGACGGTCCCGATGCCCGAGGGACATGCACTCGCTGTCGGACTGCGTCCCGGTGAGAAGGCACTGGCACCCGCTGACGAGCGTCTGCTGAGCATGCTCATCGGCCCGCTCGCGGTCGCGGTGTCCGCCTCGACGACAGCGTCAGCACTTCAAGCCTCCCGCGAACACCTCGTCGCCGCACGGGAAGAGGAACGCCGCCGGCTACGCCGCGAGCTCCATGACGGAGTCGGCACGCTACTCACCGGTGTCGTGCTCGCGGCGGACGCGGCCGGCAACCTGATCGGACGCCGGCCCGATGAAGCAGAATCATTGGTGCGGTCGATCCGCTCCGACCTTCGTAGCGCCGTCGCCGAGGTGCGCCGACTGGTGGACGACCTGCGACCATTCGCCATCGACGAGCTCGGGCTCGTTCCCGCTCTGCAGGCTCGAGCCGAGCAGACCGTACGACGGGTCGACGGCGGCGACCTCCAGGTGAGCATCGACGCCGACCTTTCCGAAAAGCTGCCCGCGGCGCTCGAGGTCGCCGCATACCGGATCGCGACCGAAGCGTTGACCAACGTCGTTCGCCACTCCCGCGCGAGCCGCGTAGAGGTGCTCGTTCGCACTCGGGCCGGGCAGCTCGAGATCGACGTCCTGGACAACGGTCCGGCGCGTCCCTGGAAGGACGGCGTCGGAACGGCGAGCATGAGCGAACGCGCCGAGGAGCTCGGCGGCACCTGTGAGCACGGACCTGGCCCTGACGGTGGCATCGTGAGGGCCAGGATCCCCCTGGGGGCACGATGATCAACGTTCTCGTCGTCGACGACCATCCGGTGATGAGGCACGGGTTGACCGCCATGCTCAGCTCCCTGGAGGGCATCGAGGTCGTTGCCCAGGCAGCCGACGGAGAGGCAGCCGTCCGCGAGGCGACCCTGCGCCGGCCGGACGTCGTGCTGCTCGACCTGCAGATGCCCGGGATCGACGGGCTCGAGGTCCTCCGGCGACTGACCCGCTCCTTGCCCGAGACCGCGATCTGCGTGCTGACGATGATGCACGACGACGATTCGTTGTTCGCGGCAATGCGCGCGGGAGCCCGTGGCTACCTGCTCAAGGGCGACGAGCAAGAAGACATCGAGCGAGCTGTCCGCGGGATCGCTGCCGGGGAAGCGGTGTTCGGGCCCGGGGTCGCGACCCGAGTCCTTGCTCAGCTGTCCGGACCCGACGGTGCGGCAGCGCCCTTCCCCCAGCTCACGCCGCGGGAGCTCGAGGTCCTCGACCTGCTCGCTGCTGGCCGTGCCACCCGCAGCGTGGCCACCGAGCTCGGCATCGCGCCGAAAACCGTGGGGAACCTGGTGTCGAACATCTTGACGAAGCTCCAGCTGACCGACCGGAGCCAGGCAGCCGTCGTCGCGCGAGACGCAGGGCTGGGTCGATCGAGACCGCCGACCTGACGGCGGAGACGCAAGCCGCATCGGCGAACAGCTCGCCCGTGACGCCATCGATCGCAGCTGCCGCGACCAACTCACGACGAGCCGGTCACTCCATACCGCCTAGTGGCCGTGCTGGAGTGCTCGTCGCAGGTCCTTGTTGAGCTGGGAGATCACGTCGAGCGGGATCTCCTTGGGGCACGCGGCGGTGCACTCACCGATGTTGGTGCAGCCGCCGAAGCCCTCATGATCGTGCTGGGCCACCATGCTGACCACCCGGTTGTCCCGCTCGGCCTGGCCCTGCGGGAGCTCGCCGAGATGGGTCACCTTCGCACCCATGAACAAGGAGGCGGAGCCGTTCGGGCAGGCCGCGACACAGGCACCGCAACCGATGCAGGTGGCCGCGTCGAACGCGCGGTCGGCGGCCTCCTTGGGTACCTGGATCGAGTGCGCCTCGGGCGCGGCGCCGGTGTTGACCGAGATGTAGCCACCCTGCTGGATGATCCGGTCGAAGGCGCCGCGGTCGACGCAGAGGTCCTTGAGGACGGGGAAGGCGTCGGACCGCCAGGGCTCGATGACGATCTCGTCACCGTCCTGGAAGGAACGCATGTGCAGCTGGCAGGTCGTGGTGACCTCGGGACCGTGCGGCTCGCCGTTGATCATCAGGCCGCACATCCCGCAGATGCCCTCACGACAGTCGGAGTCGAACGCGATCGGCTCCTCGCCGGCCGCGTTGAGCTGCTCGTTGAGCACGTCGAGCATCTCGAGGAACGACATGTCGGGGGAGACCTCGGTCAGCTCGTAGGTGTGCATCGCGCCCGGGGCGTCCGCGTCCGGCTGCCGCCAGATCTTCAGAGTCACCTTCACTGGCGGCCTCGCTTCGCATCGGCCGCAGTGAAGGCGTCCTTGCTGGGTTGGATGGCTCGCTCGCTTCGCTCGCTCACTTGTACGACCTCTGCTTCATCTCGATGGCCGTGTAGACCAGGTCTTCCTTGTGCAGGACGGGCGCGCCCATCTGGTCCCCGGACTCGTTGCCCGCGTCGGTGGCGAACTCCCACGCCGCGACGTACGCGTAGAGGTCGTCGTGGCGCAGCGCCTCGCCGTCCTCGGTCTGCGACTCCGTGCGGAAGTGGCCGCCGCACGACTCCCGCCGGTTGAGCGCGTCGATGCACATCAGCTCGCCGAGCTCGAGGAAGTCCGCGACCCGGCCGGCCTTCTCGAGACTCTGGTTGAGGCTGGCGGCGCTGCCCAGCACCTTCACGTTGCGGTGGAAGTCCTCCCGCAGCGTGCGGATGAGGTCGATCGCCTTCCTCAGGCCATCCTCGGTGCGCTCCATGCCGCAGTACTCCCACATGATGTTGCCGAGCTCGCGGTGGTAGGAGTCGACGCTGCGGGTGCCGTCGACGGTCAGGAAGTGCTCGATCCGCTCCTGGACCGACGCCCGAGCCTCGAGCACGGAGGGATGGTCGTCGGGCACGGGCTCGAACGGGCCGTCGGCGAGGTAGTCGCGGATGGTGTGCGGGAGCACGAAGTAGCCGTCCGCGAGCCCCTGCATCAGCGCCGAGGCCCCGAGCCGGTTGGCGCCGTGGTCGGAGAAGTTGGCCTCGCCGGTGACGAACAGTCCCCGGATCGTCGACTGCAGGTCGTAGTCGACCCACAGGCCGCCCATCACGTAGTGCACCGCGGGGTAGATCCGCATCGGCACCTCGTAGGGGTTCTCCCCGGTGATCCGGGCGTACATGTCGAAGAGGTTGCCGTACTTCTCCTCGATCGCCTCGCGCCCGAGCCGGGCGATGGCGTCGGCGAAGTCGAGGTAGACGCCGCGACGGACCCCGTCGACCTCCGGACCGACGCCACGACCGTCGTCGCACTGGTACTTCGCGGCCCGGGAGGCGATGTCGCGGGGGACCAGGTTGCCGAAGCTCGGGTAGATCCGCTCGAGGTAGTAGTCGCGCGCCTCCTCCGGGATGTCCCGCGGGTCCCTGGCGCAGTCGGCCTTGTCCTTCGGCACCCAGATACGGCCGTCGTTGCGCAGCGACTCGCTCATCAAGGTGAGCTTCGACTGGTGGGCGCCCGACACCGGGATGCAGGTCGGGTGGATCTGGGTGTAGCAGGGGTTTGCCATGTAGGCGCCCTTGCGGTGGGCCCGCCAGCTCGCTGTGACGTTGGAGCCCATCGCGTTGGTCGACAGGTAGAAGACGTTGCCGTAGCCGCCGCTGGCGAGCACCACGACGTCGGCGAGGTGGGTCTCGATCGAGCCGGTGACCATGTCGCGGGCGATGATCCCGCGGGCCTTGCCGTCGACGACGATCAGCTCGAGCATCTCGTGCCGGGTGTACGTCGTCACGGTGCCCGCGTGCACCTGGCGCTCGAGCGCCTGGTACGCGCCGATCAGCAGCTGCTGGCCGGTCTGGCCACGGGCGTAGAACGTGCGGGAGACCTGGACGCCGCCGAACGAGCGGTTGTCGAGCAGGCCGCCGTACTCTCGCGCGAACGGCACGCCCTGGGCGACGCACTGGTCGATGATGTTGGCGCTGACCTCGGCCAGCCGGTAGACGTTCGCCTCGCGCGAACGGTAGTCGCCACCCTTGACGGTGTCGTAGAACAGCCGGTGGACCGAGTCGCCGTCCTCCTTGTAGTTCTTCGCTGCGTTGATGCCGCCCTGCGCCGCGATCGAGTGCGCGCGGCGCGGTGAGTCCTGGTAGCAGAACGACTTGACCTGGTAGCCGGCCTCACCGAGGGTGGCGGCTGCCGACGCACCGGCCAGACCGGTGCCGACGATGATGATCGACAGCTTCCGCCGGTTGGCCGGGTTGACCAGCCGGGCCTCGAACTTTCGGGTGCTCCAGCGCTCGTCGATGGGGCCGCCCGGGTCCCTGCTGTCGGCGAGCGCCTCGCCCGGGACGTAGTAGCCGGCGGCGTCGTCGGACTCGCCCTCGGCGGGCTCGTGGTACGAGGGGTCGGACGTGGTGGTGGTGTCCGGCATGTCGGTCATGCGGTGCGCTCCTTGCCCTTTCTCTGGGCCTTACTTGGTGCTCTGCTGTTTGGTGCTCTGCTACTTGGTGCTCTGCTACTTGGCGATGACGCCGGCGAGGACGAAGATCGGCACCAGCGAGAAGCCGACGGTCACGACGAGGGCCACGACCAGGGCCACCCGCTTGGCGCGGGCGCGGGAGCGGGCGGTCCCGGTCAGGCCGAGCGTCTGCATCGCGCTCCAGGTGCCGTGGTGCAGGTGTGCGCCGAGCATCGTCATCGCCGCCAGGTAGATCAGCGTGAGCCACCAGGTGTCGAAGGTGTCCACCACCAGGTTGTACGGGTCGTTCGTGGCTCCGCCCTGGACGTTGACCTTGCCGATCGTGAAGTTCAGCAGGTGCCAGACGATGAACAGCAGCAGCGTCACGCCACCCCAGCGCATCAGTCGGCTCGCGAAGATCGCCCCGGTGTGCTTCTTCACCTGGTAGCGCACGGTGCGGGCACTCCGGGCGCGCCTCCACAGCATCAGCGCGGACGCGACGTGCACGACGAGCGACGCGATCAGGACGGCCCGGATGATCCACAGCGCACCCGACTCCGGAAGGATCGGCGTGCCCATCGTGCGCAGGTGGTGGGCGTACTCGTTGTACGCGTCGTGGCCGGAGAACGCCTTGAGGTTGCCGTACATGTGCAGCAGGACGAACCCGACGAACACCAGGCCGCTGGCCGCCATCATGATCTTGAGGAAGATCGTGCTGCGCGACGCCCGGGCGCCGGTCACGAGAGCAGCGACGGACGAATGGCCGGTCGGAGTCCGGCTGGAGGTATCGGTTGCCACGGAGGCCACCGTATCCCCAGCGCGCCTGCTCGGTGCCGCCCCGATGACGTGAGGAATCCCACGCGAGTCCCCTTCACACGGGGTGTGATTGCCGCCATAGTCGGACCCGTTGCGAGGGCTGCTGGTCCACGGCCCTGACGACACTCGGTACCCACACAGCTCGACACGGAGGTGGCAATGGCGTCCACGACTGGCCAGGAACCGCGTGGTGGGGTGCACGGTGGAGTTCACGGGCCGACCCGGGCGCAGATCGCGGCGAAGACCCTGCGCGTGGACCGATGGTGGCTGTCTCCGCTGACGACGTTCGTGGTGTTCACCGGCTTCGTCATCTTCGCGACCTACCGCGCCTTCGCCGGTGACAACTTCTACGCCGACCCGTACATGTCGCCGTTCTTCTCGCCGTGCATCGCCGCGGACTGTCACGGGGCCACCACGCTGCCGATCATCGCCGACTGGTGGCGGCTCTCGCCGGCGCTGCTGATCCTGGTGTTCCCGCTCGGCTTCCGGATGAGCTGCTACTACTACCGCAAGGCCTACTACCGCGCGTACTGGATGTCCCCGCCCGCCTGCGCGGTCGCCGAGCCGCACTCGGCGTACTCCGGTGAGACCCGGCTCCCGCTGATCCTGAACAACATCCACCGCTACTTCTGGTACGGCGCGGTGGTGGTCGCCCTCTTCCTCACCTGGGAGACGATCTTGTCCTTCGGGCCGGCCGAGGGGGAGTCGTCGGGCATCCACATGGGCCTGGGCACGGTGCTGTTCGTCGTGAACCTGGTGCTGATCTGGATGTACACGCTCTCGTGCCACTCCTGCCGGCACATCACCGCCGGCCGGCTCCGGCACTTCAGCAAGCACCCGGTCCGCTACCGGATGTGGACCTGGGTGTCCAAGGAGAACGCCCGGCACGCGTTGTGGGCGTGGCTGTCGCTGTTCTCGGTGGTCGCCGTCGACTTCTACGTCTATCTCCTGGCGAACGGCGCCTTCGACGACCCGAGGTTCTTTTGAACCACCCCACGAACTTCTTCACTCCTCCGCTTCGCTCCCCCGTGAACAACTCCGCGGGGACCCCGGAAAGGCCTACCCATGACTGAGTCACCGGCACAGGGCCGGCACCCGATGACCGGCAACGAGATGTCGGCGAGCGCCGAGGGCGGCCTCGAGCGGCACCGGTACGACGTGATCGTGATCGGCGCCGGCGGCTCCGGGCTTCGTGCCGCCATCGCCGCGCACGAGGCCGGGGCCAAGGTCGGCATCGTCTGCAAGTCGCTGCTCGGCAAGGCGCACACCGTGATGGCCGAGGGCGGCATCGCCGCATCGATGGGCAACGTCTACCCCGAGGACAACTGGGAGGTGCACTTCCGCGACACCATGCGCGGCGGGAAGATGCTGAACAACTGGCGGATGGCGCAGGTGCACGCCCAGGAGGCCCCTGAGCGGGTGCTGGAGCTCGAGGACTGGGGTGCGCTGTTCGACCGGACCGAGGACGGCCTGATCTCCCAGCGCGACTTCGGCGGCCACAAGTACGCCAGGCTCGCCCACGTCGGCGACCGCACCGGCCTGGAGATGATCCGCACCCTGCAGCAGCGCGCGGTCGCCCTGGGCATCGACGTGTTCATGGAGTTCACCGTCACCGAGCTGCTCGAGGACACCGGGCCCGACGGGAAGGGGAGGATCTCGGGCGCCTTCGGCTACTGGCGGGAGACCGGACGCTTCGTGGTCTTCGAGTCGCCCACGGTGATCATGGCGACCGGTGGCATCGGGAAGTCCTTCAAGGTCACGTCGAACTCCTGGGAGTACACCGGCGACGGCCACG
Source organism: uncultured Actinomycetota bacterium (assembly GCA_963805425.1). Lineage (GTDB taxonomy): Bacteria > Actinomycetota > Actinomycetes > Propionibacteriales > Nocardioidaceae > Marmoricola. The sequence goes on along the minus strand of CAWDUF010000014.1, from coordinate 119,045 downwards.
CTCTCGCCCTCCGCGCCGGCGCGACGCTGATCAACATGGAGTTCGTGCAGTTCCACCCCACCGGAATGGTGTGGCCGCCTTCGGTCAAGGGATTGCTCGTCACGGAGTCGGTGCGCGGCGACGGCGGCATCCTGAAGAACTCCGAGGGCAAGCGGTTCATGTTCGACTACATCCCGGAGTTCTTCAAGGCGGAGACGGCCGACACGATCGAGGAGGCCGACCGCTGGTACGACGACAAGAAGAACAATCGCCGGCCACCCGAGCTGCTTCCGCGCGACGAGGTCGCCCGCGCGATCAACTCCGAGATCAAGGCCGGCCGTGGCACCCCGCACGGGGGCGTCTACCTCGACATCGCGTCCCGGCGCAGCCCGGACTACATCCGCAAGCGGCTGCCGTCGATGTACCACCAGTTCAAGGAGCTGGCCGACGTCGACATCACCGCCGAGCCGATGGAGATCGGTCCCACCTGCCACTACGTGATGGGCGGCATCGAGGTCGACGCCGACACCGAGCAGAGCGTGGTGCCCGGGCTGTACGCCGTGGGCGAGTGCTCCGGCGGCATGCACGGCTCGAACCGGCTCGGCGGCAACTCGCTGTCGGACCTGCTGGTCTTCGGCAAGCGCGCCGGTGACGCCGCCGCGGCGTACGCCCACGGTCTGGGCTCGTCGCGGCCGGCGGTGTCGGAGGACGACGTCAAGGCGGCCGAGCGGTACGCCGTCGCGCCGTTCTCAGAGGTGGGCGGGGAGAACCCCTACACGATCCAGCAGGACCTCCAGCAGTCGATGAACGACCTGGTCGGGATCATCCGGACCCAGGCCGAGCTCGAGCAGTCGCTGGAGGCGATCGAGGGGTTCAAGGAGCGGGCCAGGCACCTCCAGGTCGAGGGGCACCGCCAGTACAACCCCGGCTGGCACCTCGCGCTGGACCTCCGCAACATGCTGATCGTCTCCGAGTCGATCGCCCGCGCGGCGCTCGAGCGGACGGAGTCGCGAGGGGGTCACACCCGCGAGGACTTCCCGGGCACCGACCCCGAGTGGGGGACCAAGAACCTCGTGGTCTCGCTCGACGACACCGGCGAGGCCGTCGCGCTCAACCCCCAGCCGCTGCCGCCGATGCCCGACGACCTGAAGAAGTTCTTCGAATGAGCACCCCGGACGTCGAGCTTGTCGAGACGCCGCACGAAGGGAACCTGACGTGAGCTACGACCTGAAGATGCGTGTCTGGCGCGGCGACCAGTCCGGCGGTGACCTCGGCGACTACACCGTCGAGGTGTCCGAGGGCGAGGTCGTCCTGGACGCGATCCACCGGCTGCAGGCGACCCAGGCCGGCGACCTCGCGGTGCGCTGGAACTGCAAGGCCGGCAAGTGCGGCTCCTGCAGCGCCGAGGTCAACGGCAAGCCGAGCCTGATGTGCATGACCCGGCTCTCCGACTTCGACCCGGCGGAGACGATCACGGTCACCCCGATGCGGACCTTCCCGGTGATCCGCGACCTCGTCACCGACGTCTCGTTCAACTACGAGAAGGCCCGAGAGCTGCCCGGTGTCGAGCTCGGTCCGCGCGACGCCGACGGCAAGCGCCGGATGATGCAGGTCGACGTCGAGCGCGGCCAGGAGTTCCGCAAGTGCATCGAGTGCTTCCTGTGCCAGAACACCTGCCACGTCGTACGCGACCACGAGGAGAACAAGCCCGCCTTCGCGGGGCCGCGCTTCTTCCTCCGGTACGCCGAGCTCGACATGCACCCGCTCGACACCCACGACCGCCGCGCGCTCGCGCAGGACGCCGCCGGCCTGGGCATGTGCAACATCACCAAGTGCTGCACCGAGGTGTGCCCGGAGAACATCAAGATCACCGACAACGCGATCATCCCGATGAAGGAGCGCGTGGTCGACCGCAAGTACGACCCGCTGGTGTGGCTGGGGAACAAGATCGGGATCAGGAACAAGGACAACGACGGGCGCCAGGAGATCTGAGTAGTCGGGCTCATGCGGAGCACCCCGAATGACGGCACGCTGGGCACATGAACTCTGACGACAGCCAGGTCCGCACCAGCTTCAGACGCGTCGCGGCCACCCTCACCATCGGATCCTTCTCCGTGGCGGCGTTGATGGGGATCATCGCCCTCCTCGCTGGTGGCAGCTTCGGCGAGGGCGAGGCCCGGGTGCTGCTCACCACCCTCGTCGTCGGGTGCGCCAGCATCTGCATCCTGTGCTACCTGGCGACCGCGGGCTCGCGGTGGGCTCCGGTCGGCGCGGTCGGCGGTGTCGTGCTGATCCTTCCGGTGGTCACGTCGCTGGTGCTGGTCTGGTCGGACTGGAGTGCGGACGACGCCGACGGACTCCTCAAGGCGTTCGGCATCGGAGTCGTCCTCGCCCTGACTCTCGCGCAGCTCTGCCTGCTCGTCGCCCTGGCCCCAGACGGCAGGCTCGGTGGCATTGTTTCGGCCGTCCTGTGGCCGACCGTCGCGATCGCGGTGGTCCTCGCGGTCCTGATCTGCGGGATGATCCTCGAGGAGATCGGCGCGGACGACGTATGGCGGTTGCTGGGAGTCCTGGCGATCCTCGACGTCCTCGGCACCCTGGTCACGATCGCGCTGGCCAAGTTCGGCGACCGCGACCGCGCGCGGACGCACGACCGCCGTCTCCGGTTGGCCCTGAGCGTCGAGCAGACGGCGGCCCTCGAACGCATGTCGGCGGACGCCGGCCGGTCACCCGAGGACCTCGTCGGTGACGCAGTGGACCGGATGCTGCAGGCCCCGGCGGGCTCGTCGCCGGCTGCCCGCTGAGAGATCTCACACATCTGCAGGCCGTTCTGCTGGCCCGCGCGCTCCACCTATCCTGCAAGTCATGACCACCCCGGCTGACCAGGCGGATCCGGTCGCGCTCGCGTCCGGTCCTGCGCACGAGCGTGCCGACTGGGAGAAGATCGCCGCCGGCGTGCTGCGGAAGTCGGGCCGGATGACCGCCGACGACCCCGATGACCTGGTCTGGCGCAAGCTGGCCCGCACCACCCTCGACGGCCTCGACGTGACTCCGCTCGGCACCGCCGACCTGCTCGGCGACCTGCAGACCGCTGGCCGGCCCGACCGTGCCGGGGAGTGGGACGTCCGGGCCTGGTTCGCCGACCCCGACGCGAAGGCGACCGCGGCCGACATCGCGACCGACCTCGACAACGGCGTCACCTCGGTGTGGCTCGAGGTCGGCGCCGGCGGCGTCGCTGTGGGCGACCTCGACTCTGCGCTCGGGGCAGTCCTGCTCGACGTCGCTCCGGTGGTGCTGCAGGCAGCCGATCCCGTCGCCGCGGCCGAGGCCTTCGCCGGTCTGGCGCGTGGGGTTTCGACAGGCTCAACCACCGGCCTGGCAGCGGGTACCAGCCTCGGCGCTGACCCGCTCGCTGCCGTCGTTCGCGACGGCGCGGAGGTCGACGTCGACGGTGTGGTCCGGGCGGTGGCGGAGGAAGCGGTCTCGCTCGGGTGCGGTGCGCTCGTCGTCGACGGCACCGCGGTGCACGACCTCGGCGCCTCGGACGTGCAGGAGCTCGGCTGGACGATGGCGGTCGGCACGGCGTACCTGCGGTTGCTGGTGGCGGCGGGACACTCCGTCGAGGACGCCGCCGGGCTGATCGACTTCCGGTACGCCGCGACCGACGAGCAGTTCCTCACCATCGCCAAGCTCCGCGCGGCCCGGCGGCTGTGGGCACGGGTGCTCGAGCTGAGCGACGTGGCCGCAGAGGCCCGGCAACAGCGGCAGCACGCCGTGACCTCGCGTCCGATGATGACGAAGTACGACCCGTGGGTGAACATGCTGCGGACCTGCGTCGCGGCGTTCGCGGCCGGCGTGGGTGGTGCCGATGCGGTCACCGTGCTGCCCTTCGACAGCCGTCTCGGACTGCCCGACGCATTCGGCCGCCGGATCGCCCGCAACACCTCGGCGCTGCTCGTGCACGAGTCCCACGTCGCCAAGGTGGCCGACCCCGCCGGCGGTGCGTACGCCGTCGAGAAGCTCACCGACGACGTCGCCCTCGCGGCCTGGGCAGAGCTCCAGCGCCTCGAGGACGACGGTGGCGCGCAGGCAGCGGTTCCGGCGCTGCGGGAGAGGATCGGCGCCGTCGTCGCCGAGCGCGACGCGCAGATCGCCCGGCGCAAGCGCCCGCTCACCGGCCTCTCGGAGTTCCCGAACCTCGCCGAGGTGCTGCCCGAGCGACGGCCGTACCCCGACGGCGCGCTCACCGTGCGCCCGTACGGTCAGGCGTTCGAGGAGCTGCGCGACGACCCCACCGCCGGCACCGTCTTCCTCGCCACGATGGGCACGGTCGCGGCGCACACCGCGCGCGCGACCTTCGCCAGCAACCTCTTCGCCGCCGGAGGCATCGGGGTGGTGAACCCCGGCCGTGCCGACGACGTCGACGCCGTGCTCGCCGCTCACGCGGCGGCCGGCAGCCCACGGGTGGTCTGTCTGACCGGCTCCGACGCGGCGTACGCCGCCTGGGGCGCCGAGCTCGCCGCGGCGCTGCGCGAGGCCGGTGCCCGCTGGGTGGTGCTGGCCGGGAAGAAGCTCGACTTCGAGGTCGACGACACCTGCGCGATGGGCGTCGACGCGCTCGACTTCCTGCGCCGGACCAGGGCTGTGCTGATCAACGCCGACGGCGAGGGGCCGGCATGAGCGGCGTACCGGAGAGCTTTGCGGGACTGCCTCTGGTCTCGGCTGAGCCCGACCACCAGGTGGTCGAGCAGCGAGCCCAAGTTGGTGGTCGAGCAGCGAGCTTGCGAGCGATCAGCCGAGACCCGGACAGCCGGGACCCCGACTCCTGGGACTCACCGGAGGGTATCCCCGTCCTCCCGGTCTACGGGCCCGAGCACCTCGAGGGCCTCGACGCGCTGGACACCTGGCCGGGGCTGAGCCCGTTCCTGCGCGGGCCGTACTCGACGATGTACACCACCCAGCCGTGGACGATCCGCCAGTACGCCGGGTTCTCCACCGCCGAGGAGTCCAACGCCTTCTACCGCCGCAACCTCGCCGCCGGGCAGAAGGGACTGTCGGTCGCCTTCGACCTGGCCACCCACCGCGGCTACGACTCCGACCACCCGCGGGTGCGCGGCGACGTCGGCATGGCCGGCGTCGCGATCGACTCGATCTACGACGCCCGCACTCTCTTCGACGGCATCCCGCTGGACGAGATGTCGGTGTCGATGACGATGAACGGTGCGGTGCTTCCCGTCCTGGCGCTGTACATCGTCGCGGCCGAGGAGCAGGGGGTGAAGCCGGAGCAGCTCATGGGGACCATCCAGAACGACATCCTCAAGGAGTTCATGGTCCGCAACACCTACATCTACCCGCCGCTGCCGAGCATGCGGATCATCTCCGACATCTTCGCCTACACCTCGCAGCGGATGCCGAGGTTCAACTCGATCTCGATCTCCGGCTACCACATGCAGGAGGCCGGGGCGACGAACGACCTCGAGCTGGCCTACACGCTGGCCGACGGCGTCGAGTACATCCGCGCCGGCCTGGCCGCCGGGCTCGACATCGACGCGTTCGCCCCGCGGCTGAGCTTCTTCTGGGCGATCGGGATGAACTTCTTCATGGAGATCGCCAAGATGCGGGCTGCCCGAGCGCTCTGGGCCCGGCTGGTGGCCCAGTTCGACCCGAAGAACGAGAAGTCGCTGTCGCTGCGGACCCACAGCCAGACCTCCGGGTGGTCCCTCACCGCGCAGGACGTGTTCAACAACGTCCAGCGCACCTGCATCGAGGCGATGGCCGCGACCCAGGGACACACGCAGTCGCTGCACACCAACGCGCTCGACGAGGCGATCGCGCTGCCGACCGACTTCTCGGCGCGGATCGCCCGCAACACCCAGCTGCTGCTGCAGCAGGAGTCCGGCACGACCGGGACCATCGACCCGTGGGCCGGCTCGTACTACGTCGAGCGGCTCACCCACGACCTGGCCACCCGGGCCTGGGCGCACATCACCGAGGCCGAGGCCGCTGGCGGCATGGCGAAGGCGATCGAGCAGGGCATCCCGAAGATGCGCATCGAGGAGGCAGCCGCCCGCACCCAGGCACGGATCGACTCCGGCGCCCAGAAGGTGATCGGCGTGAACACCCACCGCCTCGCCGACGCAGCGTCCGATTCAGGGGGCAAGCTCGAGCTCCTCCGGGTCGACAACGACGACGTCTACCGGCAGCAGATCGCCAAGCTCGAGCGGTTGCGCGCCGAGCGTGACCAGGCCGAGGTCGACCGCACCCTCGCGGCCCTGACGGCGTCTGCGGTTTCGACAGGCTCAACCACCGGAGGCAGCATCGGCTCCCTCGAGGGCAACCTGCTCGCGCTCGCCGTCGACGCCGCCCGCGCGAAGGCGACGGTGGGGGAGATCTCCGAGGCGCTGGAGAAGTCGTGGGGCCGGCACCAGGCCGTGATCCGTACGATCTCCGGTGTGTACAGGCGTGAGGCGGGCTCGGACGAAGCGGTCGGGAAGGTCCTCGCGGCGACCGCGCAATTCGCCGAGGACGAGGGTCGCCGTCCACGCATCCTGGTCGCGAAGATGGGCCAGGACGGCCACGACCGCGGCCAGAAGGTCATCGTCAGCGCGTTCGCCGACCTCGGCTTCGACGTCGACGTGGGCCCGTTGTTCAGCACCCCGGAGGAGGTCGCCCAGCAGGCCGTCGACGCCGACGTGCACGTCGTCGGTGTGAACTCGCTGGCGGCCGGTCACCTCACGCTCGTGCCTGCGCTGAAGAAGGCGCTGGCCGACCTCGGTCGCGACGACATCATGATCGTCGTGGGCGGCGTGATCCCCCCGGACGACGTACCGACCCTGCTCGAGATGGGCGCCGCGGCGGTGTTCCCGCCGGGCACGGTGATCGCCGAGTCGGCGCTCGAGCTGCTCGACAAGCTCTCGGCCCGCCTTGACCACTGATCGGACCACCGGAGGTTGAGCGTGTCGAAACCTCAGACCGACGTCGACGCACTCGTCGCCGGAGTGCGGGCGGGAGACCGGGCTGCGGTGAGCCGCGCGATCACGCTGGTGGAGAGCTCGCGCTCCGATCATCGGGAGGCGGCACGGGTCCTGCTGGGGGACCTGGTCGCCCCGGGCGAACGGGCGTCCGCGACCCGTGTCGGCATCTCCGGGGTTCCCGGGGTCGGGAAGTCCACCTTCATCGAGTCCCTGGGCACCCACCTCACCGCCGCCGGTCACCGGGTCGGCGTCCTCGCGGTCGACCCGTCGAGTGCACGGACGGGCGGTTCGGTGCTCGGCGACAAGACCCGGATGACCCGGCTGTCGGCAGACCCCGACGCCTACATCCGCCCGTCCCCGGCGGCCGGGACGCTGGGCGGGGTTGCGCGTGCCACCACCCAGGCGATGCTCGTGCTCGAGGCGGCAGGGTACGACGTGGTGCTGGTCGAGACCGTCGGGGTCGGCCAGTCCGAGGTGACCGTCGCGGGCATGGTCGACACGTTCCTCTTCCTGACCCTGGCGCGCACCGGCGACCAGCTCCAGGGCATCAAGCGCGGCATCCTCGAGATCGCCGACGTGATCGCGGTGAACAAGGCAGACGGCGACCGCGAGACCGAGGCGACCTCGGCGGCCCGCGAGCTCGCCGGCGCGCTGCGCATGGTGTACGCCGGCGCCGAGCGCTGGATCCCACCGGTGCTGACCTGCTCGGCGCTCGAGGGCCGCGGCGTCGACGAGGTCTGGCAGCGGGTGCTCGACCACCGGGCCCACCTCGGCGAAGCCGGATTGGACCGCAAGCGCGCCGAGCAGCAGCTCGAGTTCACCTGGTCGCTGGTCCGCGACGAGCTGGCCGACCGGCTGCGCCGGTCTCCGGGCGTTGCCGCGATCCGGGACGAGGTCCGGGCGGCCGTCCTGGCCGGCGAGCTGTCGGCTCCGTCGGCGGCAGACCGGCTGCTCGCGGCGTACGACGACTGAGCGAGGGCGAGCCGAGCTTGCTCGTGTTCATCGCGAGCGAGGGAGTCGTTGACGAGCGCAGCGAGGAACACGACGAGGACCGACCGCAGCCGACCCAGCACGCCCGGTAACCTTGGCGCTTGTGTTCGCCGACTCGCCGTTGACCCAGAGGCTCGTGGGTCGTGCGAGCGCGTGCGTCGACGAGCTGACCGCGGAGCTGGTCGACCTCCGGCGCGACCTGCACGCCCATCCCGAGCTGTCCTGGCACGAGGAGCGCACCACCGAGGTCGCTGCCAAGCGGCTGGGCGAGGCGGGCCTGGTGGTCCGGCCACTCGGCAGCACCGGCGTGATGGTCGACGTCGGCTCCGCCGCACCGGGAGCAGCCGACGGACCCGTGATCGGGCTGCGCGCGGACCTCGATGCGCTGCCGGTCGAGGACCTCACTCGCGATCCGTGGCGCAGCACCGTCGACGGGGTGGCGCATGCCTGTGGGCACGACGTGCACACCGCCGGCCTGGTGGGTGCCGGCCTGGCCCTGCAGGCGATCATCGACGAACTGCCCGGTCGGGTGCGGCTGATCTTCCAGCCGGCCGAGGAGATCATGCCCGGAGGAGCGCTGATGTCGGTCAAGGCGGGCGCCCTCGACGGTGTCAGCCGGATCTTCGGCCTGCACTGCGACCCCGGTGTCGACGTCGGACAGCTCGGCCTGCGGGAGGGGCCGGTGACCGGCGCCGCGGACTCGCTCGACATCCGCCTCACCGGCAAGGGCGGGCACACCTCGCGCCCGCACCTCACCGAGGACCTCACCTTCGCACTCGGCAAGCTGGTCACCGAGCTGCCCGCCGTGCTGTCGAGGCGGCTCGACCCGCGGGCCGGCGTGAGCGTCGTGTGGGGCCTGATCCGGTCCGGCTCGGCGATGAACGTGATCCCCGCCGTCGGCCGCGCCGCCGGCACCGTCCGGATGCTCGACGCCGTGGCGTGGGCCGACGCCGAGCACCTGGTGCGCGAGACGGTCGGCCAGATCGTCGCGCCGTACGGCGTCGTGCCCGAGGTGATCTACGTCCGCGGGGTCCCGCCGGTGATCAACGACCACGCGTCCACCGTCCTGCTCGGCCGGGCGATCGAGTCGGTTCTGGGGGAGGCCGGGCACATCCCGACGGCGCAGAGCCTCGGCGGCGAGGACTTCGCCTGGTTCCTGGAGCACGTTCCCGGCGCGATGGCGCGGCTCGGCACCCGGACACCGGGCGGTCCGACCTACGACCTTCACCAGGGCGACCTGCGCATCGACGAGGCCGCCGTCCCGATCGCGGCCAAGGTGCTGGCCGCCGCCGCGGTGCAGGCGCTGACCACCGGTTAGCCGCCGCCGGACAACTCGGTCGCCCGGTGTCCTAGACCCGTTGGTCACGACCTGCTAACGAACGGTGCATCTGACCTTTTCCTCTACTCCGGGGACCAACGGCGCGACTAGGGTGCCGGGTGATCGGCGCCGTGTCCTCACGGTGCTATACCTACACCTCGAGGAGGGCATCTTGCGTCGCATGACCAAGATCGCTGCCATCACCGCCGTTGCCGCGTTGGCTCTGGCCGGCTGCGGCAGCAACAACGACAACAAGACGGGGACGTCGTCCAGCAAGGACGTCTGCAAGACCGCGAAGGGTGACGGTCCGAAGGTCGGCCTCGCCTACGACGTCGGCGGTGTCGGTGACCGGTCGTTCAACGATTCGGCGACCGCTGGCCTGAAGAAGGCCGTCACGGACTTCAAGGCGACGTGCATCACGGCCGCGCCGGCCAGCAGCTCCGAGAGCGATGACGACCGCGCCGAGCGGATTCGCACCCTGGCCGACCAGGGCTACAACCCGGTCATCGGCGTCGGGTTCATCTACAGCCCGGCGATCAACACCGTCGCGCAGGAGTTCCCGGACACCAGCTTCGCCGTCATCGACGGCTACGACCCCGATGCCGATGCGAACGCCAACGTTGCCTACCTCGGGTTCGCCGAGCAGGAGGGTTCCTACCTCGTCGGCGTCGCGGCTGCCCTCAAGACCAAGGCCAAGCACGTCGGGTTCGTGGGTGGTACTCACGGTGACCTGATCAAGAAGTTCGAGGCGGGTTACGTCGCCGGCGTCAAGGCCGTCGACCCGTCGATCAAGATCGAGGTCACGTACCTGACCGAGGACCCGAACGACGGCTCCACCGGGTTCCAGAACCCAGCCGGTGGCAAGGTCGCCGCGCAGGGTGAGCTGGACAAGGGAGCCGACGTGATCTACCACGCAGCGGGCAAGTCCGGTAACGGTGTCTTCGAGGCCGTCACGGCTGCCGGCGACGGCACGTGGGCGATCGGTGTCGACTCCGACCAGTACCTGACTGCGAGCGCTGCCGAGAAGACGCACATCCTCACCTCGATGCTCAAGCGGGTCGACGTGGCCACCTACGACATGATCAAGTCGGTCAACGACGGTCAGCCGTTGACGAGCTACCAGACCTACGACCTGGCGCACGACGGTGTCGGCTACTCCACCTCGGGTGGTTTCATCGACGACATCAAGTCGCAGCTCGAGGACTACGCGTCGAAGATCAAGTCGGGCGAGATCAAGGTTCCGACCAAGCCGTGACCGCGGTGAGCAACTCGCAGTAGTACCGGCGCGAGCCCGGGGACGCCTAGGGTGTTCCCGGGCTCGTGTTCGTCGGTCAAGGAGGGTGCATGGCAGTGGAAGCAGCGGCGACGACCGACGCAGTGCGGGTCGTCGGGGTCACCAAACGCTTCCCGGGCGTGGTAGCCAACTCGGACGTGACCTTCGCGGTCCAGGCCGGGACGATCCACGCGCTGGTGGGTGAGAACGGCGCCGGCAAGTCGACCTTGATGAAGATCCTCTACGGCGTCCAGCGCCCGGACGAGGGTTCGATCGAGATCAATGGGGTCCCGGTCAACCTGCACTCGCCTGCGGACGCGATCGCCCAAGGCGTCGGGATGGTCTTCCAGCACTTCCAGCTCGCCGACAACTTCACCGTCCTCGAGAACGTCGTCCTCGGTGCGGAGAAGCTGCACGGCATCGGCGCGGCCGCGCGCGCCGAGGTGCTGCGCATCTCCCAGGCGTTCGGCTTCGGCCTCGATCCCGACGAGCTGGTCGAGTCGCTCGGCGTCGGCGCGCGCCAGCGGGTGGAGATCCTCAAGGTGCTCTACCGCGGCGCCAAGATCATCATCCTGGACGAGCCGACCGCGGTCCTGGTGCCGCAGGAGGTCGACCAGCTCTTCGCCAACCTCCGTGAGCTCAAGGCCCAGGGCAACACGCTGCTGTTCATCTCGCACAAGCTCGACGAGGTCCGTGCGATCGCCGACGAGATCACGGTGATCCGGCGGGGTACGACGGTCGAGACGGTGCTGCCGGCCGACGTCACCAGCCGCCAGCTCGCCGAGCTGATGGTCGGGTCCGAGCTGCCGTCGCCGAGCACCCAGGAGTCGACGGTGACCGACCGGGTCACGTTGGCGATGAACGGGGTCGAGGTGCTTGACGCCACGGGTCGGGTGCTGCTCGCTGACGTCGACCTGACCGTGCACGCCGGCGAGATCCTCGGTATCGCCGGCGTCGAGGGCAACGGCCAGACCGAGCTGGTCGAAACGGTCATGGGCATGCTCAAGACGACGCGCGGTCGGATCGCACTGGGTACCGAGGACATCACCGGCTGGTCCACGGCACGTCGACGGGAGACCGGCATCGGCGTGATTCCCGAGGACCGGCAACGGCACGGACTTCTGCTCGACGCCCCCTGCTGGGAGAACCGCATCCTCGGTCACCAGACGCGACCTCCCTCGGTGAAGGGCGCGTGGATCAACCGCGGCGGCGCCCGTCGGGACACCGAGAGGATCGTGGCCGAGTACGACGTCCGCACCCCGGGCATCGACACCCGCGCCCGGGCACTGTCGGGCGGTAACCAGCAGAAGTTCATCGTCGGTCGGGAGATGTCTGGAAACCCGGTCCTCCTGGTTGCCGCGCACCCCACCCGCGGCGTCGACGTCGGGGCACAGGCAGCGATCTGGGACCACATCCGGACGGCTCGCCGTCAGGGTCTCGCGGTGCTGCTCATCTCGGCCGATCTCGACGAGCTGATCGGTCTCTCGGACTCGATCAAGGTGCTGCTGCGCGGTCGATTCGTCGGCGACTTCGACCCGCAGACCGTGACCCCGCAACAGCTCGGCACGGCGATGACCGGGGCAGGGGAGAACTGATGGTGCTCCTCCGTCGGATCGGGCTCGGCCTGGCTGCGCCGGTGCTGGCGCTGGTGATCGCAGCCGTCTTCTCCAGTCTGCTGCTGCTCTCCACCGGCGATGACGTGGCCGGCTTCTGGAGCACGCTGTTCACCGCGCCGAAGAACCGCAACATCGTCAACATCCTCAACTACGGTTCCCTGCTGTACATCTCAGGGATCGCAGCGGCGATCGGGTTCCGGATGGGCCTGTTCAACATCGGCGTGGACGGCCAGTACCGGATCGGCTTCTTCGCCGCCGCGGTCGTCGCCGGTGAGGCGTGGCTGCCCGGCAAGGCCAACACGGTCCTCGCGATCCTCGCCGCGATGCTGGCCGGAGCGCTGTGGGCGGGCATCGCCGGCCTGCTCCGCGTGACTCGCGGCGTCAGTGAGGTCATCTCCACGATCATGCTGAACGCGATCGCAGCCCTGATGGTCGGTTACCTGGTCAAGAAGGTCGGCATCTCGAGCGGGGTGACGACCGGGACCAAACGGGTGCCGAAGGAGAGCTGGGTGGGTGGCATCTCGCTGTTCTCCGGGGTTCCGACCGAGCTCTACGGGCTGGCGCTCCTCGCGCCGGTGCTCGGCGTCGCCTTCTACGTCGTCGTCAACCGGACCAGGTTCGGCTTCGAACTACGTGCCACCGGCTCCTCGGAGACCGCAGCGGTCGCCGCCGGCGTGGACGTCCGCAGGATGGTGGTCGCCTCGATGCTGCTCTCGGGCATGGTCGCCGGACTCATCGGGATGGCGACGCTCTTCGGGTCGACCCACAACTACGGCTCGTCGTTCCAGACCGGGATCGGGTTCGCCGGCATCGCGGTTGCCCTCCTCGGGCGGAACAACCCCGTCGGGATCGCCTTCGCGGCGTTGATCTTCTCGTTCCTCCAGGACCGGGGGGGACTGCTCAACATCACCGCCGGCATCTCCCCGGAGATCATCGCGGTGACCCAGGGCATCATCGTGCTCGCGGTGGTCATCGCCTACGAGATCGTCAGGCGCTACCGGGTCTCGCTGGAACAGGCAGCAGTCGCCCGTGAGATCGAGGAGGTGCGGGCATGAGTGTCGCGGTCACCCCCGGCCCGCCGTCCGACACCCCGCTCCTGCCGGAGGAGCACAAGCGGTCCCCGCTCGACCTGGTCGCCTGGGTCGTCGGCATCTTTCTGCTGGTCTCGCTGGTTCGGGTGCTGACCGGCGCCAACGACGTCATGTCGTCTGGGACCCTGGAAGGAACGGTGGTCGCCGCGATCCCGATCGCTCTGGCCGGACTGGGCGGCATCTGGTCCGAGCGCACCGGAGTGGTCAACATCGGCCTCGAGGGCATGATGGTGCTCGGTGCGCTGGGCGCCGGCTACTTCGGGTACGAGTACGGGATCGCCGCCGGCGTCATCGGCGGGATTGCTCTCGGCCTTGCCGGTGCCGCCCTGCACGCCCTGGCAACGGTCGTCTTCGGCGTCGACCACATCGTCTCTGGCGTCGCGATCAACATCATGGCGCCCGGCTTTGCGGCGTACTTGGCCAAGGCGCTGTTCACGGGTCTCCCGGGCGGCGGACCGACCCAGTCGCCTCCGTTCGGCAATCCGCCGACGATCACGATCGCCGCGATCGCGAATCCAGCGAAGGATCTCCAGGACAAGCACTGGGTCGTGATCTCGGACCTGGCTTCGATCGTCGCCGCTGTGACCCACGAGCTGTCCGTGCTCACGCTCCTGGCCCTGGCGCTGATCGCCGCGACCTCCTGGATCCTCTGGAAGACCGGCTTCGGCCTCCGACTGCGCTCCGTCGGTGAGTCTCCGTCCGCCGCGGAGTCGCTCGGAGTGAACGTGTACCGCTACAAGACGATCGGCGTGCTGGTCTCGGGCTCGCTGGCAGGCCTGGGCGGCGCCTACCTGGCCTGCGTCTCCCAGCAGGGCTACCAGAACGGCATGGTCAACGGTCTGGGCTACATCGGCCTCGCAGCGATGATCTTCGGCAATTGGCGGCCGAGCATCATGCTCGCCGGCGCCGCGCTGTTCGGCTACACCCGGACGCTCCAGCTGCGCGGCGGCTCCGACTCGCTGCACGCCCTGCTGCTGGTGATCGCGATCTTGCTGGTCGTCTACGCGATCCTCCAGCTGCGCGACGGACGACGCAACCAGGCGATCGTCTCGGTGGTGATCGGGGTGGCGTTCTTCGCCTGGTTCGCCTCCACCGACTCGGTGCCGCAGGAGTTCACCGGAATGGCGCCGTACGTGACGACCCTGTTCGTGCTCGCCTTCTTGTCCCAGTCGTTGCGGATGCCGGCGGCCGATGGACAGATCTACCGGAAGGGGTCCGCCGGGTGAACTTCGACTGGGATGCCCTGGTGACCGCAGCGGCCGCGGCGATGCGGAACGCCTACGCGCCGTACTCGAACTTCCCGGTCGGTGCCGCTGGACGGACCACTGACGGCCGCACCGTGGTGGGCTGCAACGTCGAGAACGCTGCGTACGGCGTGGCACTGTGCGCCGAGTGCGGCATGGTCTCCCAGCTGCACGTGATCGGCGGTGGTCTGCTCACGCACGTGGTGTGCGTCAACAAGCACGAAGAGCCGATCATGCCGTGCGGACGCTGCCGCCAGCTGCTCTGGGAGAACGGCGGGCCCGACCTGCTGCTGCTCACGCCACAGGGCGAGCTGCCGATGGCAGAGGTGCTGCCGCAGGCCTTCGGACCCGAGGACCTCGAACATGTCGCGCAGCGACCATGATGCTGTGCCGACGACCTCCCTCGACCTGACCGCCCCGGAGGTCGTCGCCGATCCGTATCCGTTCTTCGATGCCGAGCGCGCCGAGCACCCGGTGGCCTGGCACGAGGGGATGGGGCTGTACCTGGTCTTCGACCACGCGACGGTGAGCGCGATCCAGCGCGACCGGCGGTTCGGCCGGGTGTGGCAGGACAGGGAACCGGCCCCCGGGAGACCGGTGCAGTACCTCGAGCCCTTCAACCTGCTGCACCGCAACCAGATGATGGAGAACGAGCCGCCCGAGCACACCCGGTTGCGCCGCCCGGTCGCCGCGGCGTTCGCCCGCGGTCACATCGAGCGGCTGCGCCCGCGGGTGGTCGATCTCGCCGCGGGGCTGCTCACCGACGTCGCCGCGTCGCCTTCGCCGGGCGCTTTCGACGTGATCGGCCAGTACGCCGAGCCGCTGCCGGTGCTCGTGATCGCCGAGCTCCTCGGTGTGCCGGCGTCCTACGCGCCGTCGCTGCGACAGTGGTCGCAGGCGATCGTGCGGATGTACGAACCGTCGCCGTCCGAAGCGGTCGTGGACGCGGCGGTGTCGGCCGCCGAGGACTTCGCTGCCCTGGTCCGGGACCTGGCCGCGGCCCGGCGGGCACACCCGGCCGACGACCTGATCACCGACCTGGTCGCGACCGAGCTGAGCGAGGACGAGGTCGTCGCCGCCGTGGTGCTGTTGCTGAACGCCGGTCACGAGGCGTCGGTGAACGTCTTCGGCAACGGCCTGGTCGCGATGCTGCGTCGCGGTCTGCGCCCCGGCGACGACGTGGCGCTGACCGTGGAGGAGATGCTGCGGTTCGACTCGGCACTGCAGCTCTTCGAGCGCACGGCGACCGAGGACGTCCCGATCGGGCCCGACGGACGGCAGCTGCTCGTCGAGCGCGGCCAGAAGGTCGCTGTCCTCCTCGGGTCGGCCAACCGTGATCCAGCGGTGTTCGAGGAGCCGGCCGAGTTCCGTGTCGACCGCACCCCCAACAACCACGTGGCCTTCGGGGTCGGGGTGCACTTCTGCCTGGGAGCGCCGCTGGCCAGGATGGAGCTGAGCGAGTCGCTGACGGCGCTGAGCGCGACCTACCCGTCGCTGGCGCTGGCCGGCGAGCCCGAGAGCCGGGGCACGTTCGTGCTGCGCGGCTACCACCGCGTGCCCGTGACCGTGGGTGACTGAGGTGCGAGCACAGCGAACCCCGAAGTCCCCGAACCTGGAGGAGCAGACATGACCGAAGCACATGACGCGGTCGAGGTGATCGTCGCCAAGCGCGACGGGGGCGAGCTCACCGACAGCCAGATCGACTGGGTGGTCGACGCCTACACCCGGGGCACGGTCAGCGACGAGCAGATGTCGGCGCTGGCGATGGCGATCCTGCTCAACGGGATGGACCGGCGCGAGATCGCCCGCTGGACCGCGGCGATGATCGCCTCGGGGGAGCGGATGGACTTCTCGGGCCTCTCCCGGCCGACCGCGGACAAGCACTCCACCGGCGGGGTGGGTGACAAGATCACGCTCCCGCTGGCGCCGCTGGTCGCCGCCTGCGGGGTCGCCGTACCCCAGCTCTCCGGGCGGGGCCTCGGGCACACCGGCGGCACCCTGGACAAGCTGGAGTCGATCCCGGGGTGGCGCGCGTCGTTGTCGAACGAGGAGATGCTCGCCCAGCTCGAGAGCGTGGGCGCGGTGGTCTGCGCGGCCGGGTCCGGCCTGGCGCCGGCGGACAAGAAGCTGTACGCCCTGCGCGACGTGACCGGCACCGTCGAGGCGATCCCGCTGATCGCGAGCTCGATCATGAGCAAGAAGATCGCCGAGGGCACCGGCTCGCTGGTGCTGGACGTCAAGGTCGGCACCGGGGCCTTCATGAAGGACCTCGGCAGGGCCCGCGAGCTCGCCGAGACGATGGTTGCGCTCGGCACCGATGCCGGGGTGCGCACGGTCGCGCTGCTCACCGACATGTCCACCCCGCTCGGCCAGACCGCGGGCAACGCCCTCGAGGTGCGCGAGTCCGTGGAGGTCCTGGCCGGCGGCGGCCCGGCCGACGTGGTCGAGCTGACCCTGGCACTCGCGCGGGAGATGCTCGCGGGCGCGGGCAGGGAGGACGTCGACCCGGCTGAGGCGCTCGCCTCAGGAGCCGCGATGGACAGCTGGCGCGCGATGATCTCGGCCCAGGGCGGCGACCCCGACGCGCCGTTGCCGGTCGGGCGAGAACAGCACGTCGTGGCCGCGCCTTCGTCCGGAGTGCTGACCCGGCTCGACGCGATGGCGGTCGGGCTGGCCGCGTGGCGGCTGGGCGCAGGTCGCGCCAAGCTCGGCGACGCCGTCCAGGCCGGCGCCGGCGTCGAGTGGCACGCCCGTCCCGGCGAGGACGTCACCGAGGGTCAGCCGCTCCTCACCCTGCACACCGACGAGCCGGACCGCTTCGAACGTGCCGTCGCCTCCCTCGACGGCGGCTTCGACATCGCCCCCGCCGGTACGTCGTACGAACCCACCCCGCTCATCCAGGCCCAGATCCGTTGAGTTGGGGAGGGCGCACCGTTCAGTTGGGTGAAATGCGCCGTCGAGCGGGGCGTTTCACCCAACTCGTGGGCGCTTCTTCCCCAACTCGACGATCAGGGGAGCAGCAGGACGACCGTCTCGGCGACGCAGGCGGGCTTGTCCAGGCCCTCGATCTCGATGACGTAGCGCAGGGTGAGCTGCTTGCCGGCCGGAAGGTCGGTGACCTCGCCGACGGTGACCTTGGCGCGCACGCGGGAGCCGACCAGGACCGGGTGCGGGAAGCGCACCTTGTTCACGCCGTAGTTCAGCTTGGCGCCGGGGGTGTCCAGGCCGAACACCTGGGAGCCCAGCCACGGCACCAGCGACAAGGTGAGGTAGCCGTGCGCGATGGTGCCGCCGAACGGGCCGCTCTTCGCCTTCTCCTCGTCGACGTGGATCCACTGGTGGTCGCCGGTGGCGTCGGCGAACTGGTTCACCCGCTCCTGGGTGATCTCGACCCAGTCGGTCGTGCCGATCTCCTCACCGGCGGCTGCCTCGATCTCCTCGAAAGTGGTGAACACGCGCATCGACGACGCTCCTGAATTTCGGTCGGGGAGCCCCGTTCGGGGGCTCTGGTTGGATGGCGGCATGGCAGAACTTACCCGTGAGGTGATCCGGCGCGCGCCGAAGGTCCTGCTCCACGACCACCTCGACGGCGGGTTGCGTCCGCAGACGATCGTGGAGCTCGCCGCCGCGTCCGGTCACCAGCTCCCTGCCGGTGACGCCGAGACGCTCGGCCGCTGGTTCACCGAGTCGGCCGACTCCGGCTCGCTGGAGCGCTACCTGGAGACCTTCGACCACACGGTCGCGGTGATGCAGACCGCCGACAACCTCACCCGGGTCGCGCGCGAGTGCGTCGAGGACCTGGCCGCCGACGGCGTCGTGTACGCCGAGATCAGGTACGCCCCCGAGCAGCACCTCGAGGAGGGGCTGTCGCTCGAGGACGTCGTGGCCGCCGTGCAGCGCGGGTTCGACGAGGGCCAGGCTGCGGCAGCCGGCTCGATCGTCGTACGCCAGCTGCTCACGGCGATGCGGCACAAAGCCAACTCGCGCGAGATGGCCGAGCTCGTCGTCGAACACCGCGACGACGGCGTGGTCGGCTTCGACATCGCAGGTGCCGAGGCCGGTTACCCGCCGACCCGGCACCTGGACGCGTTCGAGTACCTCCAGCGCGAGAACGCCCACTTCACGATCCACGCGGGCGAGGCGTTCGGGCTGCCGTCGATCTGGGAGGCGATCCAGTGGTGCGGCGCCGATCGGCTGGGCCACGGCGTCCGGATCGCCGACGACATCACCGTCGAGGCGAACGGCGACGCGACGCTCGGCCGGCTGGCGGCGTACGTGCGCGACAAGCGGATCCCGCTCGAGCTCTGCCCGCACTCCAACCTGCAGACCGGGGCCGCCGCATCGATCGCCGAGCACCCGATCGGACTGCTCACGCGGCTGCGTTTCCGGGTCACGGTCAACACCGACAACCGGCTGATGAGCGGCACCTCGATGACCCACGAGATGGCCGCGCTGGTCGACGCCTTCGGCTACGGCCTCGACGACCTGCAGTGGTTCACGGTGAACGCGATGAAGTCGGCCTTCCTCCGCTTCGACCAGCGGCTGCGGATCATCAACGACGTGATCAAGCCCGGGTACGCCGCCCTCGAGGGATGACGTGATCCCCGGGTCGATGTCGAGCCGCCGTGTCGTCGCCGTCGCCGCGGCGGCAGGCGTGATCGGCCTGGCCGTCGCGGGCTGCGGTGCCGACCATCCCTCCGCGACGGAATCCCCTTCCGGACCGGCCGCCGGTCCGCGAGTGTCCCTGACCCCGACCATCACACCGACCACCACACCGACCATCACACCGACCATCCGGCCGAGCGCGTCGGCGACCGGCCCGTCCACCCCGGTCAGGATCAGCAAGCTGCTGGTCTTCGTGGTCGAGAACCACTCGCTGGACGCGATGCGCCGGGAGATGCCCTACACCTACGGCCTGGCCAGGCGGTACGGCTACGCGACCGGCTACCGCGCGATCACCCACCCGTCGCTGCCGAACTACCTCGCGATGTCGGGTGGCGACACGTTCGGTGTCACCGACGATCGCAGCCCCGCCGTCCACGGCCTGCACGTCTCCTCGGTCTTCGGGCAGGCGCTTGCGCGACACCTCACCGCCAAGGTGTACGCGGAGGACATGACCGGGACCTGCGCGCCGTACGACCACGACCGCTACGCCGTACGGCACAACCCGTGGACCTACTTCGTCGACGAGCACGCCGCGTGCCAGCGGTACGACGTGTCGCTGAACGCACTGGCGTCCGACGTCGGTGCCGGCCGCCTCCCGAACGCCGGGATGGTGGTCCCGAACGTCTGCAACGACGCCCACGACTGCCCGGCGGCCACGGCCGACGGCTGGCTGCGCACGGAGGTCGGTGCCGTGCTCGCCGGCCCCGACTTCCGCTCCGGCCGGCTGCTGGTGGTGATCACCGCGGACGAGGACGATCGCCACCAGGGCAACCTCGTGCTGACCACCCTGGTCAGCCCGCAGCTGCACAGCACAGTGGTGCCCGGTCGCCTCGACCACTACTCGCTCGCCCGGCTGTACTCCGAGGTGCTGGGCGCAACGCCGCTGGCCCGCGCGCGCACCGCGGTGTCGATGACCACCGCGTTCAGGCTGTCGGTCGGCCCGCCAGCCGGTTGATCTCGGCGTACGCGACGTCGGGATGCAGCACCCGGCAGCCGAGGCTCTCGGCGTGCTCGACCACCCGGCGCTGCTCGCGCATGAGGCGCAGTCCGCGCCGGACCAGCACGGTCGGCGGCTTGCGGTGCTCCCGCAGGTCGCGGCTGAGCCGGCGTACGAACGTCAGCAACGGGTGCTGGCTGAGGCAGACTGCGTCCGCCAGCAGCCCGGTGCGGCGACAGTCGCCGACGACCTCCTGGGCAAAGATCCCCTCGGCCACGAAGCAGGGAGCCCCACCCAGGTCGAGCCGGTGGCTGCCGGTCCGCCGGCTCTGTGCGATGTCGTACGTCGGCACCTCGGCTGCCCCGTCGCGACACAACGCCTCGATCGCCGTGAGCGCGTCGGAAGCGCTCCACGACCCGGGGGAGTCCCAGTCGACGCTGTATCTGATCCAGCTCAGGGGCGCTCCACCGGCGAGGTCGACGCGCGGGAGCGACGGATCGTCGCCGTCCTTGTAGAAGTCGTCGAGGTTGAGCACCGGCAGCCCGAGCCGGCCGGACAGCCGCGACTTGCCCGACCCCGACGGGCCGGCGAGGACGATGACGCGCGCTGGCACCGGAGCAGTCTGCCAGCCGGGGCGTTCAGATCCCCATCGGGTGCCAGACGGTCTTCGTCTCCAGGAAGCGGGTCATCCGGTCCAGGCCGGGTGCGGCGATCGGGTCCTCGAAACCGGGGCGGCGCACCCGCTTGAGGTTCTCGGCCGCCGCCTCCTCCAGGGTGCGTGCGAGCTCGGTGTCGGAGACACCGGTGAGGTCGAGGCCGTTGACGTCCATGTGCGAGGCCAGCCACGGCGCGATCTCGGCTACCGAGCCGGTGAGCATGTTGACGACGCCGCCGGGAAGGTCGCTGGTGGCCATCACCTCGCCGAGCGTGATCGCGGTGAGCGGGTGCGGCTCGCTGGCGACCACCACGCAGGTGTTGCCGGTGACGATGACCGGCGCGACCACGCTGACCAGGCCCAGCAGCGGTCCGGCAGG
This sequence comes from uncultured Actinomycetota bacterium, assembly GCA_963805425.1. Lineage (GTDB taxonomy): Bacteria > Actinomycetota > Actinomycetes > Propionibacteriales > Nocardioidaceae > Marmoricola. The sequence continues at coordinate 97,924 of CAWDUF010000014.1, read as the reverse complement.
CGCCACGATCGCGACCACACCGGTCGGCTCGGGAGCGGAGTGGTTGAAGTAGGGGCCGGCGACGGCATTCGCGCTGCCGGTGACCTGGCCGATCTTGTCGGCCCAGCCGGCGTACCAGACCAGGCGGTCGATCGCGGCGTCGGTGGACGTGCGAGCCCGGGCCGCCGTGACGCCCTCCGAGGCGCGCAGCTCGGCTTCGAACTGCTCGCGACGGCCCTCGAGCACCTCCGCGATCCGGTAGACCACCTGGCCGCGGTTGTAGGCCGTGCGCGACGACCAGCCGCTGAACGCCGCCCGGGCCGCCTTGACGGCGTCGCGGGCGTCCTTGCGGGACGCCTGCGCGGCGTTGGCCAGGAACCTGCCCTTGGCGTCGTTGACGACGTAGGACCGGCCGGACTCCGAGCGCGGGAAGTCGCCGCCGATGTAGAGCTTGTAGGTCTTGCGTACATCGGTGCGAGTCACTGTGAGCTCCTCGGGGTCCCCGCGGAAGCGCGAGCGTAGCGAGCGGTTTCGTGGGGTGTTGTGAGGTAGCCCTCCAGACCGTGGCGGCCGCCCTCGCGGCCGTAGCCCGACTCCTTGTAGCCACCGAACGGGCTGGCCGGGTCGAAGCGGTTGAACGTGTTGGACCACACGACGCCGGCGCGCAGCTGCGAGGCCATCCAGAGGATCCGGGAGCCCTTGTCGCTCCAGATGCCCGCAGACAGGCCGTACGGCGTGTTGTTGGCCTTCTCGACGGCCTCCTTCGGCGTCCGGAAGGTGATCACGCTGAGCACCGGGCCGAAGATCTCCTCGCGGGCGATCCGGTGAGCCTGGCTGACGCCGGTGAAGATCGTCGGCGGGAACCAGAAGCCGTTGCTGGGGAGGTCGCACTCCGGCGACCAGCGTCCGGCGCCCTCGGCCTCGCCGATGTCGGACAGCTCCCGGATCTTCGCCAGCTGCTCGGCGGAGTTGATCGCGCCGACGTCGGTGTTCTTGTCGAGCGGGTCGCCGACCCGCAGCGTGCCCATCCGGCGCTTGAGCCTGGCGAGCACCTCGTCGGCGACCGACTCCTGCACCAGCAGCCGCGAGCCGGCGCAGCAGACGTGACCCTGGTTGAAGAAGATGCCGTTGACGATGCCCTCGACCGCCTGGTCGACCGGTGCGTCGTCGAAGACGATGTTCGCGGCCTTGCCGCCGAGCTCGAGGGTGACCTTCTTGTCACTGCCGGCCACCGCCTTCGCGATCGCGCGGCCAACGTCGGTCGAGCCGGTGAACGCCACCTTGTCGACATCCGCGTGCGAGACCACCGCCCGGCCGGTCTCGCCGGCGCCGGTCAGGATGTTGACCACGCCGGGAGGCAGGTCGGCCTGCTGGCAGACCTCGGCGAACAGCAGCGCGGTGAGCGGCGTGGTCTCGGCCGGCTTGAGCACCACGGTGTTGCCGCACGCCAAAGCCGGAGCGATCTTCCAGGCGAGCATCAGCAGCGGGAAGTTCCACGGGATCACCTGACCGGCGACACCCAGAGGCTGCGGGTCGGAGCCCAGGCCGGCGTACTCGAGCTTGTCGGCCCAGCCGGCGTAGTAGAAGAAGTGCGCGGCCGCGAGGGGTACGTCGACGTCGCGGGTCTCCCTGATCGGCTTGCCGTTGTCGATCGACTCGAGGACGGCGAACTCGCGGGCGCGCTCCTGGAGGATCCGTGCGATCCGGAAGAGGTACTTGCTGCGCTCGGCGCCGGACATCTTCGACCACACGCGCGTGTAGGCGCGGCGAGCAGCCTTCACGGCCGCGTCGACGTCGGCCTCGTCGGCCTCGGCGACCTCCGCCAGCACCTCCTCGGTGCTCGGGCTGATCGTCTTGAACGAGCGACCGTGGCCGTCGACGAACTCGCCGTTGATGAACAGCCCGTACGACGGCTTGATGTCGACGATGCTCCGCGACTCGGGAGCGGGGGAGTACTCGAACTCGACCGGTGGTTGAGCCTGTCGAAACCATGATCAGTCCAAGGTGAAGTAGTCGGGACCGGAGTAGCGGCCGGTGGTCATCTTCGTGCGCTGCATCAGCAGGTCGTTGAGGAGGGTCGATGCGCCGAAGCGGAACCAGTCCGGGTCGAGCCAGTCGGGCGCCGGCGATCTCGTTGACCATCACCAGGTACTTGATCGCGTCCTTGCTCGTGCGGATGCCGCCGGCCGGCTTCACCCCGACCTGCTGGCCGGTGGCTTCCCGGAAGTCGCGCACCGCCTCGAGCATCACCAGCGTGACGGGCAGGGTCGCCGCCGGCTGGATCTTGCCGGTCGAGGTCTTGATGAAGTGCGCCGCCGGCCATCATCGCCAGCCAGCTGGCGCGGCGGACGTTGTCGTAGGTCTGCAGCTCGCCGGTCTCGAAGATCACCTTGAGATGCGCACTGGAACCGTCCGGGCGGACACAGGCCTCGCGCACGGCCACGATCTCCTCGTACACCTCGAGGTAGCGCCCGGCGAGGAACGCGCCCCGGTCGATCACCATGTCGATCTCGTCGGCACCGGCCTCGACGGCGTCGGCGGTGTCGGCCAGCTTGATGTCCAGTGCGGCACGTCCGCTCGGGAACGCTGTGGCGACCGCGGCGACATGGACACCGCTCGTGCCGAGGGTCTGCTTGGCCACCGCGACCATGTCGGGGTACACGCACACGGCGGCCGTCGCGGGACAGGTCGGGTCGGCCGGATCGGGGCGCATCGCCTTGGCCGACAGCGCCCGGACCTTGCCAGGAGTGTCCATGCCCTCGAGGGTGGTGAGGTCGACCATCCGGATCGCGAGGTCGATCGCCTGTCGCTTCGAGTCGGTCTTGATCGACCGGGTGCCGAGCGAGGCGGCCCGTTGCTCCGCACCGACCTGGTCGACTCCGGGCAGTCCGTGCAGGAACCGGCCCAGCGCCGCGTTGCTCGACGTCTCCTGACCGAACGTCGTGGGGACAGGTGAGGGCGCCGTTGCCTTCAGAGTTGTCACGCCCGCCAGTCTAGGCTTACCCGGATGACGACGACTCCAGCGGAGCAGGGCGACGGGCACCGCTTCCACCCCACGTCGGGGACCGGGATCGGGTGGTTCGGCGTCGTGCTCGCGGCGATCGCCGTCGCCGCGGTCCTGTACGACGGACGCTCGGTCGGCGGCGCCCGGTTCGCGCTCGGGGCTGCGCTCTTCGGGCTGCTGGTGTGGTGCTTCATGCTGCGGCCGCGGGTGGTGGTGGGTCGCGCCGAGGTCGAGCTGCGCAACGCCCTCAGCTCCTGGCACGTCCCTCTCGTCGGCGTACGCCGGGTGATGGTGCGCGCGATCACCCGGTTGGAGACCGACGACGGGCACTTCGACGGGATCGCCATCGGGCGCCCGTTGCGCACCCTGACCCGCCGGCCGCCGCCGCCCCCCAAGGTCGGCCTTCCCGGGCTCGGTCAGAGCTCCGCCCTGGCCGCGGGCGGCGAAGCCGTGCAGCCGCGCAACCAGCTCGACGCCAACACGGTCGCGGACTTCGTGGTGGAGCGGATCCTCCAGGCCGCCGACCGCGCACGCGAGTTGCGCCTGGCCCCAGGTACGCCGCGCCGCACCTGGGCCTGGATCGAGATCGTCGCTCTCGCTGGCCTGGCGATCGGGTTCGTGGCCACCTTCGTGCTGTGAGCGACCGCGGGCTCGGCCCGCTCAGCGCATCGGCTCGGCGCGGCCGATCGTCTGCCAGCCGAACGGCTTCGACATCGCCGGACCGGGCAGGTAGAACGACTCCGCGTCGGAGAGGTTGAACCCGGCGGCCTCCACGAGACCGGCGATGTCCCGGTCGAGGTGACAGCCGCCGGCGATCTTGCCCCAGCGCGGGTTCCAGCGGACCTGCCGGTCGGCCACCGCGGACTCGGGGGAGAGACCGTGCTCGACGAAGTGCAGCGAGCCGTCCGGACGCAGCACCCGGCGGAACTCGGCCAGTGCGCCCTCGAGGTGCGGGATCGTGCACATCGTGTACGCCGACACGACGGCGTCGACGCTGGCGTCCGGCGAGGCCGATCGCCGCGCCGTCGACGCCGATCCGCTCCACCGGCCGCCCGAAGCCGGCGATGCGTTGCCGGGCCTTGCGCCAGGCCACGTCGGACGGCTCGACGGCGTACACGTGCCGCACGGAGGCCGGGTAGTGCAGCAGGTTGGTGCCGTTGGCGAACCCGACCTCGAGGACGTCCCCCGACACCGCGCCGAACGCCTGGTCGCGCCAGCGAGCGGTGCCACGGTCCGAGCAGGAGAGCGCGGTGATGCGCGGCAGCACCTGCTCGCCGTAGAGCCGCGAGAGTGCGGCGCCGCCGATCACAGACCGGCTGCCTTCTGCACGTCGGCACGGATCGCGTCGAGCCGCCCCGCCGCGGAGATCCGGGCCGCATCGACATCGTCGGAATCCTCGGTCCCTGAGCTTGTCGAAGGGTCGACGGGGATGATCACCTCGAGGTAGCACTTCACCTTCGGCTCGGTGCCCGACGGGCGCACGATCACCCGTCCGTGGTCGGCGAGCAGGTAGCGCAGGCCGTCGGTCGGCGGCAGGTCGGGCGTGCCCACGGACAGGTCGTCGACCCGCTCGACCGCGAGGCCGCCGAGGGAGGTGGGTGGGGCCTCCCGCAGACGGGCCATCGTGGCGGGGATCTCGGCCAGGTCGCTGAACCGGACGCTCAGCTGGTCGGTGGCGTACAACCCGTGCTGCCGGGCGATGTCGTCGAGCACGTCGCGCAGGGTGCGCCCCTGCGCCTTCACGGCGGCTGCGAGCTCGCAGACCAGCAGCAGGGCCGAGACGCCGTCCTTGTCCTTCACGTGCTCGGGGTCGACGCAGTAGCCGAGCGCCTCTTCGTAGCCGAAGGCCAGGCCGGGGATCCGGCCGATCCACTTGAAGCCGGTCAGGGTCTCCTGGTGCGGCTGGCCGGCGGCCGCGGCCATCGCGCCGAGCAGGCTCGAGGACACGATCGACTGGGCGTAGACCCCCTGCTTGCCCTGGCCCAGGAGGTGGTGGGCGAGCAGGGCGCCGACCTCGTCGCCGCGCAGCATCTGCCACCCGGATCCCGGCTGGGCTCGATCAACGACGGGGAGGCCGACCGCGCAGCGGTCGGCATCGGGGTCGTTGGCGACCACGAGGTCGGCGCCGACCTCGGCCGCGAGCGCCATCGCGAGGTCCATCGCGCCGGGCTCCTCGGGGTTCGGGAAGCTCACGGTCGGGAAGTCCGGGTCGGGGTGCGCCTGCGCGGGGGGCTCGGCGGGCGCGCGGAAGCCGGCCAGCTCGAGCACGCGCTGCACGGTGGTGCCGCCGACCCCGTGCAGCGGCGTGTAGACGATGCTCAGGTCCCCGCGGAGGGCACGGTCGCCCCCGGCCACCAGGGCGGCGACGGTCTGCTCGTAGCGCTCGACCAGCTCCTCGCCGAGGACCTCGATAGAGCTCTCGGTTCCTGAGCCTGTCGAAGGGCGCGGGATGTCGGCGAGAGCCCCGACGGCGGCGATGCACGAGGCGATGTCGGCGTCGGCCGGCGGGACGATCTGACTGCCGTCGCCGAGGTAGACCTTGTAGCCGTTGTCCTGCGGCGGGTTGTGGCTCGCGGTGACCATCACGCCGGCGACGCAGCCCAGGTCTCGGATCGCGTAGGCCAGCAGCGGAGTGGGCAGCGGTCGCGGCATCACGTACGCCCTGCATGCCGGCCCCGGTCATCACCTCGGCGGTGTCGCGGGCGAAGACGTCGGAGTTGTGGCGCGCGTCGTACCCGATCACGACGGCGGGTCGCCGGAGGCCGCGCCGGTCTGGTGCAGGTACGCCGCCAGCCCGGCCGCCGCACGGAGCACCACGACCCGGTTCATCCGCCGTTGGACCGGCGCCGAGCGCACCGCGCAGGCCGGCGGTGCCGAACTCCAGGGTGCCGTCGAACCGGTCGTCGAGCTCGGCGACGTCGTCGGCTGCGATCAGGCGCTCGAGCTCCTCGCGGGTCGCCGGATCGGGATCCTCGGCCGCCCAGGCGCGTGCGCGCTCCACCACGTCGGTCATGGGGCCAACGCTATGTCACCGTTCCGAGGTCGGCGCAGTGGTGCCACCCGCCATGATGGGGCCATGGACTTCGGCATCCACTACTCCCGCTATCCCGTGGCACCCGGATCGACCCGGGCGGCCACGCTCGCCGCGACCGCGCGGGCCGCCGACCAGGGTGGAGCGGCGCTGTTCACGGTGATGGACCACTGGTTCCAGATGGAGCACTACGGCGGGCCGCCCGAGCCGATGCTCGAGGGGTACACGACGCTGGGCTTCCTGGCGGGGTCCACCGAGTCGGTCCGGCTCAGCCTGCTGGTCACCGGCGTGACCTACCGGCACCCCGGCCTGCTCGCCAAGATCGTCACCACCCTCGACGTGCTGTCCGAGGGCCGGGCCCAGCTCGGCCTCGGTGCTGCCTGGTACGAGCGGGAGCACCTCGGGCTCGGCGTACCGTTCCCGGCGACGGCCGAGCGCTTCGAGCGGGTCGAGGAGACGCTGCAGATCTGTGGCCAGATGTGGGCCGGCGCCGACGGGCGCTTCGACGGCAGGCACTACCAGCTCGCGGAGACCGTGTGCGTCCCGCCGCCGGTGCAGACCTCTGGTCACCTCGGCGGACCGCCGGTGATGATCGGCGGCAACGGGGAGCGCAAGACGCTGCGCCTGGTCGCCCAGTACGCCGACGCCACCAACCTCTTCGGCGCCGGCGGCCCGGAGATCGCCCACAAGCTCGATGTCCTGCGCCGGCACTGCGACGACGTCGGTCGTGACTACGACACGATCCAGAAGACCGCGATGGCCGGTCTCGACCCGGTCGCCGACCGGGATGCCTTCCTCGGCCGGATGGAGGAGTTCGCGGCCGAGGGCATCGAGCTGGTCACCATCCAGCCGGGGGCGCATCCACCGGGCCCCGACCCCGTCGCGTGGGTGACCGAGTTCTTCGACACGGTCGCGCCGGTGGTCCGCGACCTGTGAGTCAGGTCGAGTACACGTTCGCCTCCACCTGGGAGACGCCTGCGCCGCGTGAGCGGGTGCATGACGTGCTCGTCGACCTCGAGCACTACGTCGACTGGTGGCCCCAGGTGCGTGCGGTCGCGAGCGCCGGCCCGGACGACGCGCTGGTCGTGTGCCGCTCGCTGCTGCCCTACGACCTCGAGCTGCACCTGCGCGCCGAGAGCCGCGACCCGGGCCTGCTGCGGGTCGGCATCGACGGGCCGATCAGCGGGTACGCCGCCTGGCGGCTCGCCCCGGCAGGATCCGGCACCCGGCTCGACTTCGAGCAACGCGTGCACGCGGTGTCCAGGCCGCTGCGGTGGGCCTCCGTCGTCGCGAAGCCGGTGCTCGCCGCGAACCACACCTGGATGATGCGCGGTGCCGAGCGCGGGCTGGCCGATCTGCTCGGGCAGCCGAGCGCGGCCTGAGTCAGGCCAGCCGCGCGTCGAGGGTGATCTCGACCGACAGCGCCTGCGACACCGGGCAGTTCGCCTTGGCGTCCTCGGCGAGCTCGAGGAACGTGGCCTCGTCGATGCCCGGCACCGTGCCGACGACGGTGATCGCCGACTTCGTGATGCCGGTGCCAGGGACGAAGGTCACCACGGCGCTGGTCTCGAGACGCTCGGGCGGGGTCTCGTTCTTGGCCAGGCGCGCGGAGAAGGCCATCGAGAAGCACGACGAGTGCGCGGCCGCGATCAGCTCCTCGGGGCTGGTCTTGCCGTTGGCGTCCTCGGCACGCGACGCCCAGGTCACGTCGTACGAGCCGACGCCGGAGGTGTCGAGGGAGACGGTGCCCGAGCCGGTGAGCAGCGGGCCGGACCAGACGGTGGTTGCCTTGCGGTCAGTCATGGGCGTCAGCGTAGCCAAGGCCCGGAGCGCGCCGGCCGCGGCTCCAGGTGCTTGAGCGCCTCGCGGCGCGACAGCGGGCTCAACGGGTGGGTGTCGACGAACTCGCGGACCCAGTCGGGGTGGTGGCGCGCGACCTCGCGCAGCGCCCAGCCGATCGCCTTGCGGACGAAGAACTCGGGGTCCTCCACGTTGGGCTCGATGACTGCCGTCAGGAGCTCGCGGTCGACCTGGTCACGGTGTCCCAGCTGGGCGAGGATCGCGAGCCGGCGCAACCACATCGACGGGTCCACGCTCCAGGCCAGCAGCACCGGCCGCATCTCCTCCGGGTGGGTCGCCACGAGGTCGGCGACCCGGTGCACGACCTCGTCGACGTGGTCCCACCACGCTCCGGTCAGGGCCATGTGCCGGTGCAGGTCGAGCAGGTCCATCCGGCCGTGGGCCCAGGGCAGCCCGAGCAGGTCCTGGGCGGCGTACCGCTCCTCGGCGTGCTCCGCGTGGTCCCAGAGCTCCCGCACGGTCGCGATCATCGCGTCCTCGTCCGTGGGTTGCTCTCGCGCCGCCTCGCGGGAGATCCGGCGCACCTCGGGCCGGCGGACACCGAGGTAGGGCAGTGCGCCCCGGCTCTCCACCTTCATGTACGCCGCGTTGCCCTCGGCCCGCGCCGGGTCCGCGCCCGCGCGGAGGCCGGCACGGATCCGGTCGGCGAGGGCGCTCATGTCAGCACGCTCGGGTCGTGTCGGTGATCAGCGCAGCGTGCGCCGGCCGAAGACCGGCACGACCTTCTTGAACGCTGCCTCACGGGCTGCGCGGGTGTTGGCCGTGGCGAGCAGGACGACCTGCTCGGCGCGCTCACGGGCGAAGGTGGCCCGGGGCGAGGCGGTCCAGGTGCGGTTGAAGAGCCGCTTCGCGGCCGCGACCGAGTCGGGGGAGCGTTGCGCGATCTCGCGGGCGAGGTCGGTGGCTGCGGCCACCGGGTCGGCGGCGAGCTCGGTGACCAGGCCCAGGTCGGCCGCCTCCTTGCCGCTGAGCATCTGCGCGGTCATCGTGAGCCGCTTGGCGGTGTCGATGCCGACCAGCTCGGCGAGGCTGCGGATCCCGGTCATGTCAGGGATGAGACCCCAGCGTGCTTCCAGCACCGACCACTCCGAGTCGGGCGTGGCCACCCGGAAGTCAGCTGCCAGGGCGAGCTGCAGTCCGCCGCCGTAGCAGTGCCCCTCGACCGCCGCGATCACGGGCACCGGCAGCCGCCGCCACGCCCAGCAGGCCTCCTGGAAGGTGTTGGTGCCGCGCCACGGGACCGGCACGAACGCCTTGAGGATCCCGGCAGGACTCCTCATCGCCGAGGCGAAGTCGAGGCCGGCACAGAACGAGCCGCCCTCCCCGCTGACCACGACCGCGCGGAGGTTGCGGTCGCGACGAAGCTCGCGAGCGGTCGCGACCAGCTCGTCCAGGGTCTCCAGCGTGAGCGCGTTCAGCTTGTCGGGCCGGGTCAGTCGCACGTGGGCGATGCCGTCGACGGTCTCGTGGGCGACGTACCTGCGCTCGTTCATGCGCTCATGTTACCTGCCAGTAGGCCAGGCGCGGTTTCACAACCGCAGTTGTGAAACTGGTGCTTCCCGAACGAAATTTCGTACGGGGAGCGACGGTTTCACAACAGAAGTTGTGAAACCGCCGCGCGGGCCTCAGGCGTCGATCGACGACATGTCGCCGTACCGCGTCGCCCAGCCACGGCGTCGCGCGGCACGGCGTGCTCCAGGGCGACCAGGTCGCCCTCGGTGAGCGAGACCGCGGCAGCGCCGACGTTCTCCTCGAGGTAGCGCACCCGCTTCGTGCCGGGGATGGGCGCGACGCCGAGCCCGTGCCGCGGACCCTGGGCGAGCACCCACGCAAGAGCAAGCTGTCCGGGCGTGCAGCCCTTCTCCTCGGCGATCTCGGTGATCTGGCCGACCAGTGCCAGGTTGGCGTCCAGTGCCTCGCCCTGGAAGCGCGGGAAGTACGCCGACCGCCGCGCGTCGTCCGCGGAGAGCGCCTCCTCGCTGGTGATCCGGCCGGTCAGCAGTCCGCGACCCAGCGGTGAGTACGGCACCAGGCCGATGCCGAGCTCTCGGAGCACGGGGAGGATCTCGTCCTCGAGGTCGCGGGTGAACAGCGAGTACTCGCTCTGCAGCGCGGTGATCGGGTGCACGGCGTGGGCCTTGCGGATGTTCGCCGCCGACGCCTCGGACAGGCCGAGGCGGCGCACCTTGCCGGCCTGCACCAGCTCGGCCATCGCGCCGACGGTCTCCTCGATCGGCACCGTCTTGTCGACGCGGTGCTGGTAGTAGAGGTCGATGTGGTCGACGCCGAGGCGCTCGAGCGAGGCTTCGCAGGCGGCCCGCACGTACTCGGGCCGGCCGTTGATGCCGACGCGGGTGCCGTCGGGCCGTCGCTCGTTGCCGAACTTGGTGGCGAGCTGGACCTCGTCACGGCGGCCGGCGATCGCCTTGCCGACGAGCTGCTCGTTCGTGAACGGGCCGTACATGTCCGCGGTGTCGAGGAACGTCACGCCGAGGTCGAGGGCCCGGCGGATCGTCTCGATCCCGGCGTCCTCGTCGGCGGTGCCGTAGAACTCCGACATGCCCATGCAGCCCAGCCCGAGGGCGGAGACCTCCAGCGGTGCGGTGGTCCCGAGAGTGCGACGTTCGACAGAGGTGGAGGTGGAGGTGGAGGTGTCAGTCATGACACCAGCCAACGACTTGGAGTGCACTCGAAGTCAAGCGCCCCACCCGACTCACGCCGACTGCTCGACCTTGCCTTCGTAGATCCCGATCTTGTGGTCGATCGCGCGCAGGTGGGCGGTGACCTGCGCCAGCTCTGCCTCGACCCGCTCGCGGTGTGCCATCAGCAGGTCGAGCCGCTCGGCCTCGTTGCCGTCTCCGGCGCGCACCAGGGCGGCGTACCGGCGTACGTCGCGGATCGGCATCCCTGTGGCGCGAAGCCGGGTGATCAGCTCGATCCAGGTGAGGTCGCGATCGGAGTAGCGGCGGTGACCGGAGCCGGCGCGGTCGACAGGTCCGAGCATCAGCCCGTCGCGCTCGTAGTAGCGCAACGTGTGGGCAGTCAGGCCGGTACGGGCGGCGGCCTCGGCGATCGACAGGCTCATACACCCCAGTCTCGGGTTCGAGTGCACTCGAAGTCAACGTCGGCGCAGAGCCCGCCGGCGGCGCCCGTCAGATCCCCGGGACGATCGCCGCCAGGAGAGCGCCCATGCGGGTTGCGGCGGCGTTGCCGGCCTCCAGCACCTCTTCGTGGTTGAGCGGCTCGCCGGTGATGCCGGCGGCGAGGTTGGTGACCAGGGAGATGCCGAGCACCTCGAGTCCGGCCTCGCGCGCCGCGATCGCCTCGAGCGTCGTACTCATCCCGACCAGGTCGCCACCGATCGCCCGGACCATCCTGATCTCGGCCGGCGTCTCGTAGTGCGGGCCGCGGAACTGGACGTAGACGCCCTCGTCGAGGCCGGGCTCCACCTGCCGGCAGAGCTCCCGCAGCCGCGGGCTGTAGAGGTCGGTGAGGTCGACGAAGTGCGCGCCCTCGATCGGGGAGCTCGCGGTGAGGTTGACGTGGTCGCTGATCAGCACCGGAGTTCCGGGGGACCAGGTCTCCTTGAGGCCACCGCAGCCGTTGGTCAGCACGATCGTGCGACAGCCGGCCGCCGCCGCGGTGCGGACACCGTGCACCACCGCCCGTACGCCGAGGTCCTCGTAGAAGTGGGTTCGGCCCAGGAACACCAGCAGCTGCTTGTCGCCGGACCGCACCGACCGGATCTTGCCCGCGTGGCCGACGACCGCGGGCGCGGCGAAGCCGGGAAGGTCGGTGCTGCTGATCTCGGCGGTCGCCTCGCCGAGGGCGTCGACCGCCGGCAGCCACCCCGAGCCCATCACCAGGGCGACGTCGTGGCGGGGAACACCGGTCAGGTCGGCCAGGACCCGGGCGGCTTCGGCAGCATCTTCAGCGGGAGTGCTCACGGGGGGACTCTAGCCACCGCGAGGGCGGTGTCGTTCAGCCCCCGAAGGTGCTGCGGCAGGGCCGCTGCCGGAGCGCGGCGACGTAGTCGGCCGGAGCGTCCGCGGCGTCTGCGGCGTCGGCGAGCACGCCGAGGTAGCCGGCCGAGGGCAGGCCGCCCTCGAAGGCGTCGAGCACGTAGATCCACGCGACCGACTCGTCGGTGAGGGTCGACACCCGGACCTTGGTCTTGCGGTAGAGGCCGGTGTCGGCGGACTCCCAGCCGTCGAGTGCGGCCAGGTCCTCCTCGGTGACGTCGTAGATCGCCACGAAGACCTGCTCGAACGGGTCTTGTACGACGGTCGCGAGCGCGCCGTCCCAGCCGTGGTCCTCACCGCCGAACGTGAGCCGCCAGCCCTCGAGCCAGCCGGTGCCGCGCAAGGGGGAGTGCGGACATCGCTCGCTCATCCGGGCCGGGTCGAGGTTCGTCCCGTAGGCGGCGTACAACGTCACCCGGAAAGGGTAGGGCACCGCCTCAGCGCCGGGCACGACCTGAGCCGGCGGCACGTCGGCGACGCAGAAGGCCGACCAGTGCCTGCACCGCCGCGCCGTCCTCGTCGGGTCGCCAGGCCAGTGACAGCCGCGACAGCGGAGCATCGGTGACCGGGACGAAGCTGATGCCGGACCGCTCGTACTGGGTCGCAAGGCCGGCCGGCACGAGGTTGACGCCGCGACCGAACGACACCTCGGCCAGCCATTCCTCGACCGTGCCGGCTCGGCTCGCAACGCCGGCGGCGCCCTTGGGCCTGAGGTCGCGAAGGTACCAGTGCGCGGCGAAGACCGGGTCGGTCACCATCTCGGCCTCGAGGAAGGGCTCCTCGGCCACGCAGGCCATCGTGACCCCCGACTCGCCGGCCAGGGGGTGGTTCCCGGCGAGCGCGACCAGCACGCGCTCGCGGACCACGTCGACGAACTTCAACCGCTCGGCGCCGGAGAACGGCGGCCGCACCAATGCAGCGTCGGTCTCGCCGGTGAGCAGACCCGCCGACGGGTCGTCCCACTCGTACTGGCGCAGCTCGACGGTGACCTGCGGGGCCTCGCGCCCGAACTCGGTGAGGAGTCCGCGGGACGCGGGCGTCAATGCAAAGGCGAGAAAGCCCAGGCGCAGGACCGTGGCCCGGTCCTGGGCGATCCGCACTGCGGTCGCGCGGACATCCGCGGCCGACTCGAGAGCCGCGCGGGCGAGTGGCAGGATCTGCTCGCCCGCCCGGGTTGGGGCGGCCCCGGACGGCGACCGGTCGAAGAGCCGTACCCCGAGCTCGCGCTCGAGCGCCTTGATCTGCTGGCTCAGCGACGGCGTGGCGATCAGCAGGCGGGCGGCCGCACGACCGAAGTGGCGTTCCTCGGCCACGGCCACGAAGTACCGCAGCTGTCGCAGCTCCATGACCTGTGATGTTAGGCGTTTCCTCACGTCGAGGAGAAAGGAAGTCGTGGATCTCCAGCGGCCGGTGGCAGCACCGTGGGAGCACCCGGAGAGACCGGACCACCGAAGCACAGGAGACGACAATGACTGTCCTCGAGCCCACCGCCGCACCAGGGCGGGCCCCTCACCCGGCCGACCCGCCCGGCCTGGCCCATCTGCCCGGCCCGGCCCATCTGGCTGACCCGGCCGACCTGGCTGACCTGGCCGCACGGGTCAACGGTCCGGTCCTTCGCGGAGACCACCCGGACGTCCCGCGCGAGGTCGCCACCTTCAACGTCGCGGTGGCCCACCGTCCTGCCGTCGTCGTGGGCGCGTCCTGCACCGACGACGTCGCCGCCGCGGTGTCCTGGGCCGCCGACCGGGGACTGCCGGTCGCGGTGCAGGCGACCGGGCACGGACCGGTGCAGCCGGTGGTCGACGCGGTCCTGGTCACCACCTCGAGGATGCAGGGCGTGGAGATCCACCCCGAGCGCCGCACCGCGACCGTGCGCGCCGGCACCCGTTGGGGTCAGGTGCTGGAGGCTGCGGCGGCGCATGGGTTGGCCGGCGTCTCCGGCTCGTCGAGCGGCGTCGGCGTCGTCGGCTTCAGCACCGGCGGCGGGATGGGCCCGCTGTCGCGTCAGTTCGGCTTCGGTGCAGACCGCGTGCGCCGGGTCGAGCTGGTCACCGCTGACGGGCTGGTCCGCCGGCTCGACGAGGAGCACGAGCCGGACCTGTTCTGGGCGGTCCGTGGCGGCAAGGGCAACTTCGGGATCGTCACCGAGCTCGAGCTCGACCTGGTGCCGGTCACCGACATCTACGGCGGAGCCGTCTTCTTCGCGGCCAGCTCCGCCCACGACGTGCTGCACTCCTTCCGCGTCTGGGCGCCGACGCTTCCCGACCACGTCGGCGCGTCGGTCGCGCTCGTGCAGTTGCCGCCGGCGGACGAGCTCCCCGCTGCCATCCGTGGACGGTACGTCGTGCACCTGCGGTACTCCGTCAACGGGAGCGAGGCAGAAGGTGCCGAGTTGCTCGCGCCGATGCTCGAGGCCGGCGACGTGCTGCTGTCGGGTGTCGGGGCGATGCCGGTGACCGCGATCGACGCCATCCACCAGGACCCTCGGGACCCGATGCCCGTGTGGGAGCGCGGCGGACTCCTCGGTGGGCTGCCGGCCGAGGCCGTGGACGCGCTGCTCGACGTAGCCGGACCGGGGTCGACCAGTCCGCTGGCCATGGTCGAGCTGCGGCTGATGGGGGGAGCGCTCGGGAGGCAACCGAAGGTGCCGAACGCCGTATCGGGCCGCGAGGGCGCGTACTCGCTGTTGACCCTCGGCGTCCTGGGCCCCGAGATCGCCGATCTTGTCCCCGGAGCGGGCGCCGCGGTTCACGACTCGCTGTCGAACTGGAGCACCGGCACCGTGCCGGTGAACTGGCTCGGCGACGCCGATACGCCCGAGCAGGTGGCGAGGGCGTGGACGCCTGAAGTGCACTCCCGCCTGCTTCGGATCAAGCACGAGGTCGACCCGGCGAACCTGTTCCGGTTCGGACACGCCCTGGTCTGACCCGGGATGCCTGCTCCCAGGAGTCCGGCGCCGGGCCCGTCGACGGCCCGGCGCCGGACGCGGAACGCGTGCGAGACAATGTGCCGGTGACTCATGTGGTGATCATCGGCGGAGGCCCCGGAGGATACGAGTCAGCCCACGTGGCCGCCCAGCTCGGAGCCAGGGTCACCGTCGTCGACTCCGACGGTCTCGGTGGCTCCGCGGTCCTCACCGACTGCGTGCCGAGCAAGACCCTGATCGCCACCGCCGAGCTGATGACCGACATGTCGACGGCTCCCGAGCTCGGCATCGGCCTGGCCGATGCCGAGGGCGATCCGGCTGCGCGTTCGGAGGTCGACCTGGCGAGGGTGAACCAGCGCGTGCTCCGCCTGGCCGCCGAGCAGTCGCGCGACATCGGCCGCCGACTCGAGCGTGACGGGGTGGAGGTGGTCGTCGGTCGCGGCCGGCTGGACGCGTCGGCCGCCCCGGCGCACGGCTCCCGTCGGGTCGCTGTCGAACTCGCCGACGGCGGCACCGCGACGTACGACGCCGACGCCGTGCTCGTCGCCACCGGAGCATCGCCGCGGACCCTGCCCTCGGCCCAGCCCGACGGCGAGCGGATCCTGACCTGGGAGCAGGTCTACGACCTCACCGAGATGCCCGCCCGACTGATCGTCGTCGGCTCGGGCGTGACCGGCGCCGAGTTCGCGAGCGCCTACATGGCGCTGGGCATCGACGTCGTGCTGGTGTCCTCGCGTGACCGGGTCCTGCCCGGTGAGGACGCCGACGCCGCGGAGGTGCTGGAGGGCGTGCTCACCCGGCGCGGCATGACGGTCCTGTCGAAGTCGCGGATGGAGTCGGTGACCCGCGACGGCGACGAGGTCATCGTGACGCTGACCGACGGGCGCACCGTCACCGGCTCGCACTGCCTGCTCGCCCTCGGGTCGGTCCCGAACACCGCCGGCCTCGGCCTCGAGGACGCCGGTGTCACCCTCGACGAGGGCGGCTTCGTCCAGGTCGACCGGGTGTCGCGGACGACGGCCCGAGGCGTGTACGCCGCCGGCGACTGCACCGGCGTGCTGCTGCTCGCTTCGGTCGCGGCGATGCAGGGCCGGATCGCGATGTGGCACTTCCTCGGCGACGCGGTCGCGCCGCTGGACCTGAAGAAGGTCTCCTCCAACGTCTTCACCGCGCCCGAGATCGCCACGGTCGGCTGGTCGCAGCAGGCCGTCGACAACGGCGAGATCGACGCCGAGGTGGTGCGTCTCGAGCTGGCCGGCAACGCGCGGGCGAAGATGCAGGGCGTGCACGACGGCTTCGTCAAGCTGTTCGCCCGTCCGGGCACCGGGATCATCGTCGGTGGCGTCGTGGTCGGGCCGCGGGCGAGCGAGCTGATCCACCCGGTGTCGCTGGCCGTCTCCGAGTCGCTCACGGCCGACCAGCTCGCCCAGGCCTTCACCGTCTACCCGTCGAACAGCGGATCCGTGGCCGAGGCGGCGCGACGCCTGCACCGCCCGCACGTCTGAGGCGGCACAGTCGCGTAGTTATCGGGCTGTGCTTCGTTCACCAGATCTCGAAGTCGCTGCCCCGCTTGACCCGGCACGGCATCATGGACGTTTCACTGACCCCTCACCAGACCCAGGAACCCCACATGATCTCTCGGACCCCACGGATCACCCCGCGCACCGCGCCACGGACCGCCGTCGCGCTCGTCGCCGGCATCGTCGCACTGTCGACGATCGCTCCTGCGCATGCTGCAGGGTCGCCGGACGGGCCCGTGAACGCGTCGGCGACGCTCGAGGTGACCGGGAACGGCTGGGGCCACGGCCACGGGATGTCGCAGTGGGGCGCCCAGGGCGCCGCCCTGGAGGGCCTGTCCTACCCGCAGATACTGGCGTTCTACTACCCCGGCACGACGCTGTCGTCGCTCGGTGGCAAGGTCGAGGTGCTGATCACTGCCAACATCCGCCACAACCTGAAGGTGAAGTCGGCGCCCGGGATCAAGGTGATCGACCTCGGCCGGCACAAGAAGTACCGGCTGCCGAGCGCGCGCGCCTGGAAGCTGAAGTCGGTCAAGGGCCACACCCGGGTCTACCGCAAGACCGGCCGATGGCACCGCTACCGGCCCGGCGGCCATCCGTACCTGGCCGGTGACGGCCAGTTCAAGTCCGGCAGCCACCTGCTGGCCCTGAAGCTGCCCTCCGGCAACCGGATCTACCGGGGCAAGCTCCGATTCACCCATCTGCGCACGGTCAACGTGGTCAGCCTCGAGAAGTACCTGCGCGGTGTTGTCCCGGCCGAGGTGTACACCTCGTGGAAGCCGGCCGCGCTGCAGGCACAGGCGGTCGCCGCGCGTAGCTACGCAGGATACGAGAGGGCGCACTCGACCACCTACTACGACGTCTACGACACCACCCGCTCGCAGGCATACGCCGGCTACGACATCGAGGACCCGCACACCGATGCCGCGATCGCCGCTACGGCGGGCCGGATCCTCAGCCATGGCGGGCAGCCGGCGTTCACGCAGTTCTCAGCGAGCAGCGGCGGCGCGACGTCGGCCGGCGGCTTCCCGTACCTCACGGCGCACTCGGACCCGTACGACGCGGCGGTGAGCCCCTACATCCACTGGACCAAGACCGTGGACACCGCGAAGCTCGAGGCGGCGCATCCGGAGATCGGCACCCTGCAGAGCCTGCAGATCGTGACGCGGGAGGGTCCCGCCGGGACCGAGTGGGGCGGCTACGTCGACAAGGTCGCTCTCAACGGGAGCGTTCAGGACCTGGAGATCGACGGCGACGAGTTCCGCTCGCTCTACGGCCTGCGGTCGTCCTTCTTCGCGTTCAACCAGTAGAAAGGCTCCATGAGCCTCCCCCCTCCCGGCCCTGACCGCTGCGCCGTCGTCACCGGCGCCTCCTCCGGCATCGGAGCCGAGATCGCGCGGGAGCTGGTCCGGCGCGGCCACCAGGTGGTGCTCGTCGCGCGCACCGAGACCAAGCTCGCGGAGCTCGCCGCCGAGCTCGGGGACGGCGCCCACGTGCTCGCGACCGACCTCGCCGACCATGACGCGCGCGGCCGGCTGATCGACCGGATCGGCGCCCTGGGGCTGGTGCCGGACATCCTGGTCAACAACGCCGGCCTGTCGACGCTCGGACCGGTCCACCGCAGCGACCCGACCGCCGAGCTCAACATCGTCGAGGTCGACGTCGCCGCCGTGGTCGACCTGTGCAGCCGGTTCCTGCCGGGCATGGTGGAGCGTGGCCGGGGCGCGATCCTGAACGTCGCCTCGATGGCGGCGTTCCAGCCCCTTCCCGGGCAGGCGACGTACGGAGCGGCCAAGGCCTTCGTCCTCTCCTACACGCACAGCCTCTCCGGCGAGCTGGCCCGCACCGGCGTCACCGTCACCGCGCTGTGCCCGGGGCCGGTCGACACCGGCTTCGGCGAGGCCGCGGGATTCGACCGGCACGACTTCGAGACGTCCTTGCCGTCGTTCATGTGGGTGCCGACGGCCGAGGTCGCTCGCGCCGCCGTCGAGGGGATGGAGCGCGGCCGGGTCGTCGTGATCCCGGGCGCACTCAACCGACCTGCGGCGGCGTTCGGCAGGTTCGCCCCGCGACGGCTGCTGGTGCCGCTGCTCGCGCGCCAGCACCCCGGCCTGCGCTAGTCCGCCGGACGTCGAGCCTGTCGAGACGCGGTTTCGACAGGCTCAACCACCGATCGGCGCGATCGGCGGCCGGCGGCCGGCGTACTGCAGCCGCTCCATCCGGACCAGCGCGCGCTCGGCGCGACGGTCCAGGGCCCTGCTGCCCCCGGGCAGCCGCCCGACGACGTGGGTCCAGAAGACGTTGGCTGCGATCCGCACTGCGGGGTACCACGGCGGTCGGGCCGGCTGGCCGACGTCCTTCATCCCGTGCCCGAGGTTGAGGTACGTCGCCATGCTCAGTGCCCGCTCCCTCTCGTAGGTCCGCCGCCACCGGCTGATGCCCGGGGCGTGGTCGTGCATCCCGATGAGTCCGGCGCCCAGGCGGCGGCTGGACTCCTCGGGCGCGGAGAACCCGGCGATCACGTTGGCGAGCACCCGGCGGCCGATCCGCTCGGTCCGGGGCAGCCAGCGCTCCTCCACTCCCATCAGCCAGCCGACGTAGGACCACAGGTGCATGATCGCGGCGGCATCGTCACGCGAGGATCCGGACGCCGAGCGCGCGGGCCTGCATGCAGGTAGCTGGTGCTGAACGACCCGATCGTGCCGGCGCGGTCGTAGGCGTTGATCGGGACGCCGCGGAGCTCCCAGTCCCAGTCGCGGTCGCGCTCGAGCTGGTAGTTCACGAACGCGTGCATCACCCGGACGTGCACCGAGAGCCGCCAGCCCGTCGCCGTCCCGGGCCATCCCGCCGGGCGCGGTGCAGGCGAGCCACCACTGGCCGGTCTCGCCGACCCGGTTCAGGGTGTCGTCGAACCGGCCGGTGCGCACCAGCGGCTGGAGCGCACCGCCGCTCCGGTAGCCGCCGAGCAGCGAGCCGAACGCGAGGATGTCGAAGCCGTCCTTGCCGATCCGGCGTGCGGCGGCGCCACCGCGGTCGAGCAGCTCGTCGTCGACCCACGTCGGACGGTCCTCGAGGCGCGCGACGAAGGCCGCGCAGCGCCTGGGTGGGCGTCGGGGACGGCGTCGAGGCCCCCGGCCAGCGCCGCACGCACCTGCGGCATGGTCACCGCGTGCTCCTCCCGCACGGCGCGGACCAGCGCGTCGGCGAGCTCGTCGCGCCGGTTGAGCGCCGGCCGACGAGGTCGGCGAGCTCCTCTCCGCTGCATCCGGGCATCGCGGCCCGGCGAGCAGGAACATCGGGCGGGCGAACCGCTCGGCCCACTCGGGAGCGGAGCCGTAGCGGGTCGGCACGGCCGTGGACCGGTTCGGTGGAGGATCGCGCTGGCGCCATGGCACCACGATAAAGTGAGCAAATGCTCGACTTCTACTCGCGTCCGTGCCGGTCCCGGCCGTGACCGCTCGCCCGCCGCCGCAGGCCGGTCCAGGCCCGCTCCCGGGCGATGGTCGAACGCATCCTGGACGCGCGCGACTCGCGTTCTGACAGGACAGGGCTACGCCCAGATGAGCACGAACCGGTCGCCGAGGAGGCCGGGTGAGCGTCGGCTCGCTCTACCGCTACTTCGCGGACAAGGAGGAGATCTTCGAGACGCTGCGGCTGCGCGCCAGCGACGCGATCCTGCAACGACTCACCGCCGCGATCGCGGACGCGGCGCGCCGGCCGCCGCGAGTCGGCGTCCGGGCGGTGATCTCGGCCCTCGTCGCCTCGCTGCAGGAGCACGAGGCCGTCGTACGGGCGCTGGTGAACGAGGTGCCGATGGGCACCCAGTCCAACGTGCTTCCCGAGATCGAGCGCGGCCTGGCGACGTTCACCCGGATCTACGCCGCTCAACAGCTGCCGGACCTGCCGGCGGCCGAGATGGACGCCCGGATCTACCTGGCGATGGGCGTGACGCTGAACAGCTGCCTGCGGATCGCGCTGGAGAAGCCCGCCGGACCTCGACGGCGACCACCTGGTCGACCTGGTCGTCGACATGCTCCTGCCGCTGGGACTGAGACCTAGACTGTCTTGATCTCGCCTATCTCCTTGATCTCGCAGAGCACTTCGCCGTGCGACACCGTCGCGCCGACCTCGGCCGAGAGGCCGGTGATCGTGCCGGCCTTGTGCGCCTTCAGCGGTTGCTCCATCTTCATCGCCTCGAGGACGACCACGACGTCACCCTCGGCGACCGTCGCACCGTCCTCCACGGCGACCTTGACGATCGTGCCCTGCATCGGGCTGGTGACCGCGTCCCCGGACACCGCGGCACCGGCCTTCTTTCCGGCCGAACGCTTCGGCTTCCTGGGTCCGCCGGCGGCCGAGCCCGTCGACATCCCACCGAGGCCGGCAGGGATGACGACCTCGAGGCGGCGGCCGCCGACCTCGACGGTGACCCGCTGGCGCTCGCCGGCGTCCTCGGCCTCGGCCGGCGCCCCACCGTAGGGCTCGATCTGGTTGTCGAACTCGGTCTCGATCCAGGTCGTGTAGATGGTGAAGTCACCTTCGCCCGTCGGCGTCGAGGCGCCGACGTACGCCGGGTCGTCGATCACGGCCCGGTGGAACGGGATCACGGTCGGCATCCCGTCGACGCGGAACTCGTCGAGTGCGCGGCGCGAACGCTCCAGGGCGTGGGTCCGGTCGTGGCCGGTGACGATCAGCTTGGCGATCAGCGAGTCGAACGCCCCCGGGATCGTCTCGCCCTTCTCGTAACCACCGTCGAGGCGGATGCCGGGACCTTGCGGCGGGGCCCACTCGGTCAGCGTGCCGGGCGCCGGCATGAAGTTGCGACCGCCGTCCTCGGCGTTGATCCGGAACTCGATGGAGTGGCCCGTGATCTCGGGGTCGCCGAAGCCCAGCTCCTCGCCCGCGGCGATCCGGAACATCTCCCGGACCAGGTCGAGGCCGGTGACCTCCTCGGAGACGCAGTGCTCGACCTGGAGCCGGGTGTTGACCTCGAGGAACGAGATGGTGCCGTCCTCGGCGACCAGGAACTCACACGTCCCGGCTCCGACGTATCCCGCCTCCTTGAGGATGGCCTTGGAGGAGTCGTAGAGCTTGGCGACCTGGTCGTCGGTCAGGAACGGCGCGGGCGCCTCCTCGACGAGCTTCTGGTTGCGCCGCTGCAGCGAGCAGTCGCGGGTGGAGACCACCACGACGTTGCCGTGCTGGTCGGCCAGGCACTGGGTCTCGACGTGTCGCGGGTGGTGCAGGAACTTCTCCACGAGGCACTCACCGCGACCGAAGGCTCCGACTGCCTCGCGCACCGCCGACTCGTAGAGCTCGGGGATCTCCTCGAGCGTGTGGGCCACCTTGAGTCCGCGACCGCCGCCTCCGAAGACGGCCTTGATCGCGACCGGCAGGCCGTTCGCCTCGGCGAACTCGACGACCTCGTCGGCGTCCTTGACGGGTTCCTTGGTGCCGGGGGCCAACGGGGCGTTGGCCTTCTGTGCGATCTGCTTCGCCTTGGCCTTGTCCCCGAGCGCCTCGATGGCCTCCGGCGGGGGCCCGATCCAGACCAGGCCGGCGTCGATCACGGCCTGGGCGAAGCCGGCGTTCTCGGCAAGGAAGCCGTAGCCGGGATGCACGGAGTCGGCGCCGCTGCGCTCGGCGACGGCGATGATCTTCGCGATGTCGAGGTAGGAGTCCGCCGGCGTCGAGCCGTCGAGGGAGTACGCCTCGTCGGCGAGCCGGACGAAGAGCGCCTCACGATCGGGCTCGGCGTACACGGCGACGCTGCCGATGCCGGCGTCCTTGCACGCGCGAACGACGCGCACCGCGATCTCGCCCCTGTTCGCGATCAGGACCTTCTGCAACGGCTTGATGTCGGGCACGCGCACTCCTCCACTCGGTGATCCTCCGGGAGTCTATTGCTCGCTCTTCGCGGGCCCCTGCCGGGTCTCATGCGATCGCCGCCGGGCTGGACCGGCGGGTTCGGCGCGCTCCGGGCCTGATCGAGTTAACAAACGTTAACCAGCCAACTACGATGCCTGCATGACCTACGAGTTGTCCGCTGAGCACGAGCAGTTCCGGCGCACCGTCCGCGACTTCGCGGAGAAGGAGATCGCGCCGCAAGCGGCGGAGTGGGACCGGACGCACCATTTCCCGGTCGACGTGGTGCAGAAGATGGGCGACCTCGGCCTCTTCGGGCTGACCGCGCCGGAGGAGTACGGGGGGGCCGGCCTCGGCGCCGACGAGGGCGGCTTCACCAGCCTCTGCCTCGCGATCGAGGAGCTCGGTCGCGTCGACCAGTCCCTCGGCATCACGCTCGAGGCCGCGGTCGGGCTCGGCATCAACCCGATCCTCACCTACGGCACCGCGGACCAGAAGCAGACCTGGCTGCCCGACCTGGTCGCCGGGCGCCGGCTCGCCGGGTTCGGGCTCACCGAGCCCGGTGCGGGATCTGATGCCGGCGCCACCCGCACCCGCGCCGTCCTCGAGAACGGCGAGTGGGTGATCGACGGGGCGAAGCAGTTCATCACGAACTCCGGCTCCGAGCTCACCTCGCTGGTCACCGTGACCGCCCGGACGGGGGTCTCGACAAGCTCGACCACCGGGGAGGAGCGGGCGGAGATCTCGACGATCATCGTGCCGGCGGGCACGCCCGGCTTCACCGCCGAGAAGGCCTACGACAAGCTCGGCTGGCACGCGTCCGACACGCACCCGCTGACGTTCGACGGCGCGCGGGTGCCGGAGGCGAACCTTCTCGGCGAGCGCGGACGCGGCTACGCACAGTTCCTGGCGATCCTCGACGACGGCCGGGTGGCGATAGCGGCGCTCGCGGTCGGCTGCATCCAGGCGTGCCTCGAGGCGTGTGTCCAGTACGCCGGGGAGCGCACCACGTTCGGCGGACCGATCGGTCGCAAGCAGGGTGTTGCCTTCCAGATCGCAGACCTCGAGGTGATGCTGTCGGCGAGCCGGCTGCTGACCTACAGGGCCGCGTGGATGAAGGACTCCGGAGCGTCCGTGCAGGAGTTCAAGAAGGCGGCCGCGGTCGCCAAGCTGTACGCGACCGAGTCGGCGGTCACGGCGACACGGATCGCCACCCAGGTCTTCGGCGGCTACGGCTTCATGGAGGAGTACCAGGTCGCGCGGCTCTACCGCGACGCCAAGGTGCTCGAGATCGGCGAGGGCACTTCCGAGGTCCAGCGGATGCTGATCGCCCGGTCGCTGGGGCTGCCGGTCGAGTGACCGACCCGTACGAAATGTCTGGACGGATCGTCCGGCGGCAGTCAGGGTGGAATGTGTGGCGCGACGCGGACGTTGCGCTCAATGATCTCGCCGGCTGAACGTGCCCGCTAGGGTTTCCTTCGCACGTTCCGCACCGCGCACCTCGACGAAGGGCCGTCTCCGTGAAGCTGCACCGCGACAACCGGGCACGGAGGTCGCCGTCGACGGCCGCCGCCGAGCCCGGTCGCTGAGCGGCCGATGGGACCCCAGCTGCGACGGCTCTCGGGCGAGGTCGCGCGATTCTCGGCCGTCAACGTCGTGGCGACCGTGGTCGCGGTGTTCTTGTTCAACATGCTGGTCCACGGACTGAGGGGCTGGTTCGACGGGCCGCTGAACCCCCATCCGATCGGCGCCTACCTGCTGGCCAACAGCGTCGGCATGTTCGTCAGCTACTTCGGCAGCCGGCACTACGCCTTCCGGCACCGCCACGTCGCCGGACCGGGCGGCGGCATGCTGCGCTACGTCGGGATCAACCTGGCGTCGTTCGTGATCCCGGTGACCTGCCTGTGGGTCACCCGTCACGTCTTCCACTGGGACTCGATCTACGCCGACAACATGTCCGGCAACGTGGTCGGCGCCCTGCTCGGCAACGCGTTCCGGTTCTGGGCCTTCCGGCGGTTCGTGTTCAAGACCCCGCGAGTTGCCGCGCACGCGTTCTGGCACCCGCTCGAGCAGGAGCTGCACGAGGAGGAGGCGCCGGCTCACCTCGCCCTCGGGTCCGAGGTCGAGTCCTAGCTGCTGGTCCAGAACTCGTGCCAGACGAAACCGAGCTCGTCGAACATGAGGCGCAGCAGCGGCACGCTGATGCCGACCACGTTGTGCGGGTCGCCGCTGATCCCCGACACGTACGCCGCACCGAGGCCGTCGATCGTGAACGCCCCGGCGACGGCGAGCGGCTCGCCGGTCGCGACGTAGGCCTCGATCTCCTCGTCGTGGAGGTCGGCGAAGCGGACCTGGGTGGCGGCCGTGCGGCCCAGCCAGACCTCGCGATGGGTGTCGACGACGCAGTGGCCGGTGTAGAGCACCCCGGACTTCCCGCGCATCCGCTGCCAGCGCTCGACGGCCTCCGGTGCGTCCGCGGGCTTGCCGAGGCTCTCACCCTCGAACTCGAGCACCGAGTCGCACCCGATCACCAGCGCACGGGGCTGTTCGGCCGCGACCGCGACCGCCTTGAGCTGGGCGAGCCTGAGGGCGAGGTCGGCGACCGTCTCGGCCTCGACGTCGTCCTCGTCGACGCCGCTGACGATCACCTCGGGGTCGAGCCCGGCGTCGCGCAGCGTGCGGAGCCGCGCCGGTGAGGCCGAGGCGAGGATCAGTCGGGTCGGCGCACTCACGCTGCTGACACCACGACGGTGATCATGTCAGCGGGGCAGCCCGCTCGAGCGCCACGACCCGGGCCCGGGGCGGAGAGCTGCCCGGGTGCGCCGCTGGCGCGCGGCCCAGAGGGAGCGCGGCTTCGGAGCAGGCTTGGCGCCGCCGCCGAGCGCCGAGAACACCGCGACGATCGCCGCGATCTCCTCCGGTGTTGCGTCCGGGTTCACGACGGTCAGGGTGGGCCGGGGGGCCTCGGGAGACTCGCTCACAGCGGGATGTTCCCGTGCTTCTTGGGGGGCAGCGTCTCGCGCTTGGTGGCCAGCAGGCGCAGCGCGCGGATGATCTCGACCCGGGTGTCGTGCGGCGGGATGACCGCGTCGATGTAGCCGCGCTCGGCGGCGACGTACGGGTTGGCCAGGGCGTCTTCGTACTCCTGGATCAGCTGGGCGCGCTTGCCCTCGACGTCGCCGCCCTCGCTGGCGACCTGCTTGAGAGTCTTGCGGTGCACGATGTTGGCGGCACCCTGGGCGCCCATCACGGCGATCTGTGCGGTCGGCCAGGCCAGGTTGATGTCGGCGCCGAGGTGCTTGGACCCCATCACGTCGTAGGCGCCGCCGTAGGCCTTGCGGGTGATCACGGTGACCAGCGGCACGGTCGCCTCGGAGTACGCGTAGATCAGCTTGGCGCCGCGCCGGATGATGCCGTTCCACTCCTGGTCGGTGCCGGGCAGGAAGCCCGGCACGTCGACGAAGGTCAGGACCGGGATGTTGAAGGCGTCGCAGGTGCGCACGAAGCGCGCGGCCTTCTCGGAGGCGTCGATGTCCAGCGTGCCCGCGAACTGCATCGGCTGGTTGGCGACCACGCCGACGGACCTGCCCTCGACCCGGCCGAAGCCGACGACGAGGTTCGGGGCGTACAGCGGCATCACCTCGAGGAACTCCTGCTCGTCCAGGACTGCCTCGATCACGGTGTGCATGTCGTAGGGATGGTTCGGCGAGTCCGGGATCAGCGTGTCGAGCGCGTGGTCGACCTCGCTGGTCTCCATGTCGGCCGGGTCGTCGAAGGTCGGCGGGTCGTCGAGGTTGTTCTGCGGCAGGTAGGACAGCAGCGCCTTGACATACTCCAGCGCGTCCTCCTCGTCGGCACCCATGTAGTGCGCGTTGCCCGATTTGGTGTTGTGGGCCCGGGCGCCACCGAGGTCCTCCATCGTCACGTCCTCGCCGGTGACGGTCTTGATGACGTCGGGACCGGTGATGAACATGTTGGAGGTGCCGTCGACCATCACCGTGAAGTCGGTGACGGCGGGCGAGTACACCGCCCCACCCGCGCACGGGCCCATGATCAGGCTGATCTGCGGGATCACGCCGGAGGCGTGCACGTTGCGCCGGAAGATCTCGCCGTAGAGACCGAGGCTGACCACGCCCTCCTGGATCCGCGCGCCGCCGGAGTCGTTGATGCCGATGATCGGGCAGCCGGTCTTCATGGCGAGGTCCATGACCTTGACGATCTTCTCGCCGAAGACCTGGCCCAGGGAGCCGCCGAACACCGTGAAGTCCTGGGAGAACACGCACACCTGGCGGCCGTCGATCATGCCGTAGCCGGTGATCACCCCGTCGCCGTACGGACGGTTCTTCTGCAGGCCGAAGGCAGTCGACCGGTGCCGCGCCAGCTCGTCGAGCTCGACGAAGGTGCCCTCGTCGAACAGCCTCTCGACGCGCTCGCGCGCGGTCAGCTTGCCCTTGGCGTGCTGCTTCTCGATCGCCTTGTCCGACGCGGCGTGGACGGCGAGGTCGGTACGACGCTCGAGGTCCTCCAGCTTGCCGGCGGTGGTGTGGATGTCGATGTCGGCGGGGACGTCGGTGCCCTCTCCGGGTAGTGCGGCCACGATCGACTCCATCCTCCGGGCTGGCTCCTGCGATGTACCTGCGTCAATGTAGTGCCTGTGCCCGACGCCGACGCCTCCTGGTCACCCTTCGACCCCGCTGCGCTGCAGGCCGCGGCCGGACCCTTCTGGTCGGTGACGCTGCTGCCGACCGCCGGGTCCACCAACGCTGTCGTCGCGCAGGACCCGGTGCCGCGGACCATCGTCGTGGCCGATCACCAGACCGCCGGCCGCGGCCGCCTCGACCGGTCGTGGGACACCCCGCCCGGCACCGCGCTGACCTTCTCCGCGGTCGTGGACCCCGAGCTCGCCGACGAGGACTGGCCGCTGCTGCCGCTCGCGACCGCGCTCGCCGTCGCCGAGGGCGTACGCCGGGCCGCCGATGTCGACCCGCGGCTCAAGTGGCCCAACGACCTGCTGCTCGGTGTGGACCGTGACGAGCGGAAGTTCGCCGGCATCCTGCTCGAACGAGTGTCCAACCCCGTGGAAGCCGACCGGCCGTTGGCTGTCATCGGCATCGGCATCAACGTCGCCATGACCGAGGACGAGCTGCCGGTGGAGTCGGCCACGTCGCTGCGGATCGCGGGCGCGACGACGGACCGCACCCACGTCTTCGGCGAGGTGGCCAGGGTGCTGGTCGAGGTGCTCGACCTGCTCGGCGAGGATCCGCACGCGGTGCTCGAGCGCTACCGCGGTGCCTGCACCACCATCGGCCGCGACGTCGAGGTGCACCTGCCCGGTGGTGAGGTGTTCACCGGACGCGCCGCGGGCGTCGACGACCGAGGCCGGCTCGTGGTCGACGGTCGCGCCGTCGGCGCCGGAGACGTCGTCCACGTGCGCCCGACGTGACATGATCCCCACGTGGCGATCAATCCCAAGTTGCTGAACGAAGGCGAAAACGTCGTCTGGTCCACCCGCACGCACGTCAAGGCGCTGTTGGCGCCGGCGCTCGTACTGATCGTGGCCGCCGGTGTCGGTGGTTACCTGTCGAGCCTCCCCGACAGCCACCGGAAGATCTGGCTGACGCTGATCTGGGTGGTCGCCGGACTCGTCGTCGCGATGTACTCCCTGTGGCCGTTCCTCAACTGGTTCTCGACCACCTACACCGTGACCAACCGGCGTTTGACAACCCATAGCGGGGTCATCAGCCGCAAGGGCCACGACATCCCGCTCGCGCGGATCAGCGACGTGTCCTACGAGAAGGGCATTCTCGACCGGTTGCTCGGGTGCGGCACGCTGGTGATCTCCGACGCGAGCGAGCAGGGACGCGTCGCGTTGCACGACATCCCGCGTGTCGAGCGGCACCAGCTCCAGCTGTCCGACCTGCTCTTCCACGGCTCCCAGCCGACGAGTTCGCCGCAAGATGACGGGACCTGACCCCTCGCCGCACGACCCCTCCGACGCGCCGACCGCGGCCGATCTCGAGCGTGCGATCCTCGGTGAGACTCCGGGGCTGACCGGGAGCGACGTCGCTGCCGCGGCAGGGCTGTCGCTCGACCAGGCTCGACGTCTCTGGCGGGCCCTCGGGTTCCCCGACGCGGCCGGGCAGAACGCCTTCACCGCTGCCGATCGCGACGCGCTGGTCCTGGTCGCCCGGGCGGTCGAGGAGACCGGGATCGACTTCGAGACCATGCTCAGGCTCACCCGAGCCGTCGGCCAGACCGTCGCGCGGCTGGCCGACTGGGAGGTCGCGACGCTGTCGTCCTCGGTGGAGGAGTTCACCGAGCGCGACGGGGCGTCCTCGGACCTCATGCGGGCCTCCGTGCGCCTGGTGGAGGAGCTGAGCCCGCGCTTCGACCAGCTGCTGGTCTACTCGTGGCGCCGACACCTCGCGGCTGCGGTCGGCCGCATCGAGGCGTTCGCGGGAGCCGATGACGAGCCGGCGACCGAGGCCACTGTCGGCTTCGCCGACCTGGTGGCCTTCACCGCGCTGAGCAACGACCTCGACGAGAACGAGCTCGGCGACCTGGTCGAGATCTTCGAGACCCGGTGCGCCGACGTGATCGCCGACCACAGCGGCCGGGTCATCAAGACGCTCGGCGACTCGGTGCTGTTCCTCGAGCCCGACCCGGCCGAGGCGATCGACATCGCCCTGGAGATCATCGGCGTGGTCGGGCGCGACGAGCGGCTTCCCGACGTACGGCTCGGGCTCGCGACCGGCCCGGTCGTGATGCGGATGGGCGACGTCTACGGCCCCCCGGTCAACCTGGCCGCCCGGCTCACCGGCGTGGCCCGCCGCAACCGGGTGATCATCGACGAGCGCACCGCCGAGATGCTCCCCGGGGTGGACTTCGAGACCCGCAAGCTGCCGGCACGGCCGCTGCGCGGGTTCGGCGACGTCGAGCCGGTCACAGTACGACGTACGCGACCCCGCCACTGAGATCGCTGCCGTACTGACGCCTCGATAGGGTCGGCCCGTGTCCCGAGGCCTCGCCCCCACCGTCGCCGTGATCGGCGGCGGCCAGCTCGCACGGATGCTGGCCGAGCCCGCGGCCGCACTGGGCATCCCGTTGCGACTCCTGGCCGAGGCGCCGGGGGTCTCCGCGGCCCAGGTGATCGCGGACCACGAGGTCGGCGACTACACCGACCTGGACACGCTGCGCCGGATCACCGACGGTTGCGACGTGGTGACCTTCGACCACGAGCACGTGCCGACGGCGCACCTGCACGCACTCGAGGCCGACGGCATCGCGGTGCGGCCCGGCCCCGAGGCGCTCGTGCACGCCCAGGACAAGGCGGTGATGCGCGCCGCGCTCGACCGGCTCGGTGTGCCCTGCCCGCGGCACGGGCTCGTCACGACGCCCGCCGAGGTCGCGGACTTCGGCTTCCCCTGCGTGCTGAAGACAAGCCGCGGCGGGTACGACGGCAAGGGTGTCTGGTTCGTCGGCTCGGAGGCCGAGACGGCCGAGGCGTTCGAGAGTGCCACCTCGACGGGGGTGCAGATCCTCGTGGAGGAGCTGGTCGCCTTCCGTCGAGAGCTGTCGGCACTGGTCGCCCGGTCGCCGTCGGGCCAGGTCGCGGCGTGGCCGGTGGTGGCGAGCGAGCAGCGCGACGGCGTCTGCCGTGAGGTGATCGCACCTGCGCCCGACCTCGACCGCGGCCTGGCCGTCGAGGCCGAGCAGATCGCGATGACGGTGGCCGAAGCGCTCGGCGTCGTCGGCGTGCTGGCGGTCGAGCTGTTCGAGACCTCCGACGGCAGGGTGCTGGTCAACGAGCTCGCGATGCGCCCGCACAACACCGGTCACTGGACCCAGGACGGGTCGGTGACCTCGCAGTTCGAGAACCACCTCCGCGCCGTCCTCGACCTGCCGCTCGGGACACCCGACGCCCGCACGCCGTGGACGGTGATGGTCAACATCCTCGGCCCCGTTGACGCCGCCTCGACGAGCAGGTTGTACGACGGCTACCCGCACGCGCTCGCGAGGGACCCGCGGCTGCGGGTGCACCTCTACGGCAAGCAGATGCGTCCCGGACGCAAGGTAGGGCACGTGAATGCCTACGGCGACGACCTCGAGGACTGCCTCGCGCGCGCCCGGCATGCGGCAGCATGGTTCGCAGGCGAACTAGGAGACGAGAGCGAATGACCGAGAACTCACCGGCGGTTGAGCATGTCGAGACCGATCCCGGTGACGTCCGCGTCGGCATCGTGATGGGCTCGGACTCCGACTGGCCGGTGATGAAGGATGCCGCCGAGGCGCTGGAGGAGTTCGGGATCGGCTACGAGGCCGACGTGGTCTCGGCGCACCGGATGCCCGAGGAGATGATCGACTACGGCAAGGCGGCGGCCGGTCGCGGGCTCCAGGTGATCATCGCCGGGGCCGGGGGAGCGGCCCACCTGCCCGGAATGCTCGCCTCGGTGACCCCGTTGCCGGTGATCGGCGTGCCGGTGCCGCTGAAGTACCTCGACGGGATGGACTCGCTGCTCTCGATCGTGCAGATGCCGGCCGGCGTACCGGTTGCCGCGGTGGCGGTCGGCAACGCTCGCAACGCGGGGCTGCTGGCGGTCCGCATCCTGGCTGCCACCGACCCCGGGCTCCAGCAGAGGATGACGAGGTTCCAGGAGTCCCTGCGCGACAGCGCCCTCGAGAAGGGCAAGGCCGTCCGCAGCCAGAGCGGCAGCTCCCGCAAGCTCGGCTTCTAGGCCGGCTCAGACCTGGTCGACGTCGGCCGGCCGGTCGACCTCGGAGTGGTCGCCGAGTGCCTCCGCCAGGCTCTGGAGGGAGCGGACCGCCGCCAGCGCGTGGGTCTGCGGGCCCAGCTTCGCCTCGAGGCCGATCGGTACGACGCCGAGGCCGACGAGGTCGACGGCGCAGTCGGCGAACCGCGCCTTCGCGGTCACGTCGAAGCCGTCGTCGTCGAGCGTGATGGCTACGTGCCAGGTCTTGGTCTGCATGGGTCCCCCGGGACGTCTGTGGGCATCCTGCACAGGAAACCCGAAGATGCCACCGTGCGGCAGGGTCGAAGGTCCTCGGACTCCAGGAGCTGCCCGGAGGGCTCACTGGTCCCGGACACGCCCGCGCAGCGCCTTGGTCCGGCCGCGGCGCACCTTCGCGTCGACGCGGCGTCGCTGCGAGGACTTGCTCGGCTTGGTCGGCACCCGCGCCGGAGGCGGTGGCGCCAGCGCGTCGCGGATGCGCTCGGCGAGCCGCTCCCTGGCCGCAACCCGGTTGCGGTGCTGTGACCGTTGCTCGGAGGCGGTGACCACGACTGTCGGTCCGAGCCGGTCGAGCGCCCGGATCCGCTGCGCCTGGGAGAATGCCACCGAGCCGTCGACGTCGAATCGCAGCTCGACGCGGCTGTCGGTGGTGTTGACCGACTGGCCGCCCGGGCCGGAGGAGCGGGAGAACTGCTCGACCAGCTCGTTCGCCGGGATCACCAGCCCGCCGGGCACGCCGGGTCCTGGGGACACCGTCAGGTCGCTGCCGGGCTCACTCACGGACGACAGCGTGGCAGGTCAGGCCGCCCGCTTGCGCCACTCGATCACGGGGCAGGTGTCCATCACCATCGGGACTCCTGCCGCCCAGGTTCGCTCGAAGGCGTCCTCGTCGATCACACCGAGCTGGAACCAGACTCCCTTGGCGCCGAGCGCGACCGCCTCGTCCGCGAACTGCCCGGCGGCGTCGGAGCGACGAAACACGTCCACCACGTCGATCGCGAACGGCACGTCGGCGAGCCTCGCGTACCCCTGCTCGCCGAGGACGGACTCCCGGGCGTCGAGCCCCTCGAAACGCGGGTGGATCGGTACGATCTGCTTGCCGTCCCGCTGGAGTGCCGCGGCGATCTTGTACGCCGTCCGGCTCGGGTCACCCGAAAGCCCGACGATCGCCCAGGTGCGGGTGTCCTCGAGCATCCAGTCCACGATCTCGCGTTCCTGCCACGTCCTGCTCACGTCCATCTCAACACCCCACTGAGGATCGGCATTCCGGTGCGCACCCAGCCTGTCCTGGACCGGTACCCAGACCGGTACCCAGACCGGCGAAGGACGTGCGCCGGGAGACGAATCTCACGGTTAGCGAGCGTTCACCCAGCCCTAGGATCGACCGCATGCCTGATGACTTCCCGCTGTACGCCCCGTCCGACGAGCACCGCGAGATCCGCAAGGTCGTCCGCGCCCTGGCGGAGGAGAAGATCGCCCCGCACGCGGCGGACGTCGACGAGCAGCCGCGCTACCCCGAGGAGGCGGCGGCCGCGCTGCTGGCCGCGGACTTCCACGCCCCGCACGTGCCCGAGCAGTACGGCGGTGCCGGCGCCGACGCGCTGGCCACGGTCATCGTGATCGAGGAGATCGCCCGGGTCTGCATGTCCTCGAGCCTGATCCCCGCGGTGAACAAGCTCGGCTCGCTGCCGGTGCAGATCTCCGGGTCCGAGGAGCTCAAGGCGACGTACCTGACGAAGCTCGCGAAGGGCGAGGGCGGGTTCTCCTACTGCCTCTCCGAGCCGGACGCCGGCTCCGACGCCGCCGGGATGACCACCCGGGCGGTGCGCGACGGCGACCGCTGGGTGCTCAACGGCGTGAAGCGCTGGATCACCAACGCCGGGGTGTCGGAGTACTACACCGTGATCGCAGTCACCAACCCCGAATCACGCCGCTCGCGGATGTCGGCGTTCGTGGTGGAGAAGTCCGACGCGGGGGTCTCCTTCGGCGCGCCGGAGAAGAAGCTCGGCATCAAGGGCAGCCCGACACGGGAGGTCTACTTCGACGACGTCCAGATCCCCGCCGACCGGATGATCGGTGCCGAAGGGACCGGCTTCGAGACCGCGATGCGCACGCTGGACCACACCCGCGTGACGATCGCCGCACAGGCAGTTGGTGTCGCCCAGGGTGCGCTGGACTACGCGCTGGGTTACGCCCTGGAGCGCCGGCAGTTCGGCAGGTCGATCGCGGACTTCCAGGGGATGCAGTTCATGCTCGCCGACATGGGGATGAAGGTCGAGGCGGCCCGCCAGATGACCTACGCCGCAGCCGGCCGGTCCGAGCGCGGTGACACCGACCTGACGTTCTTCGGCGCGGCGGCGAAGTGCTTCGCCTCCGACGTCGCGATGGAGGTGACCACCAACGCCGTCCAGGTGCTCGGTGGCTACGGCTACACCCGCGACTACCCGGTCGAGCGGATGCTCCGCGACGCGAAGATCACCCAGATCTACGAGGGCACCAACCAGGTCCAGCGGATCGTGATGGCTCGCCAGCTGCTCGCCGGGGTTCAGACCGAGATCTGACCGCGGTCAGGGCGCGCGCAGGACGTCGGCCAGCGGCCGCCGCGACGTGCGGGGAAGGTCGCCCCGGCCGATCTCCTGCCAGCCGACACGGGCGAGGACCTGGGGCAACCGGGCGGGAGGAGTCAGCAGCTGCTCCAGACCGACCCGGGTGCGTGCCACCTCGACGAGCTGGCTGAGCGGCACCAGGGAGAGGCCGGTCGCGGTCGCCTGGAGCCACATGGCGGCGAGCGACGCGCCGGCGTGCAGCCACGCGAGCGGACCGTCGTCGTGGGTGCTCACCACCAGCACCCGATCGGTGCCCCGAAGGACGTGGTCGTCGAAGTCCGGCACGAGACCGGAGCCGAAGCGCGTCGGTCGCTCGCCGCGGACGCCCTTCGAGTGCGGGAGCACGCCGGACGGGATGCCGTCGAAGTGGCTGTGGTCGATCCAGTCCTCGGTCTCCTCGGCGATCCGCGGGTCGCCGAGCTGTCGCCGCCGCGCCTCCTCGAGGAGCTCCTCGACCTGTGCGCGCAGGCCGGGCTCGGTGACCGGCAGCACCGAAGCGCCCCAGGGCCTGCCCGCGTCCGCGAGCTGCTCCAGCTTCTCCTCCGGGACCGGCCAGGAGGTGAAGCGACGACGGTCGGTACGACGCGTCGAGAGAAGGGCCAGCCAGT
The DNA here is from genome assembly GCA_963805425.1 of uncultured Actinomycetota bacterium. Classification (GTDB taxonomy): domain Bacteria; phylum Actinomycetota; class Actinomycetes; order Propionibacteriales; family Nocardioidaceae; genus Marmoricola. Next base: position 63,753 of record CAWDUF010000014.1, on the reverse strand, counting down.
GCTGGGCATCGGCGACCGGCGTGCTCTGCGTCAGGTCGATGCGGGCGAGCAGGTCGGAGTCGGGCCCGTCGGGCAGGTGGTCGACCTTGGCCTCGGCGCCCAGCGCCTCGGCCGCGATCACCGCGTAGGCGATCGCGCACCCGCCGCTGAGGACCAGGTTGCGCCCGGCCGGGTCCGCGACCGGCAGGCTGCGGGAGCGGTCGGCCCAGAGCTCGAGCGTCGCGGCGTCCGGGCCGGTCGACGTGTCGATCCGCCAGCTCCACGGCTGGGTGTTGTGCACGCTGGGGGCGAGTCGCGCGAGGTCGACGACCCTCCGCGTCAGGTCGGCCCGATCCATGACAGTCCCTCCTCAGCCGGCTCGCTCCGGGATGTCCCCAGCGTCGACGGAAGGGTGCTTCGAACGAAAGGGTCGTTGGTCCCGCGCGGGTGGTCCGGACAGCAGGAACGGGCCGGCGCCGAGGGCGCCGGCCCGTCGCTGAAGCAGCAGGTTGGCCCGCCCCCCGAGACGGGCCAACCGGCTCTTGGTCCCCCAGAACCGTTGTCCTTCGAGGGCCAAGAGCACGTCCGCGCGGGCCTGATACGTCCCGCACCTGACTTCTTGACGCATGGCGGGCCGGTTCGGTTGCGCCTGAGCCCCCGATGGTCGAGGTGCGAGCGCAGCGAACGTGCCAGCGATCAGCCGAGACCTCGCCGCGGCAGCTGGCTACCAGCCGGCTCCGAAGCACTGGAACGGAACGACGCCCTCGGTCGAACCGATCACTTCGGCGAGCGCATCCGCGGGCGTCGTACCGGCCGCGACCAGGCGGTGCCAACGAGCCAGGACCTCGCAGGCGATCTCGTCGGCCACCAGGGCTGGGGAGGAGAGCACCGTGCGCGCGCCCGCGTGCAGCCAGGCCGCGGTCATCCCGACGGACTCCTCGCCGCGGAGCACGGAGACCTGGCCGAGCTCGCAGGCCGAGAGCACCACGACCGACGGCGTCCGGGGGAGCAGGTCGATGTCGTGGCCGAACCACGGTCCGTCGGCGAGCTCCACCGCGGAGAACAGCGGGTGGTCGCCGGCATGCACACCGTGGCCGGCCAGGTGCAGTACGTCGACCCGAGCCGCGACCTCGCCGACCTTGGCCGCGTTGGCATCGTCGCCGTGCAGCACGTCGGCCGCGTCCCACTCGGCGGCGGCGCGGTCGATCTCCTCGGAGGCTCGCGCGACCCGGGGCCCCGCCACCAGACCGATGCGACGTGGCTTCTGCCGGCGCTTCGCCACGAGCTCGAGCCAGCGCGTCGCCGACGTCGGGACGGTCAGCGGACGTCCCCGCAGGCCGGGCAGCAGCGTCCACGGCGTGCCGGCGAGCAGTGCGGACGGCGTCAGCACGATGCGCCGCTCGCCGATGAGGTCGAGCAGCGGGGTCACGAGCCGATCGGCCACCCGCCCTAGGTCCTCCCCGAGCGAAGCGCGCACGGTCTCGCCGAACGACCCACCCGGGTTGTGCGCCGCGAAGTCCAGGTCGGCGGCGATCCGGTCCAGCTGCTCACGGACGCTCGGCGCGTCCCCGAGGGCCACCACGACTGCGTCGTCAGCTGTCACGACCAGGGCGGTGAGCGCGTCGTCGACGACCAGGTGGGCGACCAGAGCAGCGCCGTCCTTGCGCAGCCGGGCCTGGAGCGTCTCCAGGTCAGTCGGCTCGCCGACCGACCCCTCGGCGGCGTACCAGCTCTTCGAGCGGATCCGTTCGCGCAGCTCCCGCGCCTGCGCGGTCTCGCCGGGGTCGAGAAGCCTCAGTGCGGTGAGGTCCGCCGCGAGCTGGGGGTCGGGCGGCGGGCGCAGGGTGGTCACCTTCGAGGCCAGCGCACGCGCCCGCTCCGACCACTCGAAGACGATCTCGGGCCGCCCGTCCTCGAGCGCGAGCTGCAGTCCGAGCCGCGCGAGCGCGTTGCCGTGCCCGACCATCGTGCTCTGCAGGTCGAGACTGCCGAACGACGCCTGCCACGCGTGCAGGTCCGCGAGTCCGGCGCGCACGTGGTCCAGCGCCTTCTTGCGCTGGCCCTTCGCCCGCGCCAGCTCGGCTCGGACCTCTTGCGCGAGCAGGCGGGTTCCGACCGGGGTGTCGTCGGTGATTCGTATCCGGCGGAGGCGTAGGGCGGCTTCGTCGAGCTCTCGGCGGCGGACGCAGAGGCGCACGACGTGCAGGGCCAGGTGCTCGGCGTCGCGGTGGTGGCCCTGGTCGCGCACGGACTTCACGAGGACGTCAGCGCGATCTCTGAGGCTCGGTGCCCTACCCCCGGCCGTGATCTCTGCGATCGTCGCGAGTGCTTCGGAGCGTGCCGCCCAGATCGGGCTGTCATGTCGTGCGAATCTGCGGGCTGACCTCCTCGCAACGATCTTCGAGCGTGCCGGGTCCTCGTGCAACAGCGTTCGCGCGAGCACATGCTCGGCCTCGGCCTGGAACCTACGGAGACCCTGGGCGCCGTAGGCGTCCGCTGCAGCATCCAACGCAGTGGCGGCCTCCGTCGTTCGGCCGGCCGCGAGAAGGACTTCGGCGCGGTCCTGTGCGCTCCAGGAACGCATCACGTCGGTCAAGGGCGCCATCACGCCCGCGGCGCGCTCCATGAGCTCGAGTGCCGCGACGAGATCCCCGAGAAGCAGGTGCGCGTAGCCCAGGTTGTGCTCCACCTTCCCGATCGTCTCGGTGAGCTCGGTCCCGGCGAGACGCTCCCGGGCCCGCTCGAGATCATCGATGGCGGCGACGGGTTCGTGCAGCTCCAGGTGCAGGATGCCGCGGTTGAGCAGGGCTCGGCCGACGAGCTCTGGGTCGCCTGCGAGCCGCGAGATGGCCTCGGAGAACGCGCTCAAGGCACCGTCGCGGTCGCCCTTGCGCATGCAGAGCAGTCCGAGCTGCGACCAGGCAGTGCCCAGCGTGACCGGTCGAACGTCGATCGAGTCCAAGATGGCTCTGCACATCGCGATGCCGGCGTCGTAGCCCTCGAGCTCGGCTTCGACGTAGGAGTCGGACACGGCGATCCGCGCGAGCATGTCCGGATGGCCGGCAGCGAGGTCTCGTGCGCGCTTGAGCATCTCCCGAGCCCCGCTGAAGTTGCCGGAGCGGACCGCAATCATCGCTCGCTGGCGAAGGTCCTCTCCTGTGGGCACATCGCCATCATGGCTTGATCTTCGTCACGGTGGTAACAGCCTTCCACGCGCGTGCCACGGAGCTGGAAGCCCGTTCCCGGGCGCCGGGCGCCGGCAGACTCGAGGTCAACTCGGCTGCCAGGGCCCCGGCAACGAGCGGGGCCGCGAAGGACGTGCCGCTCCAGATCGCGAACTGGCTCGTGTAGTCATCTGGATCCTCGGTCTCGCGGACGTGCTGATAGGCCTTGGTGCGCACCATCGGCTGCCAACCGCCCTGAAAGGGCGGGATCGTGCTGAGCACCGACGCTCCGGTTGCGTAGACGCGAACCCAGGGACCCGTGTTGGAGAAAAGTGCTTCGGTTCCGTTCGGATTCAACGCGCCGACGGAGACGATCGGCACAACGCTCTTCGACGGCTTGACGGTGCCCAACTTGTCCGCCCACGGCGCGAACGCAGCGGGGAACATCGGTCTCGCAGTGGCGTCGTTCCCGGCCGAGCACACGACCGCTACCCCGCACTCGCCCAGGGCCTTCAAGATCTCATACATCGTCGGGTCGAAGAGCACGTCTTCGGGGGTCTCGTGGTAGTAGCCCATCGAGAGGGACAGCACGTCGATCGCATGACCACCGCGTTCACCGTCGCGGTGGCGTCGCGCCAGCTCGGCGATGTCGGCGAGGGCGTCGACAAGATCGCTCTCGACGATGGGACCGTCGGATCCGACGATGCGCCACGCCAGGATCTCAGCGTCGGGGCATGCCTGATGGACGATCCCGCAGATGAAGGTGCCGTGCCCCGCGTACTCGTCGATTCCGCCGTCGAGGGGTCCGACCTGGTCCGGATACTTCTCGGCATCGGTCTGAGGATCGGTGTAGCCGATCGGCGCACCCGCAAGACGGACGTTGTGCTTCACGGCCTTCTGGAGCCACGGATGAGATCCGCAGCCGGTGTCGAGAACGGCAACGACGGGCCGGCGACGCTTCTTGAAGTCCCGGTTCGGCCTCCTCGCCGGCCTCGGTCCGACGAAGGCGACCGGCTGCCTGCCACCGCTGCCCTGTCGAGCGTACGACGCGACGGCAGCGGACATCGCTGCACCAGCGGGGTTGGGGTCGTGGATCGGGTTGGGGTCGTGGATGGGGTTGGGGTCGTGGATGGGGTTGGGGTCGTGGATGGGGTTGGGGTCGTGGATGGGGTTGGGGTCGTGGATCGGGTTGGGGTCGATGGTCCGTAGCGTGACCAGGTGGTCGAGTCCGACGCCCTTCATCGCCTTGAGTCCGAACCGCGCACGAGCCTGCTGGAGAAGGACCCAACCATCGGGCGCGAGTGTGGCGCGTTGGTTCTTCACCGTCAGGTCGACCCGGACCACGCCCAGCTTGCTGCGGTGTCGTGCGACCCGCCGGTCTGCATCCGACGTGTCGAGCTCCCAGCCGAGCTCTGCCGCGATCTCGCCGAGCTGCTCGAGCTGTCGGGCCACGTCGCCGCCGCGAGAAATCGTGAGTCGCGGTCCGACGTACACGGTTGACCGCGGATTGACGCCCTTGACCTGCAGTGCTGTTCCCGGGTCCAGGACACGACCGCTGACCTGGTCGAGAATGTGGCGCGGTGGTACCGCTGGTTCACGCTGCCTGGCATGAGGCGATCCGTGAGGCTTGCGCTGGGAGGGGCGGGTGCTGTCTGCCTGCATGGAAACCTCAGATCCAGAACGGTGGTGTGGCCTGGGGGCGGCCACCGGACTCGGTGACGAACGTCATCCTGCACGCACCGGCCGGGGCGATGGGGAATTCGAAGCGACCCGAGTCACTCACCTGAGCCTCGAGCACTCCGCCCTTGCGCAGCACTGAGGACAGCATCACGGTCATCGGCTGCGGCGGCGAGACCCAGCCGTCGAGGCGCGCCTGTCGGCCGCGGCGGGAGACGCGTAGCTGCACGCGGAAGCCCGGCCCGAGGTACTCCAGGGACCAGGTGCCGGTCTCGTCGGGAGCGCGCTGGATCGTCGCGGTGCCGCGTACGCCGGACAGCGCCTCGTCGCTCTCGACCAGGGTGAGCAGCTCGTACTCGAGATCCTGCGCGGCGAGCCGGGCGAGGACGCCGTCGGCCAGGTCGGCCGGGGGAGGGTCGAGGGTCTGCCACAGCTTCGCCACGGATTCGAGCAGCTCGTCGTCGGACCGGGGTGCACCGGTCGTCCCGCCGTTGTCCAGCCCAGTCATCGGGTTCCCCCTGCCAGCACCAGCTCCTGGCGCAGCTTGTCCAGGCACCGGCCCCGGGTGGGGCCGATGCTGCCGACGGGCATCTCCAGGGTTTCCGCGACGTCGGTGTAGTTGGGCCGTGGGCCGGCCGCGACGATCCGAAGCAGCTTCTGGCACTTCTCGGGCAGTCTGCCGAGGCAGTCGCGCACGAGTGCCGCCTCGTCGTCGAGGATCACCTGGTGCTCCGGCGACTCCTGGTCGGGCAGGCCGTGCGCGAGCACCTGGTCCTCGACCGGACGCTCGCGGGATGCCTGCCGACCGGCGCGCCACGCCTCGCGACGGGCCGAGGTGCACAGCCAGGCGGCGATGCCAAGCGGGCTGGTGATCGAGTCGGCGTGGTCGACCAGCGCGATCCAGGTCGTCTGCACGACGTCCTCGGCGCGCTCGCGGTCGAGGCCGGTGGCCCTCACGACCTGCCACAGGACAGGGCTCAGCAAGCGCACCAGGTCGTCCAGGCCCCCGCTGTCGCCGTCACGCCAGCGGGTGAACGCTGCCGTGGCGGCCCCCCAGGGTGCTCCGGAGCCTGTGCTCGCCGTGGTCTCGGGTACCTCGGACACAGTCATCACACCTTCTCAGAGACGCCCCCGTGTCGCCTGATACGTGCGAAATCTAGACCTGCGCGACCGCTGCGGGAAGGACCCACGCGGGAGGTCACCCGGCAAAGGCGGCGAGCATCTCGTCCTTGAACGCCGGCAGGTCGTCGGGGTTGCGGCTGGTGATCAGCGCCCCGTCGACCACGACCTCCTCGTCGACCCAGGTGGCGCCGGCGTTGCGGAGATCGGTCTGCAGGCTGGGCCACGAGGTCAGGGTGCGGCCCCGGACGACGCCCGCCTCGATCAACGTCCAGGGCGCGTGGCAGATCGCCGCGACCGGCTTGCCGCTCTCGACGAAGGCACGCACGAAGTCCACGGCCTCCTTGTCCATCCGCAGGGCGTCCGGGTTGGCGACACCGCCGGGGAGCACCAGGGCGTCGTACGCCGCGGGGTCGGCGTCCGCGACGACGTCGTCGACCTCGAAGGTGCCGTTCTTCTCCAGGTGGTTGAAGGCCTGCACCCGTCCGGATCTCGTCGAGAGCAGCCGGGGGGTTCCCTCGGCCTCCTCGATCGCCATCCAGGGCTCGGTCAGCTCGATCTCCTCGACGCCCTCGGGCGCGACCAGGAACGCCACCGTCTTGCCAGCGAGGTTGTTGCCAGCCAGGTCGGTCATGTTCTTCTCCTCACATCGTGGCCCGGTTCTCGGGTACTCCGGCGGTCGTACCCTCGAATCAGCAGACCGATGCGGCAACGAGGAGGCCGGGATGTCAGAGATGGCTGGTGGAGGAGACCGTGAGGTCTACGGTCAGCAGGCCGTGGACGACGAGGACCAGCTCGAGGCCGAGGACACCCTCGACGACCGCGGTCTCGACGACGTCCTCGACGAGGGCTACTCCCCGCCCGACAGGGAGCCCGCGCACCTGCGCCACGGCATGACCCGCGAGGAGCAGCGCGCCGGCGAGACCCTCGAGGAGCGGCTCGCCGAGGAGGAGCCCGACATCGACCCGTACGCCGACGACAACGACTACGGGACGGCTGACCCGCGTGCCGGCAGGCTGGTCGCACCCGACGAGGGCCTGGGTGCCGACGACGAGGAGGACGAGGTCGCCCGCGACGTCGGCATCGACGGGGCAGGCGCGAGCGCCGAGGAGGCGGCCGTCCACGTGATGGAGTCCGAGGACGGTCCGGAGACCGAGCCGGAGTACAGCCTGGACCAGGACGAGGACCCGGACCCGGAGACCCGGCCCTGGTGAGTGGGGAGCTGGTGAGTGGGGAGCTGGTCGAGCTCCCGGTCCCCGACGGGACGGCGGAAGCCTGGGCGAGCCGGCCCGCGGGCGACGGTCCGCACCCCGGCGTGCTGTTCTTCATGGATGCGTTCGGGATCCGTCCGCAGATCGAGCAGATGGCCGACCGGATCGCAGGCTGGGGATACGCGGTGCTGGCCCCGAACGTCTTCCATCGCGACGGCAGCGTCGCCGAGCTGGTGCCGCGGGTCGACCTTCGGGAGCCTGCCGGCGAGGACGTCAAGGCGCAGGCCTTCGCCCGCGTGCGTGCCCTCACCCCTGACCGGGCCGAGCCCGACATCGACGCCTACGTTTCCGCGCTGCTCGGTCTTCCGGGCGTGGCGGACGGCCCGATCGGGATCACCGGCTACTGCATGGGGGCACGGCTCGCGATGCGCGCGGCGTGCCGTCACCCCGAAGCGGTCGTCGCCTGCGGAGGCTTCCACGGCGGCGGACTTGCCACGGACGCCGACGACAGCCCGCACCGCGGCCTGCCGCAGGCACGTGCGGCGTTCTGCTTCGGCCACGCCGACCACGACCGCTCGATGCCGCCGGAGATGGTCGAGCGCCTCGACCGGGCCCTCGACGACGTGGGTCTCGAGCACGTCACCGAGGTCTACGCGGGCGCGGCCCACGGCTACACGATGGCGGACACCACGGCGTACGACGAAGCTGCGGCCGAGCGCCACTACGTGGCGCTCGAGGCCCTGCTCAGAAGATCTCTGGCAGGTCGCTCGCCCGGCCGGTGAACTCCGGCTCGCGCTTGTCGAGGAAGGCGGCCACGCCCTCGCGGCCGTCGCCGACCGAGGTGTGCCACATCGCCAGGCTGTCGGCGCGGTGCGCGTCGAGCGGGTGGGCGACGGAGGAGTTCCGGTAGAGCAGCTGCTTGGCGAGACCGAGGGCCACCGGTGAGCGGCCCACGACGAACGACCGGGCCAGCTCGTGCGCCGCGTCGAGCAGCTCGTCCGGCTCGTGCACCGACCGCAGCAGCCGGCCGGCGAGTGCCTGCTCCGCGGTGAGGATCTCGGCGGAGTAGACCCACTCCAGGGCCTGCTGGATCCCGACGATCCGCGGGAGGAACCAGGTCGACGCGGCCTCCGGGACGATGCCGAGCCTGCCGAAGACGAAGCCGATCCGCGCCTTCGTGGAGGCAAGCCGGATGTCCATCGCCAGCGTCATCGTGGCGCCGATGCCGACCGCGGCCCCGTTGATCGCCGCGATCACCGGCTTCGGGCATGCGTGGATCGCGAGGGTGACCTTGCCGCCGGTGTCGCGGACCCCGCTCTGGAACGGCTCCTCGGTGAGGCGCTCGCGCAGGTCGTCGGGTGTCGGGGCGGCAGACTCGTCGAGCCCGAAGACGTTGCCCTCGGCCGACAGGTCCATGCCGGCGCAGAATGCGCGGCCCGACCCGGTGACGACGATCGCGCGGATGTCGTCGTCGCGGGCGGCGTCGCGGAAGAACCGCTCGAGCTCGGTGGCCATCGTCACGGTGAACGCGTTCAGGGCGTCCGGGCGATGCAGGGTCAGGGTGGCGATGCCGTCGTCGTCGACGGACACCTGGAGGGTCTCGAAGCTGCGGGTCACGAGGTCAGTCCTGTCGGCTGGCAGAGACGTTTGGGGATGTCGCCGGTGCTGTCGGTCTTGATCAGGCGCAGCAGCGCGAGCGCACGGTCGGTGTCCCAGTGCACGGCGAGGTCGCGGATCGGCATCGAGCAGGTCAGCCCGTCCTTGCCGTTCACCCGGGTCATCGCCCAGGCGAACCTGGCGAGGTCGATCACACCGGAGTCCTTGTCGACCTTGAGCGACGAGGTGCCCGCCATGTTGATCCGCCAGTAGCGGACCGGGTTGAGCACCGTCCACGGTGACTTCACCTCGTCGCCGATGGCGCTCACGACCTCGCGCTGGTGCTTGGCCCGGTCGATGTCGCCGATGCCGGAGGTGTGCCGCGACCGCGAGTACCCCAGGGCGGTGATGCCGTTGACGTGCTGGCAGCCCTTCTTGATGTTCAGGTTGGCGCGGCGGTCGACCATCCGCGTGGTCGGGCAGATCTGCACGCCACCCACGGCGTCGACGGAGTTCACGAACCCGCCGAAGCCGATCTCGACGTAGTGGTCGATCCGCACGCCGGTGTCCTGCTCGATCGTCTTGACCAGCAGCCTGGCGCCGCCGTAGGCGAACGCCGCGTTGATCTTCGTGGTGCCGTGGCCCGGTATCGGGACGATCGAGTCGCGCGGGATCGAGAGCAGCAGGGCGGGGCCGGCGCCGGTGTGCAGCAGCATGATCGTGTCGGTGCGCTGGCCGACGTCGCCGACACCGCCAGTGCCGAGACGGCGGTTCTCCTTCTTGGTCAGGCCCTTGCGGCTGTCGGAACCGACGAGCAGGTACGTCGTCCCGGGCTGCTCGGCGGGCCGGCTGCCAGGCGGCGTGGCGTCGACCTGGTCGATCCGCTTCCAGGCGAGGAACGGGACCACGACGAGGTAGGCGATCCAGGCGACCAGCAGGACCAGGACCAGCTTCCCGTAGGGGAAGCGTCGCGGCTTCTTGGCGACCGGCGGCGCGGATGCCGGCGGGGTCGGCGGCCGCTCGGCGTACGAGGCGCGGTTGGTACGCGGTGTCGGCCGCGAGGACGGCTCTGTTCGCGGCATCACCGTCGTCGGCTCCGGCTCGTCGGACCCGCGACGCGGGTCGGAGGATTTCGCGCCGTAGAGCCAGTCGAACTCCGGCGGATCTGAGCGGTCCGGCATGGCGGTGACGGTACAGGGCGAAGCGGGTGAGTCGGAGACTCGACTAGCGTTCGTGGCCATGGAGCCGCTGCCGCCGTCCTATGGCCGGGTGTCGCTGACCCTGCTCGCCGGCCAGGCGCACGTGAACCTGCTCGGGAACATCCATGGCGGCGAGGTCATGCGCCTGGTGGACTCGGCCGCCGGGGCCGCGGCCGGGCGGCACAGCGGCGGCCCCGCGGTGACGGCGGCGATGGACGAGATGGCCTTCCTCGCGCCGGTGCACGTCGGCGACATCCTCCGCGCCGAGGCCCAGGTGAACTGGGCAGGCCGGACCTCGATGGAGGTCGGCGTACGCGTCGAGACCGAGCCGTGGAACAAGGCCGGCACCGAGCCGGTGCACGTCGCCTCGGCATACCTGGTCTTCGTGGCGATCGATCCGGACGGAGCACCTCGCGAGGTGCCGCCGCTCGCCACCGGGACGCCGGAGGAGGCACGCCGGGCGCGCGAGGCCGAGATCCGGCGGGCCCACCGGCTCGCCCGGAAGGAGGAGATCCTCGCGGCGCGCCGGGTTTCGACAGGCTCAACCACCGACGCGGATCGGCGCACCGCTGCGCGGCGCGCCGTCCGCGAGTGACGCATGTGACTGGTGATACTGAGCGCCATGCAGTCGCAACTCGCCGGCGGCGCCCTGCTGGACTCCGGCCTGATCTCCGGGTCCTCGACCGGGCCGGACGCACGGGCGCAGCTCGGCCGGATCCGCTTCCGGCGTGCCGTGGCGCTGATGCTGATGACCCTGGTGCTGCCCGGATCGGCCCAGCTGGTCGCGGGTCGCAGGCAGGTCGGGCGGATCGCGATGCGGATCTGGTTCGGCCTGATCCTGACCACGGTCGTGCTGGTGCTGATCGAGGTGATGTCACACACCTTCGTGATCTGGTTCCTCGCCAACACCTTCATGCTCGGACTCGTGCGGCTGGTGCTGATCGGGCTGGCCCTGGGCTGGGCGCTGCTGCTGATCGATGCCTGGCGCATCGGCGAGCCGCTGGCACTGCGCCAGAAGCAGCGCCTCGCGATGGTCGGAATCAACGGACTGCTCTGCTTCTCGGTGGCCGGCAGCCTGCTGTTCGCCTCACACCTGGTCAACGTGCACAAGGACTGGCTGCTCGCCACCTTCTCCAGCGGCCCCGCCAGCGACGCCCACGACGGCCGCTACAACATCCTGCTGCTCGGTGGTGACTCCGGCGCAGACCGCTGGGGCCTCCGCCCGGACAGCATCACCGTCGCCAGCATCGACGAGAACACCGGTCAGGCCGTCCTGTTCGGGCTCCCGCGGAACATGCTCAACTTCCCGTTCGCCAAGGGCTCGGTCATGGCCCAGCAGTTCCCCCGCGGCTACAACTGCGGGATCAGCTGCGAGCTGAACTCCCTCGCGACGTGGGCCGCCGACCACAAGGCCCTGTTCAAGGGCTACGCCAACCCGGGTGTCGAGGCCACCACCGAGGCGGTGGAGGGCATCACCGGCCTGAAGATCAACTACTACGCGATGGTGAACCTCCGGGGCTTCCAGAAGATGGTCGACGCCGTCGGTGGCGTCACCCTCAACGTGCGCGACCGGATCCCGATCGGTGGCGTGGGCGGACCGGTCACCGGATACATCAAGCCCGGGAAGCGCAAGCTGAACGGCTTCCAGACGCTGTGGTTCGCCCGGTCGCGTGAGTCCGCCGACGACTACTCGCGGATGGCCCGGCAGAAGTGCGTGATGAACGCGATGCTCCAGCAGCTGAGCCCGCAGAAGGTGGTGCTGAAGTTCGAGAAGATCGCCAAGGCGAGCGAGGACCTGATCACCACGAACGTCCCGCTCTCCGAGGTCGACCGGTTCGTCGAGCTGGCCCTCAAGGCGCGCAGCAAGCCGGTGCGCACGGTCTCCTTCGTCCCCCCGATGATCAACACCGGGCACCCGGACATCGCCAGGATCCAGCAGGCGGTGCAGGACGCGCTGCACCCCAAGAAGAAGGCGAAGAAGGCCGGAGGCTCGCGGCCCGCGGCCAACCAGGGCACGACCGGCGGGGCGATCGGCAGCATGCACACGGGGTACGCCGCCAACCAGGCCGAGGACCTCGGCTCGGCCTGCTAGGTCTCGGCTGGGCTCGACCACCGGCGGCTGGGCTCGACCACCGGGTTGCGTAGGGTCAGGGCGTGTCCTCCCCGCGTGTCGTCGCCGTCGTGGTGACGTGGAACCGGCGCGAGCTGCTCGAGGAGTCCCTGGCAGCGGTGCGTGGCCAGACGCATGCGCCGACGACAGTGGTGGTGGTCGACAACGCCTCGACCGACGGCACCACGGAGCTGCTCGGCACCGCCTACGCCGGTGCCTCGGACCTCGACGTCGTCCACCTCCTCGAGAACACCGGAGGGGCAGGCGGCTTCGCCGTCGGCATCGAGCGCGCCCTGGTCCACCACCCCGACCTCGTCTGGTTGCTCGACGACGACACCGTCCCGACGCCGACCGCGGCCGCCGAGCTGGTCCGGGCCTGGCAGGAGTACCCCGGCGCGCGGCCGGTCGTCCTGGCCAGCAGGGTCGTGTGGACCGACGGTCGCGACCACCCGATGAACACACCGCGTCCCCGGCCCGGCGCCTCCGCCACCGCGATCTCCGCCGCCGAGAGCGTCGGAGCCGTCCCGATCCGCTCGGCGTCCTTCGTCTCGCTGATGTGCGACGCGGACCGGATCCGCGAGCGTGGCCTTCCGGTCGCCGACTACTTCCTCTGGAACGACGACTTCGAGTACTCCACCCGACTCGTCCGCGGTGGCACCGGCCTCTACTGCCCCGCCAGCGTGGTGGTGCACAAGACCCGGGTGTTCGGGTCGACCGACGCCGACCCTGGGGAGCGGTTCTTCTTCGAGGTCCGCAACAAGACCTGGATGTTCTCGCGCTCGCGCAGCCTGAGCCTGCCCGAGAAGGCGCTGTACGGCGCGTCGACGACCCGGCGCTGGGCGCGCACGTTCGCGAAGTCGTCGGACCGCGGCGTCCTGCGCCGGGCGCTCGGCCGTGGCCTCCGGGCCGGGCTGCGACGCCCGCGCCCCAACGCCACGGTGCTGGTCGGTGCCCGCCCGCCGCAGGCGACCACGAAAGGACGCCAGCCGTTCACCCTGCTGGTGAGCACCTATGCCAACGACGACCCCGGGTATCTCAGGGACGCCGTGCTGTCCTCCACGACGGCCCAGACCCGCCCGCCCGACGAGGTGGTGCTGGTGCAGGACGGGCCGGTCCCCGACGCGCTGGCCGCCGAGATCAAGCACCTAGCGGCGACGTTGCCGATGCCCGTGGTCCACCTCGAGCTCCCCGACAACCTAGGGCTCGGGCCGGCGCTGGACTCCGGCCTGGCCGCAAGCAGTCACGAGATCGTCGCCCGGATGGATGCCGACGACGTCAGCGTTCCGGAGCGGTTCGAGCGCCAGGTCGCGCTGGTCGAGGCGGGGGCCGACATCGTCGGGTCCGGGCTCTTCGAGTTCGGGGCCTCGGTCGAGGACGTCGTCGGCCGGCGTACGCCTCCCACGGATCCGGACGAGATCCGGCGGGTGATCCGGTTCCGCGACCCGTTCAACCACCCGACGGTGGTCTACCGGCGCAGTGCCGTCCTCGCGGCCGGTGGGTACGCCGACATGGCGCTGCTCGAGGACTACCTGCTGTTCACCCGGATGGTCGAGGCCGGCGCGGCGCCGGCGAACCTGGCCGAGCCGCTGGTGTACTACCGGGTGGGGGCAGGCGCCTACGCCCGCCGCGGCGGGACCGCCCTGCTGCGCAGCGAGCTGCGGCTGCAGCGCCGTTTCCGCGAGCTCGGGATCACCTCCCGCGCGGAGTACCTTCGCAACGTCGCCGTGCGCGGGGGGTACCGGCTGGTCCCCGAGGGTGTGAGAAAGGTCGCTTACCGCCGCCTGCTGGCGAACAGGACGGGGGCTGCGCGCCGGTAGACTGACCCGGGCTCGGAAACTCTCTCTTGAGGAGTGTGTGTGGACCCCGATCTCGTCGTCGTCGGATCCGGCTTCTTCGGTCTGACCATCGCTGAGCGCTGCGCGGACGAGCTCGGCCTGCGGGTGCTCGTGCTCGAGCGACGCCACCACCTCGGTGGCAACGCCTACTCCGAGAAGGAGCCCGAGACCGGGATCGAGGTGCATGTCTACGGCGCGCACCTCTTCCACACCTCCAACGAGAAGGTCTGGGAGTACGTCAACCGCTTCACGGCCTTCACCGAAGTACCAGCACCGTGTCTTCGCCAAGTACCAGGGCCAGGTCTATTCGCTGCCGATGAACCTGGCGCTGATCAACCAGTTCTTCGGCAAGAGCCACACCCCCGACGAGGCCCGCGCGCTCATCGCCGAGCAGTCCAGCGAGTTCGACACCGCCGACGCGCAGAACCTCGAGGAGAAGGCGATCTCCCTGATCGGCCGGCCCCTCTACGAGGCGTTCGTCAAGGGCTACACCGCCAAGCAGTGGCAGACCGACCCCAAGGAGCTGAGCGCGGACATCATCACCCGGCTCCCGGTGCGCTACAACTTCGACAACCGCTACTTCAGCGACACCTACGAGGGCCTTCCCGTCGACGGCTACACCGCGTGGCTGGAGCGGATGGCCGACCACCCGAACATCGAGGTGCGGCTCGAGACCGACTTCCTGGATCCGCCGTCGGGCGTCGCCGAGGAGTTCAAGGGCAAGGTGCCGATCGTCTACACCGGCCCGGTCGACGAGTACTTCGGCACTACCGAGGGCCGGCTGTCCTGGCGCACCGTCGACCTCGAGCCCGAGTGTCGTCGACGTCGACGACTTCCAGGGCACCGGCGGTGATGAACTACAACGACCAGGAAGTGCCCTACACCCGGATCCATCGAGTTCAAGCACTTCCACCCCGAGCGCGAGAAGACCCATCTGCCCGGCAAGACCGTGATCGTGCACGAGTACTCCCGCTTCGCGACTCGGAGGACGACGAGCCGTACTACCCGGTCAACACCGCCGAGGACCGCGCGAAGCTGCTGAAGTACCGCGACCTGGCCAAGAAGGAGCCGATGACCCTCTTCGGCGGCCGCCTCGGCACCTACAAGTACCTCGACATGCACATGGCGATCGGCTCGGCGCTGTCGATGTACGAGAACAAGCTCAAGCCGCACTTCGCCGACGGCGTCGAGCTCAAGTCCGGAGGCGTCGACGATGACGAGTGACCTCGATCCCGAGCATCGGCAGCGTGCGCCGAGGATCCTGCAGCGCTTCGTGCTGCCCGCCGACCGCGACCTCGACGTCGTCCCCCTGTACGTCGACACCGAGGGCGCGATGCTCGACGCCGACAAGGAGACGATCGGCACCAACAAGACCGCCCAGAAGGTCAACAAGGCCTCCGCGCGCCAGGCGATCTCCTCGGGCACGTCGCTGCACCCCGACGCGATCCTCGACCGGCGCCGGCTGCGCGTCGAGGCGTCTCAGCGGATCTCGCTCGGCACCTACTTCAACGGGTTCCCGGCCAGCTACTGGCGACGCTGGACCGATCGTCGACGAGGTCCGCCTCGACCTGACCGTCACCGGCGCCGGGGCGAGCGTGATCGTCTACCGCTCGATGGCCAACGGCCGCTCGCAGCGCGTCGACGGCTGGACCTGCGAGAAGTCCGGCGCCGAGCTCGGCGTCCTTCGACCTGACCCTGACGCCCGTTCGTCGACGGCGGCTGGTACTGGTTCGACGTCGTCGCCGGCGACGAGGAGGCCGTCATCGAGGAGGCGACCTGGACGCGCCGAGGTGCCGGCCGACCGCGCCGAGGTCGGCTCGGTCACCGTCGGCATCACCACGATGAACCGCCCGGACTTCTGCGCCGCCCTGATCGCCCAGGTCGGCGAGGACGCCGACGTGCACGCGCTCCTCGACGAGGTCCTCGTCATGGAGCAGGGCACCGAGAAGGTCGCCGACGACCCCGGGTTCGCCAAGGCCGAGGCCTCGCTGGGCGGCAAGCTGCGGGTCATCGAGCAGGGCAACATCGGCGGCTCCGGCGGTTTCGCCCGGGCCCAGTTCGAGGCGCTCAAGGCCGAACGCTCGAAGTACGTGCTGTTCCTCGACGACGACATCGTCGCCGAGCCGGAGAGCATCCTGCGCGCGGTGACCTTCGGCGACCTCGCGCGCCGCCCGACGATCGTCGGCGGCCACATGTTCAGCATCTTCGCCAAGGCCCGGCTGCACAGCTTCGGCGAGATCATCAACCGGCACCGGTTCTGGTGGATGTCGCCGAAGTCGGCCGAGGAGCGACTGGGACTTCGGCGCCCGCAACCTGCGCAGCACCCGCTGGCTGCACCGCCGGCTCGACGTCGACTTCAACCCGTGGTTCATGTGCCTGATCCCGATCGAGGTCGTCCGCGAGATCGGTCTGAGCCTGCCGCTGTTCATCAAGTGGGACGACTCCGAGTACGGCCTGCGCGCGCAGGCGGCCGGCTACCCGACGGTCTCGATGCCCGGTGCGGCGGTCTGGCACGTCCCGTGGACCGACAAGAACGACGCGCTCGACTGGCAGGCCTACTTCCACCAGCGCAACCGGTTCGTCGCGGCGCTCCTGCACTCGCCGTTCCCGCACGGCGGCCGGCTGATCCGGGAGAGCCTGAACCACCAGATCAAGCACCTGCTCGCGATGCAGTACTCCACCGTCGAGCTGCGCCACCTCGCGCTCGAGGACGTGCTGGCCGGTCCCGAGGGCCTGCACGCCCAGCTCGGCAGCCAAGCTCGGCGAGGTGCGCGAGTTCCGCAAGGGTTCGGACGACGCCGCAGCTCTCCGCCGACCCGGACGCGTTCCCGCCGGTGCGGCACTCCAAGCCGCGCAAGCAAGAGCGACACCTCCGAGATCCCGAGCCGGCCCTCGCAGCTGGTCTCGGCCGTCCTCGGCGGCATCCGCCAGTTCCGCGGCGCCCGCGCGCTCTCGCGGGAGTTCCCGGAGAGCGAACATCGCCGGCGATGGACGCCCGTTGGTACCGCCTCGCTACGCTCGACTCGGCGATCGTGAGCATGCCCGACGGCACCTCGGCGGCGTTCTACCAGCGCGACCCCGACCAGTTCCGGGACCTGCTGCGCCGGACGATCGAGATCCACGAGCGGCTCTACCGCGAGTGGCCCGCGCTGTCGCAGCGCTACCGCGACGCACTCGGCCGAGATCACCTCGCCGCGAGACCTGGGAGCAGACCTTCGCGCGACTCCGTCGAAGGCACGACCACGGAGGGGGGCAAGGCGGCAGACAAGGCCGCCGACGCAGGCGGCCAAGAAGCACGCAGGCCGACGAACGGCGGTCGGCGCAAGCAACGCGGCGCAAGCGCGCCCGCGCGCTGATGGAGAAGAAGGCCGACGCGATGCCGGTCGTCGAGCCCGCGACGGGCCGCGCCGAGATCCGGTACGTCGACGCCGAGCTGGTCGACCCGTCGCCCCGCCGGGCGGCATCCGTCGAGGTCTTCCAGCAGCACTACCTGCTGCGGCTGATCGTCGGGCGCCAGCTCGCCCAGCAGTACGCCGCCTCGGTGCTCGGCCTGCTCTGGTCCTACATCCAGCCGGCGATGCGCTTCGGCGTCTACTTCTTCATCTTCGGCGTCGTGCTGACCAGTCCCACGGCGGCACCCCGAACTTCGCGCTGCACCTGTTCGCCGGCATGGTCTTCGTGCACTACTTCAGCGAGACCTGGAGCACCGGCACCCGCTCGGTCCGGCAGAACCGCGTCGCTGCTGCTGAAGATGCGGATGCCGCGGGAGATCTTCCCGGTCGCCTCGATGCTCGTCGCGGCTGTACCACACGGGGCCGCAGATGCTGATCCTGATCGTGTCTGCGTGCATCGCGGTCGGCTGGCACTTCTCGCTGGTCGGCGTCGGCGGCCGGTCTGCTCGGGCTCGCGATCCTGCTGGTCTTCGCGATGGCGATGGCGCTGTTCTTCTCGGCGCTGAACGTCTTCTACAAGGACTTCCAGAACATCGTCGCGACGTTCACCCAGTTCCTGCACTTCATGGTGCCGATGATGTACCCGTACTCGATCGTCGCCGACGCTCGGCGACGACCACCCGGTGCTCTACCAGCTGTACATGGCCAACCCGCTGGCCGAGTGCGTGCTGCTGATGCAGAGGTTCTTCTGGTAGCCGACCCTGACCGTGGACCCAGCGCAAGTGTCCAGCGGACTTCCCGCCGGACCTGTGGGAGCGCGGCCTGATCATGCTGGGCATCAGCCTGGTCCTGCTGTTCCTCGCGCAGAGGTTCTTCTCCCGCCTCGAGTCGCAAGTTCCCGGAGCGTCTGTGATGACCGAGTCGATCGTCGTCGAGAACGTCACCAAGGACTTCACCATGCAGTACCACCGCACGCTCAAGCAGATGGCCGTGGCCACCGCCCGGGGCCTGCCGCTCGAGGAGCAGTTCCAGGCCGTCAACGACGTCTCGTTCACCGTCGAGCAGGGCGAGTCGATCGGGCTGATGGGCCTGAACGGCAGCGGCAAGAGCACGCTGCTCAAGCTGATCAACGGCGTGATGCGCCCCGACGAGGGCACCATCCGCACGCGCGGCCGGATCGCCGGCCTGATCGCCACCGGCGCCGGCTTCCACCCGCAGCTGAGCGGGCGCGACAACCTCTTCCTCAACGGCGCGATCCTCGGCATGAGCGAGGCCGAGATCAAGCGCAAGTTCGACGCGATCGTCGACTTCGCCGACATCGGCAAGTTCCTCGACACCCCGGTCTCGCACTACTCCTCCGGCATGTACGCCCGCCTCGGCTTCTCGATCGCGATCCACGTCGACGCCGACATCTTCCTCGCCGACGAGGTGCTGGCGGTGGGGGACCGGCCGTTCAAGAAGAAGTGCATGGCCAAGATGCAGGAGATCCGCCAGCAGGGCACCACGATCTTCTACGTCAGCCACGCCACCGCCTCGGTGCGCTCCATGTGCGACCGCGTCCTGGTCCTGGAGTCCGGCCACCTGAACTTCGACGGCGACGTCGAGGCCGGCATCCGCTACCTGCAGCTACGACGACGACGAGGAGTCCGACGAGGCGATGGACGACGCAGAGCTCGGCGCAGACATCTGAGCGGACACCCGCGAGGAACGAGCGGGGTGTCCACGCGAAGAGCGTTGACGCGGTGCCCGCGGCTGAGGAACGAAGCCGCGCATGGCGGCTCGAAACCTTGAGCCACCGCGAGGGACGAGCAGGGTCAGGCCCGAAGAGGTTGCGGAACGAGCGCGCAAATCGGGCCGCTAATCCCCCACTAATGCATTTAATTACACCGTTGTAATTCCCGAATTACAGGTCTGTAATTAGGACAAAATGCCTTGCCCTACACCCTGTTACTAATGTGAAACTTGGGACTCGTGTGAATACTTCCCCCTCACATGGAGTCCATTTTGATGCGTTTGACCCGCACGTCGATACATCACCATCTGCCAGCAGTTCCTGGTCACGGCTGTGGTCGTGGCCGTCGGCCTGTCGGCCGCCGGCGTGATGACGCTGCAGATCGTGGCTCCGGAGAAGGGGCGTTCCGAGGCCGACGGCGCTGGCGCCGGCGATCAAGGTCTCCGACGCCTACGTCGACACCACACCGGTGACCCCGAAGGTGCGCGAGGTCAAGGTCGCGGGCATCGACGCGACCTCGGCCCGTGACATCGCCCGTGACATCCCCGGAGTCGTGACCGGGGCCCAGACGCGGGCGCCAGGCGGCGGGCCCGCCACGCACACCCGGCTCGCGGCGCTCTCGGCGCCGACGAAGGTGCACGGGTACGCCACCGTCGGAGTCACCTGGAAGGCCGGGCACGAAGCTCTCGGAGGACGAGATCTCGGTCCAGGTCCGCACCCGGACCGACGGCACCTGGTCGGGCTGGACCACCGCGTCGTACCACGACGAGCACGGCCCGGACCCTGGCAGCGCGGAGGCGCGCAAGCCGTGCGGCCGGGCACCGATGCCGTCGTCGTCGGCGACGTCGACGAGGTCCAGATGCGGGCCGAGACCGGCTTCGGGGCAGGCGCCTGCGGACCTCGAGCTCGCGGTCATCGATCCCGGCACCGGCGCGATGACCGAGCAGCCCGCAGCCATCGACACCGCGGACCTTCCCTCGGGCACGGGGCCGGCCACCGACGCCCCGTCGAGCTCCGCAGGCGACGCCGGGCCGGACGCGCAGCAGGGCCAGCCCGACGCCGCGTCGCTGATGGCGATGAAGGTGAGCGCCGAAGCCGACGATCTACTCCCGGGCCCAGTGGGGCGCCAACGAGAAGCTGCGCGACAAGAGCTCGTTGCACTACGGCACCATCAAGACCGGCTTCATCCACCACACGGTCAACGCCAACGACTACAGCCGCGACCAGGTCCCCGCGCTGCATCCGCGGCATCTACGCCTATCACACGCAGTCGCGTGGCTGGAGCGACATCGGCTACAACTTCCTTGTCGACCGCTTCGGCCGGATCTGGGAGGGACGCTACGGCGGTGTCGACAGGCCCGTCGTCGGCGCGCACACCCTGGGCTACAACGAGTACTCCTTCGCGATGTCGGCGATCGGCAACTTCGACATCGCCCAGCCGCCGCAGGTCATGCTCGACGCCTACGCGAAGCTGTTCGCCTGGAAGCTGTCGCTGAGCAACATCCGGGCAGACGGCACCCACCTCTGGGTCAAGGACCGCTACCTCAACGCGATCAACGGCCACCGCGACGTCGGCCAGACTGCCTGTCCGGGGCGCTACCTGTACGCCAAGATCCCGTCGGTCCGGAGCGCCGCACAGGCGATCGAGAACGCAGCGCAGGGTCCGACCGACCCGGCCTCGCTGCCGGCGCTGCCGCCGCCCGACGGGGTGCCGGCTCCGAACCAGACACCCTTGGCGGCGACCACGCAGCCGACGATGCAGCTGCCTGAGCGCACCAGCCTGGTCGGCTCGGGCTGGCCCGACCTGGTCGCGATGTCGACGACCGGGTCGATCCGGATCCTTCCGACCGAGGGCGTCGTCGGCTTCGGTCCCCGGGTCCTGAGCGCCGGCCCCTGGTCGAAGATGTCGAAGATCGCTGCGGTCGGTGACGTGACCGGTGACGGCAAGGGCGACGTGCTGGCGCGCGCCGCGTCGGGCGGGGTCACCCGCGTCTATCCCGGCGACGGAGCAGGACACCTGGCTCGCAAGGGCATCGCGCGCACGAAGGCGTTCAAGGGCTACGACCTGCTCCTCGGCGCCGGGGACTTCGACCGGGACGGGCGCAACGACGTGGTGGCCCGTGCGAAGAAGTCGGGCGCGCTGGTGCTGTTCGGTGGTCTGGGCGGCGGCCGATTCGCCGGCCCGAAGGTCCTGAAGAAGCACTGGCGCTACAGCCTCACGTCCGCTGCCGGTCGTTTCGACAAGGGCAAGAAGCCCGACCTGGTCGCCATGAAGCCGACCGGGAAGCTGTTCCTGTTCCCGGGTGGGGGCCGTCACCGCAAGCTCGGGGCGCGGATCCAGCTCGGGACGCTGCCCACCGACACGACCGCGATCTACGGCGGCGGCGACCTGACCGGTGACGGTGTGGCCGATCTCGTGGTGCGTCGGGCCAGCGGTCTGAGCACGATCGTCGCGGGCACGCGGACGACGCGGCTCGGCCAGTCCTACTCGTCATACGCCGATCTCGCGGGCCTTGCCAGCTCGTCGTCGGGCCAGGTGTTCGGCGGCCCCGGCCCCGAGATGGTCGGACGCGACTCCGCCGGGCGTCTCGCCGTGGTCCCCGGCAACGGACGCCGCAACGTCAGCGGTCTGATCACCACCAACCTCACCGTGCCCGGCACCACCCAGGTGCTCGACGTCGGCGACTGGGACCACAACGGGACGGCCGACCTGATCACCCGGGACAGCTCGGGCGGCCGCCTGGTGCTGTGGCCCGGCCTGGGCAGCGGACGATTCGGCCGCGGTCGCTCGCTGGGCACCGGATGGACCACCGTGGGCAAGCTGACCGCCGTCGGTGACGTGACCGGAGACGGCTTCAGCGACCTCCTCGGCCGCATCAAGGCGACCGACGTGTGGACGATCTTCCCGGGCGCGGGGAACGACGCCTTCACGGCACCGGTACGGGCTCCGGCAAGCATGCGCACCTACAACCAGATCGGCGGCGGTGCGTGGGCCCCCGGTGGTGGTCGATTGTTCCTGTCCGCGGACAAGTCCTTCGTGCCGCTGACCCAGGGCGACGTCTCCTCCGCACTGCGGGTGGCCAACGGCACCACTCCCGCGACGTACGACTTCTACGTCGGTGTCGGTGACGTCAACGGTGACCACATCTCAGACCTGCTCGCTCGCGAGAAGGGGACGGGCATCGATCTGGCTGCTCCCGGGGAAGACATCTGGCGGCTTCGCGCCCCGGATGTGGGTAGCAGCCGGGTTCGCCGGCTATCAGCTGCTCGGCTGACCCGTCCGCACGGAACCAGTGGCCCGCTCGCTCTGGGAGCGAGCGGGCCACTGCCGCGCGTCGGGGTGCGCGACGAGCACCAGGGAGCCGGTGCCGGCCAGCAGGCCGAGGAGCAGATGCTGCCCGGTGGCGGACACCGGGTCGACGTCGGTGATCACGCGACGGTCGTCGGGAGCGGGTATTTCGAGCTGGGTCGGCGCGACGGGCGAGAACACGTCGCTCTGCCCCGGCCACAGGACGCCGTAGTCGAGCACCCCGGTCGGAAGCGGCTCGGTGAAACGGGTCGCGAACGGGTGCAGCGCGCACGCGATCACCGTGCGCGCAGCGGAGTCGAGTCGGTCCGGCGCCACGAACACGACCTCTGCGTCGCCGGTGACCTGGAGTCCGCAGGTCCAGGCGGCGCCGAGGAACACGACCCCGAGCCAGTGCGGTGGCAGGTCGATCCGGATCGCGTCGCCGGGGTCGAGCATCAGCTCCTCGGCGAACAGGTTCGCGGTCTTGCTCACCCAGTTGGCGTAGGTCTTCACCGACAGCTCGGTGCGCTCGCCGGACTCGTCGTCGTAGAAGGTGACGAAGGGTTGTCCGGGATCGGCGGCCAGTCGGCGGGCCAGGAGGTCGGGGAAGGTCGGCACGACAACCACCGTAGGTGCCCCCGGTGGTCGAGCACAGCCGAGACCCGGCATGATGCCGCCCATGGCGGGAGAGCTGTGGGCAGTGGTCCCTGCGGGCGGGGCGGGGACGAGATTGTGGCCGCTGTCGCGAGCAGGGTCGCCGAAGTTCCTGCACGACCTGAGCGGCTCGGGACGAACCCTGCTCCAGGCCACCCACGACCGGCTGGCGCCGCTGGTCGGCGACCGGGTGCTCGTGGTCACCGGTGTCGCGCACCAGGAGGCCGTACGCCGCCAGCTGGAGGGACTGCCCCGCGACCAGGTGCTCGCCGAGCCGAGCCCGCGGGACTCGATGGCGGCGATCGGTCTCGCTGCCGCGATCGTCGAACGTCGTGACCCGGACGCCCTGGTCGGGTCGTTCGCCGCCGACCACGTGATCGCCGACGGTGACGCGTTCCGCGCCTGCGTGTCCGAGGCCGCGGACGTCGCGGCGACGGGGCTGCTCGTGACGATCGGCATCGCGCCGGCCAGGCCCTCCACCGGGTTCGGGTACATCCACCTCGGGGCGCGGCTGCCCGGATTCCCGACGGCACACGCGGTCGAGGAGTTCGTCGAGAAGCCCGACGCGGGCCGGGCCGCGGAGTACGTCGCGTCGGGGGAGTACCGCTGGAACGCCGGCATGTTCGTCGCTCGCGCTTCGGTGCTGCTGGACCTGCTCGCCGTCGAGCACCCCGACCTCGCGTCCGGGCTGCGGGCGATCGCGGCCGAGCCGGGCCGGCTCGAGGAGATCTGGCCGGGGCTCACCAAGATCGCCATCGACCATGCGGTCGCCGAGCCGGCCGCCGCGGCCGGTCGGGTGGCGGTGGTGCCTGCCGGCTTCGGCTGGGAGGACATCGGCGACTTCGCCGCCCTGGCAGACCTCGTGCCCGGCAGTGACGTCAAGGTCCTCGGCGACGCCGACCGTGTGGTCGCGCTCGGGAGCTCCGGGCTCGTCGTACCCGACGGCGGCCGCACGGTCGCAGTGCTCGGCCTCGAGGACGTCGTCGTCGTCGACACCGGCGACGCCGTGCTGGTCACCACCCGGGCGCACGCCCAGGACGTCAAGTCGATCGTCGAGGCACTCAAGTCCTCCGGGCGCGGCGACCTGACCTGATCACATGATCCCGGGCTCGGGAGACTCGTCGTTGGTCCACTTGTTGAAGAAGTCGCTGATCACCGAGCCGCTGACCGAGCCGCAGTACTGCCAGTTGCCGCGCTGCTTGGACTGGTCGCTCGGCTTGTCGGAGTCGGCCGACCACCGGGTCAGTGCGACGTGCTTGCCGTCCGCGAACGCCGCGCCGTCGTCGGAGGTCCAGGGCGCGGCGATGAACCGCTCGTTGTCGTCCTGGAACTTCTTCGCGATCGCCTCGAGGTTGTCCATCTCGGTCTTGTTCTTGGCGGCGGCGTCGTCGTACCACGCGATGACGTACCCGTGCTCCTCGTTGTGCACCAGCGTGGCGACCTCGGGGCGGTCCGAGGCGGTGTAGAACGGGCGACCGAACGCGGCGGGGGAGGGTCGGTGCTCGCCGAACGCCGGGGGTGCGTCCTTGTAGGTGATCGGCGTGCCCTCGGGGATGTGGCTCTGGTTCTTGTCAGTCGGCTTGGTGACGACCGAGTCGCAGGCGGCGGCAGACGCGCTCACGCCGATCTTCGAGATCGACTTGCCGGCCAGCTCGCTGTTCTTGTGCTTGTCCTTGAGGTAGGGGATCAGCGCCGCGAGCAGCAGGCCGATGACGGCGACGACCGAGACACCGAGGATCGCCGTGCTGCGCATGCGCTCCTTGCGCGCCTGCTCCTGACGCATCTTCTCGACCATGGCGCGACGCTCGACGTTCTTCGGGTTCTTCTTGGCCACGGGCTGCTCTCTGTCGGTCGGGTCGTCCCGGGCGGGCCGGCGCGGATCGGGGGAAGTCTACGAAAGTGGAGCAACCACGGTGGTGGAGTCCGTGGAAAGGGCGCGGTCGGCGGTCCAGCCGAACGCGAAGGCGACGACGGCCAGGCGTGGGTCATCGGGGCCGACCGTCACCACGACGCCGGCTTCGGAGGCCGACGCGGTCAGGCCGCAGTCGACCAGCGCGCGGACCAGGTCGTCGGCGTCGGCGGGGGAGCCGAAGGCATCCTGGTCGCGCCCGCTCAGCGCGGCGACCACAGCTTCCCGGCTGCCCAGGCCGAACATGTCGGTGCCCGTCTCGCGGACCAGCACACGGGCGCCCGGCCCGTGCTCGCCCGGCGGCAGCACTCGGTCTGCGAGGCCGCGGACGACGGTGAGCGGGCGGCCGCCGAGCTTGCCGGAGGCCACCTCGGCGATCCCGGCGATCTCGTCGGCGACCGCGGGCGCGGTGACGGCGAGCGGGTTGCCGTAGGAGTCCGTCGCGCCGGCGAACGACTCCAGCGGCTCGATGCCGGCCACCCCGAGCGCGAGGTCGGTCTGCCCGTGGCGCCAGGCGCGGCCGGCGGTGTCGCTGACGACGACGGCGACGTTGACCCCGGTGGTCTCGGCGAGCATCTCCCGCAGACGACGCGCGCTTGCGTCGGGGTCGACCGGGAGCAGCACCACCGAGCCGGCGGCGACGTTCGACGCGTCGACGCCGGCGGCGGCGAGCACCACTCCCAGCCTGGTTCTCGACGATGCTGGTCGCGCCGCGGCGCGCGACCACCCGGACGGTCTCGTCCTCGATGGCCCTCTCGCGGTCCCTGCGACCACCCGGCCCTCGGCCTTGCTCACGATCTTGCTGGTCACCACGAGCACGTCGCCCTCGCGCACGTGCGGCGCGGCCAGCGCGGCGAGATCGGCTCCGGGTCCTACCTCGCCGATGTCGTCGGGGGCGGAGACCTCGAGGTCCGGCACTAGAGCCCGGCCAGGTCGAGCGCGGAGACCACCATGTCGGCGGTGGCGTCGTGGTCGGTCATCATCAGCGGCACCGCGCGACTGCGGATGCCGGCGGCCTCGATGCGCGCCACCTGCGCCTCGTCGACGGAGTCGACCAGCCACCCGTCGATCACGCCCTCCGTCCCGGGCCCGGTCCCTCGAGCGGCACTGCGCGCGCCGTAGTGCTCGGCCACGCCGGCCGCGGACACCTCGACCCCGATGACACCGAGCAGCTGTCGCGCCATGCCGCGCACGTGGTCGTCACCGACGATGCCCGAGACGCCGATGACCGGTGCCGGGGTCTTGCGCAGTGCGTCGCGGACGCCGGGCACGGCCAGGATCGTCCCGACCGAGACCACGGGGTTCGAGGGCGGCAGCAGCACCAGGTCGGCCTCCAGGACGGCCTCGAGCACGCCGGGAGCTGCGGTGGCCGTGTCGGCGCCGATCGGGACCACGGCGTACGCCGGCACCGAGGCCTGGTGCCGGATCCAGTACTCCTGGAAGTGCACCGCACGGCGCTCGCCCGAGTCCGGGTCGTCGATCACCACGTGGGTCTCGATGCGGTCGTCGCTCATCGGCAGCAGCTGCACCCCGGCACCGTGGACCGGCTGCAGCCAGCGCTTGCACAACGCCGCGGTGACTGCGGAGAGTGGATAGCCGGCGTCGAGCATCTGGGTGCGCACCAGGTGCGTGGCGAGGTCGCGGTCGCCGAGACCGAACCACGTCGGCTCCACGCCGTACGCCGCCAGCTCCTCCTTCGCGTGCCAGGTCTCCTCCCGGCGCCCCCAGCCACGCTCGGTGTCGATGCCGTCGCCCAGCGTGTACATGACGGTGTCCAGGTCGGGGCAGACCTTGAGGCCGTGCAGCCAGATGTCGTCGCCGGTGTTGGCGATCACGGTGATCTCGCGACGCCGATCCGGTGCGCTCGCGGTGCGTCAGCACGCCCTGCAGGAAGCGGGCCCCGCCCACTCCGCCGGACAGCACGGTCACCTTGCGCGGGGAGCTGATGAGGCTGTTGAGTCATGGCAGCAGTGTGACTTCTGGGTTTTCCGATTATCAGATCCGGGCTTGACTTAGGGTGTGCGACAGGCATGTAATCACATCATTGTGGTTTTCAACTCCGACGCACGTCGGTGACCAACATCACCAACCGAGAATCACTCCCACACAGAATCGCGGCCCGTCAGGGTCGCAGGGGTCGATAGGGGAACACTATGCGTGAGCTGTACCTGCTCGAGGGGGACGCTGGACGAGAGCGGTTGGCAGGAGCGCGCTCTGTGCGCCCAGACCGACCCCGAGGCGTTCTTCCCGGAGAAGGGTGGTTCCACCCGCGAGGCGAAGCGTGTCTGCCTGACCTGTGACGTGCGCGGCGACTGCCTCGAGTACGCCTTGTCGAACGACGAGCGCTTCGGCATCTGGGGCGGACTCTCCGAGCGTGAGCGCCGGAAGCTGAAGAAGCGCGCGGTCTGATCCGCACGACGTGAGGCGGGTCGCAGTGGACGCGGCGCCCGGCCAGTGAGCGTGGGGCCACCCCCTAGGCTGGCCCCTCGTGAAGATCACCGCGCTCCTGGTCAGCCACAACGGCGGCCGCTGGCTCCCCGCGGTGCTCGCCGGTCTCGCGCAGTCGACGCTGCTGCCCGACCAGATCATCGCCGTCGACACCGGTTCGACCGACGACTCGGTCGCCCTGCTCGAGCGCGCGTTCGGACCCGACGTCGTCCGGCTGGACCGCCGATGCGCCGTACGCCGCTGCGGTGCGTGCCGGCCTGCACGGCGCCACGGCCGCCGAGCCCGACGAGTGGGTGTGGCTGCTCCACGACGACTCCAACCCGGCCGCGGGAGCGCTCGCCGCCCTGGCCGAGGCCGCCCGGTCGGCGGCCCCCGAGGTGGCCGTCCTCGGGCCCAAGATCCGTGAGTGGCCGTCGCTGAAGCGGCTGCTCGAGGTCGGCGTCACGCTGACCGGCACCGGCCGTCGCGAGACCGGCCTCGAGGGCGGCGAGTACGACCAGGGTCAGCACGACGAGTCCCACCGGGTGCTCGCCGTGAACACCGCGGGGATGCTGGTCCGCCGCGAGGTGCTGGAGGCGGTCGGACTCGACGACTTCCTGCCCGTGCTTCGGCACCGACCTCGACTTCGGCTGGCGGGTGGCCCGCGCCGGGCACGAGACACTGGTGGTCCCCGACGCCGTCGTCTTCCACGTCGAGGCGTCGCGTCGCGACCGCCGCGACTCGCGGCTGGTCCACCATCCCGGCCGGCAGGACCGTGAGGGCGCGCAGTACACGCTGCTGGTCAACAGCCCGGCGTGGACGATCCCGTTCCGGTCCGCGCGGATGATCGTCGGCGGTCTGCTCCGAGCGCTCGGCCTGCTGCTCGTGCGGGCGCCCGGTGAGGCAGCCGACGAGGTCGTCGCGCTGTTCCGCGTCTTCAGCCACCCGCGGCGGGCGTTCCGGGCCCGCCGCGCCCGGGCCGGCACCTCACGGGTGCCGCACCAGGAGGTGCGGCACCTGCTCGCACCGTTCTGGCTGCCCTACCGGCACGGCCTCGACTACGTCATCGACGTCGGCGTGGCGATCACCCACAGTCTTCGCGACGAGGCGGAGCGGCGCAGGCCGGTGGGGGCGGACGAGATCGGACTGGTCCCGCGGCTGCTCCGGTCCACGACCGCGTGGTCGGTCGTCGCGAGTGTCGTGCTCGCCCTGGTCGCGGGACGAGAGCTGCTCACCGGCGGGCCGCTCAACGGCGGCGCGCTCCTCCCCGCCCCCGACGGAGTGGCCCATTGGTGGCAGGTGTGGGGGAGCAGCCACCAGCTGCTCGGAACTGGCTCCGACGCTCCCGGCCCGGCGTACCTGTTGCCTCTGGCCGTGCTCGGCACCGTGTTCCTCGGCCACACCGGCCTGCTCGTCGACCTGATCTTCGTCCTCGCCGTGCCGCTGGCGTTCGTCGGAGCGCTCCGCTTCCTGCGCCGCGCCACCGACGGACCGTGGGCCGCCCTGTGGGGTGCCGCCGCGTACGCCGTGCTGCCGGTCGTCAGCGGGTCCGTGGCCCAGGGCCGCATCGGGACCGTGGTGGGCGCTGCCGTGCTGCCCTGGGTCGCGACGGCGGCGCTCGGCCTGGCGGCGACCGGGGAGGACGCGGCGACCCGCCAATGGCGCGCCGCGTGGCGGACCGCACTGGCGGCAGGGCTGCTGGTCTCGTTCGTCCCGCCGGCATGGCTGGTGATCGTGCTGCTGGTCCTGTTCGCCGTGGTCGTGGGCGCGGCCCGGGGTCGCGGCCGCGAGCTCGCGATCGTCGTACTGGTGCCCCTGGTCCTGGTGCTGCCCTGGGCGGTGGCCACGCTCGCCGCGCCCGGCGCCTGGCTCGTCGAGGCGGGCCGCGCCGGAGCGATCCCGACCGACACCGGCCTGCGGGACCTCCTCCTCGGGCGCACGGGCGGTCCGGGCGAGGCTCCGGGCTGGCTGACCATCGGACTGCCGCTTGCGGGCCTGGCTGCGTTCATCCGGCGGGACACGCGGGTGCGGGTCCTGCAGGTGTGGGTGCTGATCCTGGCCGCGTCGATCGTGCTCGCCACGGAGTCGCGGGTGCCGGTGTCGCTGCCCGGCGTACCGGTCGAGTTCCGGCCGTGGCCGGGCTTCGTGCTGCTGCTGATCCAAGGCGGCTTCGTGCTGGCCGCCGTGATCGCGGCCGACGGGGTCGTCGGGGCAGTCTCCGGGCAGAGCTTCAGCTGGCGTCAGCCGGCGGCGGCGGTGGCCTGCATCGCGGCGCTGGCCGCACCTGTGCTCGGCGCGACCTGGTGGGTGCTGCACGGCGACGACGGTCCGGTCCAGCGGGCCGAGCCGCGGCAGGTGCCGCGTTACATGCAGGACCTCGCCGCCGGCAAGACCACGAGTGCCGTCCTGGTCGTCCGCGGCGGCCTGGCCAGTGGCATCGAGTACCAACTGCTGCGTTCGGGGGTCCACCAGCTCGGAGACGACGGTGCGCTCGCGCTCACCACGCCCAGCAGGTCGTTCGCCGACCTGGTCGCCCGGCTGCTGTCCTCGGCACGACCCGACGACGCCGCGCTGCTGGCGTCGTACGGCGTCAAGTACGTCTACGCCCCGGCACCGGTGGCGGCCGCCGTCAGCGGCGGGCTCGACTCGGCGAACGGCTTCGGTGGCGCGAGCGCCCCGGGCCGTCGGTCGCGTGCGTGGGTGGTCCAGGAGCCGACGTCGCTGACCTCGCTCGACGACCAGCGCGAGCCACTCCGGGCGACATGGGTGCTGGCGAACCTGCTGGGACTGGTCACCACGGTCGTGCTCGCCGCTCCTGAGCGGAGGCGGCGTCGATGAACGCACGCGGCAACCGGGTTCGCAAGAGCCGGTCCCAGGAGAAGCAGGCCCGGGCGAACAAGGCCCGGAAGAACAGCGCCCGGAAAAACCGGGCCCCGAAGAACAGCGCCCGGAAAAACAGGGCCCTGAAGAACGGGCCTCGGGAGCGGCACAGCGCGGCCCGCCGTACGGCCACCAGCGGCCGCAGCGCCCTGCTCGGGCTGATGGTCATCGCCCTGACCGGTGCGGTGCTCACCCTCGCCGGCACGACGCCGCACGGCGTCGGGGCTCCGATCCAGTCCTTCCAGCGCACCGAGCTCGAGCAGCGCACGTTCAGCTGCACGGGCGGCATCCCGGACGCGACTGCGAACCACGGCACCGTCGACGCCGGACTCGACCGGGCAATGCCGATCGGGGCCGGTCCGACGCGTTTCGACGACGACAAGTCCGTCGCACTGGACGCGTTCGCCGGCCAGGAGTCGCGCACGAAGAACTGGCTCGCCTGGTTGCCCTGTCCCGAACCACGCGCCCGGTGGTGGTTCGTCGGCGCAGGAGCGGCGACCGTGACCCACGACACCGTGCTCACCGTGCACAACCCTCGTCCCGGCGACGCCGTGCTCGACATCAACGTGTACGGCGTCGACGGCCCGGTCGAGGGACCGGGACTGCACGGCATCACGGTGGCCTCCGACGGCACCGAGGTGATCGACCTCGCGAAGATGGCGCCCGCGGTCGGGGACCTCGCCGTCGACGTGGTCGCCACCCGCGGCCTGGTCTCGGTCTCGGCCGCCGACCGCTTCGCTCCGGGAGTGGTCGGGAAGGCGGTCCAGGAATGGCTGCCGAGCCAGATGTCGCCGTCCACCGAGGTGACGCTCGCCGGGCTTCCTCGGAAGCCGGACCACGCGACTCTCGTCGTGGCCAACCCGCGCGGCGTGGAGGCGATCGTCGCGGTCGAGGTGATCGGAGCGACCGGCACGTTCGCCCCGACCGACGACGCCACCTTGAGGGTGCCTCCGAAGTCGGTCGCGTCGATGTCGATCCGGTCGGTCTTCGACGGGGAGCCGTTCGCACTGAAGGTGAGCTCGGCACAGCCCGTCGCCGCCGGTGTGCGCACCGTCACCGGGGGAGACATCGCTTTCGGCAGCGCCGTGCGGCCAGTGCTCGACTCGACCACCGTGGCGGTGCCTGCCGGGTCGGGCGACCTGGTGGTCTCGTCGGTGGGCGGCGCGACCTCGGTGGCCGTCACGGCCTTCGGCCGCGACGGCAAGCAGCTTCTCGAGCGCTCGGTCGCGGTGGCGAAGGCCGCGAGCACGGCGACCCCGCTGCCGTCGGGCACCCGCTACGTGCGGCTGGTCGCGACCACCCCGGACGCAGTGGCCGGCTTCTCGGTCAAGGATGCCTCCGGCGTGGCGACCGCCGGTGTCGTGCCGGCGATCAACTCAGTGCTGCTGCCGGCGGTCCGGCCGGGCTGGTGATCTGAGACGCGCCAGCGGACCAGATCGGCGCCCGATCGTGTCGAGATGTGGTGACGTGCGCGGGAACTCAGTCCTCTTCGTAGCCGGGAAGGACGTCCTCGGGCGGGATGCCGAGGACGTCGGCGACCTGTTCGACGATCACGGTGACGAGCAGAGCCTCCAGCTCGCCCAGGTCCTCGGCCCGGTGCTCGAGCGGACGCCGGAACAGCACCAGCCGCGGCCGCGCCCCTCCCGACGCCTCGACGTACGACGCCAGTGGGACCGTCGACTCCGACCAGCCCGGCGGCAGCACCGGGACCTCCTCGACGGCGAGCTCGACATCACCGAGGCGGTCCGTCCAGCGGCTCACGACCCCCTGCATGATCCGCAGCGCGACGTGGTCGAAGCCCTCCGCCGGAGTGCGCCGCGCCGGCACTCCGCCGCGGACCAGCGGGCTGTCGCCGAACGCCGGCCCTCGCATGCCACGACCATGCCGGTCGCGGGAGCGGGGCCGGGTGCGGGACGAGGGTCCGGACGCGCGCTCAGCCACGCCGCGAGCCTAGCCCGCGCCGATGCCCCGCACCGGTACTCTCTGCCGCGTGAGCCTGCTTCGTCGTTGTTCGCGGACCGCGTGCGGGCGGCCCGCCGCGACCACGCTCACCTACGTGTACGCCGACCAGACCGCCGTGGTCGGCCCGCTCGCGACCTACGCCGAGCCGCATGCCTACGACCTGTGCGAGGTGCACAGCGAGCGCCTCAGCGCGCCGCGCGGCTGGGAGGTGCTGCGCCTGGTCGCCGACGACCCGCACGCCCACTCCAGCGACGACCTGCTCGCGCTGGCCGACGCGGTCCGCGAGGCGGCGCAGCCTCGTCCGGCGGACGACCGCGCGCCGTTCGAGATGCGCGAGGTCGCGCGCAAGGGTCACCTGCGCGTCCTGCGCTCGGAGGACTGACGACCCTGGGTGCCCGCGGCGAGCTGGCCGCGCTCGACCGCGCCGCGTGGATCCTCGGGGAGAACCGCAAGAAGAAGCGGCTGGCATCGCTGCTCTGAGCGGGCACTAGGGTTCCGGTCATGGCGACCGACCTCTCGATCTTCAAGGCGTACGACGTCCGCGGCATCGTCCCCGACCAGATCGACGCCGACCTCGCGCGACGTGTCGGCAACGCCTTCGTCGCGGTCACCGGCGCGGCCGAGGTCGTCGTCGGGCACGACATGCGGCCCTCCTCCCCGGAGCTCTCGCGCGCGTTCGCCGACGGTGCTGCGGCCGCAGGAGCCGACGTGACCCTGATCGGGCTGGCCTCCACCGACCAGCTCTACTTCGCGTCCGGACAGCTCGCCCGACCCGGCGCGATGTTCACCGCGAGCCACAACCCGGCGCAGTACAACGGCATCAAGATGTGCCGCGCCCACGCCCTCCCGATCGGCCTGGAGACCGGGCTCGCCGACATCCGCGACCGCGTCGCGTCGGGCGAGACCCTTGCAGCGCAGCAGCCGGGCCGGATCGACGAGCAGGACCTGCTCGCGCAGTACGCCACCTACCTGCTCAACCTCGCGCCGGTGCGCGGCCGGCACCTCAAGGTCGCGGTCGACGCGGGCAACGGCATGGCCGGGATGACCGCGCCTGCCGTCCTCGGGCAGCTCGACGTCGAGGTCGTGCCGCTCTACTTCGAGCTCGACGGCACCTTCCCGAACCATGAGGCGAACCCGATCGAGGCGGCGAACCTGGTCGACCTGCAGGCCAAGGTCCGCGAGGTCGGTGCGGACATCGGGCTGGCGTTCGACGGGGACGCCGACCGCTGCTTCCTGGTCGACGAGCGCGGTGAGCTGGTGAGCCCGAGCGTGCTGACCGCGCTGATCGCGTCCCGTGAGCTCGCCAAGCAGCCCGGCGCGACGATCATCCACAACCTGATCACCTCCCGTGCGGTGCCCGAGATCGTCGAGGAGCTGGGAGGCAAGCCCGTGCGCACTCGCGTCGGGCACTCGTTCATCAAGGCGACGATGGCCGAGACCGACGCGATCTTCGGCGGCGAGCACTCCGGGCACTTCTACTTCCGCGACTTCTGGCGTGCCGACTCGGGCATGCTGGCCGCGCTGCACGCTCTGGCGGCCCTCGCCGAGGTCGACGCGCCGCTCTCGCAGGTGCTGGCGCCGTACTCCCGCCACGTCGCGAGCGGCGAGATCAACTCCGAGGTGGCCGACCAGGGCGCCGTGCTCGCCCAGATCGAGGACCAGTGGGGATCGCGGCCGGGCGTGAGCCTGGACCACCTCGACGGACTGAGCGTGGTCCACGACGACTGGTGGTTCAATGTCCGCGCGTCCAACACCGAGCCGCTGCTTCGGCTGAACGCGGAGGGCAAGGACGCCGAGACCATGCACCGGATCCGCGACGAGGTGCTCGCGCAGATCCGGACCGAGAAGAACTCGAGGGAGCCGATGAACCTCGACCCCGGCCTGCTCGACATCATCGTCTGCCCTGCGTGCCACGCCGCCCTCGCGGTCGACGAAGCCGCCGAGGAGCTGGTGTGCTCGGGGTGTGGGCTGGCCTACCCCGTCCGTGACGACATTCCGGTCCTCCTCGTCGACGAGGCCCGAAAGCCGGCGTGACCCGGCCCAGGTGATCCGGTGATGGTCCCCGCATTCGACGACGGTCTCCTCGACGAGTCCGCGCTCGCGCGCGCCGATCCGGAGCTCCGCCGGCTCGCCGAGGCCGGAGCCCGGGTGCGCCTCGAGGCGGTCACCGCCGCTGACTCGCTCGCCGCCGCCGTCGCCCAGCTCGCCGAGGATCCGCCGCGCGCGATCGTCGCCGCCGGTCCGGACTCGCGCCTGCTGCGGGCGGTTCTGGAACCGATGTGCCCGGTCCCGTTCGTCGCGTGGCCCGGTCCCGGGCTGCCGGGCTGGGCCGGTGCGCTCGACCTCGTCGTCGTGCTGGCGCCCGACGGCACCGACGTCGGCACGGCCGCAGGCGTCGCCGAAGCAGTCCGCCGAGGGTGTCAGCTCGTCGTCGCGACGCCAGCGGACTCACTGGTCGCGCGGCACGTGCCCGGGCGGTACTCGACCCTGCTGCCCACGGTCACCGGTGACCAGCTCGCGACCGCGGTGGTGATGCTCGACCTGCTCGACCGGCTCGGCCTGGGGCCCGACACCGACGCGGAGGTGGTGGCCTCCGCGCTGGACGACGTCGCGATGAGCTGCAGCCCCTACCGCGACCTCGCCGTCAACCCGGCGAAGCTGTTGGCCAGCGGCATCGCCGAGAGCAGCCCGCTGCTCTGGGGCGGCACCGTGCTTGCCGCCCGGGCAGCGCGCCGGATCGCGGAGTCGTTGCGGCGCGCCAGTGGTCGCGCGGCGCTCGCCGCCGACGCCGAGCACCTGCTGCCGGTGCTCGCGGCTGCCGCTCCCGCCGACGTCTTCGCAGACCCGTTCGCCGACGAGGACGGCGACCCGCGCCCTTCGCTGGTCATCCTCGACGACGGCTCGCCGGACCCCGTGGTCCTCGAGACCCGGTCGCGGCTACGCGAGCAGGCCGAGGAGCGTGGCGTCCGGGTCGAGGTCGTCTCGACGGAGGCCGGCGGTGACGTCGCGAGGTACGCCGCCCTGCTCGCCACCGGCACCTTCGCCGCCCGCTACCTCCGGTTGGGCCTCGCCGAGGCCGACTGATCGAGGACGGCACGCGACCGGCTAACCTCCTGCAGCATGTCGACCGAAGGTGGCACCAAGGCCGTCGTGGCCGCGCTCCTGGCCAACCTCGGCATCGCGGTCACGAAGTTCGTCGCGTTCTTCCTGACCGGGTTCTCCTCGATGCTGGCCGAAGCCATCCACTCGGTCGCCGACTCGGGCAACCAGCTGCTGCTCCTGCTGGGCGGCAAGCGCTCGCGCCGTGAGGCGACCGCAGAGCATCCCTTCGGCTACGGCCGCGAGCGCTACATCTACTCCTTCATCGTCGCGATCGTGCTGTTCAGCGTCGGCGGCCTGTTCGCGCTCTACGAGGCCTACCACAAGGCCCACGAGGTCCACGCCGGTCACGCCGACATCGGCAACGACTGGAAGCGGTTCGTCCCGGTCGTCGTCCTGGCGGTGGCGATCGTGCTGGAGTCGCTGTC
Source organism: uncultured Actinomycetota bacterium (assembly GCA_963805425.1). Taxonomy (GTDB): domain Bacteria; phylum Actinomycetota; class Actinomycetes; order Propionibacteriales; family Nocardioidaceae; genus Marmoricola. Next base: position 28,091 of record CAWDUF010000014.1, on the reverse strand, counting down.
CTTCCGCACGGCGCTCCGCGAGACCGACAAGCTCCGCGGCGGCTCGTCGTACGTGGAGTTCATCCGGCGGGCGAAGGAGCCAGAGCTGCCGGTGATCCTGCTCGAGGACTTCGCGGCGCTGGTCGGACTGGCGCTCGCGTTGCTCGGCGTCACGCTCACGCTGGTCACCGAGAACGCCTACTTCGACGCCGCCGGCACGGGGCTGATCGGGGTGTTGCTCGTGCTCGTCGCGGTCGTGCTGGCCGCCGAGACCAAGAGCCTGTTGCTGGGCGAGTCTGCCTCCGAGCACGCGCAGAAGGCCATCCTCGCCGCGCTCACGCGCACCGAGGGCGTGGAGCGGGTGATCCACATGAAGACCCTGCACCTGGGCCCGGACGAGCTGCTCTGCGCGGTCAAGATCGGTGTGCGCGCTTCCGACACGGCCGCCGACGTCGCCGCGACGATCGATCGCGCGGAACGCGCCGTGCGCGCCGCCGAGCCGCACGCCACCTCGGTCTACGTGGAGCCGGACCTGTTCCGTGACGACTACACGCCGGCGGAGCGACCGTCCGGTTAGTATTGACCCGCGCCTTTCGCACGAGATCGTGGCCAGACGCCCTGAACAGGCCCAGACCAATCTGAAGACGGGCCTGCTTTTCAGCCCTCGCCCGAATCCCTCGACACCAGCTAGGAACACCATGGACTACAAGGTCGCTGACCTGACCCTTGCCGAGTACGGCCGCAAGGAGCTCACCCTCGCCGAGCACGAGATGCCCGGCCTGGTCTCGCTGCGCACGACGTACGGCGACGCCCAGCCGCTCAAGGGCGCCCGCATCGCCGGCTCGCTGCACATGACCATCCAGACCGCCGTGCTCATCGAGACCCTGGTCGCGCTCGGCGCCGAGGTGCGCTGGGCCACCTGCAACATCTTCTCCACCCAGGACCACGCGGCCGCAGCGGTCGTCGTCGGCCCGAACGGCACCGTCGACGACCCGCAGGGCACCCCGGTGTTCGCCTGGAAGGGCGAGACGCTGGCGGAGTACTGGGACGAGGCCGAGAAGGTCTTCGACTTCACCGACGAGGCCGGCAACCCGGTCGGTCCGAACATGCTCCTCGACGACGGCGGCGACATCACGCTGCTGGTCCACAAGGGCGTCGAGTTCGAGAAGGCCGGCGAGGTTCCCGGCCAGGACTCGACCGACAACGAGGAGTACAAGGAGGTGCTGCGCGTCCTGGCCCGTTCGCTGGGGGACAACCCGACGCGCTGGACCACCATCGCCAACGGACATCAAGGGCGTCTCCGAGGAGACCACCACCGGCGTGCTGCGCCTCTACGACCGCTTCAAGGAGGGCTCGCTGCTCTTCCCGGCGATCAACGTCAACGACTCGGTCACCAAGTCGAAGTTCGACAACAAGTACGGCTGCCGCCACTCCCTGATCGACGGCATCAACCGCGGCACCGACGTGATGATCGGCGGCAAGGTCGCGGTCGTCTGCGGCTACGGCGACGTCGGCAAGGGCTCCGCGGAGTCGTTGCGCGGCCAGGGCGCCCGCGTCATCGTGACCGAGATCGACCCGATCTGCGCGCTGCAGGCCGCCATGGACGGCTACGAGGTCAAGCGCCTCGAGACCGTCGTCGAGTACGCCGACATCTTCATCACCACGACCGGCAACTTCGACATCATCAGGGTCGAGCACTTCGAGAAGATGAAGCACCAGGCGATCGTCGGCAACATCGGCCACTTCGACAACGAGATCGACATGGCCGGCCTGGCCAGGATCCCGGGCATCGTCAAGGACGAGATCAAGCCCCAGGTCCACCAGTGGATCTTCCCCGACGGCAAGTTGATCATCGTGCTGTCCGAGGGTCGGCTGCTGAACCTCGGCAATGCGACGGGCCACCCGTCGTTCGTGATGTCGAACTCCTTCACGAACCAGGTGCTGGCGCAGATCGAGCTGTTCACCAAGGCCGAGGACTACCCGGTCGGTGTGTACGTGCTGCCGAAGCACCTCGACGAGGAGGTCGCCCGGCTGCACCTCGACGCCCTCGGTGTCGAGCTGACCGTCCTGACGCCGGAGCAGGCCGACTACCTGGGCGTTCCCGTCGAGGGCCCGTTCAAGTCCGACCACTACCGATACTGACCCGGTGACCCACTCGGACCAGGTCGGGCGGACCCGCATCCTCGTCGTCGACGACGATGCGGCGCTGGCGGAGATGCTGACTCTCGTCCTGCACAACGAGGGCTTCGAGAGCCGGATCGTTGCCCGTGGTGACGAGGCACTGCCGGTGTTCCGCGACTACAAGCCCGACCTGGTCCTGCTCGACCTGATGCTGCCCGGCACCGACGGCATCGAGGTCTGCCGGCAGATCCGCGCCGAGTCCGGCGTACCGATCGTGATGCTCACCGCCAAGAGCGACACCGTCGACGTGGTCGTCGGCCTCGAGTCCGGGGCTGACGACTACATCGCCAAGCCGTTCAAGCCCAAGGAGCTGATCGCCCGGATCCGGGCCCGGATGCGGCACTTCGAGCCGCCTGCGCCCGAGGTGATCGCGGTCGCCGACCTGCGCATCGACGTCGCCGGCCACAGCGTGATGCGCGCGGGCAAGGCGATCCAGCTGACGCCGCTGGAGTTCGACCTGCTCGTCTGCCTTGCCCGGCGCCCGTGGCAGGTGTTCACTCGCGAGATGCTCCTCGAACAGGTCTGGGGCTACCGGCACGCCGCGGACACCAGGCTGGTCAACGTGCACGTCCAGCGGCTCCGCGCCAAGGTCGAGCACGATCCCGAGCACCCCACGATCGTGTTGACGGTGCGGGGTGTCGGGTACAAGGCCGGGACCTCGGAGCCGGCAGGGGACCCGACACAGGACACTGCCGGTGGCGAGTCCGTCTCCGGCTGAACCTCCCGTCGCAACCCGGCCGCGGGTCCGCCGGGCCCTCGCCGACGTGCTCACGTTCTGGCGACGCTCGATCCGCACGAGGGTGGTCGGTGCGATCGTGGTGCTCGGTGCCGTCGTCGCCGGCACGGTGGGCTGGCTGCTGATCCGCCAGATCTCCGACGGGCTGGTGGAGAGTCGGGTGAACGTGTCCGTCGCCGAGGCGCAGGGCGAGACCAAGTCCGCACGCAACCTGCTCGAGCGGGGGAGCTCCGACTTCGACCCCGACACCCAGCTCAGCCAGCTGGCGGCGACCCTGGTCGACCGCGGCGACGTCCGCGGTTACGACGTCGTCCTGCTGGGTCCGATCGGGCAGGATCCCGGCACCGCTCCGGCCCCCGGGATCCATGCGACGAAGGGCATCTCGGTGGAGAGCGTGCCGGCGCGGCTCCAGCGAGCGGTCGCGAGGTCGGCGGGCACGTCGTGGACATACACCCGGCTGCGGTCCGACGGGTCGCAGGACGGCACGCCGTCTGTCGTCGTCGGTTCACGGATCGTGCTGCCCTCGGACGGCGGCGTCTACGGGCTGTACTACATCTTCCCGATGGACGACGAGCAACGCACCCTGAACCTGGTCGAGCGGTCCCTGCTCACCTCCGGCGCCCTGTTGCTGCTGCTCACCGCCGGGATCGTCCTCCTGGTCACCCGTCAGGTCATCACCCCGGTCCGCCTCGCCCGGCGTGTGGCGGAGCGGATCGCGTCAGGTCGTCTCGAGGAGCGGATGCACGTGCACGGGGAGGACGACATCGCGCGGCTGGCCGTCTCGTTCAACCAGATGACCGACGCGCTGCAGCAGCAGATCAGGCAGCTGGTCGAGCTGTCCCGGGTGCAGCGGCAGTTCGTCTCCGACGTGTCGCACGAGCTGCGCACGCCGCTGACGACCGTACGGATGGCCGGCGATGTGCTCCACGACTCACGCGGGTCCTTCGAACCGGTCGCCGCCCGGGCGGCGGAGCTGTTGCAGAAGGAGCTGGACCGCTTCGAGAACCTGCTCGCCGATCTGCTCGAGATCAGCCGGTTCGACGCCGGTGCCGCCGGTCTCGAGCTGGCGGAGGTCAATCTCGCGGACGTCGCGCACCGGGTGGTCGACCAGTCCGCGGCACTGGCGCGCCAGCGTGGCGTCCGGGTGGTCGTCGAGGCCCCGACGGCGTGCGTCGCGGAGGTCGACGAGCGTCGCATCGAGCGGGTGCTGCGCAACCTGGTCAGCAACGCCATCGACCACGCGAACGTGCGCGGCGACGCCCGCGTCGTGGTCCGGGTCGCCGCGGATCCGCACGCCGTCGCCGTGACCGTCCGTGACTACGGAGTCGGCCTGCACCCGGGTCAGTCGGCGATGGTGTTCAACCGGTTCTGGCGGGCCGATCCGGCGCGCGCGCGCTCGACCGGCGGCACCGGGCTCGGCCTGGCGATCTCGCTCGAGGACGCGCAGCTGCACGGCGGCTGGCTCCAGGTCTGGGGCGAGCCGGCGGCCGGGGCACAGTTCCGCCTCACGGTGCCGCGTCGCGCCGGCGACCCGATCGCGCACAGCCCGCTGCCGCTGGTGCCCGACGACGCGGGAGACCCGTCGGCCGACGCCGACGAGACGGTCACGCCGGCGGCGCACCAGGTCGGAGGCAACCGATGAGGGCCCGCCTGCTCCGCGTGCTCGGGGTGCTCGCACCGGTCCTGGTGATCTGCGGCTGCACGACGCTTCCCGACTCGGGCACGGTGCACACCAGACCCGCCGGCGCCGACGAGATCAGCAACCAGGCGCCGGACTTCACCCCCCCGGGTCCCGCGGACGGTGACAGCCCCGAGAGGATCGTCCGGGGCTTCCTGCTGGCCATGCAGGCAAACCCTCCGAGCACGGCGGTGGCGCGCAGCTTCCTGTCGGGACAGGCGAAGGGCACCTGGAGCCAGAGCCAGGGCACGGTCGTCTACGACGCGCCGACGGTCGACACGGTCGACGGCCACGTGGTGGCCAGCCTCCGAGGGGCCTACCGGCTCTCGACGTACGGCGCCTGGCTCGACGGCACCACGGCGACCACCGAGACCGTCCCGCTCAACCTGGTCCAGGAGGACGGGCAGTGGCGGATCGCGAACCCCCCGGACGTGCTCGCCGTGTCGTCGTCGTACTTCTCCAGCGTGTTCACGCCCTTCGACCTGTACTTCTTCGACCACACCGGCTCGGTGCTCGTCCCGACCCGGGTCTACGTCCCGCAGGGTGAGGCGACGGGCACGAACCTCGTTCGAGGACTGCTCGAGGGCCCGCCGCCCAGTCAGCGCAAGGTCGCGACGACCGCCTTCCCGGCCGGCGGCGACCTCGATCTGGGCGGGGTCGTGGTCAACGACGCGGGCATCGCCGAGGTGCCGCTCGGTCCCGACGCTCTGAACCTGGCGCCGGCGCAGCTCAACCGGGTGGTCGTCCAGCTGGCGTGGACGCTGCGACAGGTCCCGGGCATCACCCGCGTGAAGCTGACCGTGGACGGCGCTCCCGTGGCCCTGCCCGACGGTCGTACCGACGTCAGCGTCAGCACCGGACAGGAGTACGACCCGGGCGCGTCGGCCCGACGGGAGCTGCTCGCGCTCAGCGGCGGCCGGGTCGTGGTCGCCGACGGTGAAAACGTGACGCCGGTGGCCGGTCCGTTCGGGCAGGCCGGGTTCGCCCTGCGGTCGCTGGCCTGGAGCACCCGCAACCGCACGATCGCGGCAGTCAGCCTCAGCGGGCGCAAGGTGTTCGAGGCCCCGGACAGCGGCGGCCGGTCGCCGTCGCGAGTGCGCACTGTGTTCAGCAACGGCACCGACCTGCTCCGGCCGGCGTACGACCGCTTCGGCGGCCTGTGGCTGATCGACGACACCGCCTCGGGGGCGGTCGTCCATCTGCTGCGCAACGGCAAGGACCGGATCGTCCGCGTGTCCGGGATCTCCGGGCGGCCGGTGAGCGCGTTCACCGTCACCCGGGACGGCTCCCAGCTGGTCGGCGTCCTGGCGAGCGGGGCGAACCCGACGATCCAGGTGAGCGGCATCGATCGCGACGCCCAGGGGCGGGTACGCCGCGTCCTCGCGGCCCGCACCAGGCTGGTGACCGGCGCCGATCTCGGCCCGGCCCTGGACGTGGTCCAGTTCGACGTGACGTCGGTGGCGATCCTCACCCGTCCGGACTCCGGGCCCGACCAGATCGTGGTCGTCGAGCTCGATGGCTCGCCGCGCGTCGAGGGACAGCTGGGACCGGTGGCCCCCACGAACGTACCCGGGGACGTCGCCGGCCTCGTCTCCAGCCCCGACTCCGCGCTCCCGCTGCGGGTGGTCGGCACCGATCACCGGCTGTACACGTCCGCGTTCAGCGAGGCAGGGCGCTGGACCCGGCTGCCTCTGACCAACGTGGTGGCAGCTGCCTACGGGGAGTAGTCCACAGGCCAGTAGTCCACAGGGCCGGCTCCCTCGCTGCGCGCCCCCTCCAGGGCGGTTGACGATGGGCCGGTGATCGACGACTGGCTCGACCTGGCGTTCGGCCGGGCCTGCGTGTGCTGCGCGCGGCCCGGACGGCTGTTGTGCCCGGGATGCCGCGCCGGGCTACCGCTCGATGCCACCCGCGTGTGGCCGGATCCGTGCCCGGACGGGCTCGCCCCGGCCTTCGCCGCCTCCGAGTACGCCGACCCGCTGCGCCGGATGATCCTGCTGCACAAGGAGCGCCGGGTGTTCGGTCTCGCCGGGCCGCTCGGCGAGGTGCTGGCGGCGCCGGTGCTCGCCGGGATGACGTCGCGCGGCCGCACGGTGCTCGTGCCGGTGCCGTCGCGGCCGGCCGTCGTACGCGCTCGGGGACACGATCCGATGCTCCGGGTCACCCGCGTAGCGGCCGGCGTGCTCCGTCGTGCCGGCGCCGACGTGGTCGTGACGACGTTGCTGCGCCAGCGCGACCCGGCCGCAGACCAGGCGGGACTGTCCGCCTCCGAGCGGGCCGCGAACCTCGCAGAGCGGATGGCGGTGCGCCCGAGCCGGCTGCGCGCGCTGGCTCGAGACGGGCTCCCGACGACCGTGCTCGTCTGCGACGACGTGATCACCACCGGCTCGACAGCGAGGGAAGCCCAGCGCGCCCTCGACGCGATCGGACTGCCGGTGCGGGCGATCTGCTGCCTGGCGGCCACCCGCCGACGGGTTCCGCTACCGAAACAGTGAGGCTGCGGCTAACGTCTCTGTATGGAGTCCGTCCGGGTCCGTGGTTGCGTCAGGCAGGTCATGGGCCGGACATGTCCGAGGATTGGACACAGCGTTGGACACAGCGTTGGAACCCGGTTCCGACCGGCCCGGCAAGCCGATGCCAGTCGCAGGCAAAACGGCCCACGTAAGGCGCGCCCCCTCCCTGGTGAGGGTGGTCGCCGATCACGGTGCGGCTTAGTCGTAAGTCCTGCCCGTCGCCCCTCGTCAGATGCGGGGTCGCGCCGGAGAAGGCCAGTAGTGGCAGAAGAGCTGCGAACGTCTCAGCAGGCGGGTGTGGGGTCGAAGACCAGGTCGGCCGGACGGGCTCCATCCCTCATGCCGGTGTAACCAGTGGGCGGTTGCCCGCCCCGAGAGTGGGAGGTCTGCATGGACGTTGTCGTCAGCAGTCGGCAGTGCGAGGTCTCGGAACGGTTCCGCGAGCACGTGGAGGACAAGCTCGCTCGGCTCGAGAAGCACGACCATCGGCTCATCCGCGTCGAGGTGCTGCTGGAGCGAGAGCGCAACGCCCGCCAGCCCGACCGTCAGGTCCGCGTCGAGCTCACCGCGAAGTCGAAGGGACCGGTGCTCCGCGCCGAGGCTGCCGCCGAGGACAAGATGGCCGCACTCGACCTCGCCCTCGACAAGATGTCCGCGCAGATGCGCCGCGCTGCCGACCGACGCAAGGTCCACCGTGGCCAGCATGCTCCCGAGTCCGTCGGCCAGGCGATGGCCCGGACCGGCAACGGAGCCAGCAACGGGGTCGCCGGCTCCGGCAGCGCCGAGGTTGCCGACCACCAGGTCGGACCGGTCGCGATGACCGGCGACGGGCCGCTCGTCGTACGCGAGAAGACGCACCCGGCGACCCCGATCACCCTCGAGCAGGCGCTGTACGAGATGGAGCTCGTCGGCCACGACTTCTACCTGTTCGTCGACAAGGAGAGTGAGCGGCCCTCGGTCGTCTACCGCCGTCGCGGGTACGACTACGGGGTGATCTCGCTCGACGTCGAGTCCTGAGGCCTGGGACAGTTCGCGATCCGGCTTACTGAGACACCGGATCTGTCATGATTCTCGGGTGCCCGAATCCCAGAGCCACGCCGAGGCCGTGCGTGTCGTCGTCGTCGACGACCAGGAGCTCTTCCGGCGTGGCCTGACGATGCTGCTCGGCGTCGAGCCGGGCATCGAGGTCGTCGGCGAGGCCGGTGACGGGAACAGCGCGATCGAGCTCGCGCTGGAGACGGTCCCCGACGTGGTGCTGCTCGACGTCCGGATGCCCAAGCGCAGCGGGCTCGAGGCCTGCACCCGGATCAAGGAGCAGGTGCCCTCGACCCGGATCATCATGCTGACCGTCAGCGACGAGGAGGCCGACCTCTACGAGGCGGTCAAGAACGGCGCCTCGGGCTACCTGCTCAAGGACTCCTCGATCGACGAGGTCGCCCAGGCCGTGCGCGTTGTCGCCGAGGGGCAGTCCCTGATCAGCCCCTCGATGGCCGCGAAGCTGATCGACGAGTTCAAGGAGATCTCACGCTCCGACCGCGAGGCCGGCAGTGCGCCGCGGCTGACCGACCGCGAGCTGGAAGTGCTTCGCCTGGTCGCGAAGGGCCTGAACAACCGAGAGGTCGCCAAGCAGCTGTTCATCAGCGAGAACACCGTCAAGAACCACGTCCGCAACATCCTCGACAAGCTGCAGCTGCACTCCCGCATGGAGGCGGTCATGTACGCCGTGAAGGAAAAGCTGCTCGACATCCCCTGAGCGAAGCGAAGGGGATGGAGCCGAGCGGGCTGAAACGCACCGGAGGAGCGAAGCGGGGGAGGGCCGCTTCTGCCCGCTCGGCGATCCCGGCACCGACCGTCGGCGTACGCAGGTCTGTCGGCGCACCCGACTACCCTCCCGAGCATGCAGTCGCTGAGTCGGGCCCAGGCGCGCCGGGTCGCGCTCGCGGCCCAGGGATTCGTGGACAAGCCCCACGCGACCCCGACGCTGGCCACGCTCAACCGGACCATCCGCCGCACCGGAGTGCTCCAGATCGACTCGGTCAACGTCCTCCAGCGCGCGCACTACATGCCGCTGTTCAGCCGGATGGGACCCTACGACGCCGCGCTCCTCGATCGCGCCTCGGGGCGGGCGCCGCGACGGATGGTGGAGTACTGGGCGCACGTGGCGGCGTTCATGCCGGTCGACCTGTGGCCGCACATGCAGCACCGGATGCGGCACTACCGCGACGGTGGGCACCCGTGGATGGACGGCCGCGACACCGGCCTCGCGGCGTCGCTCCTTGCCGAGCTGCGCGGCAAGGGACGCCGGACGGCGCGCGACCTCGACGACGGATTGCCGCGCGGCAAGCAGCACTGGGGCTGGAACTGGTCGGAGGCCAAGAAGTCGCTGGAGTACCTCTTCCTCGCCGGCGAGGTGGCGGTCGCCGGTCGCAACTCCCAGTTCGAGCGGGTCTACGACCTCCCCGAGCGGGTGATCCCGTCGGCCGTGCTGGCGTTGCCGACGCCCCCGGATGAGGAGGCACACCGCGAGCTGGTCCGCCGGGCGGCCCGCTCGCACGGTGTCGCCACCGCCCGCGACCTGCGGGACTACTACCGGATGCCGGTCGCGCAGGTCGCGCCTGCCATCAGCACGCTCGTCGAGGACGGTGAGCTGGTCCCGGTGAGCGTCGAGGGACAGTCGGGCTACTACCTGCACCGTGACGCGCGGTTGCCTCGCCGGGTCGAGGCACGAGCGCTGCTCAGCCCCTTCGACCCTCTGGTCTGGGAGCGAGCGCGCACGGAGGCGCTCTTCGACTTCGCCTACCGCATCGAGATCTACGTGCCCGAGCACAAGCGGGTGCACGGCTACTACGTGCTGCCGTTCCTCCTCGGCGACCGGGTCGTCGCCCGGGTCGACCTCAAGGCCGACCGGCGAGCCGGAGTCCTCCAGGTGCACGCGGCGTACGCCGAGCCGGGTGCGCCGGAGACGACCGCCGACGAGCTCGCCGTCGAGCTGCGCTCGCTGGCCGGCTGGCTGGGGCTGGGCGGCGTGGCGGTGGCAAATCGTGGAGATCTCAGCGCGGCGCTGCGATCGGCCCTACGATCCTCAGCAGCCTGACTCGAGGAGGCCCCGATGATCCGTGTCGAAGGCGGGTTCGTCCTGCTGTTGCTCGCCCTGGACGTCTTCTGCGTGATCGACCTGATCCAGACCCGCGAGGACGAGGTCCGCAACCTTCCCAAGATCGCCTGGTTGCTGCTGATCCTGCTGTTCCCGCCGATCGGCTCGATCGCCTGGCTCGCCGCTGGCCGCCCACAGAGCGGGGGGCAACCTCGCTCGGCGTACCAGCGGGCCACGCCGGCCTATCCGGAGTACGACCGGCCCGGCCGCGCCGCCGGCCCCACTCCCGAGTCCGACGAGGAGTTCCTGCGTCGGGTCCGGGAGCGGGCCGAGGAGCAGCGGCGCAAGGCGGCGGAGGACAAGTTGCGCCGCGAGCTGGAGGAGCGGGACCCCGACGCTCCCTAGGCTGTGGGCACGCCGTTCGGGACCAGAGCGAGGATCCGGTCGGCTGCCGCTTCGCTGCCCCGGCTCTCCCGGATCAGGGCGCCGAGACGGGCCGCCGCCGTGCGGTGCGGCCCGTCCGCGAGGAGCTCCTCGATCACCGGCCGGAGAGCCTGGGCCGAGGCCCCCTTCTTCACGGTCCGACCCGCGCCCGCCGCCTCCACCTGGCGACCGACCACCGGCTGGTCGAGCAGCGGGTGCATCGGCATCACCACGAGCGGGAGGTCGTGGGCGAGCGCGCGCATCGTGGTCGCGTGGCCGCCGTGGCCGACCACCAGCGACATCTGCGGCATCAACTCGTCGTGCGGCACGTAGCGGTACACCTCGTGGTTGGCGGCCGGGCGCAGCTCGGAAGGGTCGACGACCGGGCCGGTGGTGACCACGATCCGGGCCTCGAGGTCCGCGGTCGCGTCCAGGACGTTCTGCAGGGACGCGGCCATGTTCGGGAAGTTGTACGTGCTCAGGCTCACCAGGACCGCTGGGTCGTGGCTGCCGAGGTCGTGGGGCGCGGGCTGGGCCAGGACCGGCCCGGTCCAGACGGTGGTGGCGGTGTGAGCTCGTGCATGTCCGGGGTCGAGCTCGTCGAGCGACGCGACGACGGTGAGCGCCGCGGAGTCCCAAGCGGCTCGCGGTCGAAGCCTCTTCGCCTTCGCGGCCAGGCCGATCGGCCCCTTCAGCCAGGAACCGCGGAGGTAGCCGTCGAACAGGTGCTCCAGGCTGACGTAGGTGAGGTCGGCGTCGGCGCAGGCACGCAGTGCGCCGATCAGCATGCAGTCGGCCACGACCACGTCAGTGGCGCTGCGGGCGACCTCGGCCAGGGTGTCGCGACCGATGGCCCTGTCACTGAACAACGCCATCATCCGGAGCGGTGAGTTGCTGTCGAGGGAGCTGAACGGCTTCGCGGTCGCGAACGCCGCGCACGCGAATCCGGCTGAGGTGATCGGCTCGCGCTGGGTCTCGTGCCCGAGGAACCGGACACCGTGCCCCCGTCGTTGCAGCTCTGCCGCGATGCCCAGTGCCGGAGGCACGTTGCCGCCGCCGTCCCAGGTGACGAAGAGGATCTCGGCCATGTCAGGTGTCCTTCCGGTCGGTGGTGGCCGTCAGGAGGGCGGACACCAGGGTGTTCATGCGGTGCTCGGTCTGGGTGCGGGAGAGGCCGCGGTCGCGGCGCAGCAGTTTCCAGGTGTAGACGTCGGTGGCGACCACGAGCAGGTCGACCAGCTCCTCGCGACGTCCGGCATCGCGGGGGAGGAGCGGCCCGAAGACCTCGACGACCCAGGCGCGGTGGGTCCGCTTGCCGGCATCCGACATCCGGCGGACATGGTCGAAGGCGCTCTCCTGGGCCAGCATCAGCAAAGCGAACTCCCCACGCTTCTCGTAGTGGTCGACGAGCACGCGGATGGCGCCCGGGACGTCACCGCTGGGGGCCCGGCGCTCCTCGGCGATCTCGTCGTTGACCAGCCGGAGGCTCTCCTCGAACAGGCGCGCCTTGCTCCCGAAGCGCCGCAGCACGGTCTGGACACTGACCCCGGCGCGAGCGGCGACGTCCTCCAGCGAGATCTCGGTCGTGAGTCGCTCGGCCTGGAGCTCGAAGGCCGAGCGCACGATCCGCATCCGGGTCTCCTCGGCGGCCTCGGCCCGGGCGGTCATGGTGTAGGTGCGCTTCGTATTCATGGCAGTCAAAGTTGACATCAAATCGCTATTGATGTCAACGCTGATCCACATGAAATCTCGACATGATCGCGGATCCTGCCGCCCGCACCCGGCCCGTCCGGTCGCTGGGTAGAGTTGGCGGCTGCATCACCCCTACCTCTGCGTCACCCCTTGGGAGCCTGAGAACGTGCCTGCCATCATCGACAAGATCCTCCGCATCGGCGAAGGGAAGATCCTGCGCCAGCTGGAGACGATCGCGAAGGCGGTCAACTCCATCGAGGACGACTTCGTCGCCATGAGCGACGAGGAGCTGCGCGGCATGACCGACGAGTTCCGCAAGCGGCTCGCCGACGGCGAGGCCCTCGACGACCTGATGCCCGAGGCGTTCGCCACCGTGCGCGAGGCGGCGAAGCGGGTCCTCGGTCAGCGGCACTTCGACGTGCAGGTCATGGGCGGCGCCGCGCTGCACCTGGGCAACATCGCCGAGATGAAGACCGGTGAGGGCAAGACCCTGGTGTCGACGCTGCCGGCGTACCTCAACGGCCTGACCGGCGAGGGTGTCCACATCGTCACGGTCAACGACTACCTGGCCAAGTACCAGATGGAGTGGATGGGCCGGGTGCACCGCTTCCTCGGCCTCACCATCGGCGTGATCCTGCCGGAGATGACGCCTGCGGAGCGCCGGGTGGCCTACGCCTGCGACATCACCTACGGCACCAACAACGAGCTCGGCTTCGACTACCTGCGCGACAACATGGCCAACGCGCTCGAGGACTGCGTCCAGCGCGGCCACCACTACGCCATCGTCGACGAGGTCGACTCGATCCTGATCGACGAGGCCCGCACCCCGCTGATCATCTCGGGCCCGACGCAGGACGAGGTGAAGTGGTATGCCGAGTTCGCAAAGGTCGCGACCGGGCTCGTTCGCGACACCGACTACGAGGTCGACGAGAAGAAGCGCACCATCTCGATCCTCGAGCCCGGCATCACCAAGGTCGAGGACCACCTCGGCATCGAGAACCTCTACGAGTCGGCCAACACCCCGCTGATCTCGTTCCTGAACAACTCGATCAAGGCCAAGGAGCTGTTCCACAACGACAAGGAGTACGTCGTCCTCGAGGGCGAGGTGCTCATCGTCGACGAGCACACCGGCCGCATCCTCTCCGGCCGCCGCTACAACGACGGCCTGCACCAGGCGATCGAGGCCAAGGAAGGCGTCACCGTCCGTGAGGAGTACCAGACCCTCGCGACGATCACGCTGCAGAACTACTTCCGCCTCTACGAGAAGCTCTCCGGCATGACCGGTACGGCGATGACCGAGGCGAGCGAGTTCGACAAGATCTACAAGCTCGGCGTCGTTCCGATCCCCACCAACAAGCCGATGCTGCGGGCCGACCAGCCCGACCTCGTCTACCGCACGGAGGAGGCGAAGTTCAACGCGGTCGTCGATGACCTCGTGGAGCGGCACCGCACCGGGCAGCCGGTGCTGGTCGGCACGGTGTCGGTGGAGAAGTCCGAGCTGTTGTCCGGGTTGCTCAAGCAGCGCAACGTGCCGCACACGGTGCTGAACGCCAAGCAGCACGAGAACGAGGCGAAAGTCGTCGCGCTGGCGGGCCACAGGGGCGCCGTCACGGTCGCCACCAACATGGCCGGTCGAGGCACCGACATCATGCTGGGTGGCTCGGTGGAGTTCCTCGCCGACCAGGAGCTGCGCAAGCAGGGCCTCGACCCCGTCGAGCACGCAGAGGAGTACGAAGCCGCGTGGCCGGCGACCGTCGAGCGGATCACCGCGCAGGTGGCGACCGAGCACGATCAGGTCACCGAGCTCGGTGGCCTCTACGTGCTGGGCACCGAGCGGCACGAGTCACGGCGCATCGACAACCAGCTGCGCGGTCGTTCCGGCCGTCAGGGCGACCCGGGCGAGTCGCGGTTCTACCTCTCGCTCGAGGACGACCTGCTCCGGCTGTTCAACGCGGCGTTCGTCGACCGCGTGCTGCAGGTGCTCAAGGTGCCCGACGACGTCCCGATCGAGAACAAGTCGGTCACCCGCTCGATCCAGTCCGCCCAGGGCCAGGTCGAGAGCCAGAACTTCGAGTCCCGCAAGAACGTCCTCAAGTACGACGACGTGATGAGCCGTCAGCGCGAGGTGATCTACGCCGAGCGGCGCGAGGTGCTCGAGGGCGCCGACCTGCACGAGCAGATCCGCACGATGATCGACGAGGCGGTGGCGACCTACGTCGTCGCCGCGACCGAGGGCTTCCCGGAGGAGTGGGACCTCGAGGCGCTGTGGACCGCGCTCGGGACGCTGTACCCGATCTCGCTGCGCTACCAGAACCTCGAGGCCGAGGCGGGCGGGCGTGACGGTCTGGACCGTGACGAGCTGCTCGAGGCGCTCCGGGCCGACGCGCAGACGGCGTACGACGCCCGTGAGGCCGAGGTCGGCGACGAGGTCATGCGCGAGCTCGAGCGCCGCGTGCTGCTCTCGGTGCTGGACCGCAAGTGGCGTGAGCACCTCTACGAGATGGACTACCTTCGCGAGGGCATCGGCCTGCGCGCGTACTCCCAGCGCGACCCGCTGGTGGAGTACCAGCGCGAGGGCTTCGACATGTTCAACGCGATGAAGGAAGGGATCCGCGAGGAGACCGTCGGCTTCCTGTTCAACCTCGAGGTCCAGCTCGAGGATGAGGAGGAGGGCGAGATCGAGATCCCGCCGGGCATGGAGATCGAGCCCGGCCACGAGGGCCACAACCACCCGCCGCGGTTCCGGCCGATCGGCAGCGCCGCTCACGAGGACGAGGTGGCGGCGGCGCACGCGCCCCTGATCCGGGCCAAGGGCCTCGACACCCCCAGCACACCGGCGAACCTGACCTATGCCGGTCCGTCCGAGCAGGGTGAGGTCGAGCTGCGCGGCCAGACGGTCACGAACGCCGACGACCCCTACGCCGGCGTCGGGCGCAACGACAAGTGCCCGTGCGGCTCGGGCAAGAAGTACAAGATGTGCCACGGCCGCGCCGGCGGTCCGACCGGACAGACCACGCGCGCCGGGGGCTGATGATCCTCGGTGGTTGAGCTTGTCGAAACCGGGCCTGGTTTCGGCGAGCTCGACCACCGGCTGTGCTCACCCGAACTGCAACACCGTGCAGCGCCAGCGCCCCTCGATGCGCTCGATGCGGGCGGCGATGGCGCGCGAGCGCTGGCCGTGGCGTACGTGGATGCTCAGCTCCGCGGCGTCCTCGTGCAGCCGGAAGAGGTGCACGCTGCGCACTGTCGCGCGCAGCCGACGGAGTCGCTGGTCCCCTGGCGTCGCCCGGTGCAGTGCGTGACTGCGGTGCATCAGGTCGGCGTAGACCCACTCGGTCGTCCACCGCATCAGCTGGTGCACACCACGGTCGCCGCCGATCACCTCGACGACGGCCTGGGCGAACCGCGCCGAGAACGCGTCGAGCTCTCGCTCGTCGCCGGTGACCACGCGCAGGCCCGGGCGAGGCGGTAGGTCGGGCGCCGGGTCGAGGTCGAGGTCGAGGGCGGCCTGCGGCTCGGCGAGTGGCATCGCGGACAGGTCGACCGCCGGGGCGGAGATCGTACGGAGCCGGGCGACGCCCCGCGCCGGACCGACCGGTTCAGGCACCGGGGTGATGGCAGATGCGGTCATCGTTCCTCCGAGAGTGGTGTCGAGGTGTGCTGGGCGGTCGACGGGCTGACCCGGAGGCGCTGCCCGGGGACGATCAGGTCGGGATCGGCGCCGATCGTGAGGCGGTTGGCTGTGTACAGGCGGGCGACCGTTGCGGCGATCTCGGAGTCCGGGGCGTCGGCGGGCAACGTCGCGCGAGCGATGCTCCACAGCGAGTCGCCCGGCCGGACCTCGACGCTGCGGTCCGAGGCCCTCGACGACGGTGGCCCGCCCGTCGTCCGGTCGGGGAGCGGGAGTCCCTCGAGGGCCGTGGCGACGGTGCCGGAAGCGGCGCCCGGCCCCGAGTGGGACCCCGAGTGGGACCCCGAGTGGGACCCCGAGTGGGACCCCGAGTGGGACCCGGAGTGGGACCCGGCGCCGGATCCCGCGCCGGAGCCTTGTGCGGCGGCGGGAGCTGCGACGCCGGCGAAGACGGCCACGAACAGGCCGAGGAGCCAGCGGCGTACGACGGGGGGACAGCCGGTGCGGTCCGCGACCCGGACCCGGCCACCGCTGTGCGCTTCGAGAGCCACCGACACCACGACGAGGACACCCCAGGCCGCGGCCGCGGTCAGTGCGCCGACGGCGACGCGGGTCAGCAGCAGGTCGAATCCGGTCCCGAGAGAGCTCACCGCACGCACCTTTGCGTTTGCTTGTGTTTGCTTGTTTTAACCCTCGTCTGCATCGATAGTCAACTGATTGTCCACAGTGATGTTTGATCGCGGTCGGCACCGGGCATCGGGGGTCATGCGCAGTGCTGATCGACCTCGGGGTCGCGGGGAGGACGATGAGGGCCGGTTGCTCGACAACGTGCTGGGGATGCTCGACGATCTCGAGATGCAGGCAGAGGGCCTCCATCTCGCGGAGCGGGCCGTCGAGGTCGACGAGCTCAGCGTCGCCCAGTACGCCGAGGTCGAGCTCGTCGGACGGCTGCACGCCTCGGTGGGGCGTCAGGTGCATGTCGGCACGACCGACGGCGTCGAGGTCCACGGCCGGCTCACCGCGACGGGTGCGGACTGGGTCCTCGTGGGCGACGCGGACACCGTGTGGTTCGTGCACCTGCCGGCCGTCGCGGTCCTTCGTGGCCTCGCGCCAGGATCGCTGCCCCCGGGAGCACGCCCGCTCACCGCCCGACTGTCGCTGCGGTCCGCGCTGCGCCGGGTCGCGGAGGACCGACGTCCGTGCACGATCCACCTCCGCGGCGGTCGCGTGCTCCACGGCCACTTGACCCACGTCGGCGCCGACTTCGCGGTCCTGCGTCAGGGAGAGACCGGAGAGCCGGTCACGGTGCCGCTCAGTGCCGTGGCCGTCGTGCAGGGGCGTCCGGAGGGTGCGTCATGAGCCCGGCAGACGCGTCAGCCCTCGACGTAGGGGTGGTCCTTGACGAACGCACGGGTGTCCTCGTAGGCGCGCTTGATGTAGTCCTCCAGCTCGGAGGTCTCCACGCGCCACTGACCGCGGCCACCGATCTTGATCGCCGCCAGGTCGCCGCGTCGCACCAGCGCGTAGACCTGGGCACTGGTGGTGTTGAGGACCTCGGCGACGTCGGCGAGCGTCAGGAACCTCGGTGTCGACGCCATGCCCTCCACTCTGCCACCAGGTCCGCCCGGACGCGAACGTTTGACCCCGGTCGCCTGTGGATCGCCCCATCCGCCTCATCTCGGGAAGGTGCTCATGAGTGCCCTACGGACCGCTCGCTCCCCAGGACCTGCTGACCTCGCCGAGCCACCGCCGGCGGTCCGTGCGCACCCGTCCGGCTGGCGCGACCCGCGCCTGGTGCTGGGCGTGGTCATCATCGCCATCTGCGTGCTGGTCGGGGCGCGACTGCTCGCGGCCGCCGACGACACGGTTGCGGTCTGGAGCCTGCGCCACGACGTCGCGGTCGGGACCAGGATCGACAGCAGTGACCTGAGCGCGGCGCACGTGCACTTCGCTGGGGCAGGCGCCGATCGATACCTTCCGGCGACGACTGACCTCGCGGCCGGGAGCGTCGCGACGCACGACCTCGTCGCCGGCGAGCTGCTGCCGCGCTCGGCCGTCGACGTCGACGGCGGGCCTGCTCTGGTGGAGGTACCGCTCAGCGTTGCGCCCGACGACCTGCCGGCGAGCGTCGAGCGAGGTGCGGTGGTCGACGTCTGGGTGACTCCGAAGGTGACCGGAGGAGCAGACCGGGTTCGTGCCCGGCTGGCGCTCGAGGACGTCGTGGTCCTCGCCGTACCTGCGGCGGGTGACAGCCTCGCGCCGCAGACGACCCAGCAGGTGATCGTCGGCGTCGACCGGGCCGACGCCGACCTGCTGGCCGACGCCCTGGGCCAGCTCGCCGATGGACGGGTCGTGATCACCCGGCAGGCGGGGTCGTGACCGACCCTCGCGTGTGCGTCTTCGTGCTCGCCGGCGGCGCCCCGTGGGAGGCCGGTGTGCTCCAGGCCCTGGGAGAGGCCGGGATCGTGGTCGCCAAGCGCTGCGTCGACGTGCCCGATCTGATGGCGTCGGCCTCTTCCGGCGGGGCGAGTGTCGCGGTGGTCACCGGCGATCCTGCGCACCTCGACGCCGAGGCGGTGATGCACCTGCTCCGGTACGACGTGCGCACGCTCGCGGTCGCCGACGCCCCCGACGTCGCCGACCGCCTCCTCCGACTGGGAGTCGTGGAGGTGGCGGCCCCGGACCCGC
Organism: uncultured Actinomycetota bacterium; assembly: GCA_963805425.1. Lineage (GTDB taxonomy): Bacteria > Actinomycetota > Actinomycetes > Propionibacteriales > Nocardioidaceae > Marmoricola. The sequence goes on along the minus strand of CAWDUF010000014.1, from coordinate 9,476 downwards.
TCGAGGTGGTCGCCGCGGTCGAGCGGGTGTCGGCTCGCGACGTCGTGGTCGACCCCGACCCGGTCGCGCGACACCTCGACGACGGGTCCCGGGCCGGGCGCGGTCGCGTGGTCGCGGTCTGGGGCCCGGCAGGGTCGCCCGGCCGCACCACGGTCGCGGTCGGTCTCGCCGGTGAGCTCGCGGCGGCCGGGCACGCGGTCGTGCTCGTCGACGCCGATCCCTACGGCGGCACGATCGCACAGCAGCTGGGGGTCCTCGACGAGGTCTCCGGCTTGCTCGCGGTCGCCCGGATGGCCAACCTCGGCACGCTCGACGACGCGGCCTTCGCGCGGTCCTGTCGTCGCGTGGGCGAGCGCCTCGACGTACTCACCGGGTTGCCGCGCGCCGACCGCCGCATCGAGGTTCGGCCCGAGGTGCTCATGGCCGTGCTCGACGCCGCCACAGGGCTCGGTGAGGTGGTCGTCGACTGCGGGTTCTGCCTGGAGGACCCCGACCTGCCGACGGCACGTGACCGGATGACGCTGGATGCGCTGGCGGCAGCCGACGAGGTCGTCGTCGTCGGCTCGGCCGAGCCGAGCGGCCTGGCTCGGCTGGCGCGTGGTCTGGTGGACCTCCGCGACCTGGTCCCCGGCGTCCCGGTGCGCGTCGTGGTGAACAGGATGCGTCCGTCCCTCGGCTGGAGCGAGCGGGAGATCGTCGGCATGATCGAGGGCTACACCCGGCCCGTGGGCGTGCACTTCCTGCCCGAGGATCGCGCCGGCGTCGACCGCTCCCTCGTGGCGGGCCGTGCGCTGGTCGAGCTCGGCGACTCCCGGCTGCGCACCGCGATGGGCGAGGTCGCGTCGACGATGTACCGCGCTGACGACCACGCACCGAGCCGTCGGTCGCTGCTCAGGCGGCGCGTCGCCGGTTGAGGTTCAGGACCCGAACAGCAGGTACAGACCCGTCGCCGTGTAGGCGACCATGACCACCAGGAGCCCGAGCTGGCCGATGACCTGGTGGCGCTTCGGGAGCAGCTCGAGGGCGCGGTCGTGGGCGGCGACCACGCCGACGATGTGACCGGTGACGACGGCCAGCACCTTGATGTCGGCGAGCGTCGACGGGTGGTAGGAGAGCCAGTAGTTCACACCCCAGTCGGCGGTGCCGAGGAGATTTTGGCCCTTGACCATCGGGTCGCTGAGCTGGGTGAGCGTCAGCTGGCCGTACTCGACGAAGAAGCTCAGGTAGTGGGCGGTCATGTAGCCGACGATGATCGGCACCACCGAGTGCGCGAGCAGCGACGGGAGCGCGCGGTGCGCCGGGCCGGTGTCACCCCCCTCATCGGGCCCAGTGACGCTGGTGGTGCGGGTGGCGATGGTGAACGAGACCCCGATGACCAGACAGAAGCCGAGCAGAGCGAGCGTGTTGATCAGCTCGACGTCGACGCCGAGCTTGTCGACGAAGTTCACCCAGCGGATGGTGTCCTTGTAGGAGTCGAAGGCCGTGGAGCCGAAGAGCACCGCCACCATCGCCACCAGGCCCGGCCGCGCCGTGGTGGTGGCGAGGTTGGCGAGCGGGCTGCGCCACACGAGGACTCCGTCGGCGCGGCGTGCCCAGGGGGACAGCTTGGCCAGCAGGTCGGAGTACGCCTCGAAGGGGTCGGCACGCGACAACCAGGTGTCACCGAAGAGGGCCGAGCCGATCAGCATCGCCGCGGCGTACATCGCGAGCCAGAGCCGGACGGTCCCGAGGTAGGCCTGGTGCGGGTTGACCAGCTCGAGCCAGACGAAGGCGTACAGGCCGATCGCGGCGGGCCACGAACCCAGCCACGTGGGGTACGGCCACATCCCGCGGGCCGGCTCACCCCCGGTGGCGCGCACGAACAGCAGGTTGATCGTGCGCATCGGGCTGAGTGCCCGGAAGATCCGGCCGAAGAGCAGGGAGGCCGGGACGATGCCGACCCACAGCAGCACGTAGAGGCTGCCGAAGACCGGGTTGGTGACCACGTCCGGGCCGGCGACCAGGGCCCAGACGAACCAGCCGGTGAAGGCGAGTCCGACGACGCGCAGCGCCCACGCCCAGCCGTGGCTGTCGACCAGGGTCGCGAGCCCGGCGGGCAGTGGTCTGCCGGAGCGGGCGCCGCCAGCCGCATCGCCGTACCGGGGTCGCCGCCAGGCGAGCACGAGCACGCAGAACGAGACGATCAGCGCCGCCGTGCCGCCGGCGATCGCGAGCGAGGCCGGGATCGGAAGGTCCTTGGCGCCGCCCAGGCCGTGCAGCGGAGCGACCGGCCCGACGATCTGGCCGACCATCGGCTAGCGGACCTCGAGCTGTACGACGAGCTTGCCGAGGTTCTCGATCTCGGCCTCGATCACTCCGGGCTGGTCGATCGTGATCTGCACCTGGGACTTGCCGGCGGGGTAGTCGATCGCCTTGGCCGGGGTGCTGTGCACGTGCAGCTCGCCGGCCTCGGCGGCGTCGATCATGAACACGATCGGCTGGCCGGGCTTGACCTCGACCTGGGTGCCGGAGGGCGAGACCGAGTCCTTGCCGACGGTCACGTTGATCACCTTCGCGTCGGCCGGGGGCGTGCCGGTGACCTCGGCCAGCGGCGTGGCGGACATCTCGACGTCGGAGCCCTTGCCCGCCTTGTCCCCGGAGCTGCCGCCGCACCCGGTGAGCACCAGGGCGGCGAACGCGACCAGCGCGACGACGGACAGGCGACGCGAACCGGGCTTCATGCTTCCTCCAACGAGCAAGATGTGCGGCAGCGGCCGCGGGTGCTTCTGTCAGAATCCCATGCGAGGCAGCGCTGCCTGCTGTCGGGGCTTGTTATCCAAGACGATCATGCTGAGACGACTCTGAGAGGTCGACACGATGACTGAGCGGTTGCGCCCGAGCGACCTCGCCCTGCTGGCGCAGGAGACCGCGCGCACGCCGACGCACAACGCGACCCTGGAGATCTTCGACCCCCAGGAGTCCGGGTTCGACTACGACGCGCTGATCGCGCACATCGAGGACCGGATCACGTTCGTCCCGCGGTACCGCCAGCACCTGCGCCGGGTGCCGGGTCGGCTCGGCAACCCGGTGTGGGTCGACGACCCGGACTTCGACCTCGGCTACCACGTACGCCGCTCGGCGCTGCCGCGCCCGGGCAACATCGACCAGCTGCGCGAGCTCACCGCGCGGATCATGTCGCGTCGGCTCGACCCCGCGCGGCCGCTCTGGGAGGCGTACTTCGTCGAAGGCGTGGACGGCGGCCGGGTCGCGCTGCTCACCAAGTCGCACCAGGTGCTCGTCGACGGCATCTCGACCGTCGACCTCGGCCAGGTCCTTCTCGACGTCGATCCCGGCCCCCGTCTGGTCGTCCCCGAGGACTGGACACCCGCCGCGGAGCCCTCGGCTGCCGCGCTCGTCCTCGACGCGCTCTCCGAGACCGCGAGCAGTCCCCAGGCGCTCCTGACCACGGGTCGCGGCACCGCGCGGGCCGCCCTGCACACCCTCAACGCGCTCAGCGGCAGGCTCGGGTCGATGGCCGGCGCGCTCTCCAACCGCCGGGCTGCCCCGGACAGCCCGTTCAACCTCGACCCGTCCGAGCAACGCCGCGTCGTCCTCGTGCGCACGGCGCTGAAGGACTACCGACGCGTGCGCCGGGTCCACGGCGGCACCGTCAACGACGTGATCCTGGCGACGCTCACCGGCGCGATCCGGGCCTGGCTGATGACCCGGGGCGAGATGGTCGGGGCCGGCCGCAGGATCAAGGCACTGGTCCCGATGAGCGTGATCGACGACGATCTCGAGCCCACGTCGCTCGGGTCCCAGGTGGTCGGGCACCGCCTCAGCCTCCCGGTGGGGGAGTCCTCCCCGGTGGTGCGGCTGCACCAGGTCTCCTACGCCCTCAAGGCGCACAGCGAGACCGGCCGCGCGGTCGCCGCCAACCGGATCGCGGGCGTCGCCGGGTTTGCTCCCACGACCTTCCATGCACTCGGGTCGCGGGTCGCTGCCGAGGAGTCCCAGGGTGTGAACCTGGTGATCACCAACGTGCCCGGGCCGCAGTTCCCGATGTACCTGGCCGGCGCGGAGATGGTGGAGACCTACCCGGTGCCGCCCCTTCAGCCCGGCTTCGGTGTGGCGGTCGGCGTGACGTCGTACGACGGCGGCGTGTACTACGGGATCTCCGCGGACCGAGACGCGCTGCCGGACATCGACGTCTTCGGCCAGTGCGTCCGCGAAGCGCTCGACGAGCTCGTCGACAGTGCCAGCGACAGCCGCCAGCGGGCTCCGCGGGGGCGCAAGAAGTGAGGGTGTATGTCCCGGCGACCCTGACCGTGCTTGCCGCACTGTCCGAGTACGGCGAGCTGCCCCCGGCGACGGACCGCTTCGTCGCCGCCGACGACTCCGAGGAGGCCGAGTACGACGCGCTCACCGAGGCGGCGGCGGCCTCCGCGGGCATGCTCGCCGCGATGGGCCGGCGCGTGGTGATCGTGGCCGACGTCCCTGACCCCGACGGTCCGGTGCCGGTCAACCTGGTGGTCGCCGTCCACGCCGATCCGGAAGCGGTCGACCCGGCCAAGGGCGACTTCCCGGACCTCGCCTGGTACGCGACCCAGGAGATCGAGGACCTGCTCGCCACCGGGGATTGAGCCTGTCGAAATCCCTTCTCGACCGCGCGAGGATCAGGGCGCCTCGAGCTCGCCGATCGCCTGGTCGAAGGCGCGGCCGGCCGCCCGCCACGGCTCCGTCGGCCCGCCCTCCTCGGCCAGCCCGAGCAGGTGCGGAGTCAGGTCGGCGCTGAACCCCTCGCTGGCCTCGCGCGGGAGCAGCGAGGGCAGGTTGTCGATGGCGATGACCTCCAGCGGCGCTGTGCCGTGCTCGGCGGTGCCGCCGTGCAGGCGCCGGACCGGCTCCTGCCACGTGGTGATCTCGGTGTTCACCGGGAGCATGTTGGTGGGGCCGGTGACGTCGCAGGTCACGTCCGCGAGCACACGCAGCCGGCGCTCGTGGTCGAGGTCCGCCTGCTCCACGAACGGAGTCGTCGGGGTGCGGGTGACCACGCAGTTCACCAGCAGGTCATGGCCGAGGAGCGCCTGCTTGTGCAGATCCCGCGTCTCCTGTCGGTCCCACCGGGTGATCGGCACTCCGGCGCTGACCAGCGCCCGCTGGGCGCCGCGACCGGACCGCCCGCGCGCCCCGGTGACCAGCGCCAGCAGCAGGTCGGCCCCGGCCTTCCTGGCTTGCTCCAGCTCCGTGTCGAGCTCGTGCTTGGCCATGGGGCGCAGCGGCGCGGTGAGCGTGCCGGCGAGGTGCAGCACGCCGAGTGCGGCGCCCACGTAGCCGGCCCAGTACCCGAATGCGACCACCCGCTTGCCGTCCTTGTCGGTGAGGTACTCGACATCGAGCAGGCGACCTCCTCCGCGGCGGAACCGCTCCAGGGTGCGCCGGGCGTCCTCCTGGCCCTTGAACGCGTGCGCGAAGTAGATGTGTCGGTGACACAGCGACGCGGGCTCGTCGGGGAGCTCCTTGATCCCGAGGACGTAGGCGTCGTGGGGCGCGTCGGCCCAGGTGCCTTCCCCGACGACGGATGCTCCCGCGGCGGCGTACTCCTCGATTGCGAAGATGCGCTCGGGAGACTCCTCGACGGTCACCTCCACGCCGGCGTCCAGCAACAGCGGGACGTCGGCCGGGACGACGGGCGCCCGCCGCTCGGTGCCGCGGGACTCGGCGCGGATCCACACATGGAGGGGCTGCATGCGGTCAGGATGCCATCGACCGGCTTCCGGGGAACGCCCGACGGTCCTCGTCGTGGGCGCCGGGATCACCGCCCAGTCAGGCGCTGCGCGGATCGTGGCATGGATGCTTCAGCGCGCACACCAACGGGCAGAAGTCCCGTGGTCGAGCTCGACTCCGCGTACGTCCGACCCGCACGCGAACTTCTGCCCGTCCTTCGGTCACCGCGCGCGGTCTGCGGCAGATCCGGACGTTCTCATACCCGCCGCTTGGCCGTAGAATCCCGAACTCCAGACCCGTACGTCGAGCTACGCGAGTGGAGTTCGGCCGAGTCTCGCGGCGACCCAAGAGCCACTTCTGGTACGCGCATCGGGTCTGTTGCTAAGGGAGTGGCGCACGAGAAGATGTGCCCGCGATGGTCACGATGTTCAACACAGCCGAGATCGACCGATGGACGTCCCGCGCTGACCCATACCGTTCGACCTGCGACGTCGCGAGTGCCTACGTGCGAGCGCGCCCGACGCTTGCCGACGCGGAGCGGGTGCATCAGTTCGCGATCACCGTGGATGGCGAAGAGCCGTTGGGCGAGTTGCTGTTGTTCCCCGCCGAGCCGAGCCGACACGTGTGAACTCGCGTATGCGGTAGGGGCCGCTGACCGCGGACGGGACTTGGCCGCACGCGCCATCGAGGCCGTCCTGACCGCTCGCAACGAGCCAGGGATATCGATCTGCACGCCTGCGCGATCGCCGCAGACAACGTGGCGAGCCAACGCGTTGCCCTCGCGACCGGTTTCGAGGTCACAGCCGAGCCGCTCCTACGACGTGAACGGAAGGGCTACGTGCTCGACATGGCAACTGGGCCCGCGTCATCGTTGAGTGATGCCATGTCGTCGGCATGACCGCGCGGAACGCGGCGATAGCGTGGCGGTGCCCGCTCGGCGACATAGGAAGACGGGCACTCGCGCGCAGGTCAGGGCTCAACGTCGAAGCCGGATATCTACCACGAGACGACGGCGACCCCGGTACCCTGCCTGATCGGTGCAAGGAGGTCGCTGGCGCTTGGGCGCAAACTGGCAGCGGAGCCTGCCGCACATTTGCTCTGGGGCTCCTGTTTATGGTTGGACTCCTGGTCGCTTCAGGGTGCGGCCTTCGCGGCGGACACAGCGACCCGACCGAGAGCAGTGACGCCAAACGTGCGACGTCCGAGATCGAAGAGTTCGCCCATTCGCTCGATGATCCTGTGGCAAAGCCAAAGCGCACGAGACAGCGATCATCCTTACGAGCGATCGGAGCAGCAGTCACGAGGGCCACCGGATACGGCAGAGCGGTATCGCGCTGCCGCCTCAAAGACGTGATGAGGGAACGAACATGGCGCTGGTTGGTCTTGTCAAAGACTCGACGCACGTATGGGAACCGATCTGGAAGACCGCGCTCGGCGCGGGCAGCACGGAGTGACGACGACGGCAAGAAGTACTGCGCCTTCCCGATCAATCTGCCTGTATTGACCGGGTACGACAACCTCCACTACACGAACATCCTCATCCAGGTCGACGGACTGACAGCGCGTCAGGTGGACGCGGTCAGCTGGTACCGCCCGACGCGACAACCTGAGCCCACGCCGGCCTTCAGCCAGCCGAATGACGGCATCACGTCGGGGGAGGACCTCCTCAACACACCTCCGGTGCAGGGCGGCTACGCGGGACAAATCCGGCCCGTGCCCACGGCCTGCTACGAGATTCGAGCATCCGCTCATCGGCAGATGCGTGCGTGCGGATTCGTTCTGTGTCACCGACCGACTCCTCGGCGGTGACGTCCGGACCTGACGCCGGTGACGTTTCTCTCGCCCGCGATCGTCTGACAACATCGCAGACATGGACGCGATCACCCACCCCCCGGCTCCCACGAACGAGCCGAACCTGAACTACGCCCCCGGCAGCCCCGAACGGGATGCCGTCGAGTCCGAGCTCAAGCGCCTCCAGTCCCGCACCGTCAACCTGCCTGCCACGATCGGCGGCCGCAGGCGGATGGGTGGCGGTGCCGAGTTCCACGTCGTGCAGCCGCACGACCACGCCTCGGTGCTCGGCGTCGCGAAGCACTCGACGCAGGCCGATGCCCAGGCTGCGGTCCGCGCCGCAGCGAAGGCGGCGCCCGGCTGGCGGGCGATGCCGTTCGACGAGCGCGCCGCGATCCTGCTCAAGGCTGCCGACCTGCTGGCCGGCCCCTGGCGGGCGCGCCTGAACGCAGCGACCATGCTCGGCCAGTCGAAGACCGTCTGGCAGGCCGAGATCGACTCCGCCTGCGAGCTGATCGACTTCTGGCGTTTCAACGTGCACTTCGCCCGGCAGATCCTCGCCGAGCAGCCGATCGCGAACAGCCCCGGCGTCTGGAACCGCACCGACCACCGGCCGCTCGAGGGCTATCGTCTACGCGATCACCCCGTTCAACTTCACCGCGATCGCCGGCAACCTGCCCACGGCGCCCGCGCTGATGGGCAACACCGTGATCTGGAAGCCGTCGACGACCCAGCAGCTCGCCGCAACGTCACGATGCAGCTGCTCGAGGAGGCCGGGATGCCTCCCGGCGTGATCAACATGCTGCCCGGTCACGGCGCCGAGGTCTCGAAAGTGCTGCTCGCCAGCCCCGACCTCGCCGGGATCCACTTCACCGGCTCCACCTCGACCTTCCAGCACCTCTGGAGGCGGTGGGCGAGCAACCTGCCGTCGTACCGCTCCTACCCGCGGATCGTCGGCGAGACCGGCGGCAAGGACTTCATCGTCGCGCATCCTTCGGCGGACGTGGACGTGCTGCGCGTCGCGATGATCCGCGGTGCCTTCGAGTACCAGGGCCAGAAGTGCTCGGCCGCCTCGCGCGCCTACGTGCCGAGGTCGGTGTGGCGGCGGTGAAGGACCGGCTCGTCGCCGAGACCGACGGACTGGCGATGGGCAACGTCAACGATCTGTCGAACTTCATGGGCGCGGTCATCGACGACCGCGCGTTCGCCAAGCACAAGGCTGCGATCATGCGCGCGAAGCGCTCGCCGAAGCTCTCCGTGATCGCCGGGGGCCAGGTCGACGACTCGGTCGGCTACTTCGTCCGGCCGACGATCGTGCAGTCCACGGACCCGACCGACGCGATGTTCACCATGGAGTACTTCGGGCCGATCCTCTCCGTGTACGTCTACGACGACGACCGGTTCGAGCGCGTCGTGGACCAGTGGAGTCCGCCTCGCCGTACGCCCTGACCGGCGCGGTGTTCGCTCAGGACCGTCGGGCCATCGACTGGACGTCCGAGCGACTGCGCTTCGCGGCCGGCAACTTCTACGTCAACGACAAGCCGACCGGCGCGGTCGTCGGCCAGCAGCCGTTCGGAGGCGCGCGCGCCTCGGGCACCAACGACAAGGCCGGCGCCGCCGCGAACCTGATGCGCTGGACCTCGCCGCGGTCGATCAAGGAGACCTTCGTCCCGCCGACGGATCACCGGTACCCGCACATGGGGTGAGGCAGACCGCACGGGCACAATGGCGCGGTGATCCTCGAGCACCTGGGCAAGCTGCACCCCTACGAGCACGTGCTCGTGCTGGTGCTCGCGTTCGGCCCGATCCTGCTGCTCGCGGTCACGATCCGGATCGCCCGGCGCCGCAACGAGCACGACGACGAGTGAGACCGGTTCAGCGACGCTCGGCCAGCCAGTCCTGACCGACCTTGTGCTCGGCTCTCAGCGCCTTGGTCAGCATGTCGGCGATCAGTCCCTCGACCTTGCCGCCGATGAGCG
>CAWDUF010000013.1:0-161646 GCA_963805425.1 uncultured Actinomycetota bacterium | reverse complement strand
TCCGGATATGCCGACGGTCCCCCCGCCCACCGCTGCCGCATGAGGTCGGCGCCCATGGCGCCGACCTCGTGGATCGCGTTGACCCACGTGTCCCGCATCCGCAGGTCATGCTCCGCGAGCTCGACGATCGCGTCGAGCAGCGGGGCGTCGCGGACCCAGCGCTCCACCATGTCCTTGATGATCCGGTCCAGCACGTCCCGGCCGATGTGTGGGTCAGCGAGCGCCTCGGCGCCGAGCGCGAACCTCTGCTCGACGATCTCGTCTGCCAGCCGGGCGATGATGTCGTTCTTGTCGTTGAAGTGGAGGTAGAGGGTGGCCGCGATGTCCCGGCCTCCTTCGCGATGCGGTCCATGGATAGAGCACTGAAGGACTCCCCGGCCAACAGCAGCCGACGGGTCGCCTCGACGATCGAGGCCTGCGTCGCCTCGCGACGGCGAGCGCCGCTCCTGGCCTGGACGGAGAGGGACGCAGTCTTCTTGGCCACGCCCCGATCATCCCTCAACGACGAGTCGGCCTGCTCTGCAGGTGGTCGAGATACTCCGACGGACACAGCGGCCTCCCCCTCACCCCGCAGTAGGCCGCCGGCGCAAGGTACGACGGCAGCTTGACGTAGGTGTCGGCGGTCATGGTCGCGTACCCGTACGGAAGGAAGTACACGAGTGCGGACGCGGTGCAGAAGCCGGTGACGGCCGCGAAGGACATCGCGTGCTTCCGAAGCGACGAGATCGGCAACGCATCGACACCGCGTTCGACCGCCGATCTACCGTCCGCGTCCACGGAGTCGCGCAGCCAGGTGACCATGGTCGCGAACACCGCAGCGAAGACGGACTGGTACAGCGGGAACTGGTAGATCTTCCCGGCGAAGAGGCTGAACTTCGCGGGAACTCCGGGGAAGACGTACAGCTGCGGGTAGACCAGCAGCCCGACCTCGGCAACACAGTCGGCGGCCATGAAGACCACGAAGAGCACGGCGTACAGAGTCGGCATGCTGGCACCCGGGAGCCGGTGGCGAAGGCCGCGCAGCGTCCAGCAGCCGGCGATCGCCGCGAGCAGGCCGAAGTACATGTAGAGCTGCGGGGCCCATAGCAGCCCCTCGGCGAAATGCTCCTGGCCCGGACTCGATCCGATCGGCAGCAAGTGCCCCCACGACCCGAAGCTCAGCGAGTGGGCGTTCATCGCGAAGGCGTCGTTGAAGACGTTCAGCGTCGGGTCCACGACGTACGCGAACATCATGCCGAGCAGGATCTTGCCGTCGAGGGGCACGCGCCTGGCTCTGATCCAGGGTCGCAGGACCCAGAACCACAGCATCACGACTGCGGCAGCGGTCGCCACGACCTCGAACCCGCGCAGGTACCAGAGATAGGGGTAGTGGTCCGGTCCGGGGTCCGCCCGGTGCAGCTCATCGGACAGAACCCATCGAGCCCAGATGACCAGGGCCAGGGCGATCGTGACCGGGCCGAAGGCGGACCAGAAGGTGAGGGCACCGGGTGGACGTGCCTCGACCCGCGGTGACTCCACCGTGCGAGCGGTGACATGGGTCCGCGTCGTCACGGTCGCCCGCTCCGTTTGCGGTGGGTCCGCAGCACCTCGCGGGCCGCCATGTACCCCGGCGCACCGGTGATGCCACCGCTGGGATGGGAGCCCGAGCCGCCGAGGAAGAGCCCAGCCACCGGCGTGCTGTAGCCGGCGAGTCCGCGCGCCGGGCGGCGGGGTCCCCGCGGCTGAGCGCCATGTCGACGTGGGTGATGTTGCCGCCGCTGGCGCCGACGAGGCGCTCGAAGTCCTCGTTGGCCAGCACCTGGCGGCCCATCTCGAGCTGCTCGACACCCTCGTAGAACCTGGAGAGCTTGTTGACCACGGCGCGACCGGCTCTGTCGCGCACGGTGAGGCCGTCGGCGTCCGGCGCGTCCCACCCTCCCTCCGGGGCGTACGGCGCGACGGCGAGGTAGCAGTAGAAGTTGTCCTGACCCGCGGGCGCCTGAGAGGGGTCCGCGCCGGTGGGGATGACGTTCCACATGCTGAAGTCGTCGTCGTACGGCAGCAGACTAGCCGCCGACCGTGCGAACGCACGCTCGATGCCGTTCTCTGTCGCGAGCACGTGCATCGGCCGCCGCAGGTCCAGGCCGTCGCCTCGCCACTTCTCATGCCGGCTGAGCGAGAGTTGCCCAGAGAAGGCGATGTCGACCTTCATCTGTCCGTAGCCCTGGTTGCGGACCGCGATGTTGCGGACCCGCGACTCGACCTCGGGTGCCAACGTGCCGGCGGGGAGGACCTTGCCCAGGGCGGTCTGGGGATCGCAACTGGCAAGGACGGCCTCCGACGCCTCGACCTCCCGCCCGTCGTCGAGTCGGACGCCGACGGCCCGCCCGGCCTGGAGGAGGATCTCCTCGACACGGGCGTTGACGACGATTTCGCCACCAGCCGAAGTCAGCCGACGCGCCAGTGCATCGGGCAGCGCCTGGATGCCACCGATAGGGTGCTGGTGTGAGTGCCGGTGCTGGTTCGCCAGCCAAAGGAAGCCGGCTCCGCTCCCGTCGGCCGAGTTGGGAACGGTCGACCCGGCAACCGCGTGCAGCGCGTTGCGGACCACCGGGTGCTCGAACCGCTCGCCGATGGCCTCGGCGGCGGAGCCGGTCGCCAGCGCCACCACCTCGCGCAGCCGGCGGCGGTGCCGCCAGGCGTGCCGAGCCGTCCGGGCCAGCGGACGGGCGTCGAACCTCGCAGGGTTGGTCGTGAAGTAGGACAACGCGACGTCACTGAACGCCTGCAGCAGCTCGGCGAAGGCCAGGTAGGCCCGCGCGTCGACTCGGGAGAACCGCCCGATCTCGGCGGCAGTCACGCGCGGGTCCTCCCAGAAACCGATCGAGGCGTCCTCGGGGTCCAGGTAAACCAGCCCCGGGTCGACCCGGACTCGCTGCAGACCGTGCCGGTCGAGCCGCAGCTCCTCGGCCGGCGGGAAGGAGTCCCAGAAGAACGGGTCGAAGGAGTACGGGTGCGTGAGGTGATCCGGCGCGGCCGCGATCGAACGACGCGAGGCCGTGAAGCCGCCGATCTGGCCGGACGACTCGACCACCACGACCTTCCTCCCGGCGTCGGCGAGGTAGTTCGCGGCGACCAGGCCGTTGTGGCCCGCGCCGATCACGACCACGTCGGCGCGCGTGACCACGGTCATGCCCGCACCGGCTCGGCGGCGTGCACCGGCGCCGGTCCGGGAGCGCGCTGTCCAGCGGGCTGGGATCCGAGCCAGTCCATCGTGTGACGCAGGCGGGGCGCCATGTGTGCGCCGACGAAGGTAGCCCCGACCCCGAGCGCGATGGTGACCGCGCCGGCGAACCAGGTCACGGCGGTGCTCGCGTGGTTCTGCAGCGCGTTCACCACGGGCCAGGTCGCCGGCCGTAGGTCACGTAGCAACTCGCCACCATCACGAGCGGGATGGTCCATTCGACGTGCTTGATGCGCGTCGACATGACCAGCATGACGATCAGTGCCGGAAGCAGGTCAAACCAACGGTTCGTGGTGAGGTACCAGAGGGCAGCGGGAACCAGGTCTTGTCGAAGAACGGCTGGGTGTCGCCCCAGTACGCGTACAGGCCGGCGAGCTTGATCAACGGGATCTCGAGGAGGAGGTCGGCAATGGCGATGTAGTCGAAGATCTTGATGGAGTCCCGCGGCTGGGCTCCCTTGCGGATCGGCTGGACGATGAACAGGCACCCGCCGCCGAGGAACCACAGGTACACCGGTGAGACCCACAGCGGCACGTGCACGCCGTACAGGGTGACGAGCTTCCAGGCGCCGATCTCGGCGTACCAGAGCTGGCCGGCCCGGTCGATCGACCCCTCGAAGAAGACAGCCCCGAGCGCCCCGCCGAACAGGACAAGCATGCGGAAGCGCAACTCCGCCCAGTTGCGCTCCTTCACCGGGCCTCGCGCAGCCAGGTAGATCGTCAGCACGGCGAGTCCGAAGTGGAGGCTGCCGAAGATCCACTGCCACACGGGGTCCGCAACCATGCTGACCGGAGCACCTCCGGGACGGTCCATGACGACCACCTCTCGTTGTTGTTATGGACATGCCGTCTGCTTTAGACAGCATGGCCATAACAATGAGACTGTCGGCAGGGAAAAGCTGCGGCGCTCCGGGTTTCGCCCGGACATGCCACGGGTCCGACCGGCATCAGCCGCCCGGACCCGTGGAGGTGACTGCCGCAGGTCAGCCGGCGAGTGCCTTCATCAGCGCGGCCGCGGTCGCCTGGTCGACGCAGGTCGGCTTGCCGCTGTTCTCCGAGTTGAACGCGCCGCTCTTGATCGTGCCCGGTGAAGTAGCACAGCGTGTTGCCGGGCTGGCCCTCGGACGAAGTTGAGCGGTCCGGACAGGCCGCCCAGCGTCTCGTCCTTCAGCGCGTACAGGCCCTTCTTCACGTCCGCCGGGTCGACGTCGGTGTCAGGTTCGCCGCCTTGGCCGCGGCGGCGAACAGCTGACCACCCGCCCACGGGTACATCAGCGGCGCGCTGAACTGCGGGCTGTCGCTTGATGTCGCTGGCGTACTTGTCGAGGGCGTCGTTGAAGTCCTTGACGCGCCGGGACACCGGTGTCGGTGTAGTTGGCGTTGTTGCCGATGAAGATGCTGCCGTCGAGGTTCTTGTCAGAGAGCCAGTTCTTCTGCGTCGTGTTGCTCGACGCGACGTTGACCGGCGTGTAGCCCTGCTTGGCACAGGAGTCGACCAGCCGCGGGACCACGTCGGAGTTCACACCGGCGAAGATCGCATCGACCTTCTTGTCCTTGAACGCCAGGCAGGGCGCGATGTAGTTCGGAGCGCTCTGGGAGATCTTGGCCGACACGACCTTGAGCCCCGCCTGCTGACCCAGCGGTTCGAGGATCTTCGGAAGCTGGGCGCAGAGGGGCGTCTCCGAGCAGTAGACACGCCCAGGGTCTTGGCGCCCGCGCTTTGGCGGCGCCGACCTCGGCCAGGAGCAGCAGGGGCAGCGTCGTCCCGGAGGTGTAGAAGTTCGGGTCGGTGAAGAACGTGGTGTCGACCGGCTGACCGCCCACCACGGGAACGCCCTTGCTGTCCACGTAGCTCGCCCAGCTCGCTGAGGTCAGGCTCATCTGGCCGACGATGGCCTGGACGTGGTCCTGCTCGACGAGCTTCTTGGCGGCGGCGAGGCCCTTGGCCGGCTTCTGGCCGTCGTCGTACGTCACGACCTTCACCGGGTGACCGTTGATCCCGCCGTGGTTGTTGACCCACGAGCCCCAGGCCTTGAGCACGTCGGCGCTGCGGCCGAGCGAGGCCGCGAGCGGACCCGTGCAGCTGCAGATCGACCCGACCACGATCGGGTCGCCCGTGAGACCACCGTCGGAGACCTTCACGTCCTTCGCCGTGCCGCCGTTCGAATCAGAGGCTCCGCAAGACGACAGTGTCAACGACACTGCCGCCACCAGAGCCAGTGACGGTGCCCACCAGCGTCGTGACCTTCTGCTGTCCATGTTCCGCTCCTCTGTCGTGCCGGATCTTGGTTCGTTTGCCAGCGGTGAAGTCCTCGGTCGACTTCACGCGCTGCTGGCCAGCTCGTGCCGACTAGTCGGTGGTGTGCCCTTGAAGACCGAAGTAGCTCTCGCAGGACCGCGTCCCGATCGAGTTCGTCGGCCCTGCCGGAGAACGTGATACGACCGCGGTCGAGCAGGTACACGTGGTCGGCGAGCTCGAGCGCCCGGTCGACGTACTGCTCGACCAGAAGATCGAGGTGCCGGTCACGCGCAGCGCCTCGAGCGCCTGGAAGATCTCCTCGACGACGAGCGGGGCCAGCCCCATCGACACCTCGTCGAGGAGGACGACCCTTGGCGTGGACATCCAGGCCCTCGCGAGCGCGAGCATCTGCTGCTGGCCTCCCGACATTGTCCCGGCTCGCTGTCCCAGCCGGTCGCGCAGCGCCGGGAACACATCGAGTACGCCGTCGACTGCGGCCCGCGCACCCCACGGGGGGAGCAGCAGGCGCAGGTTCTCCGCGACCGAAAGCTCCGGAAAGACCCCGCGACCCTCCGGGATGAGGCACAGTCCGGCGCGCGCGCGGCGGGCCGGGCGCGCCCGGGTGACGTCGGAGCCGTTGATGAAGACGCCACCCGACCGTGCGGGCAGCAGCCCGGAAGCCGCCCGCAGCGCCGTGGTCTTGCCGGCACCGTTCGGGCCGAGCAGCGCGACCACGGATCCGCTCGGCACCTGCACCGACACGTCCTTCAGGACCGTGGTCGAGCCGTAGCCGGCGGTGACATCGCGCAGTTCGAGAGCGTGCTGGGTCGTCATGACGCCACCTCGACCAGGTCTTCTCCAGATCGGGATCCCCGAGGTAGGCGGCTTGGACAACCTCGGAGGCGCGTACTTCGGCCGGCGTGCCGCGGAAGATCGGCTTCCCGAAGTCGAGGACGAAGACCTCGTCGCAGATCTCGAGGACCAGCGACATGTCGTGCTCCACCAGGAGGACGCCGACGCCCGCGGTCGGCGACGATCGTGCGGAGCAGCTGCCCGAACCGCGCGCTCTCGGCGTGGTCGAGCCCGGAGCTCGGCTCGTCCAGCAGGATGATCCGGTACGGGCCCGCCAGGCAACGGGCGAGCTCGACCAGCCGTCGCTCTCCGGTCGACAGCGCACCCGACCCGTTGGCCCGCGCAGGTCCGCGATGCCGCACAGCTGCAGGGCATCGCCGCGTGCGCCGCACGCACGCGGCGGGGTTCGCCCGGCCTCCCGAGCACGTGGGCCAATGGGTGCGCGCCGACGAGCGGGCCCTCGGCGCCGATGGCGACGTTCTCCCGAACCGTCAGCGAGTCGAAGAGCTGCATCTGCTGGAAGGTGCGCCCCAGCCCGAGTCCGCGCACGCCGTCGGAGTCGACCGGCTTCGTGCCCACCCGGTCGCAGAATCCGATGACGCCGTCGGTCGACATCGACCAGTCCCGTACATGCGTTGAACGTCGTCGTCTTGCCCGCACCGTTCGGTCCGATCAACCCGGTGATCCTGCCGGTGAACGCCTCGATGGAGAACGTCGTCGACGGCGACCACTCCGCCGAACCGGACCGTGAGTCCGCTGACCTCCAGGTGAGCAGGCTCGACCCGGCCGAGCGGCCCGGCGTCCGACTCGACGCGAGGCCCGGATGCCCGGCGGAACGCAGCGTCGAGTGCGCGCGCGCATCGCCGAGCGGCACCCGCAGCCGACCGTTCGCGACCGCCACGACGATCGCCAGCGCCCCGAACACCACCTGGAGCCAGAATCCGACGTCGGCGCTCGGTCAGGTACGACGGGAGCACGACCAGCGCTGCGGCGCCGAGGAGGGCGTACCACGGCTCGTGACCCACCACGATCACGATCACGGCGAACCAGGTGATCGACAGCAGTGGTTGGTAGGTGTCTGCGGACACGGTGGTCTGCGCCATGCCGATGAGCGCGCCGCCGATCGCCGCGATGAAGGCCGACAGGCAGAACACCGAGCACGCGGGTGACGTCCACGGTCGACTCCGTTGCGTGCGCAGCGCGAGCGGCGAGTCGGCCAGTCCGCGCAGCAGCCGGCCGAGCCGGCTCCGGTTGAGGGCGAGGACGAATCGCGGCGGTCACCGTGGCCAGCGCGAGCACGAGCATATAGAACGACCGGTCGCCATCGAGCCCGAGGAACATCGGACGGGGCACGACCAGGCCCACGCCGGTGGCACCGAACATGTAGTCCTGCGAGTAGAACATGACCTGCAGCACGATCCCGAAGCCGAAGGTCGACAGCGCCAGGTAGAGGCCGCTGAGCCTGATCGCCGGGATCGCGAGGATGCGCGCCGATCGGTACCGCGACCAGCCCGCAGCCCAGCAACGCCAACGGCCACGGCAGGCCCCGGTCGACCGACAGGTGGGAGAAGGCGCTGGCGCCGATGGCGGTGAACGCGACGTGGCACAGCGAGACCTGGCCCGACGTACGCACCAGGAGACCGAGCGAGAGGAAGACGATCGTGGTCGCGAGGGCCACCGTCCAGTCGGTCAGGTGGATGCCGGCGAACGACGGCACGGCGGCAAGGAACGCGATCACCGCGACACCGAGGCCGACCTGAAGACTCGTGGGCGCAGTCCAGTCCGACCGAATCCGTTGAACGGCGCGCGTGCGCTCGACGAGGTGCCGGCGTGGCAGCACCAGGAGTACCAGGAACAGCGCAAGGAACGGCAGCGCGGACGGTACGCCGGCCAGCAGACCCGTCGTCAGGTACCGGGTCGCCAGCGAGGCCAGCACTCCGATCAGCAGCCCACCGGTGAAGCTCAGCGGGAGGCTGGTGAACCGGCCGATCGCAGCTGCACCGAAGGCTTGCACCACCAGGAGCGTCAGCTGCAGCGGGTCGAGCGGCAGGAGTGGTGCGAACAGCACGCCCGACATCGCCGCGAGCGCTGAGCCGACACACCACGCGAGACGCCGCGTGCTGAGTGGGCTCGTGCCGGCGAGGTCGAGGAGATCCGCGTCGTCCACGACCGCCCGCATCGCAACGCCACGTCGGGTGTGCCGAAGCGCCACGGAGAGCGCAGCCGTCACGACGACAGCAAGGCCGATGGTGACGGCGTCGGACCACTGCACGCGCGTGCCGCCGAGGGCGAAGTCGCCGGCCGGCAGGAAGACGGGCACGACCCGGACCTGCTGCTGTCCGTAGACGAGCGTCGTTCCCGCCTCGATGACGAGCAGGACGCCCACGGTGGCCGCGATCTTCAGCTCGAGCGTCGTCCGGGCCACCGCCCGGGCCAGCACTTCGAGCACGAGTCCCATCACCGGGCCGACGACGAGCACACACACGACCGCGGCCACCTGCCACGACGTACCGACGGCGACCGTCAGCGAGTAGAACGCGTACGCCGAGACGGTCGCCATGGCGCCGTGCGCGAAGTTGAAGAGACCCGAGGTCTTGTAGGTCAGCACGAGCCCCACGGCCGCGAGTCCGTAGACCGCTCCGCTGACCAGTCCGGCGATGACAAAGGGCATGACCTCGCGCATGTGGTGCTCCCTCCCGGTCCGCTTTTCGAGGCCCTCCCCCGGCGACCGTCACCCGCCCGAGCAACGGATTGCTAGAATCTAAGTTAGATTTAAAAACATGTCAAGGGTCACGCCACCGGACCTCCTGCGCGCAGCCGTCCGGTCAGCAGACGAGAGCCAGCACGCTGCCAGGCGTGGCGAGGGTGACGACTTCCGGCACGGTCGCGCCGGCCAGCCGCTCGTACTCCTGCCGGCGCCGCTTGACGACGTCGGCGGCATCCGCCGGCGGGTCCATCAGTTCGTTCCACGTGAGGTGCGCCGTGTCATCTGCGCTGGCCAACACCCCTGCCCGCACCAGGCGCTGGGCCCGCTCGCGGACGGCCGCCAGAAGCGCGTCGGAGCGATCGGGAGGACGTCGATCTCGATCGACATGGTTGCCGCTTCGGGGAGTTGGGCCTCGTCGTAGGTGCCGAGGATCGCTTGGGAGCCGACGATGATCACCGCGGGCTGTTCGATGATCTGGCGGGCGGTGCGGATTGCGTGCTCCAACTGATCGCGACGCGTCAGTTGACCAGCTCGAGAACCTGAGAGCGCTCGTCCTGGGGCAGTAGGCCGCCCATGGGAGAGACCTCGCGCATCTCGATGGAGTCGTCATCGAGACCGGTCATGACGCGCCGTAGACCGGAGACGTCGCCGTTGCGGACCAGTTCGCGCCAGCGGTCGAGGTTGCGGGTGTGCGGCTGACCACGGACGCTGCCCTGCAGCCGCTTGAGGTTGCTCAAGACCGTGGGCCGCCACGAGGTCAACGTCTCGCGCGAGAGGTGGGTGGAGAGCTGGCGGTGCAGCCGCCACGACCGCTCGACCGAACGGGTCAAGTGTGGGCGAACGGGTCGGCGCACGACCTCGAGCCGGTAGCCCATGCAGGAGAGCAGCCGGTCGAGCATCTCGTCGCTCAGGTCGACGCGGCCGGACAGGAAGCCACTGATGCTGGGCTGGTGGACCCCCGACAAGCGTGACAGCGTGCTCTGGGTGGTGCGAGTCTCCCGCATCACTTCGCGCAGTACGTCGCTCCGGCTGGTCATGAATCGAGCATAGCAAGAAATACTATACGCGGTCTTGGGCAACACTGGGGCAACACGAGAATCGAAAACCGCCATGGAGGCCCAACGACGCCAAACCACGGAAGTCAGCCCTGACCTGCACGTTCGTCAATCGTCACCATCGTCCGTCGATCCCTCGGTCGCCCTTTCACGGCGGTAGCACGGGTTCGAATCCCGTTGGGGGTGCGGATGCAGCAGCGGCCCCGGCTCGATTTCGGGTCGGACCCTTCGATGCGTTAGCATTCCGTGGCTTCAGGTTGAGAGAAGCCGGAGCACCAGCCAGGCCCCGTAGCGCAGTTGGTTAGCGCGCCGCCCTGTCACGGCGGAGGCCGCGGGTTCGAGTCCCGTCGGGGTCGCCCTCACACAGCCCGGACCGTCAGGTCCGGGCTGTGGTGCGTCTCGGACCAGTGCTCGTCGATCTCTTCCGATCGCCGCGCGTGATCCACGCCAGCTGCTCGCGGTCCAGCTCCGGTCCACCGAGCTCGCCGGCGCCCGGCGCACGCAGCCCGCGGATGAACAGGTCGAGGTGCCGGCGGGCCAGGTCGTCCTTGAGGTCGGCGGCCATCGGCCCCGGCAGCGGCCGAGCGATCCTGACGAGCATCATGCCGACGTCGGCGAAGGTGACGTCCTCGGGCAGGTCACCGCCGGCGTGCGCGGCGTCGACCAGGTCGGCGACGGCCTGCGCCGACGCGTCGCGGGCCTCGGCGACCTCAGCGTCGCCGGGATCGATCAGATTGAGCACCTGCGGCATGATCGCCGAGACGCGCAGCGCCAGGGCGTCCCGCAGGTACGTCGCAAGAGCCTCGAACGGGTCGTCGTTCGCCGCGGCCTTCTCGGCGGCCTCACGCGTGCGGATCAGCGCGTCGAGCACGAGTGCGCGCAGCAGCGCGTCGCGATCGGGGAACCGACGGTAGAGGGTCGCGATCCCGACGCCGGCCCGCCGAGCGACCTCGTCGAGCGGCACCTGCGGCCCGCGCTCCGCGACCAGCTCGCCCGCAGCCCCCAGGAGCTGCTCGTAGTTGCGCCGGGCGTCGGCTCGCATGGTCACGCGACCATGGTAGCAAACCGGAGGAATATTCTCCATTTCTATTGACGTCGCCGCGGCCGCGTGTCATCCTGGCAACCGGAGGAACTTCCTCCAGTTATCTCAGGGAGACAAACCCATGACCACCACACATCCCGCGGCCACGGCCGCGGCCAGGACACCGAGCAAATGGGTCGCCCTCGGCGTGATCGCGGTCGCCCAGCTGATGGTCGCCCTCGACGCCACCATCGTGAACGTCGCGCTGCCGACGGCTCAGGCCTCCCTCGGCTTCGACGACGCGCAGCGAGCCTGGGTGATCACGGCGTACACGTTGTCCTTCGCCGGCCTGCTGTTGCTCGGCGGGCGGATCAGCGACCGGATCGGCCGCCGTCTCGCGATGATGACCGGCCTCGTCGGCTTCGCCCTCAGCTCGGCCCTGGCCGGCGCCGCGACGGGCTTCCCGATGCTGATTGCCGGACGCTCGCTGCAGGGCGCCTGCGCAGCCCTGATGGCTCCGGCGGCGCTGTCGCTGATCGCGATCACGTTCACCGAGCCGGCCGAACGCGGCAAGGCGTTCGGTGTCTTCGGCGCGATCGCGAGCAGCGGCGCCGTCACCGGGCTCCTGCTCGGCGGCGTCCTCACCGAGTACGCCGGCTGGCGCTGGTGCCTCTACGTCAACGTCATCATCGCCGCCGGCGCGCTGCTCGTCGGGAGCCGGGCGCTCCCGCGCGGTGACGGCTTCCCGACCCGGATCGACATGG
The DNA here is from genome assembly GCA_963805425.1 of uncultured Actinomycetota bacterium. Taxonomy (GTDB): domain Bacteria; phylum Actinomycetota; class Actinomycetes; order Propionibacteriales; family Nocardioidaceae; genus Marmoricola. The sequence goes on along the minus strand of CAWDUF010000013.1, from coordinate 149,786 downwards.
TGTCGGGAGTGCTCGCCACCGGCGCCCTCGCCTCGCTCGTGCTCGCCTGCAGCCAGGCGGCGAGGCACGGCTGGGTCTCCGACAACGTGATCGTGCCCGGCGCGGTCGGGGTCGCCGTCGGCGCCGCCTTCGTCCTCCGCCAGGTGCGGATCGAGCAGCCGCTGCTGCCGCTGTCGATCCTCGTGCACCGCAACCGGGCCACGGCGTACCTGGCGGTCGCCACGTCGGTGATCGGCACCTTCGGCATGTTCCTGATGCTGACCTACCACTTCCAGGTCGTGCTCGGGTACACCCCACTGCGGACCGGGGTCGCGTTCTTGCCCCTCAACCTGGCGGTGATCGTGAGCTCGGGCATCGCCAGCCGGCTGATGGCGTCGACCTCGCCGCGCGCCCTGGTCGCTCCGGGTCTGGCGGCGGCCGCGACCGGGCTCGGCCTGCTCACGCGGCTCGAACCGTCCAGCGGGTACCTGTCGCTGATCCTGCCCGCGATGGTCCTCGTCGGCGCCGGCGCCGGCTTCGTCTTCACACCGTCGATCGGCGTGGCCACGAGCGACATCGAACCCAGGCTGGCCGGGATCGCGGCCGCGACCGCCAACACCGCGATGCAGATCGGCGCCAGCGTCGGGACGGCGGCGCTGAACACGATCGCGATCAACGCGACGCACGGGTACGCCGGCAGCCCACTCTCCGCCACCGTGCACGGCTTCGCCACGGCAACGGGCTGCGCCGCGGCCGCCCTGATCGCCGTGGCCGTCGTGGTCGCCGTCGCCCTCCGACCGGGCCAGCCGGACGCGCCGCGGGGGTGAGGCGGGTTGCTGCGACCGCGACGCTCGTAGACCGGCATGCGAATGTCGCGGGCGGGGCTGGTGGGGCCGATCTCGACCCCACCAGCCACCTTCGCATGTCTGGCTACGAGTGCGGCCGGCCGCCGGCGCGGCCGAGCTCGGGGGCGGGCCGCCGACGTGCGTGTCACCACTCCTTCTCGTAGACGAGCAGGCAAATGTCGCGCAAGGGGCTGGTGGGGCAGCCGGTGGCCCCACCAGCGACATTTGCACGCTCGGCTACGAGCCGACCCGCACTCACACAGGCGTGATCGGCAGCGACCGGCGCGGCTCGAAGGTGAAGGCGGCGCCGGTGCTGATCCGGGTGACGGCGACCTCCTCGGCGACCGGAGCCGGGTCGTCGCGGCGTACGACGCGCGCCACCCAGTCCTGCTCGGACCCGCTCACCGACACGTCGAGATGCGGGTCGACGGCTCGGACCGCTGCCTGCATCGGGCCGACCGACGAAGGACCGCAGAGCGCGATCCAGCCGCCGTCCTCGTGCGCCGGCGAGGGCCGCACCTCGAGGGACTCACCGATCGTCGCGTCGACATACGCAGCAGGGTTCAGCAGCGGATGCAGCGAGAGCGTGCGCAACGCGCCGGCCTCGTCGGCGGGCAGCCCCAGAGCACGATGGATCCGCTCGGCCGCCACGCCGGCGATCCCGACCAGCTGCCGCAGGGCGATCCCGCGCACTTCTGACCGCGAGCTCCGGCGCCCGATCGCGCGCAGGAAGCCGAGATCGAGCAGGTGCATCTGCAGGCACACCTCGTCGGCCATCCGCACCAGCGCGCTGTGCGAGAACGCCGCGAAGTCGAGGTCGGAGAGCAGCGGCCCGGAGTAGTCCGGGAGCCCGGGCGAGGCAGGATCGATCGCGTCGAGCTCGAGACGAGCAGCTCGCGACGACCTCAATGCCGTGCAGTCGGCCGACTCGGTCACCGGCGGGTGCGACTCGTCGATCGTCACCGTCCAGGCGCAGTGCGGCGTCCGGCCGGTCGGCGTACGCGGCGGCCGGTGCACGGGCCGCACCTGTGCGCGCGGGTTGGTCGCGACCGCGGTGGCGTCGAACGTCGGGTCCTCGATGTCGTGGCACATGCCGCGCACGAAGTCCGGGCCCATCGGCTCGACGTCCATCAGCGCACCGCAGTGGTCGAGGTGGAACTCGCCGTGCCACGGGTCGTGCACGGCGTACCTGAAGTCCATGAACTGCGGTGGCGCACCGATGTCGAGCTGCAGGCCCTTGAAGATCGTGACCACGTCGTCGCCCTCGTAGCCCAGGGCCTGCTGCATCCGGCGCGTGTAGATCGGGCTCGCCGCCATCCACTCCTCGATCGCGACCCGCTGCATCCCCTCGCGCCCGTATGCCGCGATGCACCACGCCATCCCGGAGCGGTCGATCAGCTGCCCGATGAGCAGCAGCTCGGGCACGAGTACCGCGAGCTCTGCTCGAGTGAGCGAGGCGTAGCGACTGGTCACCGCGGCGTGACCCTCACCGGCAGCGACGCGTAGCCGCGCACGTTGGCGGAGTAGAACCGCCTCGGCTCTCGCTGCCACCTCGATCGACGAGCACCGCGACACGAGCTGCTGCAGCGCGATGTTGGCCTCGAGCCGGGCCAGGTTCGCACCGAGGCAGTAGTGCCTGCCGCCGCCGAACGCGATGTGCCTGGCCAGCTCGGCGCGTGTCGCGCAGGATGTCGAACTCCTCGGCATCGGAGAACACGTCGTGGTCGTGGTTCGCCGCGCCGATGTTGAACATGATCTGCGAGCCGGCCGGGCAGGTGACCCCGTCGACGGTGAGGTCCTTCAGGGTCAGCCGGCCGAGCAGCTGGCTGGACGCCTCGTAGCGCAGCGTCTCCTCGATCCAGGGCTCGATCAGCTCAGGGTCGGCGAACACGGCCGCGCGCTGGTCCGGGTGCCGGCTGATGCTTGCCACGGCGTTGCCGAGAAGCTTGGTGGTGGTCTCGTTGCCGGCGACCACCATCAGGAACAGGAACGCGGTGAGCTCCTGGTCGGTCATCCGCCCGTCCTCGTCGGCGTCCTCACCGGTCACCGAGATCAACGCGCTCACCAGGTCGTCGCTCGGGTTCCTCTTGCGGTCGGCGAGCAGGTCACCGTAGTAGCCGAACAGCCAGATCGCGGCCTCGAAGCCCGCCGGTGGCACGTCGCGCAGCCCGTCCTCGCGTACGACGAGCAGGTCGGCGTACTTTCGCACCTCGTCGCGGTCAGCCGGGGGGACCCCGAGCATCTCGGAGATCACGTCCATCGGGAACTTGCCGGCGAAGTCGCCGATCCAGTCGAAGGTCCCGCGCTCCACCGCCGCGTCGAGGTACTGCCCGCTGATCTCGGTGATCCGCGGCTCGAGGTCGGCGACCCGCTTCGGGGTGAAGCCGCGGGAGACCAGCTTGCGCAGCCGGGTCTGCTCCGGCGGGTCCATCCCGAGGAACGACGTGACCAGGTGGGCGTCCTCGTTCCACGAGCTCGGGTCGAGCGACACACCCATCTTGTTGGAGAAGACGTCGTCGGTCCGGAACGCCTTGTGCAGGTCGGCGTGCCGCGACAGCACCCAGAAGTCCTGCTCCTCGTTGTGGTACAGCGGCGCCTCCTCCCGCATCCGCGCGTACGTCGGGTACGGGTCGTCCTGCAGCGCGTGGTCGTAGTGGTCGAAGTGCAGCGGGCACTGTCGACGGGTCGGCAGTCATCTCAGTGGCCCTCCATGATCACGGCGACGACGTCGTCGAGGCGTCCGCTGAGCTCGTCGTACGTCACCAGACCCATGCCGGCCTGGAGCAGAGCACCGGAGAACGCGAACGTGAGCGCCTCGACCACGCGCGGGTCGACCGGGCCGCCGATCGCGTCCCGGAAGCGCTGCACGAACTCCGTGCCGATGACCAGGCGCAAGCGCTCGACCTCGGGGTCGGTGCCGAGGAGCGCGATGTTGGCGGCGGTCGCGAGGTGCGGCGAGCGGCCGAGCAGCTGCGGCCATGTGCCGGGTGAAGGTCTGGATCCGCTCGACCGCGGTGTCGCCCTCCGGCTCGGGGCCGGGTTGGGTGACGATCGCCCGCCAGAACAGCTCGGCGAAGAGATGGTTCTTCGAGGCGAGGTAGGTGTATGCCGTCGCCGGCGAGACCCCGGCCCGCTGAGCGACCGTCCGGATCGTCAGGGAGTCCGGGCCGACCTCCTCGAGCTCGGCCTCGCCGGCGAGCAGCAATCGCTCGACGGTCTCCGCCTGGCGCGGGTTGAGGCCCTGGCGCAGGTCGGTGTCAACGTGCTCTCAGCCATCGCCGCGATCCTTCTTCGCCTTGCTGATGGTGTCCTCGACCAGGCTGTTCAGCCGCGCGCCGACAGGCCAGCCCGCGTAGTGGCAGGCCATGATCACGATCTCGCGGAGGTTGGTCCTCGTCGAGCTCGCCGGCCCTGTACGCCGCGGGGATCTGGATCGAGAGCACGTCCTGGGCGCCGTGCGAGCAGAGCATCCCGATCAGCAGCAGCCGGCGGTCGCGGTCCGAGAGCCCCGGTCGCTGCCAGATCTCCCCGAAGAGGTGGTCGGCGGTGTAGCCGAAGAAGTCGCCGTCCATGTCGTTCATCTCGAACCCGTAGACCTGCTCCATCTTCTCCAGGCCGCGCCTGCGCGCCTCGGGCAGGTCGTCGAACTTTCCGCTCATGCCTGTACCCCTTCCCGATCGGACGTCGAGCCTGCGCCCCCGGTGGTTGAGCCTGTCGAAACCAGCCCCAGCGCCCCGGCCAGGTGCTCGGAGGCGTACTGCGCCATCGGTACGTCGACCCCGAGCCGGTCCGCCAGCTCGATCGCGTGCGCGAGGTCCTTCTCGCCGATCGCGAGCACGTGCTCGAAGATCGACGTCCAGCCGTCGTCGGGCGCCAGCGGCGCGGTGGTGTCGCGGTGCATGATCGCGCCCGGCCCGCCGGTGATCGAGTCGGTGTGCCGGACGATCCGGCCGAGCGCGACCAGGTCGATGCCGGCGGCTTCGGCCAGGCGCAGCGCCTCGCCGGTCGCGGTGAACGCGACGAAGTGCAGCAGGTTGCGGGCCAGCTTGGCCGCGGTGCCGTTGCCGGCCGGGCCGCAGTGCACCACCTCGGTGCCCATCAGCGCGAGCGGCTCGCGCGGCCGCCGCGAACGCCGCGTCGCTGCCACCGACCATGATCGCGAGCGTGCCGTCGGCCGCGCCCATCGCACCACCGCTCACCGGGGCGTCGACGAAGAGCAGGTCGTGCCGGCCGGCGAGGTCCTCGAGCCGTGGCGGCAGGTCCGGTGAGATCGTCGAGTGCACCGCGACCGTCGTACCGGCCCTGGCGGCGCCGAGGATCTCCCCCATCACGTCGCGCACCTGGGCGTCGGTGTTGACCATCACGCAGATCACGCCGCACTCGGCAGCGAGATCCGCCACCGACCCGGCAACCCGGGCGCCCGCCTTCTCCAGCTCGGCCAGCGGCTCCGGCGCGATGTCGAAGACGGTCAGCCCGCCGGACCAGCCGGCGAGCCGGGTCGCCATCGGCTTGCCGATGTTGCCGAGTCCGACGAAGCCCACGCGTCCGGTCCCTGAGCCTGTGGAAGGGTCGACAGGCTGGGTCTCGACAGGCTCGACCACCGGGGATGGAGTCATGCGCGGAACACCTGCCCGCCGTCGACGTCGAGGATCTGCGCGGTGACCCAGGAGGCCTCGTCGGAGAGCAGGAACAGGCAGGCGCCGACCATGTCCTCGGGCTGACCCATCCGCTTCAGGGCGAGGCTGGTGCGGACGATGTCGTGGGCCGCGTCACCGGCCTGCGTGCGGGTCGCCTGCGTGTCCGTCGGCCCGGGCGCGATCGCGTTGACCCGGATGTTCATGCCGCCGAGCTCGTGCGCGAGCTGCTGGGTCAGGCTGTTGATGCCGACCTTCGCAAGTCCGTAGAAGCCGGAGTAGAGCCAGGCGGCGGTGGAGGACTGGTTCACGATCGCGCCGCCACCACGCTTCTGCATGTGGCGGTAGACGGCCCGGGTCACCACCAGGGCGCCGTCCATGTTCACGCTCATGAACTTGCGGTAGTAGTCCCAGTCGACGGTGATCAGCAGGTCGAACGCCATGTCGCCGTAGATCGCGGCGTTGTTGACCAGCAGGTCGATGCCGCCGTACGCCGCCATGGTCGCCTCCGCCATCGCCGTCGCGGAGGCCGCGTCGGAGACGTCGATGCGGACGAACATCGCGGTACCACCGGCTGCCTCGCCGTGCTCTTCATCGATGGCCTTGGCGACCTGCTTGCCGCGAGTCCTCGTTGAGGTCGGCGACGACGACGCACGCGCCCTCGGCAGCCAGCGCGCTTGGCGTAGGCCTCGCCGATGCCCTGGGCTGCTCCGGTCACGATCGCGACCTTGTTCTCGAAACGTTCCTTCTGATTGGTCCCGGCTCTCGGTCGGATCAGGGTTCGAGCATCTCTAGCGCGCTCACCAGCCGTTGCCGGCGATCGTCTTCGTCTCGAGGTACTCCTCGAACCCGGCGACACCCATCTCGCGGCCGATGCCGGACTGCTTGTAGCCGCCGAACGGCGCGTCCGGGCTGAACCAGACGCCGCCGTTGACCGCGAGGGTGCCGGTGCGGATCCGGGCGGCAACCGGCGGCCCGCTCCAGCGAGCCGCAGTCGACCGACCCCGAGAGCCCGTACGGCGACTCGTTGGCGATCCGGACCGCGTCGTCGTCACCGTCGTGCGGGATCACCACCAGCACGGGCCCGAAGATCTCCTCCTGCGCCACCCGCGAGGAGTTGTCGAGCCCGGCGATCACCGTCGGCTCGATCCAGAAGCCCCCGGAGAGCTGACCGTCCTTGCTCGCGTCGACGTGACCGCCGGTGGCGAACCGGCCACCCTCCTCGACGGCGAGGTCGAGGTAGCGCTCGACCCGGTCGCGCTGCGCCGCCGAGATCACCGGGCCGCAGATCGCGCCCGGGTCGGTCGGGTCCTTCGCCCCGATCGAGGCCATCGTGTCGGCGGCGACCTGCACCGCCTCGTCGTACCGGTCGCGCGGCACCACCAGCCGGGTGGTGAGCGCACAGCCCTGGCCGGCGTGGATCGAGACCGAGAACGCGGTGGTGCCGACCGCAGCGGCCAGGTCGGCGTCGTCGAGCACGATCGCGGCCGACTTGCCCCCGAGCTCGAGGAACACCTTCTTCAGCGTCGGCGCCGCGGCCGCCATGATCGCCCTGCCGGTCGCGGTCGAGCCCGTGAACGAGACCAGGTCGATCCGCGGGTCGGTGACCAGCATCGCCGGCGACCGTCGTTGGACCGCGGCGTCACCACGTTGAAGCACGCCCGGCGGCAGGTCGGTGTGCTCGGCCGCCAGCCGGCCCAGCTCGCAGGCCACCCACGGGGTGTCCGGCGCCGGCTTCAGCACCACGGTGTCAGCCGGCGGCCAGCGCCGGAGCGACCTTGGCGAGGTTGATCTGGGTCGGCACGTTCCACGGCGTGATCGCGGCGACCACCCCGACCGGCTCGCGGCGCACGGTCCGCCGGCTCGGGATGCCCATCGGCGAGGCGACGCCCAGGTCGGTCTCCCACTCGTAGGACTCGGCCAGTGTCCGCGACGCAGGTGAGCCGACTCCACCGGACCGTCGATACTGCGGGCCGCGCCGTCATGAAGCCGGGCACGCCGACCTCGGCCGTGGTCAGCGCCTGCATCGCTCGGCGTTGTCGTACAGTGCCTGCTGGAGCTGGCGGATGCAGCGCACCCGGAGCTCGAGGTTCGTCGACCAGTCGGTCTCGTCGAACGCCCGTGCGGGCGGCGGCGATCGCGGCATCGACGTCCGACGCGCCGTGCGTCGGGCGCCTGCCCGATCTCCTCGCCGGTGGCCGGGTTCAGGATCGGGTACGTCGCCCCGTCGCTCGCCGAGGTCAGCTTGCCGTCGATCAGCAGCAGGGGTGGGGGACGGTCATCGGGCGGTCTCCTTCTCCTCGGACATCGAGCTTGTCGAGATGCCTCCTGGGTGAGGTAGCTCGCCGCGCTTCGACCGGCGGCGGCCAGACCGGCGACGGGATGTCCTGGTAGTGGTAGTGGCCGGGCACACCGAGGCCGGTGACCGACATCCGCTTGAGCAGTGTGTCGGGCGCCTTGTCGGCCTTGATGATCTCGACGGAACGTGTGCGAGGTCGACGGCATGTCGAACCAGTCGCGCTGCCAGGCGAACTTCAGCTTGCCGGCGTCGGCACCGTCGGTCTGCCGCTCGACGCCGAACCACGAACCGCCGATGCCGAGGATCTCGAACTCCTGGCCGGTCGTTCGTCGAGGATGCCGGACTTCTGCTTCCAGAAGCCGACGACCATCCCCTTCCGCTCGTCGATCAGCGATGGCCTGGTAGTCGTAGTGCCAGCCGTCGAGGCCGTCCATCTCGATGCCGATCGCCCAGTCGCGGATCTGGTCGCGGCCGACAGCCATGAAGTGCTCGTCCGGGGCGTACATCCAGCCGTAGGTGGCGTCGACGGCGTAGTGCTCGGCCATGATCCGCCAGTCGCCGATCCGCTCGGCCTCGCGGTTGACCTCGAGCCAGGAGTCCCAGAACTCCTCGAGCTCGGCGCGGGTGTAGTCTGGCATCATGTCTCCTCGTGGGGTGCGGGCATCTCGACAGTCTCGATGTCCGAGACGGTCAGAGCCATCGCGGGGCAGTACTTGACCGCGCGCTGCACCTTCTCGCGCAGGGACTCGGGCGGGTCTCGTCGAGCACGACGACCTTGTCGTCGTCGCTCGTTCAGGCCGAACACCGTCGGGTGCCTCGAACTGGCACATCTGGTGTCCCTGGCAGAGCTCCAGGTCGGCAGTGACCTTCATCGGCCGACCCCGGGTTTCGAGCTCGTCGCAAACCACGCCTGCCGGTAGCGGACCTTCGCGGGGCTGGCGAGCTGGATGACCATCTTGGAGGTGTCGTCGGCGTAGGACTCCGACGGCTGGGTCATCTCGAACTCGTAGTCGCGCAGGATCACCGAGAAGATCGCCTTGAGCTGCATCATCGCGAACGCGTTGCCGACGCAGCGGTGCTTGCCGGCGCCGAACGGGATCCAGGTCCACCGGTGCTGCGAGGTCCTCCTGGCGCGGGTCGAGGTAGCGCTCCGGGTCGAAGCGCTCGGGGTCCGGGAAGTCCTCGGCGATCCGGTTCGAGACCCGCGGAGCTGGCGCCGACCATGGTGCCGGCCGGGAGCAGGTGACCACCGATCTCGAAGTCCTCCTGGGCCACCCGCAGCAGCAGGATCAGCGGGGGGTGCAGCCGCAGCGTCTCCTTGAGCGCGGCCTCGAGGTTCGGGATCGAGCGCAGCGCCTGGAAGGACACCTCACGGTGCCCCGTCGGCGTACAGCTCGTCGAGCTCGGCGACGATGTCGGCCATCGCGTCGGGGTGGCGGAGCAGCTCGATCAGCGTCCAGGCCGCGGTGCCCGAGGAGGTGTGGTGCCCGGCGAACATCATCGAGATGAACATGCCGGTGATCTGGTCGGCGCTGAAGTGGTCGGTGCCGTCCTCATGTCTTCATCGAGATGAGCACGTCGAGCAGGTCGCGGTCCTCGCGGGCGACCTCCGCCGCGCGACCTGTCAGACCCGCTTGTCGATGATCCCCTGCACCAGGTCGACCAGCTTGCAGCCGCGCAGCGTCGCGGATCTCGAAGCGACTCGACGCCCTTCATGTACGGGTCGACGTACGCCAGCGCGTCGGTGCCGCGCTCGAGCTCGTGGTAGTACTCGGCGAACGCGGCCGTCGAGCTCGGCGCGGAACGGCATCCCGATCAGGCAGGCCGACGTCGTGTAGATGGTGAGCTCGGCGAAGAACGTCGAGCAGGTCGATCTCACCCTCGTCGCCCCACTCGGCCACCATCCGGTTGATCTCGTTCTCGATGGTGCTCGCGTGGCCGCGCATCATCTCGCCCTTGAGCGCCTGGTTCTTCAGCACCTCCTGGCGCTGCTCGGGCGTGGTGTCGAAGACGACGCCCTTGCCGAAGATCGGCGTCATGAACGGGTACGCCGCGGCCTGGTCGAGCACCGAGTCGGGCGCGCGGAAGAAGGCCTCGTTGGCCTCGGCGCCCGGTGACCAGCACGACGTCGCGGTCGGCGAGCCGGAAGCGGCCGATGTCGCCGCACTCCGTCGCGGACGCGGTGCAGCAGGTCGATCGGGTCGTCGCGCAGGTCCTCGAGGTGACCGTGCTCGGACTCGGGGAACCGGCGCGAGACCTCGCGGATGCCGTCGACGCCGCTCCGGGTCGACTGTCGAAACCGGTCACTTCTCCTCCAGGGGTGCTTCGGGGTTCACTTCGATCAGGTTCAGGTGCACGCCGCGCGGCGCGCTGACGACGGTCTCGATGGCGTCCGCCAGCGCCGCGGGCTTGAGGAAGTGCGTGTGCCGGGCGAGGCCGAACTTGATCCACGCCGGTGAGCACGTCGGCCGGCCTCGGCGTCTCCCAGTCGCTGCCCATCTCGCTCCAGGTCGGGCCGGGCCGCACGATGCGAGACCCGGATGCCGGAGCCCTCGAGCTCCATCTGCATCGCGTGCACCATGCCCTCGAGGCCCCACTTGCCGGCCGCGTAGGACGACATGAACGGCCGGGCCCGCACGGCGACGTCGGAGCTGACGAACAGCGACGTCACCGCGCCGGCGCTCGACCATCCCGGGCACGAAGGCGCGGACCAGCCGGTGCGCGCCGAGCAGGTTGAGGTCGATCTCCGCGGCGAACCGCTCGGTGCTGACCTCGTGGATGATCCCGGGCGCGACGTGGCCGGCGTTGGAGACCAGCACCTCGACGTCGCCGAGGTCGGCGGTCGACCGCCTTCGCGAACGCGTCGACCGAGGCCTGGTCGGTGACGTCGAGCGGGTGCGCGACCGCCTCGCCACCCGCCGCCCGGATCTGCTCGACGATCTCCGCGCACTTGTCGACCCGCCGGGCACCGAGCGCGACCGGGAAGCCGGCCCGGCCAGCGCGTGCGCAGTGGTGGCACCGATGCCGGAGGAGGCCCCGGTCACCACGGCCGGCCGGCGCTCCGGCTGCGCGTACTTGGACACCTGATCGGACACATGTCCAGTTGTACCGGTCGCACCCTGCCCCTGGCAACCCCTCGACCAGGCTGGTCGAGCAGCGAGCGAAGCGAGCGATCAGCCGAGACCACGATCTCGGTGAGATTCCTGCGAGTCGCGCTGTCGTATCCAGCACCACCCGTTCGTAGCCATCACGAAAGCCGGCAAGGAGCCGGCTCTCACCGCCGAACGGAGATCACCATGAGCACGATCCAGACCACCGCCACCCGCACCGCCACCCGCACCGCCACCCGCACCGCCACCCCCACCCGCCGCTTCACCCTCCTCAAGACCGGCTCCGCCGCGGGCGCCTTTGCCGCGTCGGTGACGACCGCCGTCGCCGTCGCCGCACACGCTGCCGGTGTGTCCTTCGCGGACTCCACCGGCAAGTCGATCCCGTGGTTCGCGTTCGCCCAGCTGACCTTCATCGGGGCGCTCCTGGGCGTCGCCCTGGCGGCCGGCGTGCGCCGCCGCGCGTCGCAGCCGCGGCGTACCTTCACCCGCACGGCGTGGACCCTCGCGGTCGTCTCCTGCGTCGCCCCGGCCCTGATCGGGCTGTCGGCCGCAGCGGCCTGCGTCCTGGCGTTCGACCACCTCGTCGCGGCCGCCATCGTGATCCCGGCGATCGCCCGGCGCCTGTCCCACTGACCGGCGAAGACGCCGTTGCACCCGGTTCGGCCACCCCCTCAGCGGCCTGTATGCTTCTGCGCTGTTGGGCAGGTAGCTCAGTTGGTACGAGCGTCCGCCTGAAAAGTGGAAGGTCGGCGGTTCGACCCCGCCCCTGCCCACCACCGAAGCCGCAGGTCAGACACGTTCTGGCCTGCGGCTTCCTCTGTCGAGCGCGCGCCCGATCCGGCCGACCGCGACCGTCAGGCGACCGACTCCAGCTCAGACCTCGCCACCACGTGAACACCTGCGCCACGCAACACGCCGTCCACGTCAGCGAGGGTGGTCAGCTCCTCGGGGTACCAGGCGCCGGGGGCCGGCGATGTCAAGGCACGGTCGGCGAGGGCGCGCCCGAGCACGACGGTGCTCGCTGCCGCCATCCGGAAGTCCCCGCGCCCGCAGACGAACCTGGAGTCGAGCTCCGTCCCGCGGCGCAGCACCGCGACCGAGTGCGCGACCGCCTCGTTGCTGGCGTCCTCCACCGCCGTACGACGGCCGTTGCCGAGGGCAGCGCGTGGCAACCTCGAGATCAGCCGGACGCCGTTCAGGGCGAGCATCAGCCCGTGTGCGGGGCGCTCGGCCAGGCAGACGTACGGGTTGACGGTGACCTGGTCGGCGACCGGGCCGAGCCAGCCACGATCGGTCTCGGCGAACCCGAGCACCCGACGGGCTCCGAACGGGGCAGGCAGCCCGGCCCGGATGACGGAGTGGTGCCGGCGCCCGGTGAAGCCGCGGTGGGCGAAGTCGCCGGATGCGGCGCCCCCGCTGCCCTTCGTGGTGACGGTGAACACCAGCCGCACCTCGTCGGCTTCGGGGTGTTCGCTCAGCAGCGCGGCGGCGACCAGGTTGGTGACTCCGGGTGCGATCCCGGCATTCATCACCACCGTGCCGACGGGCCGCGACGACTCCGCGCGCAGCGCCTCCAGGTCCGCTGCGGGCCCGGCCGACAGGTTGAGCAGCAAGCCGCCGTGGGCCAGCACGTGGCGCTCCGCCGCGAGGGCGGGTCCGGGACCGTGGTCACGACCAGGTCCGTGCCCTCGATCGCCGGTGCGAGCGAGCTCGGGTCGGCGAGGTCCAAGCGGCGGTACGCCGGGGACGCGTCCGGGCTGCGGCCCGCGGACCGGACGTGCCAGCCATCGCGCTCGAATGCGTCGGCCACGAGGCTCCCGAGGGCCCCGTGGGCCCCGATCACGATCACGGACGGGTGCTGGTCGTTGACGGTCATCGCTGGCTCCTCGGTCGATCGGTGTGAGTGGTGGGTGGATGGGCGCTGCACCTCGGTGGCATCAGCGGATCCCGAAGATCTTCACGAACATCGGGGTATCGATCAGCGTGTGCGGCGCGATCGCGTGGTAGGCCCAGACGTGCACCCAGGCATTGCCGGTGCGCAGGGTGAGGAACGTCTTGAACATCCCCGGGGCGGTGTAGAAGAGCACCACGTAGAGCGCCGACAGCAGCGCGTCTGCGGGCGTGGCAACGTTGGTCCAGCCGTCGAGCATGTGAAGTGACGCATAGGTCAGACCGCCGAGGATCACGGTGGCCGCGACCGAGCCGGTGAGCCGCAGGTACCGCGGCGTGAGGACGCAGTAGACGAACACCATCGTGGGCAGCACCGTGCCCGCGAACGAGAGCAGGAAGGTCAACGGCGCCCCGAGGAGCAGCTGACGCCCGTCGAGGGAGAAGATCGCGGGCGTCAGCGACAGCTGCACGGTCGACTCGATGACCAGGACCGCCAGGATCAGGCGCAGGTCCGCCCGCCGGTCGGAGGACCGCAGCGACAGCGCCTCGCCGGAGTAGCGGCGCCGGAAGAAGGCGAGCGGCAGGACCGCATAGGCCAGCAGGTTGTAGGTCGCCCAGGTGATCGCCTCGCGCGGGACCACCTCCTGCCCGGTGCGGATCACCATGCCGTCGAGGTGGAACCCGAACGCGTGCCAGCCCAGGGCATGACCGAGGGCGAAGCCGCCGGTCATCGCAAGCGCGCCGTACGCCAGCACCCCGATCACCTCCCGTGCCGCCAGCGTGTGCTCGGGTGAGCGCGACGCGATGTCGGGAGTACGCCGGCGCCGCGTCATCAAGTGCACCACCGCCATCAGGACGAACACCTCGACGAACATCGCGTTGGTCCGCAGCACCGCAGACACGGTCGGTGGCGTGGCGAGGGCGCTGGCGTGGAAGGGCAGATGGTCTCCGCCGAGGGCGACCAACGCCAGGTTGGTCAGCAGCCAGCCGACGAGGCCGACCCGAACCCAGCGCGAGCCCCCGAAGGAGGCCACTCCTTCCGCTCGCGGCTGGGTCTCGGTGCGTGTCGTGGTGATCATTCGGCTACATTACGACCGTATAATACGACTGTCCAATACATTTGTATGACCACGATGAGGCCGACGTGACCGTCACTCCCCAGCAACGCGTCCTCGACGCGCTGGTCTCCATCACCGCCGAACGCGGCCTCGACCGGGCCAGCATCCGGGAGGTCGCGGCCGAGGCCGGGGTCTCGATCGGCACCGTGCAGTACTACTGCCGGTCCAAGGACGAGATGCTCGAGACGGCGTTTCGCTATGTCCTGGAACGGATGGCCGCCCGCGCCGCTGCCGCCGGTCCACCCGGAACCGACGGCCGGGTGGCGCCGGTCCTGCGTCGGGCGCTGCACGAGTTCCTGCCGCTCGACGACCTGCGGAGTCGCGAGTGTCGCGTCTATCTCGCCTTTGCAGCGCGCGCCGCCGTGACGCCGGACCTTGCCGCCGTGCAGCACGAGCTTCTCGGCGACATGCGACGACGGTGCGCCGAGGTCTTCGCGGCAGCCCAGGCGAACGGTGAGGCCGTGGCCCGCTATGACGCCAAGGAGGCTGCAGCTGTCACCACGGCCCTCGTCGACGGGCTGCTCCTGCACCTGCTCACCGATCCGGCAGGACTGCGCAAGAAGGCGGCCGTGGCCCTCCTCGACCAGCATCTCGGGAGGTACCTCCAGCTGGAGCCGCCTGGCGAGGGTTGATCGCGCGCATCTTGACGGGCGGACGAGAACACGTTCTAGAGTTGCGGCGTGGTTGACGGCACCTGCTCGGAGGCATTCCTCCCCTTGCGCGACCTGCTCGAGAAGAACCTCTCGAGCGGGGAGGACCTGGGCGCCGCCGTCGCGGTCGTCCACGACGGCGAGCTCGTCGTCGACCTCTGGGGCGGAGACGCTCGACCGGGCATGCCCTGGACGCGCGACACGGTCACCCTGGTCTGGTCGGTGTCGAAGACGATGGTGGCGCTCGCGGTCCTCACACTGGTCGAGCGGGGTCAGGTCGATCTGGACGCTCCGGTCGCGTCGTACTGGCCCGAGTTCGCCGACCACGGGAAGGACGGGGTGCTGGTCAGGCACCTGCTCGGTCACACCGGCGGGGTCCCGGGCTGGACCGACCCGATCACCATCGCCGAGAGCCTCGACCTGCCGAACGCCGAGTCGATGCTCGCCGCCCAGGAGCCGTGGTACGAGCCCGGCTCCGCGCCGGCGTACCAGATCATCAACCACGGGCACCTCCTCGACGGAGTCGTCCGCGGCGCGACCGGACGCACGCTGGCCGAGGTCGTCAACGACGACGTGATGGCCCCGTTGGGCGGCGGATTCCGCCTCGGCGTCCCGGCAGCCGAGCTGGGCCTGGTCGCCGACCTGATCGCGCCCCCGGGATCCGACGTCGACTACGCGTCGCTCGGGCCGGACCACTTCCTCCTGCGCACGGTGCCGAACCCGTTCCTGGCGATCGACGCCGTCAACGGCGAAGCCTGGCGACTCGGTGCGAACGGCGCGACCGGGGGCCACGGCCACGCGCGCGGGATCGCGCTGGCGCAGTCGGCGCTGTCCGCACGACGGCGTCGCCGACGGGGTCCGCTTGCTGTCGCCGGAGACGATCGCGCGCGTGTTCGAGGTCCAGGCAGAGGGCACCGACCTGGTGCTGGACCTCCCGGTCAGGTACGGGATCGGCTACGCCCTCCCGATGGCGTCGGCACCGGCGATCCCCGACCGCCGGGTGTGCTGGTGGAGCGGCTTCGGCGGCGCGATCGTCGTCAACGACCTGGACACGCGCACCACCCTTGCGTACACGCCGAACAAGCTCGCGATCCACACGGTGGCCTCGCCGCGGACCGACTCCTACGTCCGCACGACGTTCGACTGCGTGGCAGCTCTGTGACGGTTTCCACAGGCTCGACCACCGGGGTGCACGTCTGCATCATCGGCGCCGGCTGCTCGGGCATCACCACCGCGAAGCGGCTGGCGGACTTCGGCATCTCCTACGACCAGTTCGAGCTCAGCGACGACGTCGGTGGCAACTGGTACTTCCGCAACCCCAACGGCCGCTCCGCGGTGTACGAGTCGCTGCACATCGACACCTCCACGACCCGACTGCAGTTCGAGGACTTCCCGGCGCCCGCCGACTACCCCGACTTCCCGCACCACACGCTGATCCACGACTACTTTCGCGCGTACGTCGACCACTTCGGCCTGCGACCGAGGATCGAGTTCGGCACCGGGGTCGAGCGCGCGGCGCGGGTCTCGACAGGCTCGACCACCGGGGAAGCGTGGGAGGTCACCCTCTCCACCGGCGAGACCCGCCACTACACCGACCTGGTCGTCGCCAACGGCCACCACTGGCGGCCCCGCATGCCCGGCTGGGCCGACCACTCCGCCTTCGCCGGCGAGCTGCTGCACAGCCACGCGTACGTGAACCCCTTCGAGCCGGTCGAGATCCGCGGCAAGACCGTCATCGTGGTCGGCATGGGCAACTCCGCGATGGACATCGCCTCGGAGCTCTCGAGCCCCTGGATGGCGAAGAAGCTCTACGTGTCCGCCCGTCGCGGCGTCTGGGTCCTGCCGAAGTACCGCAACGGACAGGCCGCGGACAAGGTGATGGCGCCGCCCGACGTCCCGCGCGACGTCGCGCTTACCGCAAGTCGGCAGCTGATCCGGGAGCTGGTCGGCAACATGAGCAGCTACGGCCTGCCCGAGCCCGACCACGAGCCGCTGTCGGCGCACCCCTCGGTCAGCGCCGACTTCCTGACCAGGGCCGGCTCCGGCGACATCCACATGCTGCCGGCGATCGCGCGCCTCGACGGACGCACCGTGCACCTCGTCGACGGCACCTCGGTCGAGGCCGACGTGATCATCTGCGCGACCGGATACGCGATGGAGTTCCCGTTCTTCGACGCTGGCTCGAACGGGGAGGGGGAGCCCGACCTGCATCCCGACAGCGACCACCGCTACCCCCTCTTCAAGCGGATGATCAAGCCAGGTGTCGACCACCTCTACTTCATGGGCCTGGCCCAGTCGTCGCCGACGATCGTCAACCTCGCCGAGCAGCAGTCCAAGCTGCTCGCCCGGCTGCTCGCCGGCAGCTACACGCTCCCGACCCCCGAGGAGCAGCTGCGGATCATGGAGAAGGACGAGGCCGAGCACCTGGCGCAGTACTACGCGTCGCCTCGGCACACCATCCAGATCGACTTCGCCCGGTACGTCGTCGACCTGCTCGCCGAGATCGAGGCCGGCGAGGCCCGCGCCACCGCACTCACGGGAGCGAATCGAACGTCCTAGTCTGGAGTGGACCTCCGGGAGGAGCTGTGGATTCCTACGCCAAGGGCGAGACCGACCAGGCGCTGATCGACGAGACGATCGGTGCCGACTTCGAGCGGACCGTTGCTGCCCACGGGGACAACGAGGCACTCGTCGAGTTCGCCACCGGCCGGCGCTGGACCTACGCCGAGCTCGACCACGACGTCAACGCGCTGGCCCGCGGGCTCCTCGGCGCAGGCATCGCGAAGGGCGACCGGGTCGGCATCTGGGCGCCGAACTGCGCGGAGTGGACGATCACCCAGTACGCCACCGCGAAGATCGGCGCGATCCTGGTCAACGTCAACCCGTCGTACCGGACGCACGAGTTCTCCTACGCGGTGAACCAGTCCGGTCTGCGGATGCTGATCAGCGCCGAGGCGTTCAAGACCAGCGACTACCGGGCGATGGTCGAGGAGACGCGGTCTCGGCTGAGCTCGACCAACGGTGGCACGCTCGAGCGCGTCGTGTACGTCGGCACTGACGACTGGGCGGCCCTGCTGGCCGAGGGCGAGGGCCTGCCGAAGGACGCGGTTGCCGACCGGATGGCCACCCTCGAGCCCGGCGACCCGATCAACATCCAGTACACCAGCGGCACCACCGGATACCCCAAGGGCGCCACGCTGAGCCATCGCAACATCCTCAACAACGGCTTCTTCGTGACCGACCTGATCAACTTCACCGAACGTGACCGGCTGTGCATCCCGGTGCCCTTCTACCACTGCTTCGGCATGGTGATGGGCAACCTCGGCTGCACCACGCACGGTGCGACGATGGTGATCCCGGCGCCCGGCTTCGACCCCGAGGTGACGCTCCGCTGCATCGAGGAGGAGCGCTGCACCGCCGTCTACGGCGTGCCGACGATGTTCATCGCGATGCAGAACCACCCGACCTTCGCCGACCGCGACCTCTCCTCGCTGCGCACCGGCTGCATGGCCGGGTCGATCTGCCCGGTCGAGGTGATGAAGCGGTGCATCGACGACATGCACATGGCCGAGGTCTCGATCGCCTACGGCATGACCGAGACCTCGCCCGTCTCGTGCCAGACGCGGGCGGACGACGACCTCGACCGGCGGACGGCGACCATCGGCCGGGTGCACCCGCACGTCGAGATCAAGATCGTCGACCCGGTCTCCGGTGACACCGTCGAGCGCGGTGAGACCGGCGAGTTCTGCACCCGCGGCTACTCGGTGATGCTCGGCTACTGGGACGACCCCGAGAAGACCGGCGAGGCCGTCGACGGGGGCGGCTGGATGCACACCGGCGACCTGGCGGTGATGCGCGAGGACGGCTACTGCAACATCGTCGGGCGGATCAAGGACATGGTCATCCGCGGCGGCGAGAACATCTACCCGCGCGAGATCGAGGAGTTCCTCTACGGCCACCCCGACGTCGAGGACGTACAGGTGATCGGCGTACCGGACGAGAGGTTCGGCGAGGAGCTCTGCGCCTGGATCAAGATGTTGGCCGGCACCACGCCCCTCGACGCCGATGCCGTCCGCACCTTCGCCACCGGCCGCCTCGCCCACTACAAGATCCCGCGCTACGTGAAGATCGTCGAGGAGTTCCCGATGACGGTCACCGGCAAGATCCGCAAGGTCCAGATGCGCGAGGAGTCGGCCCGCGAGCTCGGTCTGGGCTGACCGCTTCACCTCGTCGGTCTCACCGGACCCACCAAGATCGAGGAAGCTTCACGCTTCACCCATGGCCCGGGAACCGACCCGCTGCGTCGCTCGGCGCAACGGGTCACGGGACAAGGCTCGGCCCCCGGCTCACGCCGGGGACCGAGCCCTCGCGCCTGGGGGACTCAGGCCGGCACCACGGCGACCTCGCCGTTCCCGGCCGCCTCGGCGTGTGCCTTGCTGTCCCGTCCGGAGATCAGGAACGCCGTGAGGATGGCGCCTGCGACTGCGAAGCACGCGCCCACGGTGAACGCGTCGGCGAACCCCTGGGTCAGTGCCGTCGCCTTGTCGGCCCCGGTGGCGAACGCGTCCTTCGTCGAGGAGTTGGCGATCGTCGCGAGGATCGCCAGGCCGAGCGCCCCACCGACCTGCTGGGAGGTGTTGATGAGTCCCGATGCCAGTCCGGCTTCGTGGGCCTCGGTGCCCGTCACTGCCGCGATCGTCACCGGGACGAACGAGGCGCCCAGCCCGATGCCGGCCAGGATCGACGGACCCAGGACGCTGCCGACGTAGGAGCCGTCGGGCTGGATCTGGCTGAACCACGCGAGCCCCACAGCGACGAAGAGCATCCCGGCGATCAGGACGGTCTTGAACCCGATGCGGGTCACCAGGGCACTCGCCGCCCCGGCGGTCAGGATGATCGAGACCGCGAGGGGCAGGTAGGCCAGGCCGGCCTCGAGCGCGTCGAGGCCGAGGACCTGCTGGAGGTAGAGCGTGATCATGAAGAACATCGAGAACAGCGACATCCCGATCAGGACGCCGATGATGTTGGCCCCGCGCAGGGTGCGCAGCCTGAAGATGGCGAACGGCACCAACGGCTTCCTGGTCCGCAGCTCGACGACGACGAAGGCGACCAGCAGCACCGCGGCGCCGGCGAGACGCCAGACGGTCTGGGCCGAGGACCAGCCCGCGTTGGTGGCGTCGACCATCGCGTAGACCAGCAGGGCCAGTCCCGCGGAGACCGTGACCGCACCGGGCAGGTCCAGAGCGCGGTCGCTCTCCTCCTCGGCGGTCGACTCCCGCAGCCGCAGCGGCGCCTGCCAGACGATGAACGCGCCGATCGGGACGTTGACGAAGAGCACCCACTCCCAGCCGGCCCACTGCGTCAGGACCCCGCCGAGGAGTACGCCGGCCGCACCACCCGCGCCGGCGACCGCGCCCCAGATGCCGAGCGCCTTGTTGCGCTCCTGACCCTCGGGGAAGGTGGTCGTGATGATCGACAGCGCTGCCGGCGACGCGATCGCCGCACCGAGGCCCTGGACGGCGCGCGCGGCGATCAGCCAGGTCTCGTTCTGCGCGAAGCCGCCGGCGAGCGAGGCGAGCGCGAACAGGGCCATGCCGATCATGAACACTCGTCGACGACCCAGGTAGTCGGCCAGGCGTCCGCCGAGGAGCAGGAACCCGCCGAAGGTCAGGGTGTAGGAGTTGACGACCCAGGACAGGTCGGCTTGGGAGAAGTCGAGGGCTCTGCCGATCGAGGGCAGGGCGACATTGACGATCGAGGCGTCGATGACCACCACGAACTGGGTCATCGCGAGCAGCGCCAGCGCGAGGTTGCGCGCCCGCGGCGTACTGAGGTCGGGCTGGGGCATGGGAGGTCTCCTGGTGATATCCGGAACCGTAGTTCCACTTCCACTTGGGAAGATACGGAAGTATGATTCCGCTTGTCAACGACTTATCGGAAAGCGAGCGTCCGGCTTTCCAGATCCATCGAAGCAGTCAGGAGGGACACTTTGACCACGACCCAGCGTCCCCTCCGGGCCGACGCCCAGCGCAACCTCGAGCGGATCATCGACGCTGCGCGCGCCCTGTTCGCCGAGCACGGGACCCAGGCGCAGATGGAGGACATCGCCGCGCGCGCCGGGGTCGGCATCGGCACGTTGTACCGGCGGTTCCCCACCAAGGAGTCGCTGATGACGGCCCTGGTGCGCGAGCGCTTCCAGGAGTTCGCGGTGATCGCCGACGAGGTCGAGCGCACCGCCGACCCGGCCGACGCGCTCGCCACGGTCATGCGCAGGCATGCCGAGACAGTCGAGCACGACGCGGCGTTCCAGCTGGCGATGATGAACCTGGACAGCTTCCACTGGGAGGGCATCGAGGAGGACAAGCTGGAGCTCGGCGCCACCATCTCGCGCATCATCGAGCGCGGCAAGAAGGCGGGCGCCGTTCGCGCCGAGCTGCGGTTCGAGGACTACGGCATGTTGATGTGCAGCACGACGGCGGCGATGTACTTCGCGCACGACAAGTCCGGGTGGCGACGGCAGCAGGAGATCATGCTGGCGGGGCTCCGGCCGGACTGAGCACGAAGCCGCTCGTCAGACGTAGCGCACGTGCGGGCAGCCGAGACACTCGTAGTAGCTGACCTGACCCCAGGTGTCGAATTCGACGGCGCGCAGCTCCCAGGCGTGCACGTGGGGTGCTGCGAGCGGGCTGGCCGAGACCGCGTCGGACTCCGGCGCTCTCGTGTCGACGACGCTCATGGTGCCTCCTCCTGGATCCGCAACCCGGACTGCGTATGTACTAGAGACGCGCCAGCCGGCCTTCAGGTTGCGTCGCCGGAGGATTTGATGTCGAACGAAGGCGTACGCCGCCGCGAATCGGCGCGCGTCCTTCCCATGACCTACTCGCCCGTGGGTACGATCCGAGACGAGGACCGACCGGACCGGGGAGTGCCCATGGCGCGGGACGACGACGAAGGCGTCACCTTCGAGACGACGTTGAGCGCGAGCGGGAACAACACCGGGATCCCGGTGCCGGACGACGTGATCGAGCGGCTCGAGAGCGGGAAGCGGCCTCCGGTCGTGGTGCGGGTGAACGGGTACGAGTACCGCAGCACCGTCGCGGTCATGGGTGGGCGTTACCTGATCGGCGTCAGTGCTGCGGTTCGCGCCGCCACCGGGTTGAAGGGTGGCGATCCGATCTCGGTGACCCTTCGGGTCGCGGACACTCCCCGCGAGGTGGACGTGCCCGCGGATTTCGCGGCTGCGATGGATGCCCAGCAGCCGGCTCGGCAGTTCTTCGACGGGCTGTCGAACAGCCTGCAGCGCTACCACATCGACAACATCAACGCGGCCAAGGCTCCGGAGACCCGCCAGCGACGCATCGAGAAGGCGGTCAGCCTCTTCCTGGCCGGCGAGAAGCGGTAGCCGATGCTAGGTGTGCTGCGTCAGCGAGGGATCGTGCGACCCGCGGCCGCCATCAGCCGCTCGGTGTCGGTGGCATCCGCGGGCGGCTCGGTCGGCGGCTTCACCAGACCCAGCTCGATGGTGTGGTCGGTGCAGGTGAGTGCGACGACGTCGGACAATGCGGGGATCGTCTCCGCGGGGAAGTCGATCGCGCGGCCGACGCTGGACGACAGGTCCCACGCGTGCGCGGCTGCGTCGATGACCGCGAAGTCGATGACCACGGTGCCGGGAAGGACGCCGAACGGGGTGTCGTGCTGGGAAGTCATCACGCCTTCGGTGCGCCACAGGCCCAGCGCCTGGGCAGCCACCTCGGCGGCGATGGGCGCGAGGTCGCCGTCGTAAGGCACCGCGCCCATCGACTCCTCGAGATCCATCAGATGCTGGTCGGTGACGCTGCCCGCCCAGAACAGCTGGTTCTTCAGCACGTGACTGGCCAGGCGACGGACGGTCCATGGCGGACAGTTCGTGACCACGTCCATCTCGGTCTCGTCGAGCCCGTCGATGACCTGCACCAGCTGGCGCTCGGCGCGCTCGAGCAGCGTCCGGTGATCCATCGGGCCACCTCCCTCCCCCGATGCCGATTCAACCACGCATCACGCGCCGGAAGTCGATGCGAGACTGAGCCGGTGAGCGCTGAGGGGGTCCGCGGGAACCTGCCGCGCTCCACGAGCACCCTCGTGGGGCGCTCGAGAGCCGTGGCGGAGGTGGCCGCGCTGGTGCGCACCCGGTCGCTGGTGACGCTCACCGGGACGGCCGGTGTCGGGAAGACGCGGCTCGCGCTGGCGGTCGGTGCTGATCTCGCCGAGGAGTTCCCGGACGGCGTCTGGCTGGTCGAGCTCGCGCCCCTCGGCGACGCCGAAGCGGTCCCCGACGCGATCGCCACCGCGTTGGGCATCACGCCGCAGGGCGATGCTCGGGTGATCGACACGGTGGCCGAGGCACTGGCAGGCCGTCGCGTGCTGGTCATCGTCGACAACTGCGAGCACCTGCTCGCCGCAGCCACGAGCGCGATCGGCGAGATCCTCGCCCGCTCCGAGGTACCCCACGTGCTGGCGACCTCGCGCGAGCACCTGCGGACGCCGGGTGAATCTCCCCTGGCTGTGGCGCCGCTCGCCGCGGACGGCGTGACATCCGACGCGGTGGCGCTGTTCAGCGATCGGGCGCGCGTCGTGCGACCAGGTTTCGGGATCTTCGACGAGCAGACCGCACAGGCCGTCGTCCGCATCTGCGCGACCCTCGACGGGCTGCCGCTCGGCATCGAGCTGGCCGCAGCGCGGATGGCGGCGATGAGCGCGGTCGAGGTGTCCGAGCGGCTCGATGACCGGTTCCGGCTGCTCACCGGACCCGAGCTGGGGCCGGATCGCCAGGCGACGCTGCCGCACGCGGTGGCCTGGTCCTACGACCTCCTGGACGACGACGAGCGCGCGATCCTGCGCACGGCGTCGGTGTTCTCGGGCGGCTTCGACCTGCCTGCACTGTGTGCCGTCGCCGAGGCCAGCGACGACGTCGAGGTGCTCCGGCTGCTCGACTCGTTGGTCCGCAAGTCCCTGGTCGTGGCCCACCTCGACTCGGCGAGGACCCGGTACAGCCTCTTCGAGACCATCCGGGCGTACGCCGACGAGCGGCTGGACGAGACCGGTGAGCTCGAGGCGGCCCGGGACCTGCACGCGGTGTACCTCGCACGCGAGGCGACTCGGCGGTGGGAGCTCTGGAACGGCCCCGGCTGGCGGTCCCAGGCCGACTGGGTGCAGGCCGAGCTCGCGAACCTGCGGTCGGCGTACCGGTGGAGCCTGGACCGCGGTCAGGTCGAGGCTGCCGCCGCGATCGCCGCCCATGCGGCCCTGATGGGGTTCTCCGTCGAGCTGTTCGAGACGATCTCGTGGGCGGAGGCCATGCTCGACGCCGCGCAGGAGGCCGACGTCCGGTGGCTGCACAGGCTGTACGCCGCGGCGGGCTACGCCTGCTTCGTGGGCCGGGCCGAGGTCGCGACCGCGAACGCCCACCGCGCCGCCGAGCTGGAGGGCCGGCCCGGCTACGAGTTCTGCGAGCCGGGCTACGCGACGTTCATCGAGGCGCTCGGCCAGGTCTACTGCGGCAACCTGGACCGGTACGTCGAGCTGACCCGCGAGGTCGCGGCGCTGCCCGGCCGAGGGCGGGCCTACGGGATCGCGGCGTACGTCGACGGCCTGCAGTCATCGGGACAGGTGGAGCAGGCGTTGCTGCTCACGGAGCCGGCACTGGCGGCCGCGCGAGATCTCGGCAACCCCTACTGGCTCACCTACACGCTGTGGATCGTCGGGCTGGCCTACTCCAGGTCGGATCCGGAGCGCGCCCTGCGGACCTGGGACGAGGCGATGACCTACCTCGGCGAGCACGACGTGCGGTTCTTCGAGGGCTTCCTGGCTCGCGACGCCGCCCTGTTGCACACCTCGGACGGCCAGCTGGAGACGGCGCTGAGCCTCTTCGGCACCTCGATCGGGGCCTTCGTGCGCTCCGGCGCGGTGGCCCAGCTGGTCATCTCGCTGGCCAGCCTGCCCGCCCTGTTCGAGCGGCTCGACCGTCCGAGCATCGCCAAGACCCTCGTCGGCGCGATGGCGCGCGAGGAGGGCAGCGCCCACCACGTGCCCGGCCTCGCCGATCTCGACGGGCGGCTCGACGCACGGCTCGGTCAGGAGGCCGCAGACCGGTTCGCCGCGGCCGGCGCGGCGATGGACGTCCGCGACGCCGCGTCGTACGCCCTCCACCAGATCGAACTCGCCCGCCGCGCTCTCGCCGTCGCCGGCCAGGACGCAGCCGGGGCAGCGGGCCTGACTGCCCGCGAGACCCAGGTGCTGCGCCTGATCGCCGGCGGAGCGTCCACCCGCGAGATCGCCGAGCGGCTGTTCATCTCGGCGAAGACCGCCGACAACCACATCCAGCACATCTACACGAAGCTCGACCTCACCAACCGGGCCGCCGCCACCCGGTGGGCCTTCGACCACGATGTCGTCGAGGTCGGCCAGGGGTGAGTCCCGCCCACGGGCCGTCAGGTGATCGGAAAATGGGGGAATCTCCTCATGTGGTGAGGGACCGCGGCGACGCAGGATTGCGGTCGAGCCAGCCACCGGGCTGGAGGACATCGGGGCCCACGGACCCCACCACGGAGGGAACACGACATGATGCTCGCGACGACGAAGGTGAAGGACCTCGACCACTTCCTCGAGGTGTTCGGCACGAAGGGCGCGGACAAGCGCGGTTCGCACGGCTCGCAGGGGGCCACGGTCTACCGCGACCCGATCGAGGAGGACCGCGTGTGGGCCGTCTTCGACTGGGACGAGGACGGCTGGACGGCGTTCGCCACCGACCCCGAGACCCCGGGCATCATGCAGGAAGCCGGTCACCTGGGCCGGCCGTCCCTGGGCCAGTACCTCGGCAGCTTCAACGCCTGACCGCTGCCCCCGACGCAGCCTGCGGACCCCCGTGCGAGAGCACGGGGGTCTCGTGCGTGATCAGCAGGCGGTGCCGCGGTCGACCGAGAGGACGGCACCCGTCACCGAGGCGGCGGCGTCCGAGGCCAGGTAGGCCACCGCGTCGGCGATGTCACTGGGCGGCATGAACCCGTACCGGGCGCCGGCGGTCTCCATCAGCAGGCCCCAGTCGAGGTCGCTGTCGGGGTGCTCCGCCGCTGCGTTGGTCGGGAGTTCGGTCTGCACCCCGCCGGGGCAGATCGTGTTGACCCGGATCCCGTCCGCGGCCAGCTCGAGGGCGAGCGACTTCATCAGCATCACGACGCCGGCCTTCGAGGCGCAGTACGCCGCCTGGTAGGGCTGGGCTCGCAGGCCGGCGATCGAGGCGATCGTGACGATGTTGCCCTTGCTCTCCCGCAGGTGCGGCAGGGCCGCGCGGCTCACCAGCATCGGACCGGTCAGGTTCACGCCGAGGTGCCGCTCCCAGACGGCGAGGTCGAGGTCCTCGAACCTCCGGAACTGGTCGACCCCGGCGACGTTGACGACGATGTCGAGGCCGCCGAGACGTTCCACGGCGGCGGAGACCGCGGCGACGACCGAGGCCTCGTCCCTGACGTCACACGCCAGGACGCCGTCTGCTTCGGTCAGGTCGACCCCGACGACCCTCGCACCCTCACCGGTCAGCAGCTCGACCGTCGACCTGCCGACACCGCCTGCGGCCCCGGTGACCAGCGCCCGTCTGCCCTCGAACCGTGCCGCCACCTGTCACCCCTGTCCTCCGGGCGTCGGTCGACGCGCCGGGACGACGGTATCCGGCCCTGCACCCACCGTCCGACAGATGCTCCGGCAACCGCCTCGGACCCTCGGTCAGTCGACCTTCGAGAGGTGCAGCGGGGCCAGCGTGCCGAGCGACTCGGCGACGACGACCGCGTCGTCGCCGTCCTGTAGCCGGAAGTCCGAGTCGGGGTTGATGTGCGCACTGCCGTTGCGGCTCACCGCCAGCAAGGTGGCGCTGTGCTCGCTGCGCATCCGCTCGGAGAGCTCGTCGACGGAAAGGCCGAGGTACTCCTCGGGAAGAGTCACGCGGTAGAGCTCCGAGCCCTCGCCGCCGGAGACGATGTCGGTGACGATCCCCGCAAGGCCGGGGTAGAGCGACGAGCGCGCCATCAGCCGCGAGACCAGGCGCGAGCTGACCACGATCTCGTCAGCGTGCGCGCGGTTGAAGTGCTCGACGTGGTCGGGGTTGTTCGCCTCGACGACGGTGCGAACCTGGGGTGCGATCGACTCGATCGCCATCACGCACAGGATCGACCGCATGTCCGCCTCGTTGCTCGCGTCGGCCGGACAGACGACGGCAGCCATCGCGTCCTCGATACCGGCACGGCGCAGGTCGTCGGCGTCGGTGACGTCACCGCTGACGAAGTACACGCCGCTGCCCGCTGGGTTCTTGTCGCCGGTGTGGATCAGGACGATCTTCGTGGAGTACTCGTCGCCGCCGAGCTCACTGATCAGCTCGCGCGCGGTGGAGTTCCAGCCGCACACCACGATGTGGTCCCGGTATCCCGATGCACCCATTCCCTGACCCTCCTTGAGCAAGATGTCGATCACGAACCCGACGAGGGCCCCGGTGATCGCGGCGACGATGGCGACGCCGAACAGCACCAGCAGCCAGCTGACGAACTTGCCGCCCGGCGACTCGACGTACGCCGTGTCCCCGTTGCCGAGCACCGTGGTGATGCCCCAGTAGAAGCTGTCCCCGAACTTGCGCAGCGCACTTCCGACGCTGTCGTGCGGGCCCTCCAGCAGCGTGACGAGCGTGGCCGCGACGACGACGAAGCTGCTCAGCGCGAGGACCAACCGGAGGAAGAATCCTCGCTCGAGCCCGCCGGTCATCCGTCGGAGGTGGAACGCGAGCCGCGACAGCAGCGGGAAGCTCAGCAGCGCCGCCATGCGCTTGTGGATCCGCGCCATGCTGCCTCCCACGTGCGAGCACCAGCCCGAGACCCTCGGATCATGGCATCGACCTCGCGCGCCCGTCACTGGTTCGGTGAGAAGAGTCGGTGCGTGCGGCGCTGATACGTCGCGCGACCCCTCAGTCCAGGACGGTGACCGAGCCGACGCTGTACAGCCGCATCGCCAGAGACGTGACCGCGGGGCTGAGCGCGGTGACCGGTACGACGAGCAGCAGCCGTCCGGCGTGGTGGATCGCCGCGACCGAGCCGTGCAGCCAGGCCGACCAGATCTCGTCGTGGTAGCGGATCGTCGCACCGCCGGTCCAGGGGGCGACCACGACGGGTTCGTTGGCAACGATCATCACGGCCTCCATCCATGTCGTACGCCGGCGTCCTGCCGACGAAGGTCCTATCGGCAGCCATAACCCGGGGTTGCAGCAAATCGTTGAATGCCTCAAAAGGGACGAATGCCAACCGATGTTTCCCGTCACAGGGACGGAGCAGCAGGCGTCACAAGGAGGTGACCCGATGACCGAGCAACGAACCACTCACCGCGACGTCCTCGTGCTCTCCGGGGGCGCCGCGCGCGGCGCCGTGCACGTCGGCATGATGCAGACCCTGTTCGAGGCAGGGATCCGTCCGCACGCGCTGGTCGGCACGTCGGTCGGCGCCCTCAACGCGGCGTACGTCGGCTGGCAGACCGGCCTCGAGCGGGTCCACGAGCTCGCCGAACACTGGCTCCGGCTCACGACGCGGGACATCTTCCCCGGCGGGTCCTGGACCCGGCTCGCACATCTGGCGAAGCGGCACACCTACCTGTTCTCCTCCGACGCCCTGCAGGAGCTGATCGGCACCTGGATGCCGGTCTCCCGGCTCGAGGAGCTGACCACTCCGGTGCGGGTCACCACGACGCCGCTCAGCGGGTCGGGCACCGTCTACCACGACGCCGGCGACATCGTCCCGGTGCTGCTGGCGTCGACCGCCGTGCCCGGTGTGTTCGCTCCGGTCCACCTGACCCACGCGGACGGCAGCCGCACGCTGCACGTCGACGGCGGCGTCTCCGACCTGGTGCCGCTCGCCGGCGCTGCGGACCTGGCGCCGACGCGGGTGTTCGTCCTCGACGCCAGTGTGCCGCCGCGGTTCTCCCGTGCGCGCACGCCGATCGAGATCGTGGTCGCGAGCCTGGGCGTGGCCATGCGCGCACGGCCGATGGTCGACCTCGGCCCGCAGGTCACCGTCCACCACCTGACCGCACCCGACCTCGGGACCGGCATGACCGACTTCTCCCGCACCGCCGAGCACCTCGCGATCGGCCGGAAGTCGGCCGCCGACCTGCTCGAGCAGGTCGCCCGCGCCGACGGACCGGATCGCACGGCCCTCCGACCGCACCGGCTGCGGACACTGTTCGGCCGCGCTGCCTGACCCGCGCGGGTCCCGCGGGCGGTTGAATGAGCCCATGAGCGTGCACAGCGAGGCCTCCGGGCCGATCCTCACCGTCACCATCGACCGGCCCGAGGTACGCAACGCCGTCGACCGGGGCACCGCCGCGACGCTGGCCGACGCGTTCCGCGCCTTCGACGCCGACGACGACCTCGGCGTCGCGGTCCTCACCGGTGCGCACGGGACGTTCTGCGCGGGCGCGGACCTGAAGGCCGTGAGTCGCGGCGAGGCGAACCGGATCGAGCCCGACGGGGACGGACCGATGGGGCCGAGCCGGATGCGACTCTCGAAGCCGGTGGTGGCCGCGATCGAGGGTCACGCCGTCGCCGGCGGCCTCGAGCTCGCCCTGTGGTGCGACCTGCGGGTCGCCGCGGAGGACGCCGTGCTCGGCGTCTTCTGCCGCCGCTGGGGGGTGCCGTTGATCGACGGCGGCACCCTGCGGCTGCCGCGGCTGATCGGCCACTCCCGGGCGATGGACCTGATCCTGACCGGGCGGCCCGTCGATGCCGAGGAAGCCCTCGCGATCGGGCTGGTCAACCGCATCGCAGCACCCGGCGAGGCACTCGCCCGCGCCCAGGAGCTCGCTGCCGAGATCGCCGCCTTCCCCCAGGTCTGCATGCGCAGTGACCGCGCGAGTGCGCTGGAGCAGTGGGGGCTGGACGAGCAGGACGCCCTGGCCGCGGAGTACCGGCACGGGCTTCGCGCCCTCGAGGCGGAGTCACTCGACGGTGCGGCCCGGTTCGCGGCCGGGGCGGGCCGGCACGGCGCGTTCTGAGGCGCGGCGGGCGACCGGGCTTTTCAGAGACCGGCGGTATCGGAACCGGCCGTCCTCACTATCGGACTCGGGCGGAAATTGCGCGGGACCCGACGCCCACAGGCGTCGGGTCCCGCAAAGACTCGTCGAGCTGGGTCAGTCGGCTGCGCCGCGCTGCGCCGGGATGACCCCGCCCAGAAGCTCCTTGACCTCGGCCTCGCGGTAACGGCGGTGGCCACCGAGGGTACGGATCGCGCTGAGCTTGCCGGCCTTGGCCCACCGGGTCACGGTCTTCGGGTCCACCCGGAACATCGCTGCGACCTCGGCGGGTGTCAACAGGGTCTCGGTTTCGGTGGTGTGCTGCATCGTCGTGCCCCTCGTTAAGTGGTTCGTCGTGGTGAGGACATATCGAGCATGACACTCTCGGCAAGTCGTGTAAAGCAGACCAAACGGACATGCCATTTCTGGTCTAGACAGTTGCACAATTCGGGCAGACCGGTCCGTAACCGAGTAGGGTTTCAATCGTTTCTGGCGCCACCCCTGCCAAACAGCCGTCCCACCCATCCTGACACCGCCACCCCTGGTGCCCAGACAGTGAGGCTTTCGTGAACACCGTTTCCCCCGGCGTCTTCGCCGCTCTCCACGACCACGAACAGGTCGTCCACTGCTCCGACGAGGCCACCGGCCTTCGGGCGATCATCGCGATCCACTCCACGGCCCTCGGCCCCGCGCTCGGAGGCACCCGCTTCTACCCGTACGCCGACGAAGCGGCCGCCCTGGCCGACGTCCTCAACCTCTCGCGGGGGATGTCCTACAAGGCCGCCCTGGCGGGCCTCGACCTCGGCGGAGGGAAGGCGGTCATCCTCGGCGACCCGGCGACGGCCAAGTCCGAGGCGCTCCTGCGCGCCTACGGGCGGTTCGTGCAGTCGCTGAACGGTCGCTACATCACCGCCTGCGACGTGGGCACCCGCAGCGAGGACATGGACGTGATCGCGCGCGAGTGCGATCACGTCACCGGGCGCAGCACGTCGTTCGGAGGCGCCGGCGACTCCTCGGTGCTCACGGCGTACGGCGTGTTTCAAGGCATGCGCGCCGCGGCCGAGGTCGCGTGGGGAGCCCCGACGCTCGAGGGCCGCACCGTGGGCATCGCGGGCGTCGGCAAGGTCGGCCACCACCTCGTCGAGCACCTCCTCGAGGTGGGCGCGGACGTCGTGGTCACCGACGTCTCCCCCGACGCCGTGCTCAGGGTGACCGCGGCGCATCCGGAGGTCCGTGCGGCAGCGAGTGCCGAGGACCTGGTGGCGCAGCCGCTCGACGTCTACGCGCCGTGTGCGCTGGGCGGGGCACTCACCGACCAGGTCGTCGACGTGCTCCAGGCGCGGATCGTCTGCGGCGCCGCGAACAACCAGCTGGCCCACGACGGCGTCGAGAAGCTGCTCGCCGACGCGGGCGTGCTCTACGCCCCCGACTACTGCGTGAACTCCGGAGGCCTCATCCAGGTCGCCGACGAGCTGGTCGGCTTCGACTTCGACCGCGC
The DNA here is from genome assembly GCA_963805425.1 of uncultured Actinomycetota bacterium. GTDB lineage: Bacteria > Actinomycetota > Actinomycetes > Propionibacteriales > Nocardioidaceae > Marmoricola. Next base: position 118,691 of record CAWDUF010000013.1, on the reverse strand, counting down.
CAAGGAGCGCGCCACGGGCATCTTCGACGTCACCCGCGAGGTCTTCCGGATCGCTGCGGACGAGCAGGTCCCGCCGTCGGTCGCCGCCGACCGGATCGCCGAGCGCAGGATGGCCGCGATCGGGCGCCGCGAGCTCTGGCTGGGCCCGCGCTGAGGTAGCCGGCAGATCTGCCGCGGACGGGCCTCGTGGACGGGCGTGGCCTCGTGGACGGGCGTGGCCTCGTGGACGGGCGTGGCCTCGTGGACGGGCGTGGCCTCAGTGGACGGGCGTGGCCTCGTAGACGGGCGTGCAAATGTCGCTGCCGGGTCACGTGGGAACCGCAGGCGCCCCTCGCGCGACATTCGCATGTCCGGGTACGCGGGAGGAGAGCCCCCACGGGGGAGGCGTCCGCGGGGATCTCGGCGGGCGCAGGACCCGTGCAGGCAGGCGGCAGCGTCCGAGGTCGCGAAGAGGACCCGGGGTCAGGCTGCGCGAGGAGTCAGTCGCGCGCGGACGTCGGGGAGTAGCCGGGCCACTCGTCGTACTCGTCGGTCTCCGCCTCAGGCTCCGCAGCCGGAGGACCGTCGCTCCCGTGGAGCTCGTTGGCCAGAGCCGCGAGGTCCGTCTCGTGAGTGCGGTACTTCAGATCACGAGCAACCTTGGTCTGCTTTGCCTTAGCTCGGCCGCGTCCCATCCGGGTCGACCCCCTCGCACACTTGGCCGGCGCTCAGAGGCTGCCGGTCGGAAATCATCGTCTCGTGGGTCAACCGTACCTGCCGAGCGGTGATTCCCGCACGTCGGATTGCCAAGTGACGGACAACAGCCTGCAGTTCGGGTCAGGCGTGGTCGCCGACGAGGCGTACGACGCCCCGGTCGGCGTCGTCGGACGCCGCGGTCACCGTGCCGGCGACCCAGGCATCCACGTCGTGCTCGGCGAGCAGGGCGACCGCGGAGTCGGCGTCATCGGCGGCGGTGAGGGCGACCATCCCGACCCCGCAGTTGAGAGTGCGCTCGAGATCCTCGCGAGCGACCGACCCGGTCTGCTGGACCAGACCGAAGACCGGCGGCAGCGCCCACGTCGAGCGGTCGACCGTCACGGTGAGCTCGGGCGGCAGCACGCGTTCGAGGTTGGCGGCGAACCCGCCACCGGTGATGTGCGACATCGCGTGGGTGGCGGTGCCGCGGGCCAGCGCGAGGCAGGCCTTGGCGTAGATCCGGGTCGGCTCGAGCAGCTCCTCGCCCAGGGTGCGTCCGAGCTCGTCGACGTGGGTGTCGAGGGCCATCCCGGCCGAGGACAGCAGCACGTGGCGGACCAGCGAGTAGCCGTTGGAGTGCAGGCCGCTCGAGGCCATCGCAATCACGACGTCGCCTTCGTGCACCAGCTCCGGACCCAGCAGCGCCGAGGCCTCGACCACTCCGGTCGTCGACCCGGCGACGTCGTACTCGTCAGGTCCGAGCAGGCCGGGGTGCTCCGCGGTCTCTCCGCCGATGAGTGCGCACCCGGCCTGGACGCAGGCCTCGGCGATGCCCTGGACGATCGCCGCGATCCGCTCCGGGACGACCCTGCCGGTCGCGATGTAGTCGGTGAGGAAGAGCGGCTCGGCACCGCAGACGACGAGGTCGTCGACGAGCATGCCGACCAGGTCGAACCCGATCGTGTCGTGCTTGTCGAGCGCCTGCGCGATCGCGACCTTGGTGCCGACGCCGTCGGCAGAGCTCGCGAGCAGCGGCCGGTCGTAGGCCTTGAGCGCGCTGGCGTCGAAGAGGCCGGCGAATCCGCCGATGCCCCCGATCTGCTCGGGACGCCGGGCCTTCTCGATCCAGACCTTCATCAGCTCGACGGCCTTGTCGCCGGCCTCGATGGAGACGCCGGCGGCTTCGTACGTGCTCAAGCGCGTCCTCCCAACTGGGTCGCATGGTGCTCCGCCGACGCGCCGGTGCACCGGTGGCTGTGTCGAATTGGCTCGCTCCGCTCGCTCAGGGCCGCTCCAGCGCGTCGGCAGCACCGCCGCCGGCCAACGACGCGGCCAGACCGTCGACGTCGAGCGCACGGTCGGGAACCATCAGCGTGGGCTCGAGCAGGTGCTTGCCGAGCAGCTCCGGCTCGGGCAGCGGCACCGGATAGACGCCGTCGAAGCAGGCGCGGCACAGGTTGTCCGCCGGGACCGTGGTGGCCTCGATCAGCTCCTCGAGCGAGATGTAGGCCAGGGAGTCCGCGTCGATGGACGCCCGGATCTCGTCGACCGACAGCCCGTTGGCGATCAGCTCGGCGCGGGTGGCGAAGTCGATGCCGTAGAAGCACGGCCACTTCACCGGCGGGCTCGAGATCCGCACGTGCACCTCGCGCGCCCCGGCCTCGCGCAGCATCCGCACCAGCGCGCGCTGGGTGTTGCCGCGCACGATCGAGTCGTCGACGACGACCAGCCGCTTGCCCTCGATCACGTCGCGGAGCGGGTTCAGCTTGAGCCGGATGCCGAGCTGGCGGATGGTCTGGCTGGGCTGGATGAAGGTGCGGCCGACGTAGGAGTTCTTCACCAGGCCGACGCCGTAGGGGATGCCGCTCGCCTCGGCGTACCCGATCGCCGCCGGGGTGCCGGACTCCGGCACCGGGATCACCAGGTCGGCGTCGGCCGGGAAGTCACGAGCCAGCCGGCGACCGATCTCGACGCGGACGCTGTGCACCCGCTGGTTGGAGATCCGGGTGTCCGGTCGGGCGAGGTAGACGAACTCGAAGAGACACCCCTTGGGCGCCGGCTCGGCGAACTGGCGGCTGCGCAGGCCGTCCTCGTCGACCGCGACCATCTCGCCCGGCTCGATCTCGCGGATGTACGACGCGCCGACGATGTCCAGGGCCGCGGTCTCCGACGCGACCACCCAGCCGCGCTCGAGGCGGCCGAGCACGAGCGGCCGGATGCCCTGCGGGTCGCGGGCGGCGTACAGGGTGCCCTCGTCCATCCAGACGAACGAGAAGGCGCCCTTGACCTGTGGAAGCAGCTCGACCGCGCGCTCCTCCAGGGTGCCGTCGAGGTGGTGGGCGAGCAGGGCGGTGACCAGCGAGGTGTCGTTGGTGCTGGTCTCGAGCTCACGCGCGTGCAGCTCCAGCTCACCGGAGTCGCTGGGCAGCTCGGCGACCATCCGGGCGAGGTCGGCGGTGTTGGTCAGGTTGCCGTTGTGGCACAGCGCGATCGACCCGGTCGCCGTCGGCCGGAACGTCGGCTGGGCGTTGTGCCAGGTGCTCGCCCCGGTCGTGGAGTAGCGCGCGTGCCCGATGGCGACGTGGCCCTTGAGCGCCTCGAGGGTCGACTCGTCGAACACCTGCGAGACCAGGCCCATGTCCTTGTAGACCAGGATCTGGCGACCGTTGCTGACCGCGATGCCGGCCGATTCCTGGCCGCGGTGCTGCAGGGCGTAGATGCCGAAGTAGGAGAGCTTGGCGACGTCCTCCCCGGGCGCCCAGACGCCGAAGACGCCACATGCGTCCTGCGGGCCGGCGTCCTGAGGGTCGATCTGGTCGGTGAGTCGGCCGTCGCCGCGGCGCCGAGGTGAGGTCGGTCCGGAGGGCTGTCCAGGAAGGGCCACGGCAGTGATTCTACGGGCGCAACGTCGCCAGGTTCGCCAGCAGGAGCGTTTCGGCGAGACAGACTCGCTCGAACTCCGCGAGGTGCAGGCCCTCGTTGGCTCCGTGGGCTCGGGTGTCGGGGTCCTCGACGCCGGTCACCAGCACGCTGGCACCGGGGAAGGTCCGCAGGAACAGCTCGATGAACGGGATCGACCCACCGACGCCCATGTCGACGGGCGCGACGCCGTCCCAGGCCTGGGTGAACGCGTCGCGGGCGATGTCGTACGCCGGTCCGGTGGCGTCGATCGCGATCGCCTCGCCGGTGTCGACGACGGTGAACCCGAGCTCCGCGCCCCAGGGGAGGTGCGCCTCGAGGTGCTTGCGCAGGCACTCGACAGCGTTCGTGGTGGTGTCGCCGGGAGCGGTGCGCAGGGAGATCCGGGCACGTGCGGCGGGCACGAGCGTGTTGCTCGCGCCGAAGACCTGCGGGGCGTCGAGGCCGGTGATGCTCAGCGCCGGCTTGGTCCACAGCCGCTCGACGACCGGCCCCGAGCCGATCCACTCGATGCTCTTCAGCGCCCCGGACTCGGCACGCAGCTTCTCCTCGGGGTACTCGACGTCGGCGGCCGGGCCTTCGTACAGGCCGGCGATGGCGACGTTGCCGTCGTCGTCGTGCAGGGACGCGATCACGCGTGCCAGCGTCATCAGCGAGTCCGGCACCAGCCCTCCCCACATGCCGGAGTGCACCGCGTGGGTGAGCGTGCGGACTTCGATGTCGACACGCACGAGCCCGCGCAGGCTCGTGGTGAGCGCAGGTACGCCGATGTCCCAGTTGCCGCTGTCGGCGATCACGATCACGTCGGCGTGCAGGTGGCCGGCCTCCTGCTTCAGCAGCGCCTCGAGACTGTCGGAGCCGACCTCCTCCTCACCCTCCACGAAGACGGTGACGCCGATCGGGAGGTCCTCGCCCAGGGCCCGGATGGCCGCAAGGTGCGCGGCGATGCCGGCCTTGTCGTCGGCGGCACCGCGGCCGTAGAGGCGGTCTCCCCGCTCGGTCGGCTCGAACGGAGGCGAGTCCCAGTCGGCGTGGTCGTTCTCCGGCTGCACGTCGTGGTGTGCGTAGAGCAGGATCGTCGGCGCACCCGCCGGCCCTGGCTTCTGCGCGATCACGGCCGGCGCGCCACCGTCGGCGCTGGCGATCCGGGTGTCGAAGCCCTCGGCCGCGAAGAGGGCCGCCACCGCCTCGGCGCTGCGCTGGACCTCACCGGCCCGCGCGGGGTCGGCGCTGACCGACTCGATCCGGACGAGGTCCTCCAGATCCCGGCGGATGCCGGGCAGGACGGTCTGGACACGGTCTCGAAGGTCGGCGAGATTCATGCGCTCAACTCTAGGTTCCGGCAGGCTGTGCCTGTGAACCGGGCGCTCTCGGACCCCGAGCGCCAGGCGTCGTACCGTGTCCGCTGGGTACGAGCCCAGACGACGGACGCTCACCAGGAAGAAGACGCGCGTGACCGAGGGCCCGGGTCAGGACGAGACCGAGGTCGAGCGACCCCCCGAGGATCCCGCCTGGCTCGACGAGTCCCCGGAGGACGTCGAAGCCCGGCGCGCCCGTCAGCGTGAGCGCCGGGAGGCCCACAACCGCAAGGTGCACCGACGCCACCAGCGCCGCCGGATCGCGATCGTCGCCGGCGTCGTCCTGGCGACCTTTCTGGTCCTCGGCGTGTTGTGGTTCTGGTGGACCTTCAGCGGCCTGGAGCGGATGCCGGACGCAGTCGGCCAGACCGGCGCGAACGCCCCGGGCACCACGATCCTGCTGGTCGGCAGCGACCCGGGCAAGGCTCCCGCTGCCGAGGGCAGGCCGGGCTGGCGCAACGACCTGGTCCGCAGCGACCTGGTGATGCTGCTGCACATGTCGGCCAACCAGCGCGCGCTGTACGTGATCTCGATCCCTCGCGACAGCATCCTCGACGTGCCCGGCATCGGACCGGGGACGATCTCCGACGCCGCGACCTCGGGGGGCGCACCGCTGGTCGCCCGCACCGTCGAGGAGACGACCGGCGTACGGCTCGACCGGCTCGCGGTCGTCGACCTCAACGCCTTCCGCGAGATCGTCGACGTCCTCGACGGCGTGGTCGTCGACGTCCCCCGGGAGACCTGCGGCATGCCGGCCGGGCCCCGGCGGTTCGACGGCCAGGCGGCGCTGGACTACATCGCCCTGCAGTCCTGCATGGAGCGCAAGGACCTCGACCGGGTCGAGCGCCAGCAGTCGCTGGTGCGGGCGATCATGCACGGCGCGCTCGACGGCGGGATCGTGACCCACCCGCTCGCGCTCAACCGGATGCTGCGCGCCACGGTCAGCCATCTCGGGCTCGAGCACGACTTCTCCTATCCGAGCATGTTCGGCACGATGTGGACGATGCGCCACCTGCGCAGCACCAACACGATCTTCCTCACCGCGCCCGTCGCGAAGCGTCCGCTGGCCAGCCAGGACGGCACCGACTACGTCATCCTGGACAAGGAGGCGGACGCCCAGCTGTGGGACGCCGTACGGACCGACACGGTCGCGGAGTACCTCGCGCTGCACGCCGACGCCGAGGTGTTGCGCTGATCCTCCGGCCGACCGTCGAGCCGGTCAGGTCAGCGGCAGGTACGGCGACAGGTCCGCGCGCTCGCCGGAAGCACGCACCCGGCCGGCGTCGACTGCCTCTGACCAGGACAGGTCGCCGGTGGCCAGGGCGATCCAGGTGTCGGGGTCGGTCTCCACGACCGCGCGTGGTGTGCCGCGGGTATGGGTGCCGCCGCCGATCACCTGCACCGCGGCGTACGGCGGCACCCGGACCTCGACGGCCCGCCCGGGCGCCCTGTCCTTGAGCGCCGCGAGGTAGTGCTTGACCGACTCCTTGCTCACCTCGTGCGTCACCTCTCGACCTCCGGCGCCGGCTGGAGGATCTGCATGAGGTGGTAGGTCCGCCGCTGGCCCTTTCCGCGGGGTGGGTGCTTGGTGCGGTCCTGCCAGCGCGCGGTGACCGCCAGCAGGTCGTCGACCATCTCCTTGGCCTCGCCCTTGGTCAGCCGGATCCACTCGTCGCCGATGGCCACGTGCACGTCGCGTTCCTTGCGGCTCATGTAGGCCCGCTCGACGGCCGCCTTCGCCGTGGCCGCTGCCTGCCGCCGCCAGACCGCCACGGCGGCCTTCCCACCGGGTCCCTGCGCCATCTCGTCGAGCTCGAGGTTCACACCGTGCTCGTGCACCGGCTTCCACACCCGGTCGCGGCCGTCACGGGCCTCCTCGGGCGCCGGCTCGATCAGCCCGTACTTGGCCAGCTGCCGGAGGTGGAAGCTGGCCTGGTTCGCCGGGATCTCGAGCACCTCGGCGACGTCGGCGGCTCGCAGGTGCCCGGCGGCCGAGATCTCGCCGAGGATCCGGGCGCGAAGTGGATGGGCGATCGCCCGCAGCACGCGGGCGTCGTGGACCTCGGGGGGACGGCTCTCAGCCATGTCCAGAGCCTACCGAATTATTCGCACGCACTATTGCGCACGTTTCATTGCGCAATATATGTTGCGCATATGACCTCTCCTCGGGCCCTCCACCGCAACCACGACTTCAGCGTGCTCTGGGTCGGCCAGACGATCAGCGAGCTCGGCAGCCGGATGAGCATGTTCGTGTTCCCGCTGCTCGCGTACGCGATCACCGGCTCGGCGCTCTGGGCGGCGGCCGCCGAGAGCGCGCACATCCTCGGGATGGTCGGCACACTGCTCCCCGCGGGCGTGTACGCCGACCGCGTGGACCGGCGTCGCCTCATGCGGACCGCGAGCGCCTGCGGACTCGTCCTGTACTGCTCCCTGGTCGTCGCGCAGCTCACCGTCGGCATCTCGATCGCCCACCTGCTGGTGGTCGCCGTCCTCACCGGCGCCGGCGCCGGGCTGTTCGCCCCGGCCGAGACCTCGGCCATCCGCACCGTGGTCCCCGACGAGCAGCTGGCGGCCGCACTGTCGCAGAACCAGGCCCGCCAGCACGTCGCGTCACTCGTCGGCGGACCGGTCGGCGGAGCCTTGTTCAGCGTCGCCCGATGGCTGCCCTTCGCCGTGGACGCGGTGACGTACGCCCTCTCCTGGGTGCTGCTCGGCCGGATCCGCACCGACCTGTCCGCCGCCCGCGCGGACCAGGACGAGTCCAGGTTGCGCGAGGGCCTTGCCGACGGTTTCCGGTTCGTCGTACGGCGCCCGTTCTTCCGGGTCCTGATGGTCTGGTCGTCGCTGGTGAACCTGCTCGTCAACGCACTCTTCTTCGTGGCGATCCTGCGGCTGCTGGAGGGCGGGTTCGCGCCGGTGCAGATCGGGCTGGTGGAGACCGCGACCGGGGTGTTCGGCGTGCTCGGCGCGATCGCCGCTCCGTGGCTGATCGACCGCTCCCGTACCGGGGCGCTGACCGTCGCCATCGCCTGGAGCTTCGTCCCGCTGGCGGTGCCGATGATGTTCTGGAACAACCCGGTGGTCGTGGCGGCTGCCCTGTCCGCCGGGATGTTCCTCAACCCGGCGGGCAATGCCGGCATCGGCGCCTACCGGATGGCCCTGACGCCGCCGGACCTGCAGGGCCGCGTGCAGTCGACGAGCCAGTTCACCTCGATGCTGACGATGCCGCTCTCGCCGCTGCTGGCCGGGGCCCTGCTCGCCGGGCTCGGCGGCGCCGTCGCGATCGGGGCGCTCATCGCGCTGACCGCCGGGGCCGCCCTGATCCCGACCCTGAGCCGCTCCGTCCGCGACGTGCCCCGACCCTCGGTCTGGCAGGCCGACCTCGCCGAGGCGTCGCTGTGTAGCCTCCCGGACGCGCCGAGGCGTCAGGATGTTGCGTCTAACGAACGCCGAGACGTCACCGTCGACATCGGCGCCGATCCTGCGGACGCCACCCTCTGACGGCTCGGGGGTGCGTCGTAGGAACGGCGTGACGGCTCGGGGGTGCGTCGTAGGAACGGCGTGACGCCTCGGCGTACGAGAGCGGGAACAAGGTGACGCCTCGGCGGAACTTTGGAGCAACAAAGTGCCGCCTCGGCGGTCAGGCCAGGGCGGCGGGCAGTGTCGAGGTCCAGGCGTCGCGGAGCTCGGTGAGGGGGAGCTCGAACTGGTCGGCGACGACCAGGGCGTCGCCACCGGTCGACCCCACGTGCGTGAGCGGTACGCCGTGCCCGAGCGCCAGCTCGGTCAGGCGGGCCACGTCGGCTCCGGCGACGGTGACGACCACCCGTCCCGCGGACTCGCTGAACAGGGACACGAACCCGTCGCCCGGCAGCACCACCGATGCCCCGACGTCGCGGCGCAGACAGGACTCCACCAGCGCCTGGGCCAACCCGCCCTCGGAGAGGTCGTGGGCCGAGGTGAGCAGGCCGACGCCGTCGGCAAGCAGGACCGCGAGCGCGTGCTCAGCAGCGAGGTCGACGACCGGCGGCCGGCCGCCGAGATGGCCGTGCGCGACGTGCGCCCACTCCGAGCCGGAGAGCTCCTCGCGGGTGGCGCCGAGGACGAAGACCTCCTCACCGTCGGCCTGGAACCCGGTCGGCGTGCGCTTCGTGACGTCGTCGATGACACCCAGGACCGCCACGACCGGCGTCGGCAGGATCGCGGTCTCGCCGGTCTGGTTGTAGAGGCTGACGTTGCCGCCGGTGACCGGGATACCCAGCTCGAGGCAGGCGTCCTTGAGCCCGCGGCAGGCCTCGGCGAACTGCCACATCACGGCAGGGTCCTCGGGTGAGCCGAAGTTGAGGCAGTCGCTGATCGCCAGCGGCTTCGCTCCTCCGGTCGCGACGTTGCGGTAGGACTCGGCCAGGGCGAGCTGCGCGCCGGCGTACGGGTCGAGCTTGGCGAACCGTCCGTTGCAGTCGGTGGCGACCGCGACGCCGAGGTCGGTCTCCTCGTCGATCCGGATCATCCCGCTGTCCGACGGCTGGGCGAGCACGGTGTTGCCGAGCACGTAGCGGTCGTACTGGTCGGTGATCCAGGACTTGTCGCAGAGGTTCGGGCTGGCCGCGAGCCGCAGTACGGTCTCGCGCAGCTCCTCGCCCGAGCTCGGCCGCGGGAGCGCTTCGGCGGCGTCGGCCTGGAGTGCGTCCTGCCAGTCCGGGCGGGCGAACGGTCGCTGGTAGGTCGGGCCCTCGTGCGCGACGGTGCGCGGCGGCACGTCCACGACGCGCTCGCCGTGCCAGTCGATGTGGAGGCGACCCGTGTCGGTCACCTCGCCGATCGCGACGGCCTCGACGTCCCACTTCTCGCAGATCTTCATGAAGGCGTCGACGTCGCCGGGCGCGACGACCGCCATCATCCGTTCCTGCGACTCGCTCATCAAGATCTCCTCCGGAGCGAGCGTCGAGTCCCGCAGCGGCACCCGGTCGAGCTCGACATGCATGCCACCGTCACCTGCGCTTGCCAGCTCCGAGGTCGCGCAGGACAGCCCGGCGCCGCCGAGGTCCTGGATGCCGGCGACCACACCTGCCTGGAACAGCTCGAGGGTGCACTCGATGAGGAGCTTCTCCATGAAGGGGTCGCCGACCTGGACGCTGGGGCGCTTGGCCGGGCCGTCTGCATCGAAGGTCTCGCTGGCGAGTACGCTGACGCCCCCGATGCCGTCCCCACCGGTGCGGGCGCCGTACAGGATCACCTGGTTGCCGGCACCGCTCGCCTTCGCGAGGTGCAGGTCCTCGTGGCGCAGCACCCCGACGCACAGGGCGTTGACCAGCGGGTTGCCGAGATAGGTCTCGTCGAAGACGGCCTCACCACCGATGTTGGGCAGGCCCAGGCAGTTGCCGTAGCCACCGACGCCGGCCACGATCCCGGGCAGCACCCGGTGGGTGTCGGCGGCGTCGAGAGGTCCGAAGCGGAGCGGGTCCATCACTGCGATCGGCCGGGCGCCCATCGCGAGGATGTCGCGGACGATGCCGCCGACCCCGGTCGCCGCACCCTGGTAGGGCTCGACGTACGACGGGTGGTTGTGCGACTCGACCTTGAACGTGACCGCATAGCCCTGGCCGACGTCGATCACGCCGGCGTTCTCGCCGATGCCGGCGAGCATCTTGCCGACGGGAGTCTCCTGGGGGATCTCGGAGAACTGCTTGAGGTGCACCTTGCTGGACTTGTAGGAGCAGTGCTCGCTCCACATCACCGAGTACATCGCCAGCTCGCTGGAGGTCGGCCGGCGGCCGAGGATCTCGCGGATCCGCGAGTACTCGTCCGCCTTGAGCCCGAGGTCGGCCCACGGCTGCTCGCGATCGGGATCCTGCGCGCAGGCGGCGACGGTGTCCAGCTTGGCGATCTGCGGGGCGGCGGTGCGAGCGTCTGGCACGGGGCAAATCTATCCGCGGGCGGGCGTGCGGGCGCAGCCGGGGCTGGATCGACAACAGGTTTCACAACAGCTGTTGTGAAACTTCGGCTTCCCGAACGAAATTACGTTCGGGAAGCGCCAGTTTCACAACTTCAGTTGTGAAACTGCGCCCCGGACGAACCGGACAAAGTACAAGCTTGTAGTTCACCAGAACCCCTGTTACAGGTGTTACTGCTGTGGTTATGGTGACCGGGTTCCCCACCCTGGAGTGACCGAAATGCCCCGCTTGCCACGGCTCCGCCGGACTCTCGCCGGCCTGACGATCGCCGGCCTCGCCGCGACCGTCGGGCTGACCGCGTCCACGTCGACCGCGACCACGCCGAACCCGATCACGCCGGGGAACATGGTCGGCTACGGGTTCGACCAGTGCGAGGCACCCAGCCAGGACGCGATGACGGCGTGGCTGCGGTACTCACCGTTCCGCGCCGTCGGCATCTACATGTCGGGCGCGCTGCGCTACTGCCAGGCGCAGACCAACCTGACCCCGACGTGGGTGAGCACCCAGCTCGCGACCGGCTGGCGACTGCTGCCGATCCACCTCGGCGCGCAGGCCTCCTGTACCACGCGCGACCGCTACCAGAAGGACAAGATCAGCGCGGACGCGACCGACAACTACGCCAGCGCGCGGGCACAGGGCAGGTCCGAGGCCGATGTCGCCACGGCCGCCGCGCAGCGGCTCGGCATCGTGGCCAGGAGCACCGTGTACTACGACCTCGAGGCGTTCAACGCGGGCATCTCGTCGTGCAAGTGGTCCTCGCTGTGGTTCCTCAGTGCGTGGACCAACCGGCTCCACAAGAACGGCTACGTCTCCGGTGTGTACTCCAGCGCCGCCTCCGGCATCAAGGTCCTCGACGACGCGCGGGTGACCCCGAACAACCCGATCGCGCTGCCCGACCAGATCTGGATCGCCGACTGGAACGGCGCGGCGAACGCGAGCTCGACGTTCGTCCGCAGCGACGGGTGGCCCGGCCGCCGGATCCACCAGTACCAGGGCGGCCACACCGAGACCTGGGGCGGGGTGAAGATCAACATCGACCGCAATTACCTCGACCTGCGGGAGAACGCCGAGACCCCGAGCACGACGTCGGACAGCCTGCGCGACCCGATGTGCACGACGTCCGCGATCAACCGGGCGGCGTACCGCTTCACCGACCGGCACAGGCACAAGCGGATGGCGCTGCCGCTGCAGTGCGTGCTCAAGGAGCAGGGCCTGTACACCCGCTCGGTGACCGGCGCCTGGAACCGCGCGACCACGACGGCGGTGAAGGCGTGGCAGGCACGGGTCCACCACAAGGTGCGCAAGGCGTTCAGCCGGTCGGACTTCACCGCGCTCCTGGCTGCGGGCAGCGGCCGCACCGTCCTCAAGGCGGGCATGCGCAACGCCGACGTGGTCCGCGTGCAGCGTGCGCTCAACGCCGCGATGCGGCCGCGGCTGGTCATCACCGGTACCTACGACCCGGCGACCCGCGCGGCGGTCGGCGCCTACCAGGCTCGAGTGGGCATCTCGTCGACCCGCGTGGTCGCGACGCTGACCTGGTCGGCGCTGCTGAAGGGTCGCCGGTGATCCTCGACGCGGGCGACCCGACGGGCAGGTCGCGGGATCAGGTCTCCCAGAATCAGGCAGAGAGCATCCCGGCCGTGCCGAGCGAGGCGAAGAAGCCGAGACCGTCGGCACTCGGACCGCACAGCGCCTCGATCGCGTGCTCCGGGTGAGGCATCAGGCCGACCACGTTGCCGGCCTCGTTGGTGATGCCGGCGATCGCACGCTGTGAGCCGTTCGGGTTGCCGACGTAGCGAGCGACCACCCGACCCTCGGCCTCGAGCATGTCGAGGGTCTTCTCGTCGGCGACGAACGACCCCTCGCCGTTCTTGAGCACGATCGTCACCTGCTGGCCCGCGTCGTACGCCGAAGTCCACGCGGTGCGGTTGTTCTCGATGACCAGCCGCTGGTCGAGGCAGCCGAACTTGCGGTGGTCGTTGCGGATCAACGCACCGGGAAGCAGGTGCGACTCGCACAGGATCTGGAAGCCGTTGCAGATGCCGAGCACCGGCATGCCCCCACGGGCGGCGTCGACGACCTCATCCATCACCGGGGCGAAGCGGGCGATCGCGCCGCAGCGCAGGTAGTCGCCGTAGGAGAACCCGCCCGGCAGGACCACCGCGTCCACCCCGGACAGGGTGTGGTCGCCGTGCCACAGCGCCACCGCGTCGTGGCCGCCGGCACGGACGGCGCGGCGCGCGTCGGCGTCGTCGAGCGAGCCGGGGAACGTGACGACCCCGATCTTCACGAGCTGGTCCCGGTGGCGGACTCGGTGTCGAGCACCCGCACGGCGTAGTCCTCGATCACCGGGTTGGACAGCAGCGTCTCCGCCATCTGCTCCACCTCCGCGAGCCGGGACTCGGTGAGCTCGCCGTCGATCTCGAGCTCGAACCGCTTGCCCTGGCGGACCTCGGTCACACCCTCGAAACCGAGCCGGGGCAGTGCGCCGAGCACCGCCTTGCCCTGCGGGTCGAGGATCTCGGGCTTCGGCATCACGTCGACGACGACACGGGCCACGGGGCAGCTCCTGATTTCGGCCAACGAACGGTGGGACGCCTCAGATCCTAGTGGCCGCCCGGACCTCGTCGGTCAGGCCGTCACCCTCTCGGCGAGGCGGTCGAACATCTTGCGAGCCGACCGGTGCCAGAAGAAGCCGAGCAACGGCATCCCGAGACGGGTGACGGCGTTCGTCGGGTGGAGGTCCCAGCTCCAGGTCACCCTGGACCCGGAGCTCGCGGCCTCGAAGGCGAACCGCCCGTCGATGCCCTTGACCAGCGGCCGCATCGGCCCCCGGACCTCGGAGATCCGGTAACGGTAGTCCGAGGGTCGATCGGCTCTGACCAGGGTCTCGAGCGCCCGACCACCGTCGGCCATCTCGATCACCCGCGTCTTTCCGACGGTGCCCCACGCGCCGTCCTGGCCACTGCACCCCGTGATTGCCGGGATCACGCCCGTCCGGAAGCCGAGGATCTCCTCGAGCGGGGCGGCCATCAGGGCGTCGTACGCGACGTCCGGCGGCACGGTCAGCGTTGCGGATTCGGACACCAGGAAGGGCGCAGCCATGAGGGGAGACTATCCAGCGCCTGCGGTCACCGGGTGGTACGCGCAGTCGTCGGCGGCCTTGCTGACCTGGCTCGGCACCTTGTCGGTCGAGTCGGTCGTCCCAGGCGTGCTCGAAGCGGTCGCGCTGCTCGTCGGCGCAGTGCGACCGGGCAGGTTCAGCGCCGCCTGGACGGCGGCGTGCACGTAGTCGAAGTCGGGGTCGTTGGGGTCGAACTGGTCGCTGAGCTCGAAGCCGACCGACTTGATCGGCTTGCCCTTGACCTTGTCGGCGAGGTCGACGAATGCATGCAGGAGCTTTCCGGGGATGTCGGTGCGCACGATGTCCTTGCTGGCCTTCGCCAGCTTCGTGTACCGCTTCAGCATGGTGATCGGGCTGGCCTCCTGCACGATCGCGTTGATCGCGCAGCGCTGCCGCTCCATGCGGTGGTAGTCGGTGGACCCGTAGCGGCCGCGGGTGAACCACAGCGCCTGGAACCCGTTGAGCCGCTGGTCCGGTCCGGGCTGGAGGTAGTCGTCCGGCGCGATGTGCGCGTCGGTGTTGCCGCCGATCGGCACCGGCTCGTTGATGTTGACGGTGATGCCGCCCATCGCGTCGACGAGCCGCTGGAACCCGGCAAGGTTGACCAGGACGTAGTAGTCGACCCTGATGCCGAGCGCGCCGGCGACAGCGAGCTTGACCGCGTCGGCGCCTTCGTTGTCGGTGCGCCCGAGGACGCCGGGGTGCAGCAGCGGGACGTCCCGGTAGACCGCGTTGAGGAAGTAGTTGGCGTTGGGCTGGGTGCCCCCGTCGGTGAAGCCGTTCGGGTACAGCGCGGCCAGCTTCGAGCCGGGCTTGAACGGCACCCTCTCGAGGTTGCGAGGCAGGCTGAACAGGATCGTCCTGCCCGTCTTCACCGAGATGCTGGCCAGGATCACCGAGTCGGTGCGGACGCCGGGTCGGTGGACGGCGCCGTCGCCGCCCAGCAGCAGCACGTTGACCCGGTCACGGTTGCCCCACGGGTTCGCCTTGGTGACCTTGGGTGCGGTGGCGCTGACCTCGTCGCCGAACACGCTGCCGATCAGGTCGCGCTGGACCACGGCGTACCGCGCACCGACCGCCATCGGTGCGCTGACCGCTGCGCACATCACCAAGACGCCGAACGCACCCGCGACCCGCAACGGCCGCGAGGCGGTGTGGGCACGGTGGCGGGAGTAGGTCCGGCAGATCAGCGCGATCCAGAGGGTCCAGACCGCGACGATGCCCACGATCACCCACAGCAGCCCGTTGGTGTCCAGGACCACGTCGAGCGCCCGGCCCGACTCCGCACGCACGACGACCCAGCCGGCAAGTGCGAGGACCAGTGCCGGAGCCACGGTCGCGACGAGGGCGCGCCGGAGCGCCCGCCCGACCTGGTCAGGGCGGATCGCCTTGTGCCGGCCGCGGTGCAGCGGCGCGGGCTGGGATCCCCTGCGCACGGGCGAATCCTAAGTGGTCCGTCCGTGCCGGACTAATCGTTCGCAGGCACCCGCCGGTGCCCTGACCTGCGACGACGCGTCAGTCGACCAGCTCGCGCTTGAGGATCTTGCCGGTCGCGGTCATCGGCAGCGAGTCGACGAAGGCGACCATCCGGGGGTACTTGTACGACGCCATCTGGTCCTTGCCCCAGGCGACCAGCTCGTCCTCGGTCAGGCTGGCGCCGTCGGTGAGGATCACGAACGCCTTGACCTCCTCGCCGTGCGACTCGTGGGGTACGCCGACGACCGCGGCCAGCGAGACGTCGGGGTGGGTCATCAGGACCTCCTCGATCTCGCGGGGGTACACGTTGAAGCCGCCGCGGATGATCATGTCCTTCGACCGGTCGACGATGTAGTAGAAGCCGTCCTCGTCGCGCCGCGCCAGGTCGCCGGTGCGGAACCAGCCGCCGCGCATCACCTCGGCGGTCGCCTCGGGCCGGCTGAGTAGCCCTTCATGATGTTGTGCCCGCGGATCGCGATCTCGCCGATCTCCTCGGACCCCTCGATGGTCTTCCAGTCGTCGTCGATCAGCTTGCACCTCGACGCCCCAGATCGGGATCGCCGATGGAGCCGGGCCGCGGGCTCCGGTCGGGGTCGCTGAACGTCGCCACCGGGGAGGTCTCGGACAGCCCGTAGCCCTCGAGGATCGTGACGCCGAACCGCGCGCTTGACCTCCTTGATGATCTCCACCGGCAGGCTGGCTCCGCCGGATACGCCGATCCGCAGGTTGTCGGCGATCCGCTCGACGTCGACGCTGTGCCCTTCAGAAGCGCTGGCGGTCAGCGCAGCGAGCAGCCCCCACCACATCGTCGGCACGCCGGCGAAGAAGGTGACCTCCTCCGTCTGCAGCAGCCGATCACGCGGCGCCGGCGTCGAAGCGCGGCACCAGCACCAGGGTCGCGCCGCATCGCGAAGCCGGCGTTCATCTGGACGGTGGACCCGAAGGAGTGGAACAGCGGCAGCGTCACCAGGTGCATGTCGGTGGCCGGCGTGTCGGCCGAACAGGCGGTTCAGGTGAGGGCGTTCATCATCGTGGTTCGAGTGGCTCAGCTCGGCACCCTTGGCTGCCCGGTGGTGCCGCTGGTGAACAGGATCACCGCGGTGTCGGTCTCGTCGCGGTGACCGGCGTCGAAGACCGGCGACTTGCCCGTCGAGGGCCGGCACCGAGAGTCCGCGTCCCCTCGATCGAGGACGGGCGCCGACGGGTCGGCCATGATCATGAAGAAGTGCTCGAGGGCTGCCCGACGGCATGCTGCACGCCGGCGTACCCCTCCGCGCCCATCGGCAGCTCGGGGGTGCCCTGGAAGCAGAAGTACGCCTTGACGTCGGAGTCGCCGAGGTGGTAGGCGACCTCGCGGCCCTTGAGCAGCACGTTCATCGGTACGACGACGCCGCCGGCCTTGAGGATGCCGTAGTAGACGACCGGGAAGTACGGCAGGTTCGGGCAGGTCAGCGCGACCTTGTCGCCGCGCTCCATGCCGCGCTCGACGAGCAGGTTGGCCACCTGGTTGGCCATGCCGTCGACCTGCGCGTAGGTCAGCCGGGTGTCGCCCAGGACCAGCGCGTCGCGGTCGGGGTACCGGCGAGCGGTGTCCTCGAGGAGGATCGAGAGGTTGTACACGGGCGCGGCCTCCTGGGGTCGGGTGTGGCCCAAACCTAGTGTCAGGCGGAGCGCTCGGAAAGGATGCGCGCTGCTCGTCTTCAGGTCACCCGGCACTGCGACGCCGGCCGCGAGCGTGGCCAGCGGGCCCAGCGGCCGCCAGAGGTTGCGCCCCTTGACGCGCACACGGGCATTGACCCTGCAGCCGAGGTCGCGAGGCTCGAAGACCAGCAGCAGAAGTGCCTCCACGCCGCGCCAGGTGCCGGTCTCGGCCCAGGCTTCGGGCCGTTGCAGCACACTCGTCCTCATCTGCGGTCCGCACTCCGAGTGCAGTGATGTCGACCCAGGTTGGCCGACCGCGATCTCCTCGTCGAGCACATCGACTCGCCGCAACGACGACTGCCACTCCGGGCGGTTACGCGGGTCGACCAGGTAGTCGAAGGCGACTTCCGCGGCCACGTCGAACCCGACCGCCGCACCGAGCATCACCGGCCCGGCCACCATCGTCAGAACCGTTCGCCGGTGAGGAGCTCGTACGCCTCGACGTAGCGCGCGCGGGTGTGGTCGATCACGCCAGGCGGCAGCGCCGGCGGGCGGGCACCCGAGCCCCGGTCCCAACCCGCTCCGGGGAGGTCAGCCAGTTGCGCACGATCTGCTTGTCGTACGACGGCTGCGCGTGGCCCGGCTCCCACTCGTCGGCCGGCCAGAAGCGGAGGAGTCCGGGGTGAGCACCTCGTCGGCGAGCAGCACCGTGCCGTCGTCGCGTCGGCCGAACTCGAACTTGGTGTCGGCCAGGATGATGCCGCGCTCGCGGGCGATCGCCTCGGCGCGGCCGTAGATGGCCAGCGTCAGCTCGCGCAGCTGCCCGGCGACGTCCGGCACCGACGGTCGCGACCACGGCGTCGTAGGAGACGTTCTCGTCGTGGTCACCGAGTGCGGCCTTGGTCGCCGGCGTGAAGATCGGCTCGGGCAGCCGGCTGCCGTCCGACCAGCCCGGCGGGCAGCGCGATGCCGCAGACCTCGCCGGTCGCGTCGTAGTCGAGCAGGCCCGAGCCGGTCAGGTAGCCGCGGGCGACGCACTCGACCGGGAACATCGCGAGCTCCTCGCAGCACCACCGCCCGGCCGCGCGACCTGCGTCGGGACGTCGGTCGAGACCACGTGGTTCGGGACCAGGTCGGCCAGCTGGTCGAACCACCACAGCGACATCCGGGTCAGGATCGCGCCCTTGTCCGGGATCGGTGGTGTCCAGCACGAAGTCGAAGGCCGAGATCCGGTCGCTGGCGACCATCAGCAGGCGGCCGGCGTGCGGACCCTCGACCATCCGGTAGAGGTCGCGGACCTTGCCGGAGTGCACCGGTGCACGGCGCCCGCGATCGGTGGGGCCGGCGGGATGTTCAGGTCGCCCATGGGCTGAGCCTATCGAGGGCTACTCGCTCGGCGCCGGAGCCCAACGGTTGGCGATCAGCTGGTGGCTGGGGGTGTCGTCGAGCGACTGCATCGACTCATAGATCCGGTCGTACGCCGTCTCGGCGATCCGCCACGCTCCGTCGGCCTCGCGGCGGTAGCGGTCGCGGTAGTAGCCCGCGCCCCGGATGAGCACCTTGAACTCCGGGACGATCACGGTGTCCTCGAAGCCCCACGAGCCTGTGGCCCGGTCGCCGTCGACATCGATCTCGGGGTGCTGGGCGACGTGCATCGTGATGATCTCGCCGGACAGCTTGTCGCGCATGAACGCGACGATCGCGTCGCGGCCCTCGAGCGGCGCCAGGTCGCCGTACACCTTGGTGCCGTAGTGGCCCACGGCGTCCTCGGTGAAGGTGTCGGCGTACTCGTCCCAGAGCTTGAGGTCGAGCGTCCGGAAGTACCGGTACTTCAGTCGACGGATCCCCTCGAGCGCCTCCAGGTCCATGCCTCGAAGCATCCCAGCCGCCGCCGGGGCACGCAAGAACCTGTTCTAGTTCTCGCCGTGGATCGGCTGGCCGGACAGCTCGGCCCAGAGGTCCGGGTCGTCGGCGCGCAGCCGGGCCCGGGCCTTGCGCCGGTATCGCCAGATCTGCACCAGGCCGAGCCGCCCAGAGCAGGTACTGGAAGCTCATCGCCCAGCGGAACGCCGCCGGCGTGTAGGCCGCGGAGGCGCCGGGAGTGCGCCAGTCGAGGATCAGGCCGATCGCCATCACCAGCATCAGGCTCGCGAAGAAGCCGGCCTGGTTGATGATCCCGGTGGCGCTGGCGAGCCGATGCGGCGGGTTCGACGTCCGGCCGAGGTCGAAGCCGATCACCGAGGCCGGCCCGCCGATGCCGGTGACGACCACCAGCAACACGAGCAGCCCGAACGGCGCGTTGCCGGGCCACGCGAGCACGACGGTCCAGGTCGACCACGATCGCCACCACGATGCCGATGACCAGGGTCGAGCGGTGCCACGGCTGCACCGTGACTCGCCAGCCGAGCACCGGCCCGGTCGCCATGATCGCGACGACCATCACCGTCAGCAGCATGCCCGCGCTGCGCGCTGCTCGAGGCCTTCCCCCTTCACCAAGAACGGGAATCCCCAGAGCAGGCCGAGCACGGTCGCGCTGAACTGGGTGGTGAAGTGCATCCAGAAGCCGAGCCGGGTGCCGGGGTGCTCCCAGGAGTCCGCGAGGCTGGCCCGGATCGCGGACAGCGTCGAGCGCCGGACCGCGCAGCGTTGCGGGCTCCGGGTCCGTCGTGGACGACCGCGAGCGAGCGCGATCACCATGACGATGCCGAGCGAGGCGGCGAGCAGGTACGACTTGGTCCAGCCGAGGTGGCGAAGGGCCCAGGTCATCGGCACGGCAGCGATGATCGCGCCGAGCTGACCGAGCACGCCGGTGAGCTGGATCATCACCGGGATCCGGCGCGGGGCGAACCAGGTGTTCACCAGCCGGAGCACGCAGATGAACGTCATCGCGTCGCCCATCCCGACGAACAGCCGGGCCAGCAGTGCCAGCGGGTAGGTGTCCGCGAACGCGAACCCCGCCTGGGCGAGGGTCAGGACCGAGGCGCCGACCAGGAGCACCGCCCGCGACCCGAACCGGTCGACGAGCAGGCCGACCGGGATCTGCATGCCGGCGTACACGAGCAGCTGGAGCATCGTGAAGGTCGCCAGCTGGAGGCCGAGATGTCGAAGCGCTCGGTCGCCACGAGTCCCGCGACCGCCAGTGACGACCGGTGGAAGACCGCAAGCAGGTAGACCAGCAGGCCGACGACCCAGACGACGATCGCGCGCCGCAACGGCGGCTCGGCGGCGGTCGCCGCGTGGTCCTCCTCGCCTGCCACCGGCCCATCGTGTCAGGAGCACCCGGCGGGCCGGCGGCGGTGCACGATGGCACCCATGTGGGACAACCTGATGCACCTGGACCTCTCCGTGGGGGAGAAGGTCATGCGCACCGTCGCGGTCTACGTCGCCCTGGCCGCGCTGATCCGGCTCGCCGGGAAGCGCGACCTCGCCCAGCTCAACGCATTCGACCTCGTCGTGGTGCTGCTGCTGAGCAATGTCGTCCAGAACGCCGTGATCGGTCCGGACAACAGCCTGCTGGGCGGCCTGATCGGCGCAACGGTGCTGATCGCCGTCAACGCGGGAGTCGTGCGACTGGCCCGCAAGGACGATCGGGTGGCCCGGCTCATCGAGGGGACCTCGACGACCCTGGTCCACGACGGCCGGCTGGGACGACGACGCAATGCGCCGCGAGGGCCTGCGCAAGGCCGATGTCGAGGCCGCCCTCCGCCGGCAGAACGCGAACAGCGTCAACGAGGTCGACACGATCAGCATCGAGCCCGGGGGTGCGATCGTGACCGAGCTGCGCGAGCAGTTCCAGTCGGCGACCCACGCCGACATCGCCCGGCTGGAGGCCAAGCTCGACGAGCTCCTCAGCAGGAGCTGAGCGAGCCCGGGACGCTGCTGAGAGCCCACCCTCCAGCAGCGCCCCGGGCCCTGGCCAGCCTCAGCCGAGGCTGGTCAGCACAGGAACGGCAGCAGCGTGCAGACGACACCGCCGGTGCCGCCGGTGCCACCGGTGCCATCGGCCAACCCGCCGAACAGGCTGGTGACGCTGTCCACGATGGTCTGCAGCGCGCTCGTGTCGAGCGTGCCCGGGACCGGCACCCCGGAGAGACCGCTGAGCTCGCCGATGATCTGCTCGGTCAGTGCGAGTACGACGGTCGGGCTAGCGGAGCCGGCGAGGAGCGACTGCAGCTGATCGGGCGTGAACGTGCCGCCGAGCAGGATGGTGAGGTCGTCGAGCGACGGCGTCCCGGCATTGAACCCGCTGAGCAGGCTGGTCAGCTGGCCCGCGTCGAGCTGGCTGGAGACACCTGGTAGCAGCTCGTCGAGCAGCGCGAGGAGCTGGGTCGGGTCGAGCACCTTGCCGGCGGCGCCGGTCGCCACGGCGAGCAGGTTGAGCTCGATGCCGGTGCCGCCGCTGCGTGCGGCAGAGGTCGGCGCCGAGCAGGCGTAACCGACCCGTGCGGCCTGGACGTGCGCGTTGTGCCTACGGACGGCCAGCCGGTGGCGCCACTTCTTGAGCACCCTCTTGGCCTTGCGCACCTGCACCGGACGGTGGGCGTGCCTGGCCTTGCGAAGGGCCTTGCGCGCCTTGACCACCTTGTGGTGGGCCTTTGCCTTGCTGGCCCTGGCCGAGGCGAGCGCTGCCTGGGCGGCGGCGCACTGGGCCGTCACCGTGGTCCGCTCGGGTGCGGCCGGCGCGGGCGCCGCGCTGGCGGTGCCGAGCGCGCCGGGCGCAAGGACGAGCGAGGTGCCCATCGCCAAGATGGCGGCAGACGTTGCCATTCGAAGTCGTACCTGCATGCCGAATCCTCCCGGTGTCGACCCCCGTCGAGATTCCTCATCGGCCGAGGACGGACCCACCTGAGGAGTTCTCGGAAGTCTTCTGGCAGCGTGGTCCCCATGCCTGAGTCACCCGAGGACCTTCATGCCCGCGTCGTCGCCCAGGTCGGCGAGACCGGCCGACTGTCGATGTCGCCGGTCTCCGAGTGGGAGGTCTTTCCGTGGGAGGTCGTCGACGGGGCCCTCGTGCCCAAGGTGCTGGCACCACCACTCGAGGTCGAGGAGCCACGCGAGGGTGACCCCGGCGGCCCGGCGTGCGGCACCTGCGCCGGCAACGCCGCCGGGACCGGCATCTGGGAGAACGACCGCTGGACGGTGAAGTCGATGCCGCGCGCCGGAATGCCGTTGATCCTGATGCTGGAGACCCGCGAGCACCTGGACTACACCGATCTGGACGACGACCTGGCCGCCGAGTTCGGCCGACTGAGCGTGTGGCTGAGCCGGATCATGAGCAACCTTCCGCACGTCGGTCGCGTGCACGTGATGCGCGTGGGTGACGGCGGCGCACACCTCCACATCTGGCACGTGGCCCGACCGGAGCGCTTCGCGGGCATCCGCGGCTCGATGGCGCTCGAGTGGGACGAGATGCTTCCGCCCCCGCCCGAGGAGATCTGGCGTGCCGACCTGAAAGCGGTCGCGGACCGGCTCGCCACCCACGACGGCCGCGCCCTGGTCTGAGCTGCAGGTCTAGTCGCTCTGGAGCGGACGCCGCTCTCCTGCTGCCGGGACCGACGGCACACTGTTAGGGTCCGCGCGTGAGCGTCCGGTGAAGGTCCAGCTGCTCGGGGTCCGCGGCTCGACGCCTGCGCCGGGTGCGGAGTTCGCGCGCTACGGGGGACACACGTCCTGCCTCTCGATCACCGCTGAAGGCGGTGATCGGCCAAGCCTCGTGCTCGACGCCGGCACCGGGCTGCGGTCCCTGACGGCACTCCTCGGCGGCGCCGCCTTCGACGGGTCGATCGTGCTCAGCCACCTGCACTGGGACCACATGCAGGGCCTGCCCTTCTTCGCCGCCGGCGACCGCGACGCCGCGCGCGTGGACCTCTACGTGCCGGCCCAGGACGGCCGGTCCGGGACGCGACCTGCTGGCGCAGTCCTTCTCGCCGCCGTCGTTCCCGATCACGCCGGAGGGCCTGCACGGCAGCTGGGCGTTCCACGCCCTCGAGGCGGGTACGCACACGATCCAGGACATGACGATCTCCGCTGTCGAGATCGAGCACAAGGGTGGCCGTACCTACGCGCTGCGCGTGGACGACGAGCGCGGCTCGCTCGCGTACCTGCCAGACCATGCCCCCGCCGCGGGGATGTCCGACGCCCTGCACACGATGCTCGACGGCGTCGACGTGCTGGTCCACGACGCCCAGTTCCTCGAGGGAGAGCGTCCGGTCGCCGTGGACTACGGACATGCGACCGTCCAGGACGCGGTCCAGCTGGCGAGGTCGTGCGGCGCC
Source organism: uncultured Actinomycetota bacterium (assembly GCA_963805425.1). GTDB lineage: Bacteria > Actinomycetota > Actinomycetes > Propionibacteriales > Nocardioidaceae > Marmoricola. The sequence goes on along the minus strand of CAWDUF010000013.1, from coordinate 95,269 downwards.
GACACGGTCGTGCTGTTCCACCACTCGCCGGCGCGCACCGACGCGGCGCTGGACGACATCGCCTCGTGGGCGCCCGACCTCGCCCCCGGCATCTCGGTGGTGACCGCCCGCGAGGGCATGGAGCTCGACGTCGTACGCCGCTCGTAGGCCCTCAGGGCGCGGGGGCGTCCTCGAGGTCCGCCGCCTGCGGCTCGGAGCCGACGTCCTCGGCCGGCCGCACGGTGAGGTCGTCGCCGGCTTCCTCGAGGAGTGCGCGACCCGCAGCACGCCCGGCCTCGATCATCCGGTCGAGCTGGTGGAACTCCAGGAGGCCGACCCCGAGCGTGGGCGGCGTGACCACCCACGCACCCCTCGCGCGGGCCGCGGAGACGGCGCCGCCGCTGCCGATCATCATCGTCCGCAGAAGGGTCTCGCCGAGGGCCGGGACCCGGGGTCGCCCCGGCCGCGACCGGCCACCACCGCCGCTGCCGCCCATGGAGATGTTCACCGCGACGACGGGGCCCTCGTCGCGCTCGGTCAGCAGGTCGACCGGCAGATTGTCGAGGATGCCGCCGTCGACGAGGAGACGACCGCTGTCGTCCGGGATCGGCGGCAGCAGCACCGGCAGGTGTGCCGAGGCATTGACCGCGTCGACGACGGAGCCGCGGCGGTGCACCTGTCGGGTCCGGGTGACCAGGTCGGTGCTCACGGTGTGCAGCTGGCGCGGCAGCCCCTCGAAGACGGAATCGCCGAGGGTCCGGACCAGGCCGTCCCTCATCCGCCGCCCCCGGGCGAGTGACTTCGACGGGAGGGTCCAGTCGCTGAACGGGCGGCGGCGGACGAACTCCGCGTAGCAGACCTCCTCGAGCTCGCTCCCGTCGCGGCCCCAGGCGTACTCGGCCGCGATGACCGCGCCGATGCTGCTCCCCGACAGCCGATCGACGTGCAGCCCGGCGTCCTCCAGCTCGCGCAGCACGCCGATGTGGGCGAAGGCGCGGGCGCCGCCACCGGCGAGGGTCAGCCCGAGCGACCGTCCGGCCAGCCGGTCGGCGAGCGGCCGCACGCCGACCGCCAGGTCGCCGGCCACGACGGTCAGCTGCCAGGCGTCGGTCGCGGTCACCCACGCCGCCCGGCGATCCGCTCCGACCCCGCTCCCTACCAGCACCACGTCCGGGCTGCGTCCCGGCGCAGGAGTGAGCGGCTCGACGGGCGGAGGCGCGTCCGCGCGCGCGACCAGGACGACGGCGTCGGCCTGCCTCAGGCAGAAGTCCCGCCACGCGACGTCGCCGGGGGCCTCCCCGCCGTCGGAGACGAGTACGACGCGGTCGTGGTCCCGCTCGGCCCGCTCGAGTCCCTCCGGGTCGACCACTCCCGGCGCGGCTACCCGGTGGTGGTCGGCGAGCCGGCTGCCCACGAGGTGAGCGACCTCGGGCGCGCCGCTGCCGCGATGCATCCCGACGACGGCGATCACCGTGGGCTGCGGCGCACGTTCCTCCTTCGCGGTGCCACCGGCGGTGCGCAGCCGGTGCGCGATCTGGGTGAGCACCACCCGGGAGGCAGCGGGATCGACCGCGAGGACGTCCTCGAACGCCGCGCGCGGGATCTCCAGGACCGTCGAGTCGCGGCGAGCCCGGACGCTCGCCGAGCGCTCCTCGCCGGTCAGCAGGGCCAGCTCGCCGATCACCTCCCCGGGACCGAGCTCACGGACGATCGTCCCGCCGACGTCGATCTCCAGGCGACCGCGTCGAACCACGAACGCCGAGCCGGCGGGATCGCCCGCCCGGATCAACCAGGTCCCGGCCGGCACCGTGACCAGCCGTGACGCCACCTCCAGACGGCGCCGGGCATCGACGGGCAGCGCGGCCAGCATCGGTACGCCGGACAGGTCGCTCGGAGCTTCCGCCGACCCGGCGGCGGAGGTCACCCGCTTCGGTGCCGCCGGGGCGAAGACGGTCGCCGGCCGGCCGTCGTCCACGTCCGCCCGGTCGTCCGCGGTCCTGATCCGACCCAACGGCACGGCCAGCAGGGCGACGACCAGGAATGCGCAGATCGACAGCACCCATCCGTGCCGGAACGCGACGACCGCAGTTGCGGAGGTGGGGTTGTCGAGGACGACGACCAGGATCGCGATGCCGAGGACTCCGCCGAGCTGGCGCGCGCTGGACATCACCGCGGACGCGGTGGCGTACCGACCTCCGGGGACCGCTGCCAGCGCCGCACTCCCGAGCAGCGGAAGGGTGGCGCCGACCCCGATGCCGCTGATGACCTGGCCCGGCAGCCACTGGGTCCAGAACGCCGGCTCGATGCCGACCAGCTGGTGGTACCACACGTAGGCGCCGGCCCAGACCAGAGCACCGGGCACGACGAACGGTCGGTAGCCGTAGCGGTCGGCCAGCGGCCCGAGGCGGGCGGCGACGACGGCAGCGACGAGGGCACCGGGCACGAGGGCGAGACCGGCCTGCAGCACGCTGTAGTCCCAGACGTACTGCAGCCAGAGGATGTTGGTGAGCAGGTAGGCGTAGAAGCCGAGGCCGGCGACGACCGTCGCGCCGCAGGCGATGGTGAAGGACGGGATCCGCAGCAGCGCAGGATCCAGCAGCGGCGAGCGATGCACTCGCGAGCTGAGCGCGAACAGCGCGAGCAGCACGACGGTCGCTGCGAACGCGACGAGGACGTTCGCGCTCCCCCAGCCCCAGTCGCTGCCCTTGACGATGCCGACGTTCAGCGCTGCGAGGCCGACAGCGAGCAGGGCGGCGCCACGGAGATCAGGCAGCCTGCGCGCGCCCGGCGCGCGGCTCTCGACGAGCTGGCTCCGGGCAGCCCAGACCGCCGCCACGCCGAACGGGATGTTGATCAGGAACGCCCAGCGCCAGCCGCCCAGCTCGACCAGCGCTCCCCCCATCGGCGGGCCGAGACCGGCTGCCACGGCGGCCGTCGCGCCCCACAGGCCGATGGCGTGGGCACGCCGTTCCTCGGGGAACGCCTCGACCACCAGCGCGAGGGAGGCCGGGACGAGCATGGCCGCCCCGAGTGCCTGGAGCACGCGCGCAGCGACCAGCAGGGTCAGCGTCGGCGCCGCGCCGCAGAGGGCGGAGGCGACGGTGAACAGCAGCACCCCGGCGACGAACGCGCGGCGACGACCGAGCAGGTCGGTGAGCCGGCCGAAGACGATCAGGAACGCGGCGAAGACGATGTTGTACGCGTTGAGGACCCAGGAGAGCCCGCCGATCGACGTACCGGAGAACGAGGCCCGGATCGAGGGGAAGGCGACGTTGACGATGGTGGCGTCGAGGAACGCCAGGAAGGCGCCGAACGCGGCAACCAGGAGGACGCGTGACGCCGGCACACGCGCAGGCTGCGTCCCCACCATCGATCCCCCGCCTCCCGGGCGCCCCCTCCAGAGGCGCAGGTTCCGAAGTGTGGCCTGCCTTCCGCAGATACGGACCCGGCCGGTCTAGTCAATGGACCCGTAGAGCCATTGACCGACGACTGGCCCGCGACGACTGTGGACGGAGTTCTCGGAACGCTGGAGGGAATCCGCACTCATGCCTCGTGCCACTGCGCCACGGCGTCGTCTCGTGCTGCTGCTCGTCGCCTGCCTGGCCGCAGCCTTCGGTGGGCTCTTCACCAGCACCGCGTCGGCTGCCCCGAACAGCCCGGCCGCGATCGTGATCGACAGCATCACCGCGGACACGACCTCGCCGGGCGGTGCGAATCCGTACGTCCTGGTGAAGGCCGGCGACTCCTTCACGGTCCACGTCAGCTTCTACGACTCCGAGGGCAACCCGGCGTCGTTCAACAACGACACCACCTTGGCGATCTCCAGCAACCGCGGCGCGTTGACGCCCTCGACCGGCGTGGCGCTGCGCAACGCGACCTCCGCCGACCTCGTGACCAGCCTGTCCTCGGCGGCGAACCAGGTCTCGATCACCGTCAAGGTCGCCGGCGGCCGGCTGGCCCGGGTCACCCTTCCGGGTACGTCGAGCTCCGACCAGCTCTTCGACGTGGTCTCGCAGCTGCGCCTCGAGGACAGCACCACCAACTTCCAGCAGGGCATCGGCGGCGACTCCAACTGCACGACGGCCACGAAGACCGCCCCGGTCTGCGGGATCGTGATCCTGCCCAACGGGGCCACCAGCTCACAGGTACTGCTGTCCCTCGGTGCCTGTGACACCACGGCCTACACCAAGTGCGGCAGCACCAAGGGGTCGGTCATCCAGACGCTGTTCGCCGGCGTGTACTCCAATCCCACCCCGGCGATCCTGTTGCTCAAGTGCGACAAGTCGCTCTGCGGCGGCGGCGCGATCCAGAACGTGCACGCGAACTTCACGCTCACCGGCAACGGCGCCCTCGAGCAGGCGCCGCGGTGCCCGGCCAAGAACACGGTCGGGCCGGGCCAGACCGCGTGCGTGGACTACGTGCAGAGCAAGCGGGACGGCTCCGGCGACACCCACCTCTACCTGCTCTTCCTGCAGGACCTGCGCGGCGGCATCAGCTGAGGCGACGTGCCGGCGTCACTCGGCGCTGACGACGCCGATCAGGTCGAGGATCTCCTCGGAGCGACGATCGGCCTGATCGTCGGTGCTCCCGTCTGCTGACCGGAGGAACGCCAGCTCGCGCAGGATCAGCCCCTGCTCGAGGCGATCGGCGTCCTGCTCGGCGATGTCCAGGCCCGCCAGGAACACCGATCTCGCCTCGTCCTGCGCACCGCGCGCCGCCCGCTGCCGGCCCACCAGGCGACAGCCGCTGGCACCGAGGACAGTGACGTCGTCGACCTCGCCGACGAGCCGGTCCAGCAGCTCACCGGCGTCGCGGACACGGTCCGCGTCCTGCAGCGCCTCCACGATCGCGAGGTCGGTGGCGCCCACCTCGGACGTATCACCGAACTCGTCGAACAGGGCGCGGGCTTCCTCGAGCAGCGCGACCGCCCGGTCGACCTCTCCTGAAGCGGCGAGGGTGCGCGCGGTCTCCCGCTGGGCGAGCGCGACGAGCTCGTCGTCCTCCACCGCTCGTCCGATCCGGATGACGTCGGGGAGAAGGCTGCTCGCCTCGCCGTGGCGGGCCTGCCGGACGAGGATCTCGGCCTCGTTGTACATCGCGTTGCCCTCCGCGGCGGTGTCGCCGATGCGTCGGAAGATGTCGGTCGCCCGGCGGAAGTTGGCAAGAGCCTCGTCCCAGTGCCCGCCGGCGAAGTCCTGGGTGGCAACGTTGGTCAGGCACCAGCCCTGAGGGCGCAGCTGACCCATCTCGTCGTACGCCTGCAGCGCAAGACGACCGTACGGCAGCGGCTCCTCGCGGCCGGAACCTGCGTAGATGTAGTTGAGCACCTCGTAGGCCTTGGCGAGCGACAGCTTGTCGACCGACTCCTCGGCGACTCGCGCGGCGATCTCCGCCCACCGCAGGGCGTCATCGACCTTGCCCTGCCGGAACCGGCTGTCCGCGTACCGACGGGCCAACAGCGACCGCGCCACCTGGGCCGCCTGCCCGGTGATGCCGTCGAGATCGTGCAGGCCACGGGAGATCCGACGCATTGCCAGGCTGTGCTTGCGGCGACGCTGGTCGATCCGCGCCTCCTTCTCGATGATGCCTGCCAGTCGGACCGGGTCACCGCGCACGTGCCTTCGCGCCTGGGCATACGCGTCCGCGGCCTCCTGGGAGAGCCCGACGAGGTAACGGCAGTCGGCCAGTCGTTCGTACACGCCGGCCACCGCGACAGCATCGACGGCGGTGTGCGCCGCCGACTGCGCAGCCCTGGAGAAGAACTCGATCGCCTCGCCCTGGGCATACTTCGCCAACGCCCGCTCACCGGCGAGCACGGAGTAGCGCCACGCCTTGTCGTGCCGGTCGGCGTGGAAGAAGTGCAGGGACAGCAGCTCGCACTGGCTCTCGGGATCGGCCGACCCACGCTCGATGGCCTGGCCCACCTGGTCGTGGAGGACCTTGCGCTGCCTGAACGGGAGCCCCTCGTACGCGACGTCGCGCATCAGCCCGTTGCGGAACCGCAGCCACCCCGGTCGGTCGCGGACCAGGAGGTCGCCCAGCCTCCGCAGCGCCCCTGCCGGCACGGTGGCGTCGTGCTCCTCCAGGAGGGTCACGAGGGCGGTCTCGTCGACCACGACGCCCAGCACGCCGGCGTACCTCAGCACGGTGCGGTCGGCTGGGTCGAGCTGGTCGATCTGACTCGTGACCAGTGCCTCGACCGACTCGGGGAGGTTGGCCACCGAACCCGACCGGCCGGCGTCTCGCACCAGGGCCTCGAGGAACATCGGGTTGCCACCGCCACGTTCGGCGAGAGCGGCGAGCGCCTGCGCCGGCAACGGGTTCTCCTCCAGCGCCAGCTGCACGAACTCGAGAGCGGCCCCCGGGCCCAGCGGCGCCGGCCGCACCGGCACGACCCAGTTGTCGGCCTTCGGCACGAAGCCCGTCGGCTGGTCGCGTCGGGTGAGGAGCAGCAGCCACGGCCGGCCCTCGAGATCTGCCGCCAGGCGCTGCAGCAGATCGGCGGACGACTCGTCCATCAGGTGCGCATCGTCGATCATGACGACCGTCGGCTCAGTGAGGACCCGGCTGAGCAGCTCGACGACGACCTCCTCGAGCCGGGTCTTCCGGAACTGGTCGTCGAGCTCCTCGGTCTCACGGGTGGACGGCAGGTCGACGTCCATCGGAATGCCGAGCAGCGGAAGCCACGGGACCAGGCCGGGCACATCCGCGGCGACGCGGGCCATCAGTCGATCGGCCACCTCCGCGGTGGCATCGGCCGGGACGTCGAGGATGTCGCGCAGGAGCCGACGGAAGGGGAAGTACGCCGTCGACGACTCATACTGCTCGCACGGCGCCCTCACCACCGACGTCTCCTCGACCCCGGACAACAGCTCGGAGACGAGCCTGGACTTGCCGATCCCCGCCTCGCCCACGATGTCGACGAGGCGGCCCCGGCCCGATCGGACGTCGTCGAGGGCCTGGCCGAGGACAGCCATCTCCTCGGCGCGGCCGATCAGCGGCAGCACGACGCGTTCCTCGTGACGCGTGCCCACCAGCTCGCCGATCTCCATCGCGTGCACGGGTTGGGACTTTCCCTTGACCATGAACGGCGGCAAACCTGTGGTGCGGAACAGCGTCTGTGACCGCTCCACCACCTGCTGGGTGGCGAGCACCTGTCCGGGGACCGCCTTGCCCATCACCCGGGCGGCAAGGTTGATGGCGTCGCCCTTCACCGAGAACGTACGCCGGAACGGCGGGCCGAAGTCACCGGCGAAGACGTGTCCGCGGTTGATGCCGATCCGCAGCGGCAGCCTCCCGGCACGGTCGATGACCTGTCGGGCGACCCGGAGCATCCGCTCCTCGTCGTGGTCGGCGCTGCGCGGCGCACCGGCCGTCAGCATGATCTTGCCGCCGTCGCGGTTGATGTCGGTCTCGAAGAACGTGACGTCGTGGTCCGCACACGCATGCTGGACGTTGCGCACGACGTCGTCGAGCGCTTCTGCGAGCGCCGCGGGTCCGGAGATCGCGATCAGCTCGTCGGTGCCGGAGAACTGCACGAACGCCACGGTGATCAGCCGGTGCTCGGCCTCGACGGAGCCGCCCAGGAGATGGGCACGGATCGGCGGTGGGATCGCCATGAGCGGGTCGGTCGGCCTCGTCGCAGGCTCCTCCTTCGCGACGTACTCCAGGGTCGGCGCCGACCGCAACACCCGTCCTTGCAGCAGCACCGGGCCCAGGAGCCGGGAGTCCAGCAGCGCGGCAGTGGTGGGACTGAGGCCGATCTGGCCGGCCGCGGCCGCCGCCTCCGTCTCGGCCGTGGTGCTCGCGGCGGGGCCGCTGATCAGCAGCTCACGGTGGATCTCCGGATCGCCGACGAGGAAGAAGTCGAAGTCGCCGCTGTGCACCCCGACCGACATCCGGAGCACGACCATCCCCGACGCGGTCGGCAGCCGACCGATCACACGGAGCCTCGCCCGCATCCGGTGTGCTGCGCGCGCCGCGCGCTGCGCATGGTCGGCGCCCTGGAACAGCAGCAGGACCGCGTCGCCACCCCACTTGACCAGGTCGGCACCGTCGTCCCGGGCCTCGTCGAGCAGTCCCGCGAAGGTGGCGCTGAGGACGTCGCTCATCTCCTCGGCACCGACCTTGCCCCTGCGCGCGAGTCGCTCGGTGAGCCTGGTGAAGCCCGAGATGTCGACGAACGCGACACTGCCGCTGACGCGCATGTGTCGCTCGTCGTCACCGGTGGATGCCCAGCGACCGAGGAGCCGGGGCACGTAGGGGAGCAGGACGTCTGCCCGCTCCACGCCGATGCCCGCCATGACCCCTCCCCGGTGCCTCGCCGTGCGGCGAGTCTAGGTGTTCGGCCCGGACGCATGCCCGTCCGTGCGCCGCCGGGCCCGCTGACGCGACAACCGTGCGGTCTATACCGGATTGACCGATTGGACCCGACGGGCGCTTTGGTCCGCCGCCCCCTCTACCGTCGAGGCGATGACGACTCTGGGGTCAGCCGATACGGCAGGGGACGGCGTGGAGCCGGAGGCGGGGTCCGCCTCCGGTGTCCGGACCGCGTTGCACGACATGAGCGCATCCATCCGCTCGGTGTTCCGCAACCCGGGCCTCAGGCGGATCGAGCTCGCCCTCACCGGCTCGATGATCGGCGACTGGGCGTACGCGACCGCCGTGACGGTGTGGGCGTACGGCGTCGGCGGCGTCACCGCCGTCGGCGTCTGGACCGCCATCCGCCTCACCCTGATGGCGGCGACGGCGCCCGTCGCGTCCATGCTCGCCGACCGGTTCCCGCGCAAGCGCGTGATGGTCCTCGCCGACCTCGCGCGCGCGGTCCTGATCGTCGGCTCCGGACTGTGCCTGGTGTTCGACACGCCCGCGGCGCCGATCTTCGTCCTCGCCACCATGACCGGACTCCTCGGAACGCCGTTCCGCTGCGCGCAACGTGCGCTGATGCCGGCGCTGGCGAACACACCCGACGAGCTCACTGCCTCCAACGGCACCGGGAGCACCATCGAGAGCTTGTCCTTCTTCGTCGGGCCGTCGGTCGGCGCACTCCTGATCGCCGCCACCGACGTGCAGACGGTCTTCTTCCTGAATGCAGCCACGTTCGTGTGGTCGATGCTGCTCGTGCTCGGGATCCGGGTCCCGCAGCGGGACGTGCCAGATCGGCCCGCGACGACGGACGGGGAGGAGCCCAAGGAGGGCTTCCTGAGCGAGGTGTCCGGCGGATTCCGCAGCATCGTCGCCGACCGCGACCTCGCGGTCGTGATCTTCCTGGTCGCGGCGCAGACCATCGTTGCCGGCGCGTCGGCCGTCTTCCTGGTGGTGATGGCCGTCGACGTGCTCGGCACCGGCGCTCGCGGGGTCGGCTATCTCGACTCCGTGCTCGGCGTCGGCGCCGTCCTCGGCGGGTTCCTGGCGATCGCGCGCGCGACCCGCCACCGGCTCGCCCAGGACATGACCGTGGGAGTGGTCCTGTGGGCAGCACCGCTGCTGCTGGTGACCGCGTGGTCCTCACCGGTCACGGTGTTTGCGGCGGTGGCCCTGCTCGGGCTGGCGAATCCCCTGGTCGACGTCAACATGGACACGATCGTGCAGCGCATCACTCCCGACGCCGTGATGGGCAGGGTGTTCGGTGCCCTCGAGGCGTGCGTGATCGCGACGATGGCGCTCGGGTCCTTCCTGATGCCGCTGCTGCTGCACTTCTGGAACCTCAGGACGGCGCTGCTCGTGGTCGGCATCGGTGTGACTGCGCTGGCGCTGCCCTGCCTGCCCCGGATGCGTCGCCTCGACGCCCGGTTGACCGCCCCGCCAGGACTCAGCCTCCTCCAGGGCGTGTCGATGTTCACCCCGCTCACTCCGTCCACCGTCGACGGCCTCGCCCACAAGCTGTTGCGGGTGGTCGTACCGGCAGGCGAGGTCGTGCTCCGCGAGGGCGAGGACTCCGACCGGTTCTTCGTGATCGAGTCGGGGCTCGTCGAGGTGACCCAGGGCGCCGCCGTCCTCCGACAGGAGGGCCCGGGCGAGTTCTTCGGGGAGATCGGGCTGCTCCGCGACGTGCCTCGAACGGCAACGGTCACGGCCCTCGAGGACACCGTGCTCATGGCACTGAGCCGGGACGACTTCCTGGCTGCGGTCACTGGCCAGAGCGACGCCTTCCGGGCCGCCGACGACATCGTGTCGTTCCGGCTCTCGGTGTGACGTCGTACGCCGGCTGCTACCAACCTGATGGCTCGGTACAGCTAGCGCCGCTCGTTGCCCCAGTCCACGAAGCCGCTGGGGTCGTGGCGGCCCATGCTGGCGTGCTCGAACAGGCCGTGGCCGGTCCGGCCGTCGCAGGTCGCCCGGGCACAGTGGTCGACCACGCCGAACGGGATCCGGCCCGCGACGTCCGGAGCAGTCAGGTCGTAGGTGACCCGCTCGGCGAAGCCCTCGCCCTTCCACTGGCCGTGAGCCCAGTCCGGGTCACCGCCGTACCCGCCGCCGACGTGCAGGACCACGTTGGTGCGGGTCTCCACGTCGATCACCACCGGCTTGCCCTCGGCCCCGGTCCCGGTGATCCGGGCGGCGGTGGGGTTCCGGGTGCCGGGCGCGTAGTCGATCTCGACCTGGGGCCAGCCGAGCTGCTCGACGCGGCCGTCGTTCCAGACCCGGGTCGCGTCGTTGAGCGTCCGGAAGCCGTCGTGCCGCTCCTGGATGATCACGACCACGGAGAAGTCCTCGAACCGCATCGGGACGTAGAGCCACCAGAATCCCTCCATCGGTGGGTCCTGCGGACGGCCGGCGGGCTCGGCCTCGCCGACCGGGCGGATGCCCCACGACCGGTCGCGGCTGCCCATCCAGGCATCGGGCGAGATCGCGGTCTCGTCCCCGTCGACGAGCAGGGTGCCGCTCCACGAGCCGAGCTGGGCGAACCGCTGAGCGTCCAGGGTCGGCCGGACGTCGCTGGCCAGCATCACGTGCGGCAGCTCCTGGAAGACGCCGCTCGAGCCCTCCCAGGTCAGGTCGAACCCGAGGCCCTCGGTCTCCTCGAGCACCAGCCTGATCTTCTGCAACGGCTCGATCACCTCGAGCCGGTAGCCGCCGACGCGCTGGTCGAGGCGGTTGGCGTCGATCGCGTCGCACAGGTGCACCGCGGTCTGCGTGTCGCCCTGGCGGAGCAGCACGTAGGCATCCTTGACGCCGAGGTTGGGGTAGTAGCCGAGACCGGTGACGAGCATCCGGTCGCCCGCGACCGTGTCCATCGCGTTGAAGTAGCAGCGGTCGTAGAAGTTGCGGTCGCTGCTCGCTACCCGCGTGATCGGCAGCGGCGCCTGGTGGACCGGGTACTCGTCGAGCGGGCCGATCATGCCCCCACCTCGTCGAGCAGTCGGGACAGCAGCGGCGAATGGTGCATCAGCTCGTCGGGCGAGGCCGGTCTCTCGATCTCGCCGAAGTGCACCTGGCGGGCACCGGTGCGCATGAACACGATGCCCCAGAGCACGCCGGAGTAGATCTGGTACCAGGTGAGGTCCCCGGGCTCGACGCCGGTGATCTCGGCGTACGTCGTCCGGACGTCCTCGGCTCGCAGGACGTCGGGCAGCCCGGGCAGCTCGAAGGCGTGGGCGATGCTCTCGAAGACCTGGTGGGCGAAGACGATCCAGCCCAGGTCGAGCTCGCGCGGAGCCGAGCCCGGCCATCTCCCAGTCGAGCACCCCTACCGGCTCGAAGTCCTGGTAGAGGCAGTTGCCGATCCGGGAGTCACCCCAGGACAGCACCACGTTGTCGGGGGTGTCGGACTCGGGCCAGTTCGCCTCGAGCCAGGCCAGGGCGCGCGGCACGATCGTGGACTCGCCGATGTCCTGGACTGCGTACTCGTACCACGCGCGGGTGCGGGCGACGTGCCGGCGCAGTGCGGAGCCTCCCGGTGTGCCGTCGTCGTCGAGGCTGTGCTCGTCCAGGAAGGCGAAGCGCCTCTGCGGGTCGTCGATCTGGTGGATCCCGGCGATCGCCCTCACGGTGGCGTCCTGGAGGCGGCGCTGGTCGACCGGGTCGGCGTCGAAGAACCAGTTGTCCCCGAAGGTGTAGGGCATCACGTCCGGCGGCACGATGCCCTCGACCCGCTCCATGAAGAAGAACGGGGCGCCGAGCACCTCCCCGGTCGGCTCCAGCCAGCCCACGGCCGGGACCGGCACGTCGGTGAGCTCCCCGACCTGGCGGATGACCTCGTGCTGGTGGTCCATCCGGTACTGGCGGAAGACCGGTACGTCGGCAGCCGACGGCGCCATCCGCATGACGTAGGAGCCGCTGCGCCGCGCGCCGTCCTCGGTCCAGGTCACGTCGGCCAGGATCGTCTCGCTGGACATGCCGTTGGAGTCCGAGGCGCCGGCGAGCACGACCTGCGGGTCGGCGCCCTCGGGGAGGAGGGTGGCCAGCCAGGGCGCGAGCGCCGCTGCCATCGCGGCCTCGTCCCGGGTGCTGCGCTGCAGGGTGAAGTTCTGATCAGGCGGGGCGGGATCGAAGGCTTCGGTACTCACGCGATCAGAGAACTAGAACGTGTTCTGTTGTGTCAATGGTCACCTCAGCCGGCGACGAAACCGGTCGCCCCGGTGCTGTCGGCAGCGGTGAGGGTGAGGTCCTCGACCTGCGCGTGCGCCGGCCCGTGCCGGCACCAGTCGACGAGCGCGTCGACGGCCTCGGCGGCGCCCTCGAAGTGACCGCTGACCGCACCGTCGGGGTCGTTGCGCACCCAGCCGGAAACGCCGAGGCGCTGGGCCTCGGTGCGGGTGTAGTAGCGGAAGGAGACCCCCTGGACGAGTCCGGTGATGCGGACATCGACGGCCTTGCTCACTCGCCCATCATCTGGTCGGACAGCAGGACAGCGCCAGGTGCGCTCGGGGGCAATCAGTCCGTTACGGTCGCGTCGTGGATCTTCAGCGGCGCATCGCCGATCGTCAGGGCGAGTTCCTGCTCTTCGCGCTGACACCGCCACGGCGAGCGGCCTCCCCGGAGAAGAGCCAGGAGATCGCCGACGTGACGGCCAAGCGCCTCCAGGCGCTGGACCTGGACGGCCTGGTGCTCTACGACATCGACGACGAGAGCGACCGCAACCCTGAGGAGCGCCCCTTTCCGTTCCTGCCGACCATGGACCCTGCGGAGTACCTGTCCAGGCACCTCAACGACTGGAACATCCCGGTCGTCGTCTACCGCGCAGTGGGGAAGTACGTCGAGCCCGAGCTCCGGTCCTGGCTCGGCGCACAGGAGCCCGATCGGGTTCTGTCGGTCTTCGTCGGGACCTCGTCACGCGGCAAGCCGGTTGCCACGTCGTTGAGGCGCGCCCAGGAGCTGCGGTCCGAGGTGAAGCCTGACCTGTTGCTCGGCGGGGTCGCGATCCCGGAGCGCCACACGCGGCATGGTGATGAGCATCTGCGGCTGCTCGCCAAGCAGGCGGCCGGCTGCGGCTTCTTCGTCACCCAGGTGGTCTACGACGTCAACGCGGCGAAGAACCTGGTCTCGGACTATCGCTACGAGTGCGCCGCCCGAGGCCTGGACCCGGTCCCGATCGTGTTCACCTTCTCGGTGTGCGGGTCGATGAGGACACTGGAGTTCCTCCGATGGCTCGGCGTAGACGTGCCGCGCTGGATCCAGAACGAGCTTCGTCACGCCGACGACACCCTCGACGCGTCCTTCGAACAAGCGCTGGCGACGGCTATCGAGCTGATCGCCTACTGTCGACGTCTCGGCGTCCCCTTCGGACTCAACGTCGAGAGCGTCTCGAACCGGCGCGCTGAGATCGAGTCGTCGGTGAATCTCGCCGCCCGCCTGCGGGTCGAGCTCCGTCGCCGGATTGACGGTGCCGGGACTCGGCCATGACGAACGCCTAACGGTGGCCCTCGTCACGAACAATCTCGACTGACGCGACATCGTCGCCGAACCGCTTGGTGAACCTCGCGACTGCGGCCTCGATCATCGCGTCCAGAGTCCGATCGAGCACGCCGTCCCCGGCTGTCACCGCCAATACGACCGTCGCCACCGGAAGGACTTCTGTGCGGTTCTCCCGCGGCTGATCGAAATCAACGCCCTCCTCGCGCAGCAGGTGCGCGAGCGCACCTACCAGGACCCTCGGCCCCCGATATGTGATCGTCTGCGGCATGAGCACTCCTTCGGGACTGCTGTCCATGATCCATCAGACTCCATACCGGACGAGTTCGCATCGCGCTGGACATGGCAGTCGGGGCGGTCGGTCGACCCTCGGGCACGTGCCCGGTGAATTGCCGCCGATTCGTTCGATGAGCCGCCACAACCCGACACGCGCCCGCCCTTGGGTTCGACGGAGAACGAGGCGAGCGTGATGATCGGCCGGCCGGAGCGGATCGAGCCATGTCCGGGCGTTCGCCTGGCTCGGCCTACTTGCCGACCTTGAACTTGTAGGACTCCGGATTGGGCTGATCGTCACGGACTGTGGCGGTGCCCGCGGGTGTCCCGGCGGGCACATTCACGGCGACGGAGAATCCCATGTCTTGACCTTCGGGCTTGAACTCGCCTAGTTCCTTGGCTGCGCCGCCGGGCAGGGTGAGCGTCAGGTGCACCGGCGGCAACGGCTCCAGAGGATCGTGACCGCCGGTGTCGTTGCAGGTGCTGGTGTACCAGTGGCCGTATATCGTGATCGCGGCTCCGGGGCTGACGGTTGGAGTGGGGCCACGGAAGGGTTCGGTCGGCGGCTGGTCGTTCAGGTACGGACCAACGCAAGACGCGTCGCCGGAACTGCCGCCCTTGCTGTGTAGGCCACCGCAGCCCGATGACGAGAACACGAGCGCCAAGACCCCAACGAGCAGCGCACGATGGCCCTTCCATCTCATGCTCGTTCGACGGATCTCGGCCAGCGCCGGTTCCCTCATCACGAAGACAGCTTGGCCGGTCTTGCATCCGCTCATCGCAGAAGAGTGTGCTCAGGTGCGTCGGTGGTAGCGGATGTCGCCGTTGGGGAGGCGTTGGTGGGTGTGGTCGGGGTGGTGGGTCAGGCGGTGGTGGTGGCCACAGAGCAGGACCCCGTCCTTGAAGTCGGTCTTCCCGCCTTCGGCCCAGGGCTGGGTCAGATGATGGGCTTCACACCAGGAGGGTGGCCGATCACAGCCCTCGGCCCGACAGCCCTTGTCGCGCAGGCCCATCGCGATCCGTTGAGCCGTGTTGAACAGGCGTCGTTCGCGGCCGAGGTCCAGGACGGCCGAGGGTCCGCCGAGGACGGCGGGGATGATCCCGGCACCACAGGACAACCGGCGGACCTCGCCCGGTGAGATCTCGATGCCGTCCACGAGGGCCGCGGCCCCGAGGCCGGTCTTGAGGACCTCGTGGTCCACGGTGACGAGCAGGGTGGCGGCCAGGCCGCCGTGGTCGCCGTAGCCCTCGGTCGGGAGGTGCTCGAGGAGCTCGCAGAGGCCTTGTCCCATCCTGGTGGCGTGGTCGGGCAGCTTCCCGGTGACCGGGTCCGGCACTGGTTTGTCGGCCTTGTGGTTCTTGCGCGGTGCGATCAGTGCTTCCACTGCGGTCTTCAAGATCTGTGCGTGCAGATCCGGGAGCCGGAACCAGCCCGCGGTGGTGCCATCGCCCAGAGGCCGCATCGTCAGGCGGGCGTTCGCGAACGCCGCCGCATCGGCCCGGTCCAGCCGGGCCTTCTCGCGCGCTTCCATGAGTTCAGGTGCGACCACGTACAGCAGGTGCCGACCGACCGTCCGTAGCTGTTTCGGCGTCAGGTGGGCGGCTTCCTCCACCAGGGTCTTCTCCGCCCGGGCGACCACGTCCGGGTCGATGTCGGCCGGCAGGTCCGCGAGTGCCCGCACCATCACCGCGGCATGGACGGTCGAGTAGTCGCCAGCCGCCAGACCAGCCGCGGTGGCGGAGTGGTCCTCGTCCAAGGCTCTGGCGAGCTTCACCTTCGCGACCGCATCGGGCCGGTCTGCCAACGTCTCATGGGCCAGCCAGGCACCCGTCGAGGGCGCACCGGACTCGGCGCCGACGTCGTCACGCTCAGCCGCCGCCAGCACCTTCAGCTCCAGCGCCTCCAACCGCGCCCGCTGCCGGGCCAGCTCGACCAGCACCGTCTGCTTGTCCTCGATGGCCAGGAACGCCGGCTCATGGACCAGCACCCGATCCAGCGCACCCGCCAACGCAGCGGTGAACCCCACGATCGGGTGCACCAGCGGAGCGGCAGGCGAAACGGTCATGGACCCAGTCCACCCGATCCGGCCAACGGGATCGACCATCAATTTCGGGGCCTGTGCACAACCTGGCCCGGATACGGGCTGTGGACGCCAAGCGGTCCACCAGGCTGAAGGTTTCGCGGCTCGCTTCGCTCGCACCTCAACCACCGGAAGCCGGACCGAACCCGACCGCGCGACCCAGCCGCCCGCCCCGTCGCTGCCAAGGACGACCCCGGCGCGGACGATCGTTACGCGGCTTCCTCAGCCACCGACCCGAAGACCACCGCCCCGAAGGTCCTACAGGATCGCGCCGGGCGTGTACGACGCGGCGGTCGGGTCGGACGCCACGACGTCCGCGATCCGGCGTACGACGGCCTGCACCTGTGCGACCGCGGCGCCGGTGAACTCGATCGGGTCGGCCACCAGCGCGGCGATCTGCTCCCGGCTCAGGTCGAGCCGTGGATCGGCGGCCAGCCGGTCGTAGAGGTCGTTGTGGTCGAGGCCCTGGCGCATCTCGAGCGCCACCCCGACGGCGTGCTGCTTGATCGCCTCGTGCGCCTCCTCGCGGCCGACGCCGTTGCGCACCGCGGTCATCAGCACCTTGGTGGTGGTGAGGAACGGCAGGTAGCGGTCGAGCTCGCGCTGGACCACCGCGGGGAAGGCGCCGAACTCGTCGAGCACGGTGAGGAAGGTCTGGAACAGTCCGTCACAGGCGAAGAACGCGTCGGGCAACGCCACCCGGCGCACGACCGAGCACGAGACGTCGCCCTCGTTCCACTGGTCGCCGGCCAGCTCGCCGACCATCGACAGCTGGCCGCGGAGCACGACCGCGAGTCCGTTGACCCGCTCGCAGGAGCGGGTGTTCATCTTGTGCGGCATCGCCGAGGAGCCGACCTGGCCCTCCTTGAAGCCCTCGGTGACCAGCTCGAGCCCGGCCATCAGCCGGATCGTGGTGGCCAGGTTCGACGGGCCGGCGACGACCTGGACCAGCGCCGAGACGACGTCGAAGTCGAGCGAGCGCGGGTAGACCTGGCCGACGCTGGTGAGCACCCGGTCGAAGCCGAGGTGCCCGGCGACCCGCTGCTCCAGCGACGCGAGCTTGTCGGCGTCGCCGTCGAGCAGGTCGAGCATGTCCTGGGTGGTGCCCATCGGCCCCTTGATGCCGCGCAGGGGGTAGCGGGCGAGCAGGTCGTCGAGCCGCTCGAGGGCCACCAGCATCTCGTCGGCGACGGTCGCGAACCGCTTGCCGAGCGTCGTCGCCTGGGCCGCCACGTTGTGCGACCGGCCGGCCATCACCAGCGACTCGTGCTCGGCCGCGAGCCGGCCCAGGCGCGCCAGTGCCGCGACCACTCGTTGCCGCACCAGCGCCAGCGACTGCCGGATCTGCAGCTGCTCGACGTTCTCGGTCAGGTCGCGCGAGGTCATCCCCGCATGGATGAACTGCCGCGCGATGTGCTCGTGGCTGGCGAGGGCATTGAACTCCTCGATCCGGGCCTTCACGTCGTGCCGGGTCACCCGCTCGCGCGCGGCGATCGAGTCGAGGTCGACCTTCTCCACGACCGCCTCGTAGTCCTCGATCACCCCGTCGGGTACGTCGACGCCGAGGTCCTTCTGGGCCTGGAGCACGGCGATCCAGAGCTGTCGCTCGAGGACGATCTTGTGCTCGGGCGACCAGATCGCGGCGAGGTCCGGCCCGGCGTACCGGGTTGCGAGGACGTTGGGGACGCTCATGGTGGCTCAATTCTCCCACGCCGGCCCGAGTGGTCCGCTGTCGGCGCGGTGTGCAAGATTCAGCACCGTGCCAGAGCGTCCCGACGTCCCGCTGCCGTGGGTCGACCGCCTGCGCGCGCTGCTGGACTTCCCCGAGTGCGAGGAGCACATCGGCTGGACCGGCGTGGCCTGGCGGGTCGGGTCCGCGACCGTGGCGCACGTGTTCGGCGGTGAGGACCAGCTGTTCCGGATCTCCTTCCGCGCCGACCCCGACGAGGTGATGGCCTTCGAGCACCTCGGCGCGCCGTACTTCCGGGCGTCCTGGGGTCGCAACGTCGTCGGACTGCTGCTCGACGACGACACCGACTGGGACGAGCTCGCCGAGCTGCTCACCGACTCCTACTGCATCCAGGCGCCGGTCGAGCTCGCCGACCGGGTCGCCCGGCCCGGTGCCTGAGGCCTCAGACGCCGGCCGCGATGTCGCGGCGCCACTGCGCGCCATCGAACGCGATGGTCGCGACCCCTTCGTAGGCCTTGGCGCGGGCGTCGGCGACGTCGGACCCGACGGCGGTGACGGCCAGCACCCTTCCGCCGGCGGTCACCAGGTGACCGTGTGCGTCACGCGAGGTGCCCGCGTGGAGCACGGCGACGTCCTCCTCGTCGGCCAGGGTCTCGGTGCCCACGATCACGTCACCGCTGCGTGAGGACTCGGGATAGCCGGCGCTCGCCATCACCACGGCAACCGCGGCACCGGACTTCCAGCGCGGCGGGTCGACCTCGTGGAGGCAACCGTCGGCCGAGGCCTTCAGCAGGACGCCGAGCGGCGAGTCCAGCAGGGCCAGCAGCGGCTGGGTCTCGGGGTCGCCGAAGCGGGCGTTGAACTCGATCACCCGGATGCCGCGCGAAGTCAGGGCGAGACCCGCGTAGAGCAGGCCCGTGAACGGGACGCCGCGGTGGGCAAGCTCGTCGACCGTCGGCTGGAGGACCCGCGAGGTGACCTCGTCGACCAGCCCTGGTGGCGCCCACGGCAGCGGCGTGTAGGCGCCCATGCCGCCGGTGTTCGGGCCCTCGTCGCCGTCGTGGATCCGCTTGAAGTCCTGGGCAGGCAGCATCGGGTAGACCGTGCTGCCCTCGGCCTCGCTGTAGCCGCAGAGCGCGAACAGCGACACCTCGGGGCCGTCGAGGTACTCCTCGATGACGACTCGCTCGCATGCAGCGGCGTGCGCGAGCGCCGCGTCGCGGTCGTCGGTGACGACGACGCCCTTCCCGGCGGCGAGGCCGTCGTCCTTCACGACGTACGGCGGTCCGAACGCATCGAGCGCCGCCGCGGCCTCCTCGGCGGTGGTGCAGAGGTGGGCGAGCGCGGTCGGCACGTCAGCCGCTGCCATCACGTCCTTGGCGAAGGCCTTGGAGCCCTCGAGCCGGGCAGCCTCGCCCGAGGGGCCGAAGCAGGAGATCCCCCGCGCCCGGACGGAGTCGGCGACGCCTGCCACCAGCGGCGCCTCGGGGCCGACCACGACCAGGTCGACCGCGAGCTTCTCGGCGAGGTCGGCGACCTGCTCGCCGTCCATCGGGTCCACCTCGTGCAGGGTGGCGACCTCCTCGATCCCGGGATTGCCGGGTGCGGCGTGCACCTCGGTCACCGAGAGGTCGCGCGAGAGCGCCAGCGCGAGTGCGTGCTCGCGACCGCCGGTGCCGATGACGAGGGTCTTCACGGGTGGAGATGTTAGCGAGGCCGACCGCAACTGCCCGCCCGGGTCATCCGCTCCCCGGCGCCGGCACGCCGCTGCGCACCGGCAGCCCGAGGGCCCGGGCATGGTCGGCCACGGCGAGGGACGCGCGCTCGGCGAGCGCGGCGATCGTCAGCGACGGGTTCACGGTCAGCGAGGTCGGCACGGCGCTGCCGTCGGTGACGAAGATGCCCCGGTGAGCCGCGCAGCTCGTGGTCGGCGGTCAGTGCGGAGGTCGCCGGGTCGTCGCCGAGCCGGCAGGAGGCGAGCGGGTGCGCGGACAGCACCGGCTGGCCGCCGGTCCAGTCGAGGTGCCGGCCGATGCCGTCCTTCTCGACGATGCTGCGCAGGGCGGCGTCCGACGCCGCCAACCCGCGCAGGGTGTTCGCGTTGGGCTGGTAGCTCAGGGAGCTGATCACCGCGGAGGAGGCGACCCGGAGGAAGTTGCCGGTCGGTGGCAGCGCGCCCCGAACGTCCTTCGTTGTCGTCCTCGGTCATCGCGAGCAGCGTGAGCCACGACCGCCACCGCGCCGACAGCTCCTTCTTGTCGACCCCGAACCACTGCGGCGCACCCGGGGTGCCGTCCTCGGGCAGGATGTTGGTGATCGGCGGGAAGTAGATCTGCTGCAGCCCGAACCTGCTGAACTCCGGCCGCGGACCGCGTCGAGGTAGTCGTAGGACATCGAGCCGATCGGCTTGCCGATCGGGAACGCCTCGTACGCCGTGCCCGCGTCCGCGGTGCAGGCCGAGCACGTCGCGCGACGCGCTCGCTCGTCGATGACCGCCATCGAGACCCGGTCGCCGTTCGGCGAGAAGTACCGGCCGACCGCGGCCGGCACGCAGCCCAGGCGCGAGCGCCGAGCGCCGCAGGATCACCGGGGTGCCCATCGTGCCCGCCGCGAGGACCACGACCTTGGCCTCGATCGACGCCGGCGCCGACCGGCACGCGGTAGTCGTCGGCGTCGACGACCGTGTAGTCGACGCGGTAGCGGTAGCCGGGGCGTGAGCGGCGGCGCGATGCACTGCACCTCGTGCAGCGGCGCGGACCTCGGCGCCGTGCGCCCGGGCGGCCGGCAGGTAGTTGAGCAGCATCGAACGCTTGGCGTCGAAGCGGCAGCCGTTGAGCATCCAGTTGCAGTTGGTGCAGCGGTCGCAGGTCGACCGCGACCGGCACCGGGTTGCAGGTGTGCCCGGCGTGGTCGCAGGCCGCGGCGAACAGCGCCGCCGGCGTAGGGCACGTCGTCCCAGTCCTGCTGCGCGACCGGGATGCGTCTCCTCGACCCGGTCGTACCAGGGGTCGAGCGACGGCGCGGGTCAGCGCCGGCGGCCACAGTCGGCGTGCCCGAGGATCCCGCGCCGCTCGAAGACGAACGACGGCGCGCGCAGCGAGGCGGCGAAGTAGACGACGCTGGAGCCGCCGACGCAGTTGCCGGCGACGACCTGGATGCCGTCGCCCGTTGATCAGGTCGACGATCCGGGTGTAGCCGCCGATCCGCAGGCTCTGGGTGAAGTCGGCCGCCCCGAGCTCGGGTCCGCGCTCGAGCATGACCACCTTCGCGCCGCCGGCGGCGAGGTTGTACGCCGGGATCGCGCCGCCGAAGCCGCTGCCGATGACCAGCGACGTCGGTGCGCTCGGTCGACGCTCATGAGGGGTGCCCGGTCGCGGTCGTCTCACGGGTGCGGCGCGGGCCAGCGGGCGCCGCGTAGCCGAACTCGGGGAACCGCCACAGCCCGTCGGCGTCCGGCGCGGGGAACCCGAGCCAGGCCAGCCCCGGGTGCCCGGCCGCACGGCCGTCGGCCGTGTCGAGGTGGGCGGCGGTGTGGAAGGCCAGCAGCGCGCAGGGCGGCGAGGGCGTACCAGAGCAGCTGGTGCGGCCCGGAGCCGGTCGAGCAGCTGCGCGACGCAGCGCGGTCCGGTCCGTCGAACGTCGAGCGCGACGAACGGCGGGACCGGACGGCGAGCAGCGCTCGCCGTGGGCCAGCGGCGTACGCGGTGGCCTCGGTGTTGAGCAGCGCCGACCAGTCCGGGCAGCACCACGCCGACGCCGACCTCCGGATCGAGGAGAGGTCGCAGGACCCGGCCTGGACCGCACCGGGACCCGGAGCAGCGCCGGCGACGCCCGGTCGCCGGCTGCCGCTTCTCGCCCGGCACGATCGTGTCGGCCCAGGCGTCCAGCGTGTCCCGCTGGACGCCGCTGCCGGCGTACGCCGACCCGGGCTCGACGACGGGCAGGACGACCGCGGCCGCGGCCACCGCCTGGAGCAGACGCCGCCGTGAGATGCCGGGAGAGGCTCACCGCGAGCACAACGGGTTGAGCGGGAAGCCACCGGCGAAGCTGGCGCCGTCGCCACCCTGCGCATAGGCCAGGAAGTACGCCGCCAGCTGCCGGGCTGAGCGGCGTCGATCAGCGCGGCCGCCTGCACCAGCGTCGCGGGTTGACCGGCGATCGTCATGCCGGTGAGCCGGGCCCCGGCCTGACCGGTGCCGAGGTCGAACCAGTAGCTGCCGTCCCACCGGATCAGCGGGACCTGGCCGCGGCGCGAGCTGCACGCTCCAGTGGTCCTGCTGCCAGTAGCGGCACTTGCCCAGCGCCAGGACGAAGCGGGCCGGCTCGGCGACCAGGAAGCCGATCGCCCCGCCGTCTGCGACGGTGATGTCGCGCTTGGCGTAGTCGACGCACAGCGGGTCGTCGGGGTAGGCGGCCAGGTCGGGCACCTCCCCCTCGCCGAACCGGTGCACCTCGCAGATCATCGGCGAACGGCGGCGCGAAGTAGGGGACCAGCGGGCCCGGCGGTGTCGCGGTCGCCGAGGCAGGAGCGACCCCGAGGAAGCCGACCAGGAGAGCGAGCACTGCCGTCATGGCGGGAGGAACCATGGCCTGACCCCTTGTCGTGCGAGCTGGACGCCGCCCCACGCGGCCCGTGCCGAGGTGTGACGTACGCTACACCGGCCGTCGGTGCACCCGACGCGGTCTCAGACCCGGCGCGACACCGAGGCGCCGTAGGCCGCGCCGCGGTACCGCAGGATCGGATCGTCGGACAGCTCGATGCCGTCCACGACCCGGGTCGGGTCGAACACCACGACCTCGCCGTCCTGCTCCCGCTCCGGATCGGTGCCGAGGACCTCGAGGGTGCCGGCGTCGAACCAGTCTGCCTGCCAGACCGACATCGGGTCGTGCGGGTCGTCGCCGGGCCCGGCCACCTGCACGTCGAGGGTGAAGCGCACCGGCTGCGCAGCCAGGCGCGCGACGATCTCCTCGCGCAGCCGGTCGGCTCCCTTGAACTCACCCTCCGGGCGCTCGTCGCGGCCACCCTGGGCGCTGAGCCGGTAGCGGACCCAGGTCTCGGTGCCGTCGGCGGCGATCCACTTGTAGGCGTGGATCGGGTAGTAGGTCGCCTCGGCGAAGGAGTACGGCGAGACCAGTCGCCTTGCTTCGTCGTCGGCCACGGCGGCTGGGAACGCACTCGCGGTGCCGGGCCAGGAACAGCGGGCATCAGCAGCGGCTTCCGCCCGCCTGGACCATCGCGAGGAACGCCTCCGGCGTGCGCACCGGGAACCGCGGCGCGGTCTGCCCGAGCAGGTCGGTCGCGGTGCCGTCCGCGAGCCGGAACGACACGGCCATGCCCGCGGACGTCGGGCGCCTTGTCCGGGACGCTTCGGGTTGCCGCCGCCGTTGGACCAGCGCACCCGGATCGGCACCGGGTCGCCCTGCAGGTGCCCGGCGCGGCACAGCGCGGTCGCCGCCGGCGTCGCGGTGAAGGTGCCGGCGTAGAACGCGCCCTTCGCATGCAGGGCGCGGTGGCCGGGGTGGTGGCCGAATACGTCCTTGATCCCCTCGACCATCTGCTCGGGCTCGACCATGGGTCCTCCTGGAGCGTCTCCCCGAGCGCGAGACTACTGCGTCAGCGGTCGTGGATGACCACGACCGTCTGCTCGCGGCCCGGGCCGACGCCGACAGCCCAGAACGGCGCGCCCGGACATCTCCTCGAGCGCCTTGCACGTAGACCTGCGCGTTCTTCGGCAGGTCCTCGAAGTTGCGGCAGCCGGAGATGTCGGTGCCCCAGCCGTCGAAGTACTCGTAGACCGGCTTGGCGTGGTGGAACTCGGTCTGCGTCATCGGCATCTCGTCGTGCCGGACGCCGTCGATCTCGTAGCCGACGCACACCGGGATCCGCTCCCAGGTGTCGAGGACGTCGAGCTTGGTCAGGTAGAACTCGGTGAGCCCGTTGACGCGCGCGGAGTACCGGGCGACGACGGCGTCGTACCAGCCGCAGCGCCGGGTCCGTCCGGTCGAGACTCCGACCTCGCCGCCGATCTGCTGAAGCCTGACCCCGTCCTCGTCGAAGAGCTCGGTCGGGAAAGGTCCGGACCCGACCCGGGTGGTGTAGGCCTTGATCACGCCGATGACGCGGTCGATGCGGGTCGGTCCGACGCCGGCACCGGTGCACACCCCGCCGGCGACCGGGTTGCTGCTGGTCACGAACGGATAGGTGCCGTGGTCGACGTCGAGCATGGTCGCCTGGGCGCCCTCGAACAGCACGGTCCTGCCGTCGTCGAGCGCACTTGTTGAGCAGCAGGCTGGTGTCGGCGACGATCGGGCGCAGCCGGTCGACGTACGAGAGCAGCTCCTCGACGACCGCGTCGACCTCGATCGCGCGCCGGTTGTAGACCTTCGCGAGCACCTGGTTGCGCACCTCGAGGGCGGCCTCGACCTTCTGGCGCAGGATCTTCTCGTCGAAGAGGTCGGCGACGCGGACGCCGATCGCGGTTCACCTTGTCGCCGTACGCCGGGCCGATGCCGCGTCCGGTCGTGCCGATCTGGTTCTTGCCGAGGAACCGCTCGCTGACCTTGTCGACCGCGACGTGGTACGACGCGATCACGTGCGCGTTCGCGCTGACCACGAGCTGCGAAGCGACCGATCTCGACGCCGCGCTCGATCAGGCCGTCGAGCTCGGCGAACAGCGCCTCGGGCGAGACCACCACGCCGTTGGCGATCACCGAGGTCGCCCCGGGCGTGAGGATGCCGCTGGGCAGCAGGTGGGTCGCGTACTTCTCGCCGTTGACCACGATGGTGTGGCCGGCGTTGTGGCCGCCGCTGGTGCGGACGACGAAGTCGATCGGCTGGCTGGTGGCGAGCAGGTCGGTCGCCTTGCCCTTGCCTTCGTCGCCCCACTGGGCTCCGAGAACCACGATCGCGGGCATCTGCACCCCTCTCCGGTGGGTGTCGGGTGCCGGGCACCGACATGGCTGTGCCGTTCAACAGCGAGAGCCCGGCGTGCAAGTGCACGGGGCTCTTGCGGCGACACACTACCAAGTCCGTGACGTCGGGGCGCGTGACGTAGCGTGCAGGTCGTGGAGCCCCTCCTGCTGATCACCAATGCCGACACCGGCAGCTCCGACGAGCTCGGCGCGGCACTGGAGGTGCTGCACGGTCACACCTCGGTGGAGGTGTGCGAGACCGGGAGCCCGGGCGAGCTCGATGGCGTCCTGCACCGCGCCGGCAGCCGGCCCATCGTGGTCGCCGGCGGCGACGGCAGCCTGCACGCCGTCGTCGCCACGCTGCACCGTCGTCACGACCTCGAGGGCAAGGTGCTCGGGCTGCTCCCGCTGGGCACCGGCAACGACTTCGCGCGCAGCGTCGGGATCCCGCTCGATCCCGTCGAGGCGGCCAAGGCGCTCGTCTCCGGCACTCCCCGGCCGATGGACCTCATCGTCGACGAGCTCGGCGAGGTGGTGGTCAACCATGTGCACATCGGTGCGAGCGCCCAGGCCAGTCGCCGGGGCGCGACGTGGAAGGAACGCCTCGGTCCCTTCGGCCTCGGCATCATCGGGTACCCGATCGGCGCGGCCCTCGCCGCGGTGCGGCCGCCGTTCATCCGGTTGCACGTGGAGGTGGACGGCAAGGTCGTGGCCGACATGGATCGGCACATCCTCATGGTCGCGGTCGGCAACGGCGCGAGCGTCGGCGGCGGTACCGAGATCACCCCGGACGCCGATCCGCGCGACGGTCATGCCGACGTGCTGCTCTCGTTCGCCACCGGCCCGGTTGCCCGGTTGGGCTACGCCGCCGACCTGCTCCGGCGCCGCCATCCCGAGCGCGACGACACGGTGTACCTGCGCGGCCACGAGATCTCCGTGGCCGGCGAGTCGTTCTGGCTCAGCGCCGACGGCGAGATCACCGGCCCCGAGGGCCGGCGCACGTGGCACGTCGAGCCGGCGGCGTACTCGATGCTGCTCCCGCGCGACACCACGCCGCGGTGATCGAACCCGGTCGAGATCAGGCCTCGATCGCCCCCGTCCGCGGACCTGCGTGGACCTTCAGGTCCTGGGCGACGGTCGGGTCGGTCACGTCGGCGAAGTAGTCGTAGGACGTCGTCTGGTCGGTGCCGTTGGACACCTTCGCCGCCCTGAGCGCCAAGGTGAGCACCGCCGCGACGATGACGTTGAGCACGAACGCCGTCAGCGCGATGTACCCGAGGTCGCCGATCACCGGCAGGCTCGCGAGCGATCCGCCGAAGTGCTTGCCCGTCACCGGGTTGATCACCTGGTAGGCCTTCACCGTGCCGTAGACCATGCCCACGGCCCAGCCGGCGAGCAGCGCCCACTTGTGGAACCAGCGGGTGTACAGGCTGAACACGATCGCCGGGAAGGTCTGCAGGATCCAGATCCCCCCGAGCAGCTGGAAGTTGATCGCGTTCTGCTTGTCCATGCTGAACACGAACGCCAGCGCGAACGCCTTGACCACCAGGGACATCAGCTTGGAGACCTGGGCCTCCTGGGCGTCGGTCGCTTCGGGCTTGATCCACGCCTTGTAGACGTTCCGGGTGAAGGTGTTCGCCGCGGCGATCGACATGATCGCTGCAGGGACCAGCGCGCCGATCGCGACGGCGGCGAACGCGACCCCGGTGAACCAGCTCGGGAAGGCGTCCTCGAAGAGCTGAGGGATCACCAGCTGCGGGTTGGGCTTGCCGTCGAGGCCGATCGGCTTCGTGCCGGCCGCGATGGCCACCCAGCCGAGGAGGGCCAGCAGCCCGAGCACGAAGGAGTACGCCGGCAGGATCGCCGCGTTGCGCCGGATCGTGTTGCGACTGCCGGACGACAACGACGCGGTGATCGAGTGCGGGTACATGAACAGCGCCAGCGCCGAGCCGAGCCCGAGCGTCGCGTAGGCCCACAGCTGCGGGCCGCCGGGGAGGAACGCTCCGGTGGGCGCCTTGGTCGCCGGGTTGGTCGCCGCCATCTTGTCCTGCGCCGCGCCGAAGATGTGGCCCCAGCCGCCGAAGTGGTGGGGCAGGTAGATGATCGCGACGATGATCACCAGGTAGATCAGCGCGTCCTTGACGAACGCGATCACGGCCGGCGCGCGGAGGCCGGAGGTGTAGGTGTACGCCGCGAGCAGCACGAACGCGATCAACAGCGGTGCGTCCTTGGCGAACCAGTTGCCGCTGCCGCCGAGGCCCGCGACCTCGAGCACTGCCTGGATGCCGATCAGCTGGAGCGCGATGTAGGGCATCGTCGCGAGGAAGCCGGTGACGGCCACGGCCAGCGAGAGCCCGCGGTCGCCGTACCTGCCCTGGACGAAGTCCGCCGAGGTGACGTAGCCGTGCCGGTGGCTGACCGACCACAGCCGCGCCATGAAGACGAAGATGATCGGGTAGAGCACGATCGTGTACGGCACCGCGAAGAACCCCGCGACAGCGCCGGTCGCGAACATCGCGGCCGGCACGGCGATGAAGGTGTACGCCGTGTAGAGGTCGCCACCGAGCAGGAACCAGGTGATCCAGGTGCCGAACCGGCGCCCGCCCAGGCCCCACTCGTCCAGCGACTCGAGGTGGTCGCCCCGCTTGAAACGGCTGGCCACGAAGCCGAGCACGGTGACCACGAGGAACAGCACGATCAGCACCGTCAGCGCGATGCCGTTGACACCGGCGTCTGCGGTCAGCGGCACTGTTGCCACCGTCATCGGGGCGCTCATGACCGGAACCCCGGCGTCGGGTTCAGGGTGTCGCCGTCGCCGAGAGGCTCGTTCGGCGGCGCCTCGACCCTCTCCGCGTCGCGGCCGCTGGCTCCGCGCGCCGCCAGGACCAGCCGGTGCGCGGCGTAGGTGAGCGCCGAGGTGAGGAACACCCAGACGAACTGGTACCAGAAGAAGAACGGGATGCCGCCCAGACGCGGCGTCTCCTGGTTGTAGCTGGCCACCCACATGAGGGCGATGACCGGGATCACCAGGCACACGCCGGCAAGTGCGAGGAGGCCCTTGTTCGTGGGCGGCATGGAAACGTTGAGGCCGGGCTGCCGCCGACCTTCGGGGGTTGGGGAGCTCATGACAGGGTTCGTACCCGCACGTGACGCCCGTCACACCTCACATCAGGGCGTCGTACGCCTCCGCGCTGGAGTCACGCAGGAACTGGGCGCAGCGCTGCTCCTCGGCGGTCTCGCCGATGGCGCCCGCCGCCTTGGCGAGAGCGGCCAGCGCACGCAGGAACCCACGGTTGGGGACGTGGTCCCACGGCACCGGGCCCTGGCCCTTCCAGCCGTTGCGCCGCAGCAGGTCGAGACTGCGGTGGTAGCCCACCCGCGCGAAGGCGTAGGCGACCACGTCGTCGTCGCCGTCGGCCAGCGCACGCTCGGCGAGCGTCGCCCAGGCGAGCGGG
Source organism: uncultured Actinomycetota bacterium (assembly GCA_963805425.1). Lineage (GTDB taxonomy): Bacteria > Actinomycetota > Actinomycetes > Propionibacteriales > Nocardioidaceae > Marmoricola. Next base: position 67,025 of record CAWDUF010000013.1, on the reverse strand, counting down.
GACTCCGGGTGCGCGACCACGACGTCACGGGCGTCGCCACCCGCGGCGAGCGCGGCGGCGGCGGGGTCCTCGGGGAGCAGTGTGGGCGGGGGTCCCGCCATCAGGTCCTGGCCCGTCGAAATATCCATGGAGTAATTGTCCCCGATCGGGTGTTGGCTACTCACATGGCCCAGACGCAGACCCCAACGCGCCTCACCGGAGACCAGATCGAGAACCCGTGGCCGGCACTGTTCGCCCTCGTCCTCGGCTTCTTCATGATCCTGGTCGACCTGACCATCGTGATCGTTGCGACCCCGACGATCATCGACAAGCTCGACGCCAGCGTCAACCAGGTCGTCTGGGTCAGCAGCGCCTACATGCTCGCGTACGCCGTCCCGGTGCTGATCACCGGTCGGCTCGGCGACCGCTTCGGCTCGAAGTACCTCTACCTCATCGGCCTCACCGTGTTCACGCTCGCGTCGCTGTGGTGCGGGCTGTCCAACTCCATCGAGATGCTGATCGTCGCGCGCGTCGTCCAGGGTCTCGGGGCGTCGATGATCACCCCGCAGACGATGGCGATCATCACCCGGATCTTCCCGGCCTCCGACCGCGGCAAGGCGATGGCCGTGTGGGGTGCGACCGCCGGCGTCGCGATGGTCGTCGGCCCGATCCTCGGTGGCGTGCTGACCGGCTGGCTCGGCTGGGAGTGGATCTTCTTCGTGAACATCCCGGTGGGCCTGGTCGGCTTCGTCCTCGCCGTGCGCCAGGTGCCCGCGCTGCCGACCCACCCGCACAAGTTCGACTGGACAGGCGTCGCGCTCTCGGGTGTCGGCCTGTTCCTGCTGGCCTTCGGCATCCAGGAGGGCCACGACAAGCACTGGGCCGGCTGGATCATCGCGATGATCCTCGGCGGTCTGGTGGTCCTCGGTGTGTTCGTCTGGTGGCAGGCGATCAACCGCAACGAACCGCTGGTGCCGCTCGGCCTGTTCAAGGACCGCAACTTCTCGGTCTCCAACGTCGCGATCACCACGATGGGCTTCATCGCGGCGTCGTTCGGCTTCCCGCTGATGCTCTACGCCCAAGCAGTGCGCGGTTACAACCCGACCCAGGCGGCGCTGCTGCTCTTCCCGATGGCGATCATGTCGATCCTGCTCGCCAAGTACGTCGGCGGCCTGACCGACCGGATCCACCCGCGGATGATCGTCGGCTTCGGATTCGCGATGAGCCTGGTCGGGATGCTGCTGATGACCCGGGAGCTCGAGCCCGGCACGAGCGTCTGGTGGCTGTGCGCCTACCAGGTGCTGGTCGGCATCGGCAACGCGTTCATCTGGGCTCCGACAGCGGCCACCGCGACCCGCAACCTGCCGATGCACTTCGCGGGCGCCGGCGCGGGCGTCTACAACGCCACCCGCCAGGTCGGCTCCGTGGTCGGCTCCGCGGCGATCGCCGTGCTCATGTCCGCCCGGATCGCCCACTTCCTGCCCGGAGCCGCCGTGCAGGGCGAGGCCGGGGCGTCCCAGATCAAGGACCCCCACGTCGCGGACCTGTTCAGCAACGCGATGCAGCAGTCCCTGCTGCTCCCGACCCTGGTCTACGCCGTCGGCCTGATCGCCGTGCTGTTCTACGAGCCCCCGAAGCACCAGGGCTACGGCGGCGCCGCCGTTCCAGCCCCCGCCGCCGCTGTTGTCGAGTAGGAGGCGCCTGCGGCGGCAGCCCCGTTGTAATGCGGTGTTATGGCGTGTGAACACGCGATGTGACCGTGGTGCGCACGCAACAGCGCCGCAGGAGTAGCGCCGCTGCCTCAAGCCGCGTACGGCGACACGGTGCGGATACGGCGCATCCTGCGGTCGGCCATGCGAACCGCGAACTCGGCGAGGTCGGCAGGCAGGGTCGTACCGAACCTGCGCACCGTGGCGTCGTACTCGAGCCGGAGGCGCGTCATCGTTGCCGTGCGCGCCGATCCGATGCAGTCGTCCCAGAAGACCCTCGACAAACCCAGGCCGTGCGCGGTGATGTCGCGTTCACGGACCTTTTCATCCCACACGATCTCCTCCAGCGGGCGCTCGGCATCGCCTCCCGCAGCACGGTCGCGATACTTGCGGCGGCCGTCGAACTCCACGATGTGGCGTCCGACCCTCAAGTCGCACCAGGCGATCCCCTTGTGCACCGGCACAGGGAACTGAGTGATCGGCTTGCCGATGCCCAGCTCGCGCAGCATCAGGCGCGTCAGTGTCTCCCCGGGAGTGTCGGCGCCGGGGTCCGCTGCTCGAGCCGCACGCCGGCAATTGGTGACGCCGGGCCACGACCTCATGTTGCTCAGAACCTCGTCGAAGTCGTGGGGAATCACACCCCAACGCATCGCCCGATCGGCGGCAGCGGTTCCACAGACATGACCGTGCTCCCGGGCAAGGTCCATCGCCGTCCGGGCAAGGCCGGTGACGGGAAGTGCGCCGATCCAGTGAACCGGTGGCGGCTTCATCGCGAGGTGGTGCTTGACGCCGTGCTCCGTGCGCGAACCCCACACTCCGGGTCGGGTGATGTGCACCAACTCCGAGCCGGCCAAGGCGACGGGCAGACCCCACGCATGCGCCGCCGAGTCGTGACTCAGGACATGCTCGACGCCAATCGTGAGATGCGCCGCCCAGGCGCGAGCGAGTGGCGGGCCGACGTGCTGATCGAGAGACCCCCATGTGGAGCGCTCCATGTAGACGCCCCGACGTACGACGAGCCACTCCCCGCCGGCACCGGTGAGCCCGCGCAGCTCCGGCGCTCGATAGCCCGCATCCATCGCTTGCGCGCGGGTGAAGGCGCCGCCTTGCTTCGTGGCCAGAGCCGCCAGTTCAGGTCGCATGGCACGACGATGGGCCGGCGTCGAGCACCGACGCCAAGCCGCGAGCGGGGTTGTGGAACCAGCGATATGTGAAGCGCGGTGTGGACGCGCGGGACACTACGCCGCCGCCCAACTCCTGCGGCGCTGTTGCACCGAGTCGCCGTCCTGGCACGTGTGAACACGCCATAACACCGCTTTACAGCGGAGCGGGGCGACGTTCAGCCGATCGAGTGACCCGTGCTGCGCAGGTTCTCGCAGGCCTGGAGGACCCGGGCTGCCATACCGGCCTCGCCTGCCTTGCCCCAGGCGCGCGGGTCGTAGACCTTCTTGTTGCCGACCTCGCCGTCGACCTTCAAGACGCCGTCGTAGTTGGTGAACATGTGGGCGGCGACGGGGCGGGTGAAGGCGTACTGGGTGTCGGTGTCGACGTTCATCTTCACCACGCCGTAGTCGACGGCCGCGGCGATCTCCTCGGGCGTCGAGCCGGAGCCGCCGTGGAAGACCAGGTCGAGCGGCTTGGAGCCGGGACCGAAGCCGGCGCCCTCGCCGTACTTCGCCACGATCGCCTCTTGCGCCGCTTTGAGGATCTCGGGGCGCAGCCTGACGTTGCCCGGCTTGTAGACGCCATGCACGTTGCCGAACGTGAGCGCGGTCATGTAGCGGCCCTTGTCGCCGAGGCCGAGCGCCTCCACGGTGGCCAGTGCGTCCTCGGGCGAGGTGTAGAGCTTCTCGTCGATCGCTCCGACGATGCCGTCCTCCTCGCCGCCGACGACGCCGACCTCGATCTCGAGGATGATCCGGGCGGCCGCCGCCTTCTCGAGCAGCTCCTGGGCGATCTCGAGGTTCTCGCCGAGGGGTACGGCGGAGCCGTCCCACATGTGCGACTGGAACAGGGGGGCCTGGCCGTTCTTGACCCGCTCGATCGAGATGTCGAGCAGCGGCCGGACGAACCCGTCGAGCTTGTCCTTGGGGCAGTGGTCGGTGTGCAGCGCGATGTTGACGGGGTATTTCCTGGCGACCTCGAGGGCGTACGCCGCGAAGGCACTCGAGCCGGTGACCATGTCCTTGATCGTGGGGCCCGAGAGGTAGTCGGCGCCGCCGGTCGAGACCTGGACGATGCCGTCGGAGCCGGCCTCGGCGAAGCCGGCGAGCGCGGCGTTGAGGGTCTGCGAGGAGGTCACGTTGATCGCCGGGAACGCGAACGAGCTGCCCTTCGCTGTGTCGAGCATCTCGGCGTACTTCTCGGGGGTGGCGATGGGCATGCGTGAACTCCTAGACGTTCAGGTCGGATGTCCCCAACCCTAGTCCTCCCGAAAGTTACCGTCGGGTCATGATCACGACGACTTTGCAGGCCCGCTCCGTACTGGTGTTCACCCTCGCGATCCTCGCCCTGGTGGGATGGCTGAACCGGATCGCCTTCGCGGTCTACGTCATGTTCGGCGGCAATCTGTCCGGCGGCGACGCCGGCCGACTGGTCCTCAGCCTGCTGACCGTGGCCGTCGCCGGTGGCGTGCTCTGGCTCGCGCACACCGTGGCCGAGGCGGGCGGCGCCGGCTGGGAGACCGGCCTTGCCCAGGCAGCGCGCGTGCTGGCGATGATCGCGGTCCTGATCACGGTGATGGGGACGATCGCGGTCTTCACCAACGACCGGACGGAGTTCTTCGGCACCTTCTACGTCGGCGGCTGACCCCGGCCCACCGCCGCCGCGCCCCCGCGGCAGGTACTTGCTGAGCGCCCATACCTAGAACTACTATGCATAAGAGTTCTAGGGAAGGACTGCCGCCGTGCGGATCGCGAAGGACCTGGTCGCCGCCTCGACCACTCCCCTGGTGCTCGGCATCCTGGCCGAGGGCGAGAGCTACGGCTACGCGATCCTCAAGCAGGTCGGCGAGCTGTCCGGCGGGCGGCTGGAGTGGACCGACGGGCTGCTCTACCCCCTGCTGCACCGCCTCGAGCGACTCGGCCACGTCGAGTCGGTCTGGCGGCAGGCCGACGGCGGGCGGCGCCGCAAGTACTACCGGATCACCGAGCAGGGGCGAGGTGAGCTCGCCGAGCAGCACCGCCAGTGGGCCACGGTGGTCGAAGCCCTGCAGGGCATCTGGGAGCGGTCGCAGGCTCTGCCGGCGCCGCGTCCGGCGTGGGCGGACTGAGGGATGGAGACCGGCAACGAGGTCGTGGAGGCCCAGGTCGGCGAGTGGCTCGCCTACATGCATCACCGGCGCGAGCTCAGCCGCGCCGACGCGGCCGAGCTCGAGGACCACCTGCGCTCGCGGATGGCCGACCTCGTCGACGCCGGCCTCGAGCCGGACGAGGCGTTCCTGGTGGCGGTCAAGCGGATGGGCGCGCTCGACGAGCTGACTCGCGAGTTCGCACGCGAGCACTCCGACCGGCTCTGGAAGCAGCTGGTCCTGACCGGCGAGCCCGACGAGGTTCCTGCCGACCGGCGCGGCCTCACGGTGATGATCGCGTGTGCCGTGGTCGGCGCACTGGTGCTCCAGGTGTTCCGGCTGGCCGGACTCTCCCTCGACGAGGACCACGGCTTCTACGTCCGCAACGCGGGCCTGTTCGCGCTGGCGCCGCTGGCGGCGTACCTGCTCTTCCAGCGCCGGTCCGGCAACCTGGTGACCGGCGCCGTCGTGGTGCTGCTCGGCGTCGGCGCGATCGGCGCCAACGCGTTCGGCCTGGCCACCGACGGCATGGCCGCGATCCTCACCGCGATCCACCTCCCGGTCGCACTGTGGCTCGTGTGCGGGGTCGCGTACGCCGACGGCGACTGGCGCTCGAGCCGACGCCGGATGGACTTCATCCGGTTCACCGGGGAGTGGTTCGTCTACTACGTGCTGATCGCCCTCGGCGGCGGTGTCCTGACCGCGCTCACGCTCGGCACGTTCCACGCGATCGACGTCGACGCGAGCGAGTTCGTCACCACCTGGCTGCTGCCGTGCGGTGCGATCGGTGCGGTGGTGGTCGCCGCCTGGCTGGTCGAGGCCAAGCAGTCGGTGATCGAGAACATCGCGCCGGTGCTCACCTGGGTGTTCACCCCGCTGTTCCTCGCGACCCTGGTCGCCTTCTTCGCCGGCGCGGCCCTCAGCGGCAACGGCCTGGACATCGACCGCGACGTACTCATCCTGTTCGACCTCGTCCTGGTGGTGGTGGTCGGACTCCTGCTCTACGGCATCTCGGCCCGCGACTCCGATCGCGACCCGACCTGGTTCGACGCGATCCAGCTCGGCCTGGTCCTCACGGCTCTCGCCGTCGACGCCCTGGTGCTGGCGGCGCTGGTCGGCAGGATCACCGACTTCGGCTTCACCGCCAACAAGACAGCGGCCCTCGGCGAGAACCTCATCCTGCTCGCGAACCTCGCCGGCTCGGCGTGGGTGCTGCTCGGCTTCGTCCGCGGGCGGACGACGTTCGCTCGCCTCGAGCGGTGGCAGACCGGCTTCCTGCTCCTGTACGCCGGCTGGGCGGCCGCGATCGTCCTGGTGTTCCCGCTGGTGTTCGGCGCGGACTGACCGGCTCGCGCAGGTCCCTCGGCTCGGTCGCCGGGCTGTGACAACCTCCCGGTGCGCAGCTCCGTATTCCTGACGACCCACCACGAGCGATCCCGGAGGACCGATGGACACCGACATCCAGGCGGTGCTCGAACGCGCGATCCCCGCGGCGCCGCCGGCGGTCGACGACCTCGAGCCTCTCCTGCGCCGTGGCCAGAGCGCCTTGCGTCGCCGCTACCTGGTCAGGGTCGTCGCGGTCGCAGCGGCGACCAGCGCTGCCGTCGTCGTGGGTGTCACCGCCCTCGGGCACACGGGAGGCTCGCTCGAGCCCGCGCCGCTGGCGACCGTCTCGCCCTCTCCCACGCCCTCGACCCCGGCCGACGTGGTCTCGACGCCCCCGCCGTGGCAGGGGATGCCCGGAGCCCCGATCAGCATCGACGACCCGCCCCACGACGTCGACCTCGGCGCACCCGACAACCTCGCGGCCTACGGCGCGCTGTCGGGGAAGCTCTACATCCTCTCGGGCGTCCAGGTGCTGCGCTGGATCGACAACCCCTACCGGATCCGGGCGCCGGGCCGCTCCGACGCGCTCGTGCTCGAGTACGCCGGCACGTCGTACTACTACGTGATCACCTACGAGCCCGACCGGAGCGGACACGGTGTGGTCACGAGGGCCTCCTCCCAGCACCGGTCCTTCCCGGCATGGGTGCGGTCGATGCGCGGGATCACCCCGAGCGGCGTGAAGGACCCCGACCAGCTCAACCTGCGGGACGCGGGCGGGGAGGGCTGAGGTGGGAGCCGACGATCGGGAGCCGGCCTTCGTGGAGTTCGTCACCGCCCACCGACCGAAGCTACGTCGGATCGCGTACGCCATCTGCGGCGACTGGCACCGCGCCGACGATCTCGTGCAGACCGCCCTGGTCAAGCTGTACGTCGCATGGCCGCGCCTGCATCGCGACGGACGGGAGGAGGCCTACGTCCGGACGATCATCGTGCGCGCCGACATCGACGAGCACCGTCGCCCGTGGCGGCGGGAGCGACCAGGGCTGACCGGCCGGGCGGACCACCTGCGAGCCCGGGAACCGCTCGCGATCGAGGAGCGGTCGGCGCTGTTCGAGGCACTCCAGGCGCTCCCGCCGATGCAGCGCAAGGTGGTGGTGCTCCGGCACTGGCTCGGCCTCTCCGTCGCCGAGACGGCCGCCGAGCTCGGGATCAGCGAGGGCACCGTGAAGAGCCACAGCTCGCGCGGGCTCGACGCTCTTCGCGTCGTGCTGGCTCGCGACGGCTCGTAGGCCGGAGGATCACCCGCGCCAGGCGTCCCCACCGCTGAGGTCGGCGTACCGACGGATCCAGGCGTGCATCGCGATCGCCGCCGCAGCGGAGGCGTTGATCGACCTCGTCGACCCGAACTGCGCGATGGAGAAGGTGCCGTCGCAGACCGCACGCGCGGCGTCCGACAGGCCTGGGCCCTCCTGCCCGAAGAGGAAGCACACGCGGCGAGGCATCTCCATGGTCTCCAGGTGTGCCGACCCGGGCAGGTTGTCGATGCCGAGCAGTCGCACCTGGTGCTCGTGGAGGTACGTCGCGAGGTCCTCCGGCGTCGGGTGGTGGCGCACGTGCTGGTAGCGGTCGGTGACCATCGCACCGCGCCGGTTCCAGCGGCGGTTGCCGACGATGTGCACCTCGGCGGCAAGGAACGCGTTGGCCGTGCGCACGATCGTCCCGATGTTGAAGTCGTGCTGCCAGTTCTCGATCGCGACGTGGAAGTGGTGCCGCCGGGTGTCCAGGTCGGCGACGATCGCCTCGACGGTCCAGTAGCGGTAACGGTCGACCACGTTGCGGCGGTCGCCCCCGGCCAGCAGGGCGGGGTCGTACTCCGGCCCGTCCGGCCACGGCCCGGGCCAGGGGCCGACGCCGACCTCGTCCGGGCCGTGCGGCATCGGGTCGTACGGCGCGCGCTCCTCGGCTCGCTCGTCCACCCGGTCACCCTAGGGCCGGCGACATCGTCAACCGGTCATCGGGATGTCAGGTGCCGGTCAGGTCGTCCCGGATATCCTCAGCCCGTGATCCTCGACGTCGCACACCTCTTGCCGCAGCTGGCCGGCATGAGCTGGATGGACCCGAACTGGTGGCTCGGCCAGTTCGGCCAGGAGTTCTTCTGGGTGAGCGTCGCGATCATCTTCGCCGAGTGCGGCCTGTTCTTCCCGTTCCTCCCCGGCGACACGTTGCTCTTCGCGATGGGCCTGTTCATCTCCGGCAACAAGCTGGACGTCGTCCCCGGCGGGCACGGCGTCGACCTGCTCGCGGCGCTGGTGATCCTGAGCGTCGGCGCCTTCCTCGGCAACATCGCCGGCTACGAGATCGGCCGCAAGATCGGCCTGCCGCTGTTCGAGCGCGACGGCCGGATCCTGAAGAAGAAGTACCTCACCCAGACCCATGCCTTCTTCGAGAAGCACGGCAGCAGCGCGCTGGTCGTGGGCCGGTTCGTGCCGTTCGTGCGCACCTACGTCACCGTCGTCGCCGGGGTCGGCCAGATGGATCGCCGGAAGTTCCTGGTCTGGAGCGCCGTCGGCGCGGTGCTGTGGGTGCTCGTGGTGACCCTGCTCGGATTCTTCCTCGGCTCCGCGTTCCCCGACCTCGCGAGCAACATCGACAAGGCGATCGTCGTGATCCTCGCGGTCTCGGTGATCCCCGTCGCCTACGAGTGGTGGAAGCACCGCCGCAACGCCGCAGCGCAGCGTGCCGCGGCGGCGCGTACGACCGCAGGCGACGCCCCGGTCTCAGACGTCGAGGTCTGAGATCCCGACCGCGTAGCGGTATTCCAGGCCCTCGGCCTCGACGGCCTGCCGCGCGCCCGTGTCGCGGTCGACGATGACGGCGACAGCCACGACGTCGGCGCCCGACTCCCGCAGCGCCTTCACCGCTTCGAGCACTGACCCACCGGTCGTGGAGGTGTCCTCGACCGCGAGCACGCGGCGCCCTTCGACAGGCGGGCCCTCGATCAGCTTCTGCAGTCCGTGCACCTTCTGGGCCTTGCGGATGACGAACGCGTCGAGCCTGCGGCCGGCGGCGGCCGCCTGGTGCAGCATCGCGCCGGCGACCGGGTCGGCACCGAGGGTCAAGCCGCCGACCGCGTCGTACTCGAGGTCGGCGGTGAGGTCGAGCATGACCCGCCCGATCGCGGGAGCCGCCTCGCCGTCGAGGGTGACCCGACGCATGTCGACGTAGTAGTCGGCCTCACGACCCGACGACAGCGTGACCTTGCCCCGCACGACCGCCTTGCTGTTGACCTGCTCGATGAGGACGTCCCGATCAGCCATGCGGGCAGGCTACCGACTCGGAGCCGGTGCCTGACCTACGGGTCGACCCGGTGCTCGACGGTCTTGCGAACGGTGCCGGCCGGGCCCGCCATCAGGTGCCCGAAGGCGATCATCCGGTTGTCGGTGTGGAAGATCTCCGAGCACGTGGTCAGCGTGATCAGGCGCTGGCCCGCGGACTGGCTGGGCGGCTGCACGCCGCCGTTCGGGTTGTGCGGGACCGGGTCGAGCACCCAGATGCCGGTGAAGGGGATCACCAGGTCGTTCGGGTTGGTGTCGAGGACGTAGGTGTAGGTGAACTTCCGCGTCTCGACGATGATCTTGTCGCCGGGTCGCAGGTCGGGCATGTGCCGCAGCGGCTCGCCGTGGGTGACCCGGTGCCCAGCGAGCGCGAAGTTCCCGACCTGACCGGGGTCGGCGGTGTCCTCGAAGTGACCGAAGGCGCCCTTGTCGAGCACGGTCGCCTTGTCGGTCCCCTCGAGCACGGGGACGACGTACTTCTTGCCGAATTTCGGGATCCGGATCAACGCGATCGTGGCGCCCTTGGGGCAGAACTTGTCGCAACCGTTGCCGACCGCCCACTGCGCCTGGACCTGGCCGGTGAGCTCGCGCTGGTGCTTCCTGGCGATCCAGTTCGTGCCCCAGAACTGCCACGCGACGTACCCGAGGAGGCCGAGCCCGGCGAGGATCAGGCCGATGCCGACCCAGAAGGTGATCCGGCTTCCGGTGCCGCGTGGCTCTGAGGAGCGGTGACCCGGCCCCTCGTTCGGCCCGTCGTTCGGCCCGTCGTTCGGCCCGTCGCTCGACGGGTCAGCGGCACTGTCCTCCACGTCGACTTCAACGACGTCGGCCGGAGATTCGTCACGGCGGGGCTCCTCGACGTCGCTCACGCGGTCATTGTGAACTACTACGGTCGGACCCATGCACGCACACGCACGTCGACTGGCCGGCGTCGAGAGCACGATCTTCGCCGAGATGTCGGCGCTGGCAGTGCGCACCGGATCGGTGAACCTCGGCCAGGGCTTCCCCGACCAGGACGGTCCCGCCGAGGTGATCGAGGCGGCGGTCGCTGCGCTGCGCGGCGGGCGCAACCAGTACCCGCCGGGCCACGGCACCCCGGAGCTGCTCGACGCGGTGATCGGCCACCAGCGCAGGCACTACGGGATCGAGCTCGACCGCAGCGAGGTGGTCGCGACCACGGGTGCCACCGAGGCGATCGCGGCGGCGCTCCTCGGGCTGGTCGACCCCGGCGACGAGGTGGTGGTGCTCGAGCCGTACTACGACTCCTACGTCGCGATGATCCAGTTCGCCGGCGCCGTACGTCGACCGGTCACCCTCCGGGCACCGGGCTTCCGGCTCGACGCCGACGAGCTCGCGGCGGCGGTCACCGACCGGACCCGGCTGATCCTGCTGAACACCCCGCACAACCCGACCGGCACCGTGCTCACCCGGGCCGAGCTCGAGGCGGTCGCGGACGTCGCGATCGAGCGCGACCTCGTCGTGGTCACCGACGAGGTCTACGAGCACCTCACCTACGAACACCCGCACGTGCCGCTGGCGACGCTGCCCGGGATGTTCGAGCGGACCGTGACGATCTCGAGTGCGGGCAAGACGTTCTCGCTGACGGGCTGGAAGGTGGGCTGGGCCAGCGGGCCGGCCGACCTGGTCGCGGCCGTCGAAGGGGCGAAGAACTGGCTGAGCTTCTCCTCGGGTGCACCGCTGCAGCCCGCCGTCGCGGTCGCGCTCGACCACCACGACGCCTTCCACCGGGAGCTCGCCCAGGACCTCCAGGAGCGGCGGGACCGGCTCTGCTCCGGGCTGGCGGCGCTCGACATGCAGGTGTACGAACCCGCGGGTACCTACTTCGTCACCACCGACGTCTCGGCGTACGGCCACGTGGACGGACGTGCGTTCTGCAACGCCCTGCCGGAGATGGCCGGCGTGGTCGCGATCCCGTCCCAGGTGTTCTACGACACGGCACCGGACCGTGGGGGCGACGAGGGCCGGCACCTCGTGCGCTGGGCGTTCTGCAAGCAGCGCGAGGTCATCGACGAGGGCCTGCGCAGGCTGGCCGGGGCCGACCTGCACGCCACCGGTGGTTGAGCCTGTCGAGAGCCCTCACCAGACCGGCGGCTTGCCCGAGGGCTGCTCGGGCGGCAGCGGGTGCGCCGCGCCGGGCGGGCCGGCCGGCGGGTCGGCGGGCGGGTCGGCGGGCGGGGGCGGCGGCGGCTCACCGGGCGGCTGTGGCCAGCCCGGACCGGCGCCCGGCCCGGGAGCCGGTGGCCCGGGTCGGTCGCCGGCGCGGATCCAGGCACGCACCGGCGCCTGGAGGAGCAGCACGAAGGTCGCGCCGCATGCGGCGAAGTGCAGCAGCGAGAACGGCAACGCGAAGAGCTCGAACAGCGCCGCGAACCCGATGGAGACCAGGAGCAGGATCCACGCCCAGGCCCGGCGGCGCCAGGTGAACAGCGCGAGGAGCGCGGCGGCCAGGCACCACACGAGGACGACCGCGCTCATCGCGATGACGACGCCGATCAGCTGACTGTCGGTCAGGGAGGTGTCCTGGATGCTCTTGTTGTCGCGCAGGACGTTGATCACCTCGCCGCGGTCCACGGCGATGGCGAGGATCACCAGCAGGTACACGCCGCCGGTGACCATCGTGAAGACCCAGGTGAGGACGCACGCGAACCTGACCTGGGCCGGCACCCGCGCGGCCGGGGCTGCGAAGGGTGGCCCCGCGTGCGGCGGGGGATACGAGGTCGGGGAGGGCGCGGGGTACTGCGGCGGCTGTGCCGGGAAGGAGGCGGGATATGCAGGCGGTCCCGGCTGCGACGTGTCGGGATCGTGTCCCCAGCCCTGCAGCGGTGGGGCCGCAGCCGGGGGCGCAGGAGGGGGCGCAGGAGGGGGCGCAGGAGGCATCGGGGCGTCGGTGTCGTAGCCGGGTCGTCGAGGAGCTCGCTGGGACCACGACCGCGCGGGCTGGGCAGCCTCGCGAGGAGCGGGCGGGCGGCCGGCGAACCAGTCGCGCGCCGGCCGGGTCCAGAGCAGGCCGGTCGCGACGCCGATGACGATCCCGAGCAGTCCTCCGACCACGGGCGCCGTCAGTACCACCGGGACCGCTGCCACGGTCAGCGCGATCCGGGCGCGGGCATGGCGCTGCAGCACGAAGATGCCGAGGATGCCGGTGATTGCCGCGGCGGTCCCGGCGACGAACAGCGCCCCGCGGATCATCGACGTGGCGTCGTCGACGGAGATCCCGAGATCCTTCCCCCAGCCGGTCGTCAGTGCCTTGGTGAGCGCGTCCCGCGTCGCCACCGACTGCAGCCCGGCCATCCGGTCGAACACCGCCACCACGAGGATCGCCGAGGCGGCCGGGATCGCCCAGCCGCCGATGGTGACCTCGCGGGGACGCGGGCCGGGCGCGGTGCTGCTCATGGCTCCATTCAACCGGACCGTGCCCACGGCCCCGGCCCCTGAGTCCTACGCTTCGGGCTGTGACACCCTCCGGGCTCCCCTACGACACAGAGACAGTGCGCGTGCTGAGCACGTTGCTCCGGTTGAGGCCGCGCACGCTCGCGGAGCTCCGCGGCATCCGGGGCATCCCGGTCGGCCGTCTCGACGAGATCCTGTCCCTGTTCGTCGCCGCCGGCTTCGTCGACCTCGACGGCGACCAGCTGGAGGTCAGGTCCCCCGACCACGTGCTCGAGATGCAGGCGTCCGCCCTCGCCGACCTCACCACACTGTTCCCCGCCCTCAGCGAGGAATGGCAACGTGGCGCGACGCCCGAGGGCCGGCTCGACGTCGAGCTCGTGCACGGCCACGAGGAGCAGTGGCGCGCCTGGGCCCGGCACGCCTCGGTCACGCCGCCGCGAGCCCCGCTCAACCTGTACCCGAACCTCGACGTGCTTCGCGACGTGATCGCACCCGACGTCGAGCAGGTGGTCGCCGACTACCGGGCAGGACTGCGTGCACGCGCGGTCGTCCAGGGCTCCGCGGTGGTGACCGCCGCGGACCGGGCCGTCGTCGAGACGCTCGGCCGCGCCGGCATGGAGATCCGCCTCGCGCGGGAGCTGGACAGCTGGGTGTACGCCGACCCCGGCGTGCTCAGCGCGCTGCCGGTGGTCTGGGGTGAGCACCCGCCGACGAGCATCATGATCATCCGCGACCCGGCGATCACGGCGGTCGTCTCGGCGTACGCCGAGCTGGTCTGGGCGACCGGCTCACCGTACGCCGTCCCGACGCCGGAGTGGGCCGACGTCCTGCGGATGCTCGCGCTCGGCATGTCCGACAACGCGATCGCCTCGGCCCAGGACACCTCGGTGCGCACCGTGCAGCGCCGGGTCGCCGACGCGATGACGCACTACCGGGTCAGCTCCCGCTTCGAGCTCGGCGTCGCGTGGTCGGCCGAGCACGCCTGATCAGGCGTGCGTCAGCAGGTAGGAGAAGGGCGATCCGTCGACGGTCAGGTTCAAGGTGCCGTCGGCGCACGAGAACGTGATCGGGTGGTTCGCCAGATCCCCGGTCGGCGCCTGGAAGGGCGCCTGACCGGCACGACCGTTGATCGTGACCGTCGTCGTCCCGCGGATCGCACCCGTCCACGCGGCTGTCGAGACGAGCTTGCCCTCGCCGGCGGTCCACCTGCCCGAAGCCGACCCGTGGTGCCGCTGCAGCATCACCATCGTGAGCCCCTGGCTCATGTCCACCTTGATCGTTGTCCTCGTGTTGTCGGTGAACGTCGCGTGCAGGTCGCTGTCCACCGTCAGGGTCTGGTGGCCGTCGATGTGCACCGAGGTGACGTCGATCCCGCGCATCAGGCGGGGCAGCTGGCTCTCGAGGTCGGCGTTGCTCACCTGCCACGGGCTTCCGGACACCAGGCAGCCCACGTCGCCGGACGCCGCGGACGCGCCGGGGGACGAGCTCGCACTGGCCGAGGACGTGGCCGATGGGCTGCCCGAGCTGGCCGACGAGCTCGACGCGCCTGCCTGCACGGGATCACCGCCACCCCCGCAGCCCGCGGTCCCGACGAGCGCCGCACCGATCAGCATCACCGCCATCATGCGTCTCACGCGACGAGGCTAGGCGTCCCGATCAGGCCCCGCAGGCGAACAGGCGGCAGATCGACGCCATGTCGTGGATCCGCCGACCGACTCCTCCGCGGTCAGTCGCGGACCCGCAGCGCGAGTCCCTCGCCCTCGGTGTCGACCACGACGTGCTGGCCGTCGAGCACCGCCCGCCGATCAGCATCCGCGCCAGCGGGTCGCCGATCGCGGTCTGTACCAGGCGGCGCAGCGGGCGGGCGCCGTACGCCGGGTCGTAGCCGTGATCGGTCAGCCAGGCCCGCGCCGCCTCGGTCACCTCGACGGTGATCCGCCGTGGCGCCAGCCGCTGGTCGAACGCCTCCAGCTGGAGGTCGACGATGTGCGCGAGCTCGTCCTTGCCGAGCGCGTCGAACATCACCACCTCGTCGAGCCGGTTGAGGAACTCCGGCTTGAACGCCTGCCGCACCGCGACCATCACCGAGTCATGCTTGGACTCCTCGTCGAGCGTCGGGTCGACGAGGAACTGCGAGCCCAGGTTGCTGGTCAGGATCAGCAGCACGTTGCGGAAGTCGACGGTGCGTCCCTGGCCGTCGGTGAGCCGACCGTCGTCGAGCACCTGGAGCAGGATGTCGAAGACCTCCGGGTGCGCCTTCTCGACCTCGTCGAGCAGCACGATGGAGTACGGTCGGCGTCGTACGGCCTCGGTGAGCTGTCCGCCCTCCTCGTAGCCGACGTAGCCCGGAGGTGCGCCGACCAGGCGAGCCACCGAGTGCTTCTCGGAGTACTCGCTCATGTCGATGCGCACGATCGCGCGCTCGTCGTCGAACAGGAAGTCGGCCAGCGACTTGGCCAGCTCGGTCTTGCCGACGCCGGTCGGGCCGAGGAACAAGAAGCTGCCGGTGGGCCGGTTCGGGTCGGAGATGCCGGCACGCGAGCGTCGTACGGCGTCGGACACCGCGGTGACCGCGGCCTGCTGCCCGACCAGCCGCTGGCCGAGGATGTCCTCCATCCGGAGCAGCTTCGCGGTCTCGCCCTCGAGCAGCCGGCCCGTCGGGATGCCGGTCCAGGCCTCCACGACCTCGGCGATCTCCTCGGGTCCGACCTCCTCGGCGACCATCGGTACCTCGTCGGTGGCCGGACCGGTCCAGACGTCGGCCGCCTCGATCTGCCTCTCCAGCGCGGGGATCCGGCCGTAGAGGATCTCGGAGGCTTGGGCCAGGTCGCCCTCGCGCTGCAGCCGCTCGGCCTCCATCCGGAGCGCGTCGATCTGCTTGCGGATCTCGCCGGAGCCCTCGAGCGCGGTCTTCTCCCGCTCCCACCTGGCCTCGAGGGAGCGCAGCTCCTCCTGCCTGTCGGCGAGGTCGCTGCGGAGCTTCTCGAGCCGGTCGCGCGAGGCGTCGTCGCTCTCACGCTCGAGCGCGAGCTCCTCCATCTTCATCCGGTCCACGGTCCGCCGGAGCTGGTCGATCTCGACCGGGGAGGACTCGATCTCCATCCGCAGCCGCGACGCCGACTCGTCGACCAGGTCGATCGCCTTGTCGGGCAGCTGCCGTCCGGGGATGTAGCGGTCGGAAAGCATCGCCGCCGCGACCAGGGCCGCGTCGGTGATCTTCACTCCGTGGTGGGCTTCGTACTTCTCCTGCAGCCCGCGCAGGATCGCGATGGTGTCCTCGACGCTCGGCTCGCCGACGAAGACCTGCTGGAAACGCCGCTCCAGCGCCGGGTCCTTCTCGATCCGCTCGCGGTACTCATCCAGCGTCGTCGCACCGATCAGGCGCAGCTCGCCGCGCGCCAGCATCGGCTTGAGCATGTTGCCGGCGTCCATCGCCGAGTCGCCGCCGGCGCCTGCGCCGACGACCGTGTGCAGCTCGTCGATGAAGGTGATCACCTGGCCCTGGGACGACTTGATCTCCTCGAGCACGGCCTTGAGCCGCTCCTCGAACTCACCGCGGTACTTGGCACCGGCGACCATCGCCGCCAGGTCGAGGCTCAACAGCCGGCGGCCCTTGAGGGAGTCCGGCACGTCGCCGTCGACGATGCGCTGTGCCAGCCCTTCGACGACCGCGGTCTTGCCGACACCGGGCTCGCCGATCAGCACCGGGTTGTTCTTCGTACGCCGGGACAGCACCTGGATCACCCGGCGGATCTCCGAGTCACGTCCGATGACCGGGTCGAGCTTGCCCTCCTCGGCGCGCTCGGTCAGGTCGACGGCGTACTTCTCGAGCGCCTCGTAGGACGCCTCGGCGTCCTGGCTGGTCACCCGCCGGTTGCCGCGGACGTTCGCGATCACGTCGCGCAGCGACGCCTCGGTCACGCCGGCACGGACGAGCGCGTCCTTGACCGGGCTGTCCACGACCGCGAGCGCGGTCAGCAGGTTCTCGGTCGCGACGTACTCGTCCTTCATGCTCGGCGGCGAGCTCGAGTGCCTTCGCCAAGACCCGCGTCAGCGCCGGCGACGTGCTCGGCGTCTGCACCGTCGCACCGGTGGCGCTTCGGCAGCTGCCCGGCGAGCTCGTCGAGCTCGTGGCCGAGCTTCTCGAGGTCGGCGCCGGCCTTGGTCCAGCAGGGACGGCGCCAAGCCGCTCTCCTGCCGCAGCAGCGCGAACGGCCAGGTGCACCGGCTCGACCTGGCTGTTGCCGGCGGACACGGCTGCGGTGTGGGCAGCGTTGATCACCTCGACGCTGCGCGAGGTGAACTTCGAACCGTCCATTCAGGCACTCCCCCTTGGGTCCATGACTTGATCGTGGCGGATTCCGGTGAATCCGTCACTAGTCAGAACACGCGGAGAGTTGAGTGCATTCCACTCAAGTTTGACGATCCGTGAGTCGGAAGCGCCGCGCACCGGAACTGGTGCGCGCGGGCTCGACCTGTTGCCGCGACGTAGATGGCCCAGATGGGCCATCGCGAACGGCCGACCGTGCCCGTTGTATCAACAGGGCGGGAGAAGTCCTCCTGAGGTCACGGGTTCGCGGTGCTCCACGTCGGGACTCGGACAGCCGGTCCTAGACAAGGGAGACACCAGCTCATGCGTCCACTGAAGACATTCCTCACGGTGATCGGAGCGGTCACCGTGCTCGTGCTCGCGGCCAACACGGTCGCCTACGCCGCCACCGGCGGCAAGTTCGTCCTCGGCCACAAGAACAAGGCCAGCAAGGTCAGCGTTCTCAAGCGGACCACCGGCGGCCCCGCCTTGAAACTCGTCACCAAGTCCTCCAGCGATGCCCCTCTTGTCACCAACGGCAAGGGCAAGGTCACGAACCTCAACGCCGACAAGCTCGACGGGCTGGACGCCAGCCAGCTCACCACGACGACGACGGTACTGACCAACACGGACACGACCACCAACCTCGGCTCCATCCACTACTTCAACTTCACCCTGGCGCCGGGGACGTACCAGATCGCCTATTCGGTGGGCTTGGCATCGGTCACTTCAAGCACTGCGTTCCAGGCCGTGTGCGGCATCCTCGACCGGGACGCGGTCACCATGCCCACCAGCTTCGGCTGGCAGAGCGCCAACAATGACGGGGTACATCTCGCGGGCGCCTGGATGAGCGGCAGCGGCACCCGCACGCTGACCGGGAGCGCGGGTCACCTGGCCTTGTTCTGCACCAGCTCGGTCGCCGTCAAGCTCGAGAGCGAGGTCGGCCTGAAGATCGACATCACCAAGATCAACAGCAGCGCCACGGGTTCGGTGGCGGGCCGCGTGGCCCCCAAGGGCGCGCGCGTGGCGGGCCGCTGAGGTAGGCGTCAGGACGGGCCCGGCCGTGCGGGCTGGGCCCGTCCCGAGCGCTCAGTCTTGCGGGATCCCCTGCTCGGGCAGGTCGGCGGTCTCCTCCTCGTCGACCAGGCAGGTCTTGCAGAAGTCCACGCCGAACGGCGTCAGGTGGATCGAGCGCCGCACCACCTTGGCGAAGCGCACCGAGTGCATCGCCTCGAGCACGTCTGGCTGGGCCTCGACGACCTGGTACTCCAAGCGGGTCCTCGAGCTGCTCGCGGGAGAACCAGACCAGCCCGAGCCGGAACAGGTTGTTCAGGTACGCCGGCACCTCGTCGAGGTAGCGCACGCCCGCCCGCGGCCCGATCATCGTCAGACCCGCCGGCGATGCAGGGACGAGCTGACCATGCCCGACCGGACCACCGGTCCGCACGTCGACCGAGGGCTGCGGCCCGCCGCGCAGGAGCAGCAGCAGGATCCGGGCCTCGTCGGGGGCGAGCTCCTCGAGGATCCTGCCGTACGCCGGGTGCGCCTCGTCGTCGCTCCAGACGTCGCGCGAGCGACGGAGCAGGTCCTCGCCGCGCTCGCGCAGCGTCTTCTCGCCGTCGTGCTCGGGTCGTTCGTCCGGCACCATCATCGCCGACAAGGTGACGCTCGCCTCCAGCACTGCTCGCGGCAGCGGCACACCGTTGGACACCGCCGCGGCGACGCTGTAGACGGTCCGGGTCGCCTCGGCGACGTCGCTCGGCGACCCCGCGGACGAGCTCACCGGCGGCCGCAGGGTCGGTCATCGCCCGGGCCAGGTTGCGGGCCGAGCGGGCGCCCGAACCGACGGCCCACTGTGCCGACCGCAACCACGCCGTGCCGGCGATCCGGGCCACCCCGGGCAAGGCTTCCGCAGCGCCCTCCCAGACCGCAGGCGTCCGACTGGGCGTCGTACCGTTCGGGTCGCTCATGACCCCCCACTCCGAAGATCGCCAGGTGGATGACGCCACCCGCGAATCCCATGATCGCCCCGTGCGCGTAGAGCATCCACTCGTCCTCCTTGATCGCGGAGCGCATCATCTCCACGAAGTCGCGCGGCGGGAGCTCCTTGGTGCGTACGGCGACCAGCGTCCTGATCTTGTCGGCCTGGCGCTTGCTGAACACCGGATCGCGGAACGGCGTGATCGTCCGGTCGACGGCCTCGGTCGCGACCGCGTCGCGGATGCTGTCGAAGCGCTTGGTGCCGATCGCGATCCGGACCGCACCCCGCACCGGCCCGGCGGCCTGGTCGATCGCCGGACGCATCGCCGTCGCGAGCATCTGCCGGGTCCGGTCGCCTCGCGGACCGTCGAGCAGGAAGTCACCGATGCGCTCGAGGGTGATCACGTCGTCGGCGATGATCTGCGCGTAGACCTCGGCGGCCTCGTCCTGGCGGCGCAGGAACAGCCCGTGCACCTTGATGCCGAGGATCCGCCGCGGCTCGGGCGGCTCGAAGATCAGCCACATGCCCAGCGCGTTCGTGGTCCAGCCGACGAGGACGCCGAGCATCGGCAGCAACCACCACAGGCCGAACCAGTGGTCGGCCATCGCGACCGGGATGCCGAGCAGGAACCCGAAGATGAACCCGAAGGCAACCATCAGGTTCAGCTCCTTCTGGCCGAAGTCGCGGAAGATCCGCACCACCAGCGCCGGGTTGGCCTGGAAGTGGTCGATCACCATGATCTTGGGGTCGAGCAGCTGGTCGATGTGCACGCCGATCTCGTCGGTGATGCCGCGTACGACGGTCGGCAGCTGCGCCTGCACGCGCGCGATGACCGCCTGCCGAGCCGGACGCGGGAGGTCACGCCAGAGGTTCGGGTGCTCGCGCGCCATGATGTCCTCGATCATCTTCGGCATGTCCGGCTGGAAGACCTTGACGATGTGCTCGGCGATCTTGTCGGGCTCGAGCTGCTGGTAGAACTCCCCGGGCGTCCCGAGCTTCGCGATCGCCTTGTCGACCGCGATGCTGCCCATCTTCGCCGCCCGCGCCGGCACGATGCCCTGCCAGCCGATCCCGCCCTGCAGGAACCCGGGCACCTCCTGGACCTTGCGCGGCAGCGCGCGCGAGAGCTGCCTGAGCCCGGGGACCGAGACCCCGTGGAACGGACCGGCGAGAACAGCATGATCAGCCCGGTCCAGTTGATCAGCCAGCCGATGACGCCGGTGAACACCGGGATCGTGGCGATGTGGATCCAGCCGTGCAGGTCGACGTCGGTGAAGAACCAGTCGATCTCCTGCGTCACCACAGCCGATGCCCCACATCCGTCGCGTCCGGACCCGCTCGGGTCCCGTGCTGACCCTAACGGGTGAGCGGCGACGTCGGTCACTGGCCGTCCATCGGGCACGACCTCAGTCCGTAGGGGCTCACTCGAAGGGGTGCAGCGTCCCCGCGCGACCGCAGCACGGGCAGGTTGGGCCGGCGCTCGTGCAAGCGCGGCCGCCGTCGGGTCGAGTGCCGCGCTGGAGCTCACGCGCCTGGTCCAGCAGCTCGGCGTTGCGCGCCCGCAGGGCGGCGACCTGGTTCTCCAGAGTCGATGATCCGGCGTACGCCCTCGAGCCCGATGCCGGCCGCGGTGAGCTCGGCGACCACGCGCAGAGCCTCGATGTCGTTGAGGGAGTAGCGACGTCCGCCGCCCCCGGTGCGGCCCGGCGAGACCAGGCCGACGCGGTCGTACTGGCGCAGGGTCTGCGGGTGCAGGCCGGTCAGCTCGGCGGCGACGCTGATCACGTAGACCGGGGTGCTCGGGCCCCGGTATGCGGCTGCGCGCGTCCTGCTGGTCCCCTAGGCACGGGAGCTCCTCTCGAACAGGGCCGCACGCGGATCGGCCCCCGCGGTCGCCTCCCGGTACGCCGACACGGCGGCTCGCGCGGCGTCGTCGAGCTGCGCCGGCACCTGCACCTCGACGGTGACCAGCAGGTCGCCCTTGGTGCCGTCCTTGCGGGCCGCGCCGCGACCGCGCACCCGGAGCACCCGGCCGTTCGGCGTACCGGCCGGCGATCCGGAGCGTGACCGGGCTACCGGCCAGGGTCGGGACCTTGATCTCGGCGCCGAGCGCGGCCTCGTCGAAGGTGACCGGCGCGGTCAGGGTGAGGTTGTCGCCCTTGCGACCGAACAGCGGGTGGTGGCGGACGTGCACGGTGACGAAGAGGTCGCCTGCGGGACCGCCGTGGTCGCCGGGGGCACCCTTGCCCTTGAGCCGGATCCGCTGTCCGTCCTTGACGCCCGGCCGGGATGCGGACCTGGAGCGTGCGGCTGGACCGCCCGCGCCCGGAACCGTGGCAGGTCGGGCAGGCCTCGTCGTAGATCGACCTGCCGGCCGTGGCACTCCG
Organism: uncultured Actinomycetota bacterium; assembly: GCA_963805425.1. Lineage (GTDB taxonomy): Bacteria > Actinomycetota > Actinomycetes > Propionibacteriales > Nocardioidaceae > Marmoricola. The sequence goes on along the minus strand of CAWDUF010000013.1, from coordinate 45,299 downwards.
GGCAGGTCTCGTTCATCGCGAACGCCGCCGCCCATCGTTGCTGATCACCATGCCGGCTCCCTCGCAGGTCGGGCAGACGTGCGGCTTCGTGCCGGGCTTGCCGCCGGTGCCCTGGCAGGTCGCGCAGGCGGTGTCCGACGACAGCCGCAGCGAGATCGTGGTGCCCTCGACCGCGTCGGTGAAGTCGATCGTCGCCTCGGTCTCGAGGTCGGCGCCCCGGGTCGCGCGGCGTGCGCTCGCCCGAGCGCCGCCACCGCCGCCTCCGCCGCCGAAGAGGCCGCCGAACAGGTCGGAGAGGTCGAAGCCGCCGGCACCGGCGCCTGCGCCCCCCGAGGACCCGAAGCCGCCGGGGAAGTTGAAGCCGCCCGGACCGCCGCGGCGAACCCACCGCCGAACATCGAGCGCATCTCGTCGTACTCCTTGCGCTTCTCGGCGTCGCCGACGACGTCGTAGGCCTCGGCGACCTCCTTGAAGCGCTCCTCGGCAGCCTTGTCGCCGGGCTTGGAGTCGGGGTGGTTCGCCCGCGCGAGCTTGCGGTACGCCTTCTTGATCGTCGGCGGCGTCGGCGTCCTTGTCGACGCCCAGGACCTTGTAGAAGTCCTTGTTGGCCCAGTCGGCGTTGCTGGCCACGGGTCACCCCCCTTCCTCTCTCTGTGCCGGTGGTTGAGCTTGTCGAGACCCTCGAGCTGACCGGCTCCGGGTCGACGACCAGCACCTGCGCGGCGCGTACGACGCGGTCGCCGATCCGGTAGCCGGCCTTCGCGATGTGCTTGCAGGTCGGCACGTCGACGTCCGGGTCGGTGCCGACGTGCGAGAGCGCCTCGTGCAGGGTCGGGTCGAACGCGTCGCCCGGCTCGCCGAACCTGGTCAGGCCCAGGCCGGTGACGATCCTCTCGAGCTGCTCGGCGACGCCCTTGAAACCGCCCTCGAGCTCCCCTGCCTCCCGCGCGCGGTCGATGTTGTCGAGCACGTCGAGCATCGGGCTGAGCACGGCGAAGACGGCGTTCTCCCGGACCAGGTCACGGTCGCGCTCGACCCGACGCTTGTAGTTGAGGAACTCCGCCTGCAGCCGCTGCAGGTCGGCGGTCCGCTCGGCGAGCTCCTTCTCGAGCTGGGTCAGCGGGTCGTCGACCTCGCCGCCCTCGATCTCGGTCTCGTTGGCCATCTCCGCGGCCGCGTCACCGAAGCTGCCGGAGGTCGGCCCGCCCCCGGAGGTCGAGCCTGTCGAGACCCCGTCCGGGGTGTCGACAGGCTCGACGTCCGTCTCGACGTCGGGGTGCTCCGAGGTCACTTCGCCCCGGCCTCGTCGTCACCGGGCTCGCCGGGCTCGTCGACGATCTCGGCGTCGACGACGTCGTCGTCACCGGTCTCGCCCGCGTCACCGGCTCCGCCGACGCCTCGGAGCCTGCGGCGCTGTCTCCGCCTCGGTGGCGGCGTAGAGGGCGGCGCCCATCTTCTGGCTGGACTCGCCGAGCTTGGTGACCGCCGCGGTGAGGGCGTCCTTGTCGGCGTCGGCGTCCTCGAGCAGCTCCTTCAGGGCGTCGACGTCGGCCTGGACCTCGATCTTGACGTCCTCGGGCAGCTTCTCGCCGTTCTCGGAGAGGAACTTCTCGGTCGAGTAGACGAGGCTGTCGGCCTGGTTGCGGATCTCGACGGCCTCGCGGCGCTTGGCGTCCTCCTCGGCGTACTGCTCGGCGTCCTTGACCATCCGGTCGATGTCGTCCTTCGACAGCGCGCTGCCGCCGGAGATCGTCATCGACTGCTCCTTGCCGGTGCCCTGGTCCTTCGCGGACGACGTGCACGATGCCGTTGGCGTCGATGTCGAAGGTGACCTCGATCTTCGGCACCCCGCGCGGAGCCGGCGGAAGGCCGGTCAGCTCGAAGTTGCCGAGCGGCTGGTTCTGCGCCCACATCTGGCGCTCGCCCTGCGCGACCTTGATCTCCACCGACGGCTGGTTGTCGTCGGCGGTGGTGAAGATCTCCGATCGCTTGGTCGGGATCGTGGTGTTGCGCTCGATGAGGTTGGTCATCACCCCGCCCTTGGTCTCGATGCCCAGGCTCAGCGGGGTGACGTCGAGGAGCAGCACGTCCTTGACCTCGCCCTTGAGGACACCCGCCTGGAGCGCGGCGCCGACGGCGACGACCTCGTCCGGGTTGACGCCCTTGTTGGGCTCCTTGCCGCCGAGCAGCTCCTTGACGAGGTCGGTCACGGCCGGCATCCGGGTCGAGCCGCCGACCAGGACGACGTGGTCGATGTTGGCGACCGCGACGCCGCCGTCCTTGAGCACCTGCTTGAACGGCTCCTTGGTGCGGTCGAGCAGGTCGGAGGTCAGCTTCTGGAACTCCGAGCGGGTCAGCTTCTCCTCGAAGTGCAGCGGACCGGACTCGCCGTGGGTGATGTAGGGCAGGTGGATGGTGGTCTCGACTGGAGCTGGACAGCTCGATCTTCGCCTTCTCCGCGGCCTCCTGGAGGCGCTGCAGGGCGATCTTGTCCTGGCTCAGGTCGACGCCGTTGTTGTCCTTGAACTTCTTGACCATCCACTCGACGATCCGCTGGTCCCAGTCGTCGCCACCGAGGTGGTTGTCACCGCTGGTCGCCTTCACCTCGACCACGCCCTCGCCGATCTCCAGCAGCGACACGTCGAACGTGCCACCGCCGAGGTCGAAGACCAGGATGGTCTGGTCGGACTCGCCCTTGTCGAGGCCGTAGGCCAGCGCGGCGGCGGTCGGCTCGTTGACGATCCGGCTCACCGTGAGACCGGCGATCTCGCCGGCCTCCTTGGTGGCCTGACGCTGGGAGTCGGAGAAGTACGCCGGCACGGTGATCACCGCGTCGGTGACCGGCTCGCCGAGGTAGGCCTCCGCGTCGCGCTTCAGCTTCTGCAGGACGAAGGCGCTGATCTGCTGCGCGGTGAAGTCCTTGTCGTCGATGCTGCGTCTTCCAGTCGGTGCCCATGTGGCGCTTGACCGACCGGATGGTGCGGTCGACGTTCGTGACCGCCTGACGCTTGGCGACCTCGCCGACGAGCACCTCGCCGGACTTCGCGAACGCGACGACCGAGGGCGTCGTACGCGCCCCTTCGGCGTTCGCGATGACGGTGGGCTCGCCACCTTCGAGTACGGCGACGACGGAGTTCGTCGTGCCGAGGTCGATGCCGACCGCACGTGCCATGTTGGGTTACCTCCATCTGGGCCCGGCGGGCGCCGGGCAAGCCTTCGTGTTTCCGCTAGTGAGTCTGGCAAACAAGTTGAGTCTGATCAACTCAAGTCTTGTCATCGGTACCAACGCCCGGGATCCCGCGTCCATTCCGGTTTCGACACGGGAAATCGGCCCGGATCCCGGGCGCGCGCCCGGTCCGCCTCAACCTCGGCGCCGGGTAGACCGTTCAGGACTGGGACCAGAGCCGAGGCTGGACGGTGACCCTGTCGCAGCGGCCCGAGCCGGCGAGGATCCCGGCGAGGAGCCAGCGGCTGCCCTGCCTGGCCATCGTGAACGCCACCGGGACCACCGAAAGCTTCTCTGCCGGCGGCCCGCCACGCTTGGTCAGCGCGAACCCCGAGCCGATGACGCAGGTGCTGATGACGGTCTGGTCGCCCGAGCGCTTCACCGCGACCGGGGTGAAGGGCAGGGGGCCCGGGAAGTACTTGTCGAACTCCTCCTGGAAGCTCACCCCCACGTCGTTGCGCACCTCGAAGGTGTCGACCTCGTGCACCTGGGCCAGCGGGAAGTCCTCGCGGCGGGCGTTCACGTCCCGGACCGCTGCGGCCGCCCACGCCCGCAGGGCCTTGACCTGCGGCGTGCCCTCGAACGAAGACAGCGGAGGTCGTGTCGGTGTAGCGCTCGGCGTGGTGTCGGCGCGTTCGGCGTGGATGTCGGCGCCGCTGACTCGCTGGTCGTGGTCGTCGCTCGGGCCGTCGACCGCCTGCGGCTGGTGGTCGACCCCACAGGCGGACGCGCCGAGGAGGAGCGCGAGCAGCACTGCGTGCGTCGTACTACGACCGGCGAGACGACGGATCACGGCGGTCCTTCCTCGGGCCTTCTCTGGGCGGGTGGCGGCGGGTGGCCGCTTGTGGGCGACGGTACCCGCGAGTGCGGGGAATACAGCACGGTCTCGCGTTGTCGGGACCGGTATGACTGTTCCCTCACTCACGCTCAACGACGGCCGCGCCATCCCCCAGCTCGGCTTCGGGGTCTTCCAGATCCCGCCGAAGGACACCGCCGAGGCGGTCGACCAGGCCCTCGAGGTCGGCTACCGGCACATCGACACCGCCGAGATGTACGGCAACGAGAAGGGCGTCGGCGACGCGGTCGCGGCCTCCGGCCTCGACCGCGACGACGTCTTCGTCACCAGCAAGCTCAACAACGGCTTCCACCGCCCCGACGACGCCGCGCAAGGCGTTCGACGCGACGCTCACCGCGCTCGGCACCGACCACGTCGACCTGTTCCTGATCCACTGGCCGCTGCCGACGCAGTACGACGGCGACTACGTGTCCACCTGGAACACGCTCATCGAGTTCCAGGCCGACGGGCCGCGCCGCTCCATCGGGGTGTCGAACTTCCAGGTCGACCACCTCGCCCGGCTCGCGGCCGAGACGTCCGTCGTACCCGCGGTGAACCAGATCGAGGCGCACCCATACTTCGGCAACGAGGACGTCCGCGCCGCCGACGCGGCCGCCGGCATCCTCACCGAGGCGTGGTCGCCGATCGCCCAGGGCGACGTGCTCGACGACCCGGTGGTCACCGACATCGCCGCCAGCCTGGACCGGACGCCGTCCCAGGTGGTGCTGCGCTGGCACGTGCAGCGCGGCGACATCGTCTTCCCCAAGACCGACCCACGCCGACGCGGATGCGCGAGAACTCCGCGATCTTCGACTTCGAGCTCCCCGCCGACGACATGGCCGCGATCAGCGGTCTGGACCGCGGCGAGGCAGGGCGGCGCGGGCCGAACCCGAGCACGTTCGACTGGATCCCGTAAGCGACTTGGCGGCTCCGCTCCTCCCAAAATCGGCGCCCACAACGCCCACAAGGACGCGCCCCCGATGGACGGCTGCGCAGTACGCGACCAGGCATGTATCGGGATCGACGGCGTTGTGGCCGGTTGAGCTGCCCGGAGGTTCAGTGCCCGTCGGTCGCTGGTCGCGACCTAACAAATGCCGTGAGTTCGGTGTAGTCGCCGAGGTCGGCCGCGCGTAAGGCGTTGATGTACTGGGTTCGGACTTCGCTGGCGACGCCGAGATTGGCACCGCCTCCCCAAGTGAACTGGGTGCCACCTGCTGCACGGATGACGAGGTCTGTCATGAGGCGTGAGTGTCTGCCGTTTCCGTTGGCGAACGGGTGGATGAGGACGAGCTTGTGGTGGAACTTGACCGCGGCTGCGTCGAGGTCCATGAGGGAGTCCGGCGCGAACCAGTACTTGGCGTCTTCCACGAGGTCGCGGACGGCGACGGAGATGTTGATGGGGTCGATGCCGATGGTCTTCTCTGTCTGCCGGTATGTGCCGGCCCAGGTCCAGACGCGTCCGAACATATCCTTGTGCAGGTCTCGGACGGTCTTGTCGTCGAGGAGCCGGGGAAGCTTGTTTCGTCGGTCCAGCCACTTGTTCGTTGCGGTAAGGATGTTGTCGGCCTCAACCTCGTTGAGGTCTCCGCGCGTAGTTACCCATGCCTGTCTGAGGCCTTCGAGTTCACCTTCTTCGAGCGGAGTTGCGCCCGGGAGTTCGGGCCCCCACCCCTCGCTGGCCACCGGCATGCACCCAAGTCAGGCGCGTGGGCGGTGGCCAGTCGACCACAGCATCACTAGCAGGATCACGACGATGAAGTTGACGACGACGACGCTGGGGCTGGCACGTCGTCGTCTTCTTTCCACAGACCCGGAGAGGTCAGGTAGAAGTCCGTCATCATCCCCACCCGTGCTTCAAGCTTGGGCCCCTCGAGCGCTTGGTCTTCCAGGGCCATGGTGTGCGCGACCCGGCTGACGCGCTGGAGCGCACGGCGCCGCGCCTGGTCGGCGACGATGTCATCGAGCGGGCGGCGCGGCACAAGTGCGTAGACGACGTCGCACTCGAGGGCGTCTGCCGCACGAGTCAGGGCGTCGAGGCCGATGGTGCCGACGCGTTCGGATTTCTCCAGACGAGTCAGGCTCGGCTGGGAGACACCCATCCGGGCGGCTAGGTCGTCGGCCCGCATGCCGAGTGCCTCTCGGATGGCGCGGATCCACCCTCCGAAGGGACGCTTTCCTTGGGCGGGCAGCTGGTGCCATGCCCGGAAGCGTTCGTCCAGGGCCGCGCGGGCGCGCGCTTGAGTTCGGAGACGCTCAGAAGTCATCTCGACCGCCTCTCATGCGTTCTCGTGTATCAAATCTGCTAGTTCTCATGTCCTATAGTACATGAAGATTGGACATTCTCATAGTCGCTACCGTATGACGGTCCCCCTTCTTCATACGCTTAACCCTATAACTCCCTCACCAACTCAGCCACGTCTCAAGGGTTGCCGAAACCGAAGGTGCACGTCGGATCGTGCGGAGCCCGGACGTCGGGGCCATCCAGATGCTCCCGCTGAACGCTGCGGCGCAGACCGCGCGTCACCTCGGCTCAATCAGTGGCGTCTAGGGGGCGTCTAGGGGGATGCGGTCGTGGACATGACGAACCCGCTCACCAGGCACGCGGCGCTGTGATTGAAGATGTCACCATCCCCGGGGTGGGACACGTTGAGGTCGCTGCTGTCGAAGGACAGTTGGCCGTTCACGATCGTTCCGTTGGCCCGGGTGTAGGTGAACGACGTCTCGCCCCATGCGTTGCCGTCGCCGAGGCTCTCGAGGTGCTGTGCACTGGTCGGCCCGAAGTCCGACCAGTGCAGCCCGTCGGCGTTGCCGTTGCCTGCGGAGTTCCACATCTCCGACGTCAGGTGGGCGTGGTCGACCGTGCTGGTCATCAGGACCTCGAGGTCGCCGTTGGCGCAGCTGGCCGTCAGCACGAGACCGCCGAGCTGCAGGATCTTCGTCGGCGTCGACGTCGGGGCCGGCGGCGCGTAGAAGACCTTGCGGACGGTGACGCCACCGACCGTGTCCGCATTGGCTGCGCGGCCGGCGGTCGCGGCGTGCGGCACGGCGCCAAGAGCGGACTCGTTGATCTGCGACCCACCAAGGGTGTTGCGACTTGAGCTTCTTGCCGACAATGGAATGGTTCACGATCGACTTGCCGTTGATCGTCCCTGCTGCGTACGCCGAGCCGCCGATCGCGATGAACAGGGCGACGGTCGCGACGATGAGCGCCGGCGACGGACGTAGTCGTGTAGCCATGGCAGTTCTCCTACTCCGGCGCACCGAACCCGACGCGAGCCAGAACACCGATGATCCGCAACAGATGTCGCGTGGAGACTAACTCCGAATAGGCGGCTTGGCTGGCCGAACTCAGTAGCCGTACTTCCTGCGACGGCGAACGGGCAGCCAGAGCCGCAAGAACAGCGACGCGGCTGCGCCCGCGAGCGGGACGATCGCACGTGCTCAGAAGGTGCTGCTACGAGCTGGGCAGTCCCCTCTTCAGCCACGCCCCGTCACGGTGTCCGGCGAGCCGCAGTCCAGATGAGAGCCACACTCCCGCAGGGGTGGGCAGCCGATAGAGAGAGCGTCCCGCCGGACACCTGGACCGCTGTGAGGGGTGCGCCATACCGGGATGAGGTGCGTCTGAGCGGCGTCCTGGCGCCCACAGTCACGCGCCGCAAGACGCCGCGCATTCCTGGGTCACAGCCGCATCGCCTCCGGCACTCGCGGCCGGCGAGACGGCCGGGTTTGCGCTCTGCTCAGTCCGCTGGAGGCGGCAAGAGCACCGCCGCGAGTGTGGCGTGCAGCCACGAGGCGTACTTCGGCTGGTCCCAGCCGAGCTGCTCGGTGACCTGCTGATGGGTTGCCGCACTGCAGAGCAGCCAGGCGGTCGCGGCGCCCTGCTCCACGGTGAGCCCGTGCCGCAGCGGACCGGCTTCGGCGAGCCACCTCACGAACTGAGTGATGTTCCGAAGGCGAGTGCGGTGCATAGAGGCGTACTTGGCGGCCATCTCGGCGTCCACCTCGCCCGCTGAGCGCATGACGTCGTCGACTCCGGCCGGGCCCGAACTATCCGGCCGGCGATGTCCGAGGCGAACATGGCCAGCTTCTTCCGCTGATCGGGCTCGGCCCTGACCTTCTGCGGGCCCTCCTGGTCGAGCACGCGAGAGCTGTCGGCCCGGCCGGTGACCGCGAAGTTGAGCACCTCGACCAGCAGCCCACGCTTGTTGGTGAACAACTTGTAGACCAGGTCCTCACTACACCCGCTTGCTCGGCGATGCGGGCGATCGAGGTGGCGGCGTACCCGTCGTCGAGAAAGCGGTGGTAGGCCGCGCTGAGGATCGCCTCCCGGTTTGCCTTGGCACGTTCCTCGCGCACGGAGGAGCGGTACATGCGCTTGCCGCTGCTCTTGCCCTTGACAGCCTCTGCCATGAGGTTCACTCTGAGGGCAATTGCGTCGGGTAATACTAGAACGAATAGGATGCAGTCATGTCGCTCGGTTGGAAGCTCGCTTACCGCCTGGGGCTCACACCCTGGGAACGCGCTGCCGAGAGTGGCCAGGAGCAGCTGGACGCCCTGCTCGACAAGATCGAGATCGGCCGCACTCCGCCGCTCGGCCGGGCACTCGACATCGGGTGCGGGACCGGCAGGCACACCCACGACCTCGCCGCCCGCGGTTGGGCCGCCACCGGCGTCGACTTCGTCCCGCTCGCCATCGAGAAGGCCCGCGCGCGTGATGGCGATGCCTCCTTTGTGCGCGGAGACGTGACCGACCTGGCCCCACTCGGCCTCGATCCGTTCGACTTCTTCCTCGACATCGGCTGCCTTCACGTGTTCTACCGAACGGGACGCTCGGCAGTCGCCCGTCAGATCACCGACCTCGCCCGCCCCGGCGCCCAGATGCTGCTGCTCGCCTTCCAGCCGAACACCCTTCCATTCGTCCCCGAAGGAGTCAGCCAAGAGGAGATCCAGGAGACGTTCGCCGACTGGCACCTCGTGGCCAGCGAACCGGCCGACTTACACGGCATGCCCAAACCGTTGAGAAGGACCGCACCGCGGTTCTACACGCTGCACCTCGGGTGACAGCCGGTCCGAACCGACCGACCCGGGCTGCAACATGATCCAGCAACGGCGTTATCCAAGAACCCACACACATGCGACGCGCCGTCAGTCCGGTGCGGTAGAACTGCACTCATCTGGCCATGAGCGGATCGCTTTGCACAGCGATCCTACCAGCCCGGCCAGCAAGCAGATGCTCGATCGATGCACAAGATCACCGTCCAGTACTTCGACCCCGCCGACGGCGACGACTTCGAAACTGCCTACCGCGAGCGGCACGTGCCGTTCGTGCAAGCAGTCCCCGGTCTCGAGCGCTTCACCATCAGCCTTCCTCACGCTGATGGCGCGCCGTACTTGGTCGCCGAGCTGTGGTTCGCCGACGGCGACGCCCTGAGCACCGCCCAGACTCCGCCGAGATGGCTGCCGTGCGCGCCGATTCGGCGACGTATGACGTGGCCCGACGGGTCATTTTCGCCGGGAGCGTCGAGGACGTCTGATCCAGCGTGGACTGGTGCTGACCCCCTCCAAGCCCTTCGCCGTCCCCAGACACACCGCGACAGATCGCACCAACTCTTACGGATCTAGCCGCTGACATGTACGCCTACGCCCGATGCCGTCGTCTTCTCAGGCTGCCTACAAGGAAGACCAAGGCGAGCGCGAGCATCAGCGGGAATCCCACCAGCAGAAGTCCCAGCGTCACGCTCTCTCGGTCAGTGGTACCGGCGGTCCAGTAGTTCCACGTTGCGCGTCCTACTGTTAGAGCAACCAGCACACCACCAGCACCCAGAAGGTACAAGAACGTCGTCAGCGTGGCGGAGGTGACAACTGGCCACCTGCCCTCCCTGCTCATGCGAAGACTGCGTACCGACATGCGAACAGAGCCAGAACCACCAGAACGAAGAAGATCAGCATGAACCGAGCCTCTGCCGCACAGGCTTCCGCTCGCATGAACACGCGCATTCATCTGCCCTGACTCGCGCGTTCCTAACCCGCGTCATACCGCGAGTAGCCTGCGCTCGCGGTCTTGTCTAACCGCCGCGTCAGAGGCCCCAAGATCCTACTGCGCCAACGTATTTCAACTAGTAGCGTACTACAGCCAGCAACCGTGCTAGGGGGATGCGGTCGTGTACGTGACTAACCCGCTCACCAGGCACGCGGCGGTGTCGTTGAAGATGTCGTCCGCCCGAGCTGTTCGCTTGAAGCCGGTGCTGTCGAGGTCAGCTGGCCGTTCACTATCGTGCCGTTGCTCGCGCGTGTAGGTGAAAGTCTTCTGAGCCTCATGCGTTCCCGTTGCCCAGGCCCTCTACATGCTGTGCGCTGTTCTGGCCTAAGTCTGAATGATGCTGCCCGTCGACGTAGACGCCGCCTGTTATCTGCCATCTCCGACACCAGCTCAGCATGGTCGACCGTGCTGTCACCACGACCTCGAGGTCGCCGTTGGCGCAGGTCGCCGTCAGCACGAGACCGCCGAGCTGCAGGATCTTCGTCGGCGTCGACGTCGGGGCCGGCGGCGCGTAGAAGACCTTGCGGACGGTGACGCCACCGACCGCGTCCGCATTGGCTGCGCGGCCGGCGGTCGCGGCGTGCGGCACCGCGCCAAGACCGGACTCGTTGATCTGCGACCCACCAAGGGTGTTCGACTTGAGCTTCTTGCCGGCGATGGAATGGTTCACGATCGACTTGCCGTTGATCGTCCCTGCTGCGTACGCCGAGCCGCCGATCGCGATGAACAGGGCGACGGTCGCGACGATGAGCGCCGGCGACGGACGCAGTCGTGTAGCCATGGCAGTTCTCCTACTCCGGCGCACCGAACCCGACGCGAGCCAGAACACCGATGATCCGCAACAGATGTCGCGTGGAGACTAACTCCGAATGGGCGGCATCGGCCGGTCACGGAGCGGTCGCCCCACATCACCGTGCGCGGTGGTCCATACCGCTGCCGTCGGATGGTCCCCGTTCAGCGTTCGAGGACAGTCCCGCTGCGGTCGTCGTCCCCCTCGCCGAAGCGGCCGTGCCCCCAGTTGCCCTCGGCGCCGACCAGCCACACCGCTGCTCCCGCAGCAACGACGAGGGAAAGCGTGAGGGCGGCCACCCGGTAGCTGATGCCCGGTACGCCGTGCCGTCGGACCACCAGGCGGAGCGCGGGCAGGGTGCGCGCGAGCACGTGGGCGGCCATCGCCACGAACCAGACCCAGAACGCGGCCTTGTGCAGACCCAACCAGTCCAGCCGCAACCCGAGGACGTTGATGAACGGCTGCCGGCTGGACTCTTCGCCGAGCACGATCAGGAGCACGCCCGATCCCAGGAGCACCAGCGTCGTGAGTACGACCAGCGGTCCCAGCAGGCGCAGGACAAGGGGCGGCGGACCTGCCGTCCGGTACTCACGCTGACCTGCGTAGTAGCGCACGATCCGCCATCCGGTGGTCACCGTCTTGGCCACCGCTGGAGGCACCAGCAGCGCACCCAGCGCGACGTGCCAGCTGATCAGGCCGCGTACGTCGAGCAGGGTCAGGCCCTCCAGGAAGAACAACACCAGGAGCACCATTCCGAGCCATGCGGTGAGCAGCGCGTTGCCGGCCGGGCCACCAGTACGCGCGAGCACCGGGTCGAGACGCTCGCGCCGACCGAGGGCTGCGGCGACGACGTCGCGCATCGGCGTGTGCTCGCCCCCGGAGTCGGACATGCCTGCACAGTGACAGTGGAACCTATGAGGATTCTTGGAGCTCAGGCCGACCAGCCTCCACCTCACTGCGCCACTGTGTGAACGAGCCGCGGGTCTCCTCCCATCCGGGGAGGAGCGAGTCGTCGCCGGGGTGCAGGCGTGCGCCCATGAACAGGGCGTCGGGGTCGGGCACCACGGGCCTGGTGTCGTGTGCGACTGCCAGCACCTCGCGTGCGAGCTCGTCGAGGAACCAGTCCTCCGGTCCGGCGAGCTCGTAGGTCCCGTTGAGCGGGGTGCCGTGCGCGAGGCGGCACAGTGTGGCCGCGACGTCCTCTGCCGAGACCGGGCGGACGCGGACGGGCGGCAGTCGCACCATGTGCGTGGTCGCGACGTGGTCGACGAGCTTGGGGATGTTCTCGTAGAACATCGTGGTCCGGAGCATCGAGTGCGGCACCGCCGACTGCGCCACCAGCCGTTCCTGGGCGACCTTGCCGCGGAAGTAGCTGCTGTCGAGCCGCTCGGCCGCGATGACCGACAGGCCGACATGGTGCTGGACGCCCGCGGACTCCTCGGCACGCAGGATGCTGCGAGTGCAGGTGTCGAAGAAGCTCAGCCCCTCCTCGTACTCGTACGACGGGCGGTTCATGTTCAGCACGTCCACCACGACCTGGACGCCGTCGAACACCTCCCGGAGCCCTTCACCGGAGTAGGCGTTGACCCCGGTCTTTCGCGACGCCACCCGGACCTCGTCGCCGTGGTCCCGCAGCGATCTGACCACGCGCGAGCCGATCAGGCCCGTGCCTCCAACGACGGCTACCTGCATGGCTGCACCCTTCTCTCGAGGCTGTTTCCTTGTTGACCGGTCAGCACGCTCCGGTGTGACGGCCACCGCGGGGTGTCACAGGCACGCGGCCCGTCCGGTCATGGGCACGAGGCCCGAGTCCGGAGAGGGAGAGCGCCGCGTTGACCGCATCGTCGTACCCAGGCACCGGGCCGCGCTGTCACTGCGGGTCGCCGTACCTGCGCGGGCTGGTCCTGCTGCCCCTGGTGCTGACCACGTCCGGCGGCGGCATCGCCCTCACCGGGCCGACGGTGCGAGAGCTCCCGGTGGAGTCACTCACCTGCAAGGCGTGCGGGCGACACACCGTCACCCGCGACCTGCCTCCGATCGGCATCGACGTGGCCGCCGTGCTCGAGCAGCTGGCTGCGGTCGCATCCGCCTGTCCGTCGCTCGGCGTGCAGGCCCTCTCCCCGATGTGCACCTGCGGGTCGCAGACCCTCACCTGGTCCACCGTCGTCGCACTCACCGTCCACACTGCCGGCGCGACGATGCTGGGCGAGGTCTCTCCAGAGGGAGCGGATACGCCGGCCGGGACCCTGACGTGCGGCGTGTGCTCCCGCTCCTGGGACCACACCCTCGTCGACCCGCCGGCGCAGGTCCAGGCGGCAGCCGACGCCTTCAACGCGGCGCTGACCCGCGGCGAGGTCCGGCGCGGCGAGTGAGAGTTCACGACCTTCCCGACCGGGCCCGACGGTGAGACGATGCCGACGGGTGCTCGGCTGTCACAAACGCCGGTCGTCCTTGGTCGTCAAGATGTTCTGATCGCGGGTGAGGACGAGACCAACATGACGTCAAGCAGCGCAGGTGACGAGTCCGTCGAAGGCATCGAGGCGGCCGTCGGGGCGTTCAACGAGTCCCGGCCGCGGCTGTTCGGCATCGCCTACCGGATGCTCGGCAGCGTCGCCGAGGCCGAGGACATCGTGCAGGAGGCGTGGGTGCGGTGGCAGCGGACCGACCGAAGCGTCGTACGCAACCCCGCGGGCTTCCTGACCACGGTGACCACCCGGCTGGCGCTCAACACCGCCGAGTCGGCCCGGGTACGACGCGAGCAGTACGTCGGCCCGTGGCTGCCGGAGCCGGTCGACACCACGGCAGACCCCAGCCTCGGTGCGGAGAAGGCCGAGGCCCTGGAGTCTGCGGTGTTGATGCTTCTCGAGAAGGTCCGGCCCGACCAACGCGCGGCGTACGTGCTGCGCGAGGCGTTCGACTACTCCTACGACGAGGTCGCCGACATCCTGGACACCTCCGCCGCGAACGCCCGTCAGCTGGTCAGCCGGGCCAAGAAGTCGGTCCAGTCCGACCGCAAGCAGCCGGTCGACCCGGCCCGGCACCGGACCCTGCTCGAGGCGTTCGTCGCGGCCGCTCGCGACGGCGACGTGAAGCGTCTGGAGCAGGTGCTCTCCGCGGAGGTCGTCAGCACCACCGACAGTGCCGGCCAGGCGCCGAGGGCAGCGCGCCGGCCGGTCTTCGGGCGGGACAACGTCGCCCGGTTCGTGGCCGGGTGGTCCGACTGGTGGGAGGGCACCACCTTGTCCTGGGTCCAGACCAACGGCCAGACCTCGCTGCTCGCCCGACGCGACGGCGCACCGGCCGTCCTCCTCAGCGCCCGCACCTCGGACACCGGCATCGACCAGCTCATGTGGGTGATGGCACCCGACAAGCTCACCCGCGTCCCCGCCTAGCTTGCTCTGGGCTCGCGGGTGGCGATCCCGCGCCGGTGTCACAGCCGCGGCGACTCCCTGGTCAGTACGGCGGAGGCTCGCATCAGCCTCCACCCCATCGGAATCCCAGAGAGGCGCCACTCATGAAGATCGTCGTCATCGGCGGAACCGGGCTCATCGGCTCGAAGGTCGTCGAGCTGCTCAACGCTCACGGACACCACGCCGTACCTGCCGCGCCCCAGACCGGTGTCAACACGTTGACCGGTGAAGGACTGGACGACGCGCTGACCGGCGCCGACGTCGTGGTCGACGTGTCGAACTCGCCGTCGTTCGCGGACGACGACGTCATGCAGTTCTTCGTCACCACCACCACCAACATCCTCGAAGCGGAGAGGAGGGCCGGCGTCAGGCACCACGTCGCGCTCTCCGTCGTCGGCACCGGCGCCCTGCCTGACAGCGGTTACCTGCGTGCCAAGGCTGCGCAGGAGGACCTCATCAAGCGGTCCGGCCTGCCGTACTCGATCGTGCACTCGACGCAGTTCTTCGAGTTCACCAAGGCCATCGCGGACGGTTCCATGGTCGAGGGGAAGCTGCACCTCGCTCCGGTCCACTACCAGCCGATCGCATCCGACGACGTCGCCTCGGCCGTCAGTCGCGCCGCCATCGGCGTGCCGCTGAACGACACGTTGGAGATCGGCGGCCCGGAGAGGGTGCGCATGGACCAGTTCATCCCGGCAGCACTCGCCGCGTCGGGCGACGCTCGCGACGTCGTCGTCGACGAGCACGCGACGTACTTCGGCACCGAGCTGGCAGACGGCAGCCTGGTGCCCGGGCCCGACGCCGAGCTGGGCTCGATCACCTTCGAGACCTGGTCGAAGGAGTCCGCCTGACCGATCGTCGGCGGCCCTGTCACAGATGGTGGGCGTGGTCGGTCATCGGTTCATGACCAACCTTCCGAACAGCCCCGACCTGCCCGCCATCGCCCACGAAGCCGAGGTGGAGATCCTTGTCGCCGAGTCGATCCAGGAAGCAGCGACGCAGCCCGATGATGTCGGCCTTGCCGTCGAGACGGTCGAGATCGGCTACTACGAGGCCGAGCTCGTCAATCTCCGCGACGCGGCGACGTCGCTGGACGCGGCAGAGCAGCTGCTCGATTGACCGGCGGCGCGGTCCGGCGCTGGAACCCGTGAAGCCGCACCAACCACGGTCGGATCATGAACGCAGCGAGGGAGCCCGTGCCGTTCGAGGTCTACGAGGCCGGCGTCTACCTGCACGGCACGAAGGCGGCACTCGCCGTCGGCGAGCTGCTGGTGCCGGGTCGCGAGTCGAACTTCGAGGCGGGCCGGGTGAAGAACTACGTCTACTTCACCGCGACCCCTCGACGCCGCGACCTGGGGTGACGAGCTCGACGAGCTGATCGCAGGGCTCAAGCCGATCGCCGCCGCCCGATGACCCGGTCGCCGACGGATGGGACTCAGCGAGGTGCGCTCCACCTTCGGAGTCTTCAGTCGATCATCCGGTGGCCGGCTCGCGCAACAGCTCGGACGACGTGGCCAGCTGGTCGACGGGCACGCCTACAGCCATTCGTTCTCGGTAGCGACCCGGATCGCGTGGATCCGGTTGCGCGCTCCCAGCTTGTCGGTGGCCGACGCCAGGTAGTTGCGCACGGTCCCGTGGGACAGGAACAGGCGAGTCGCGATCTCACGGGGGTCCAGGCCCTCTGCGTGCAGCCGGAGCACGTCGGTCTCCCGCGGTGTCAGCGGACTGGGCCGGGCGTCGAGGGCAGCCAGCGCCACCGAGGGGTCGATCACTCGGGCACCCGCGGCGACATCACGGATCGCGCGGATCAGGTCGGCCGCGGGGGTGTCCTTGGCGAGGAAGCCGGCGACGTTGGCGGCCAGGGCGGTCCGCAGGTTCGCCGGCTGGGCCAGCGCGGTGAGCATCAGCACCCGGCACTGCGGCAGATCCACGGCCAGCTGTCCGGCAGCGGTCAGCCCGTCCTGTCCGGGCAGGTCGATGTCGAGGATCGCCACGTCGGGTTGCCAGCGGCGAGCCGCAGGCAGGATCTGGTCACCGTGGGCGACCTGGGCGACCACGCTCATGTCCACCTCGAGGTCGAGGACCGCGACCAGGGTGTCCCGGAGGATCGCGGTGTCCTCGGCCAGCAGGATCGAGATCATCGCTGCAGCACCGCGACCGGGTCGTCGCGCTGTGCACCGCCGCAGGGCACTGCCGCTGTCAGGACGAAGTCGCCGTCGTCGATCCGGGTGTTCAGGTTTCCCCGGACAGCGTGCAGGCGCTCGGACATGTTGACCAGCCCCCGGCCGGGCTCACCGCCGGCGACCTCGTTGACGCCGTCGTTCGTGACGATCAACGTGCTGACTCCTCGGTCCTGCGTCAGCCGGATCAGGCAGCGGCTGGCACGACTGTGCCTGAGCACGTTCGTCACCGCCTCGCGCAGCACGGGAGCAAGCACGTCGACCTCGGGACCCACAGGCTCGACCTCGATCTCGGTCTGGATCCCCGCCGCGGCCAGGCTTCCCCGCGCCGTGGCCACCTCGGTGGCCAGCGTGAGGCTGACCCGGTCGCCGCTCACCGCCTCGACATCGGTGTCGACCAACCGGGTGACGTGCAGTGCCTGCACCGTCTCCTGACGTGACCGGTCGGGGTCGTGCTCCAGCAGCGCGGCAGCGAGGTCGGTCTTGAGGGCGATCGTGGACAGCCCCAGCCCGAGCATGTCGTGCGCGTCGCGCGCCAGCCGAAGGCGCTCGGCTTCACGAGCGGCTTCGGCGAGCCTGACCTGGGTCCGGCGCAGCTCGCCTGCCGCCGCCGTCAGACGTGCCAGACCGTAGACGAGCAGCGACGTGGCCGCGGAGATGGCGGCGGCGTACGCCGACCAGGTGAGCGATTGCGGCACCGACGAGGGGTCGACCACCCGGAGCGCCGGCAGAGCGACCGCGACGCCGGCGAACAGGACCCATCGGCTCCAGTGCCTGATCAGCAGCAGTCCGCTGGCTGCCACAAAGGTGAGGAGAAGCAAGCTGGATGCACCGGCCGACGGGTAGTAGACCAGGCAAAGCGCGGCGAGCGCCGCCAGCGTCCACGGCCATCCCGCCGGTCGTCCGTCACGGTCGGCGCTGGCGTGCCGGAGCTGGAGCGCCACCACGGTCACCGCGACAAGTGCGGCGCCGAGGAACGTCGCCGGACCAGGTCGGTAGCTGCCCACCGGGAGGCAGACGTTCGACACGTACTGCGCGCCGTACACCACGAGGACCCCGACGGTGATGCCCCGGGCCAGCCGCGGAGGGACCGGGTCGAGCAGTTCGGGACTGCTCGCTGCTGGTACGGCGTCCGGCGGGTCGAGCGTCAACCTGCGGGCCTCCGCCCCGGCCTCTCGGGCCACCTTGCCGGCCTCGCCGACGAGGTCGCGCCTGCTCGTCTCCGTCCCCGGCACGAGAGCGGCCCCGAGCAGCTCGCCGATCCGGTGCAGCCGCTGCTGCACTGTCTGCTGGAGGTGCCGGGTGGCCGCCAAACGTTGCCGGGCCACCTCGGTCCGGGCGAGGGCGTAGCGGTTGGCGTCCAGGTTGTCGACGATGTCCGCGAGCCGGCTGAGCCCGAACAGGATGAGGCTCTGGTTGACGAACGCGACGAGCAGCCAGGTGGTCGCGGCGAAACGAGGTTCGTAGGGCAGCCCGACCGCCGTCCACTGCGCGAGCTCGAGGAGCGCCAGGGCGGCGTACAGCGGCCACGCGACCCGGCCCGGAAGCAGCACCAGCACGAGACCGGCGAACAGACCGGACACGCCGGCCACCCAGTGCTCCCCGAAGAGGAGGAACGGCACGACGGTGAGCACGGCCTGCACTCCGAGGAGCCACCAGCGGTGGCGCTCCCACGGCCCTCGGACGCGTCCACTCGCATACCAGCCCGGGAGCACGAACAGCGCGGCCACGAACGGCAGGTAGGCCGGGGTCGGGTGGGCGAAGGCGTCGAACGACCGGGCGACGAGGCTGCACGCCAGGGCGACGAGCACGAGGCTCCGAGAGCCTGGTCGTGGGCCTGGCGACGACATGGGAGTCCCTCCGGTTCGGGTCCTCACGATGCTGACACGCGCGCAGGTCCACCGGGTAGTGCGATCCGCACACCCGGGGCGTGCAGGCTGCGGGACGAGATCGTGTCTCCCGACACTGCCGTCCGGGTCCTCGTCGCCAGCAGAGTGGACCTCGATCCATCGACCTGAGGAGCAGTCATGATCTCGACCGACACGTACCTCGTTCTTCGCCGCAGCTACACCGCATCGCCCGAGCGGATCTGGGCGCTGTGGACGACGCCCGAGGGTATCGGCTCGTGGTGGGCCCCGGAGGGCTTCTGCACGTCGGTCGACGTACTCGACCTGCGGCCCGGCGGCGCCCTCGTCCACACGATGACGGCCACCGGCCAGGAGCAGATCGCGTTCATGGAGGGCGCCGGCTTGCCGCTGTGCACCACGTCGCGGAAGGAGTTCACCGCAGTCGAAGCGCCGACCCGACTCGGCTACACGTCGCTCATCGACTTCATCCCCGACGTGGATCCGTACGAGCACCTCACGGTGGTCACGCTCGCGCGCACGGCGGCCGGCACGGACGTGATGATGGAGATCGAGCCGATGCACGACCAGGTCTGGACCGAGCGCCTCCAGGCCGGGCGCGCCAACGAGCTGGACAACCTGGCGCAGGTCATCGGCACTGCGAGCCTGCGCGGAGAGCTCCGCAACTACTGATCCCGCACGAGAAGGAGAGAGCCACATGGCACACGTACGACGTTTCGACCACATCGGCATCACCGTTGCCGACCTCGACGCCGCGACGGCATTCTTCGTCGGGTTGGGTCTCGAGGTCGAGGGCACGGGTTCGGTGCAGGGCGAGTTCGCGGACATCGTCTGCGGCATCCCGGGCACGCATTGTGAGATCGCGATGCTGCGATCGCCCGATGGCTTCCGACTGGAGCTCGCCAGGTTCCTCACGCCCGACCACGTGCCCGGTTCGCCCACGGCGATGGCACACGAGCTCGGCCTGCGCAACGTGTCGTTCGAGGTCGGCGACCTCCAGGCTGCCGTCGACGCGGTGGCCGCGGACGGCTACGGCCTCGTCGGCGGCATCGGGGAGTACGAGGGCAGCGTGCGGATGGCCTACGTGCGCGGGCCTGAGGGGATCGTCGTGTCCCTCTTCGAGCAGCTCCGCTGAACACCCGCGACAACCCCGACCCGATCGGCCCCGAGGAGCACATCATGACCGCCATGTACACCGCCGACCTCTTCTCCACCGTGGACGGTTACGGCGCGCCGCAGCCCGGCACCTGGGGCGGCTACTGGGACAAGCAGACTCCCGAGCTGCTCGACCACCGCCGCGCGCTGTACGCCCAGGAGCAACGGATGGTCTTCGGTGCCCACACCTTCGGGCTGCTCGCGCGGTTCCGTCAGATGGTGGGCTCGAGCGCCGAGGCCGACAAGGCAGGGGACCCGTGGATCGCCGAGATGACGCAGCTGCCGGCGACCGTGGTGTCGAGCACGCTGCAGGAAACCCTCGACTGGCCCGACGCGACGATCGCGCGGGGAGATGCCATCGGCGTCGTGGCCCGGCTCAAGGAGGAGTCCGACGTGCCGCTGCGCTCGCACGGCAGCGTGTCGATGAACCGCGCGCTCATGGCCGCCGGTCTGGTCGACCACCTCCAGCTGACGATCTTCCCGGTGATCACCGGTCAGACCGGGGCGCACCCGATCTTCCAGGACGCGGCCGACCTCGACCTCGAGCTGATCGAGAGCCGGACGTTCGACGGCGGCATCCAGGAGCTCATCTATCGGCCCACGCTGCACCGCTGACCCTGGCGGACCGCGTCGTGGCGCCCGACAGCGCTGACTAGGCCGGAGTCACGCCGAGCTGCTTCAACTGCGAGAAGACGTCGACGACGCCCCAGGTCTCGGCGATCCGCCCGCCCGCGAAGCGGAAGATGAAGATCTCGTTGTAGACGACGGACTTGCCCGTCGGGGCCAGGCCCATGTAGTCACCGTGGTGGGTACCGGAAACCGAGTTCCTTCCGACGACCTTGTCTCCCTCTGCGATCAGGTCCTCGACCGTCACCTGGAGGTCGGGGAAGACCTGATGGAGCGTCGAGAAGACCTCCTTGAGCGCTTGGGCGCCAGTCGACTTCACCGGTAGCGGCGTGCGTATCAACACGTCCGGGTCGACGATCTCGTCGATCGTCCGTGAGATGAGCTCCGGGTCGTGGGTGTTCGTCACGTCCTGGAAGCGCTTGAAGGTCTCCTTGTTGGCTGCTTCCTGCGTGGTCGACATCTGTTCCTCCTGTTCGGTCCGTTCAAGTAAACCCGGTGGTGTAGTAACGTTCAAGCGTGACCTCCTCTGTGCAGTCGGCCGCCACGCCCGCGCCAGGGTGGGTCCGCCCGGTCGGCGCTCGCGAACGCCGGTCGGCGGCGAAGCGCGCGGCCGTCATCAGCGCAGCCACCGATCTGTTCCTCACCGTCGGGTACGCCGGCACCACCATGGAGCGGGTCGCAGACCGGGCAGCAGTGTCCAAGCCCACCGTCTACCGGTTCTTCGCGGACAAGGAGGCCCTCTTCGCACAGGTCGTCTTCGACACTCTCGACCGGTTCGGCAGGCCTTTCCGGGCATCACTGGAGAAGCTGGGGTCGTCGACGCACGTCGAGCGTGATCTGACCCGTGCCGCCCGCGACTACATCGCCTTGGTCACCGAGCCTTCGATCATCGGCCTGCGTCGTCTGGTGATCGGCGCGTCAGCCCAGCTTCCGCACATCGCGTCCGCCTACTACGAGCGCGCTCCGGAGCACACGCTTCGCGCTCTAGCCGCCGCGTTGGATCAGCTCGACACACGAGGCGTGCTCCGCGTGAGGGACCCGCACCTGGCCGCCGCGCACTTCGCGATGCTCGTCATCGGCCAGGCCCTCGACAAGAGCCTCTTCCGCCCCGACGACACCCTCACGGAAGCTCAGTCGAGGGCCCACGCCAGGACGGGAGTGGCCGTCTTCCTCCAGGCATACGGACCCGACCGGGGGTGAGTCTGCGGGGAACAGGTGTCACATCTCGCGGCCGGCCGGCGTCTGAATGTCGTACCGACCCACACAGGAGGACGACATGACCGGAACGACCCGCATCCCGGCAGCCGAGATCACCGGTTTCAAGGGAGCGCTGATCAAGCGGTTCGCGAAGAAGAACCTCGGCCAGGTCCCGACCTCGCTCGGTGTCTACTGGCACAACCAGAAGGTGCTCATGAGCATGGCCAGCGTCGGCGCCAAGGTCCAGAAGTGGGACGCCTGCGACGAGCAGCTCAAGTCGTTCGCGCACATGGCGGTCGCCTCTCTGGTCGGCTGCAGCTGGTGCCTGGACTTCAACTACTTCGAGGCCCACAACAAGAACCTCGACATGGAGAAGGCGCGCGAGGTGCCGCGGTGGCGTGAGTCGGGAGCGTTCTCCCCGCTCGAGCGCGAGGTCCTGACGTACGCCGAGGCGATGACCGTGACCGAGCCGACCGTGACCGACGAGATGGTGGCGTCGCTGCGAGCTCAGCTCGGCGCGGCCGCGCTCGTCGAGCTCACGGCAGTCATCGCGTTCGCCAACTTCACCACCCGCCCGAACGTCGCGCTCGGCATCGACTCCGACGGTTTCGCCGCCGCGTGCGGACTGAAACCACTCGCGCAGCGCACCGCCGTAGTGTCCTCGGCGTGACCCCGACAGCGGACCCGTTCGTGGCCCACCGCGGGCTGCTCTTCACCGTCTCCTACGAGATGCTCGGCTCGGCCACCGACGCCGAGGACGTCGTGCAGGACACCTGGCTGCGGTGGGACGCGATCGGTGAGCACGCACGCGCCGACGTACGAGATCCACGCGCCTACCTGGTGCGGATGGTGACTCGCAAGGCCCTCGACAAGCTGCGCTCGAACGCCCGCCGCCGCGAGGAGTACGTCGGCGAGTGGCTGCCCGAGCCGCTGCTCACCGCCCCGGACGTGGCCGACGACGTCGAGCTCGCCGAGAGCGTGTCGATGGCGATGCTCACCGTGCTCGAGACGTTGACGCCCACGGAACGCGCGGTGTTCGTATTGCGCGAGGTGTTCGACACGCCCTACGACGAGATCGCCGAGGCGGTCGGCAAGTCCGCGGGCGCCGTCCGGCAGATCGGGCATCGAGCGCGGCAGCATGTCGCGGCGCGTCGGCCCCGGATGGAGGTCGCTCGTGGCGAGCAGGAGGAGGTCGTCCAGAGGTTCCTTGCGGCGGTGACCCGGGGCGACCTGCAGGGGTTGCTCGACGTCCTCGCGCCCGACGTCGTGCTCGTGGCCGATGGTGGCGGGGTCGTCCAGGCCGTCGTCAACCCCGTGCTGGGTGCGAAGAAGGTCGCCAACCTGCTGCGACCGTTCAACAGGCTCGCCCCCGGGGCCCAGATCCTGCCGGTGCGGTTCAACGGCGCGGCCGGAGCCCGGGTCGTGGGCACCGACGACGGCTTCGACACCGCGATCAGCTTCGTGGTCGAAGGCGGCCGGATCAGCCGGATCTATGCCGTCCGCAACCCCGCCAAGCTCGCACGGATCGACGTCGAGGCGACGATCAGCCGCTAAGCCGGCAGCGTCGACGGCCACGGCGTCCCTCATCCTCAGGTCGGGCATGATGTTGACGTCGATCCTGGAGTTGCGATGGTCCCCGTGGAGCTCGTTCCGTTCGTCGAACGGTCCGACGTTGGGCGACTCGTCTTCGAGCTCAGCGTCGGGGCTTTCGTCGTCGGCGAGCTCTCCCAGGCGTTGCGCGTACGACGTGGCGCGACTCGCATCAATCTGCGCGCCGAGGCATCGTTCCGAGCGCTGTTCTTCGGCGGGATCCTGATCATCCCCATCGGTCGCGCCGTGGCGCCGCACGCCACGATCACCGATGGCGCGTGGACCTTCGCGATCGGTGTCGTCATCGGCTGGTTCGGTCTGCTGCTTCGCTGGTGGTCCTTCATGGCGCTGGGGAAGTACTTCACCGTCGTTCTGAAGACGAGCGACGATCAGCCGGTCGTCGACCGAGGCCCCTACCGAATCCTTCGACACCCGAGCTACACGGGCCTGCTGCTCGCGCTCCTCGGGTGCGGCTTGATCTACGAGAACTGGTTCAGTACCGCCGGCTCGGTCTCGATCGTGCTGGTTGCCCTCGTGTACCGCATCCGGATCGAGGAGCGCGCGCTCAACCTCGCGCTCGGAGAGCGCTACAGCGACTTCTCCGCTGGTCGAGCTCGACTCGTGCCGTTTCTCTGGTGACAGGTCTGGTGCGTCGTGCGACCACGTCAGTAGTGATCCACCGCGAGCAGGCGTCGCTGTCTGCCCGATGCCTCGGTGGGCGAAAAGCGCTCCGGACCGCTGCGGCTTCCTCGGAGTGCGGGCCTTCTCACTGGGACGACCGCGACTCGTACACCAGCAGCGCGATCTGCACCCGGTTCTCCGCACCTGTCTTCGTCAGGATTCGGGAGACGTGGGTCTTCACCGTCGCCTCCCCCAGGTAGAGCGATGCGGCGATGGCGGCGTTGGAGAGACCGTCGGCGACGGCGTCCGCGACGGTGCGCTCGCGGTCGGTGAGGGTGCCCAGCCGCTGCTGGGCCTCGTCGGTACGGCGGGTGCGGCCCTCGTCGCCGAGGCGTCTGACCAGGCCCTCGGTCACGGTCGCGGAGAAGATCGACTCGCCGCCGGCGACCAGGTGGATCGCGCGGGTGAGCTCGCGGGGTGCGGTGTCCTTGAGCAGGTAGCCGCGCGCGCCTGCCTCGAGGGCGTCGAGCACGTAGGCGTCGAGGTGGAACGTGGTCAGCATCAGCACCATCGGCGGGTTCTCCAGGCGAGCGAGCTGCCGGGTCGCCTCGACGCCGTCCGTCACCGGCATCTGCAGGTCCATCAGGACCACGTCGGCGGGTGTGTCCCGGGCGGCGGTCAGGGCCTCCGCGCCGTTCGCCGCTTCGCCGACCACCTCCAGCTCGGGATCGCTGGAGAGGACCATGCGCAGGCCCGTGCGGACCAGGGCGTCGTCGTCCACGATGAGCACCGTCGTCAGCGCCATGGCAGCCTTGCCCGTACCTCGAACTCACCGGAGGGCCGCACGCCGTGGCTGAGCTCCCCGCCGGCCAGGGCGGCGCGCTCGACCAGTCCGATCAGGCCGCTGCCGCTCCCCGGCACGTCCAGGCCGCGGTCGACCCGGGCGTTCACCAGCACGACGTCGACGTGCCTGTCGGTGCGGGTGACGGCAACCGACACCGGCGCACCCGGAGCGTGCTTCCGGGCGTTCGTCAGCCCCTCCTGCACGATCCGGTACACGTCCCTGCCGATGCCAGGCTCCTCGATCGTCCCGGTGCTCTCGTCGGCGGGATGCAGGTCGACGACGAGCTCGACGTCCTGCCCCGCCGAGCGCGCCTCCTGGACCAGGTCGTCGAGCCGGCCGAGGCCGGGCTGGTCCAGACTGCGCGGCTCGCCCTCGCGCAGTACGCCGATCGCGGCGCGCAGCTCGTCGAGGGCGAGCACCGCCGACGTGCGGATCAGTGACGCGGCCCGGCGGACGTCGCCGGTCTCGTACGCCGGCGCCACCTCCAGCCCGCCGGCGTGCAACGCGACCAGCGAGATCCGGTGGGCGACGACGTCGTGCATCTCCCGGGCGATCCGGGTCCGCTCGGTGGTCCGGATGTGCTCCTCGCGCAGCGCCTCCTCCTGCTCCGCGCGCTCGGCTCGTTCGCGATAGGCGTCGAGCAGGGCGCTCTGCGACTGGAGCAGGGCGCCCCACGCGGTGACCGCCGCCGCGATCGCGATGTTGACGGTGAGCGTGAGGGAGAGTCCCTGGTTGCCCGGGTACGCCAGCCAGAACGCCCAGCCGGCCGCGACCTCCGCAGCCGCGACGGCGACCGCCACGGCGAGCGAGCGGTATCGCGCCACGAAGTACAGCGCGACCATGTTGGCCACCCCGGCCGAGGCGACCACGGACGCGACCACCGCCAGCGCGAGTCCGACCACGACCGGAGCTCGCCGACGCCACACCAGCGCGAGGCATCCGAGCGCACCAGCCAGGAGATCCACCGTGCGCCAGCCACCGCTCGGGCCGGTCTCCAGCACCTGGTACAGCAGCACCAGCCCGCCGGCGTACGACGCCAGCACGACGATCGCCGAGGGTACGAAGCGACGCCAGGTCTCAGGTCCCGAGGCGGCTGTCACACAGGGACCCTACGACGCGGCGCCCGTGTCGCGGGTCCTCCTTTCGTCGTACCCGCGGTCCGTCTTTGGTCGCCGGATTTCCGCAGTTCGCCGGACGCGCAAGGCGGGCCGCGACGACAACGCTGAGGTCATGAAACCCACAACGATCGGCACCACGACCGCCCGCATCCACGCCGTCGGAGAGCAGGTCTTCGGACCGGTCCACGCACCTCGAGGAACGCTCGAACGCCGGATCCTGCTCGCTCGCTCGGCCTTCGCGTACGCCGGCCTGGTCACGACGCTCGTCCAGGTCGTCGTCTGGCTGACCATCGGCGTCCTCACCGGCCACCTCGACTCCCCGTGGTGGCTGTGGACGACCGTCCCGGCCGCCGGCGCCGTCGCCGGCCTGACCATCGCCGACCGGTGGCGCACCTGGTGGGCCGACGCGTCCGCCGCCCGTCCCTCCCGCTGACCGACACATCTCGAGGAGTTCGCCATGAACCGCTCCACCACTTCCACCGACCGCCTCGTCACCGGATGGGCCGCCCTGCTCGGCGGCATCCTCTCCCTGGTGATGGTCGCCCTGTACTTCGTGTACTCAGGACCGCCGCCGGAGTCGAACGTGCTGACCCGCAACCTGATCACGCTGGCCACCTTCACCTCCTTCCTCGTCTTCGCCGTCGGACTCGGCCGGATGTTGCGGACCTTCGGCGACGGGGATGCCGGCCTTGCCGGCGAGGTGGCGATCACCGCCTTTCGCCTGTACGTGACCGTCACGCTGATCGCCACCTCCCTCGAGGTCGGAACGTCGCTGCAGTTCCCCGACGGATCCGTCGACCCGACGCTCGACGGACCCCTCGCTGCGGGGATGGTGATGCTGCACGGACCGATCGCCCGGGTCCTGGTCGCGGTGTTCCTCCTCGGGTTCGCTGCCACCCCTGCGGTGCGGCAGCACTTCTCGCCACGAGTGGTGCGCGGCAGCGTCCTCCTGGCCGTGATCAACCTCGCGCTGGTGCCGTCGATCTTCTTCGGCATGGACGCCGCGGAGTTCTACGCCGCCAACGGCTGGGGTGCCGTGGCGAGCATCGGCGCGGTGAACGTCATCTGGCTGGCAGTGCTCGGCCGGGCGATCCTGCGCACGGGCACGCCGGCTCGGGAAGGTCAGCGTGCCTCCGAGCTCGCAGGTTCGGCCCGATGATCGCCGGCACCTAGGGAGTCGACGCGGCCCCTCCAGCGGATGCGGTGCAGGCGCAGGTGGCCTTGCCGCTTCCGCGGGAGGGGTCTAGGTTCGACGCTGAGGTCATTCGCCCAGGACCCTGGCGTCTGGTGCTAGTTCACCACCGTCCACTCGGATCGAGCACAGGCGACTGCCCGAGCGCTCCGACAGGACAGCGCTCTTCACGCTGCCTGCCTGCTCACGCGGCTGCACGGACCCACCCCGAGAGCGACCCGGCGCTCACCCCACTCCTAGAAGCGGGCTCGAATGACCACCACACGCGAGGACCTCCTTCGTCTGGCCGGCGCAGCGGCCCTGGTCGCCGGGACGTGCTACGTGCTCGTCGGCCTGTTCCACCCGGCCAACGTCGTCGACGCCGTCACCACCACACGCTGGCAGGTCGTCCACGTCCTTGCGTGCGCGATGGCGTTCTTCGGGGTGCTCGGCCTGGCGGGACTGTATGCACGGCAGGCGGCCAGGGTCGGCTGGGTCGGCTTCGCCGGCTACGTCCTGCTCAGCCTCTGGATGGTGCTGATCATGGGCTTCAGCTTCGTCGAGGCGTTCGTGCTGCCGCACGTCGCGACCGCCGTACCGGCGTTCGCTGCGGCGTGGATGGCGATGTTCACCGGGGACGCGAGCACGTTCGATCTCGGCGCGCTCCCGACGATCTGGACGCTGAGCGCACCGATCTACATCCTCGGCGGCCTGCTCTTCGGCATCGCGACGTTCCGCGCCGGGATCCTCCCGCGCTCGGCAGGTGCGCTGCTCGCCGTCGGCACCCTGGTGGCACCGGTCGCTGCCCTGGTCCCCAACGCCTCCCAGCCCAAGTTCGCCGTCCCGGTCGGGCTGGCGCTGGCCTGGATGGGGTATGCGCTGTGGTCCGAGCCCCCGGCCGAACCCCGCATCTCGGTGACCCACGCGGCCGAGGAGCGCGTGTGAGCACCGTGGCCAGGGCCACCGCCCCGACCGCGCACCGAAGGATCTCGCTGCTCGCGGGTCTGCTCTACCTGCTGACGTTCGTCTCCATCCCGACGCTCGCTCTCTATGATTCGGTCAAGGGTGCGAGGTACGTCGTCGGGGACGGTCCGGACACTGCAGCGGTGACCGGCGGGATCCTGGAGATCATCGTCGCCCTCGCCGGCATCGGCACCGCGGTCGTGCTGTTTCCGCTGCTCAAGCGCCAGAACGAGTCCGCTGCGCTGGCACTGGTGTCCGCGCGCATCCTGGAGTCCGCCACGATCTTCGTCGGCGTCGCGTTCCTCGGGTCGATAGTCGCTCTCCGCAACTCCGGAGCGGGTGCGGATGCGCTGGCCAGCAGCCACGCGCTCGTGGCGATGTACGACCGGATCTTCCTGCTCGGCCAGAGCTTCATGCCCGCGGTCTGCGACCTCTTGCTCGGGATCTTGTTGTACAAGTCGCGCCTGGTGCCTCGAGGGCTGTGCATGATCGGGATCGTGGGGGCGCCACTGCTCGTCGTCGGCTACCTCGCCGTGCTGTTCGACGTCGTCGACCAGCATGGCGGTCTGGCCGGGCTGTCAGCCCTCGGGGTCGCGGCCTTCGAGTTCTCACTCGGCGTCTGGCTGGTCGTGAAGGGGTTCGACGCCGACGCCGTTGCCGCCCTGGACGCTCGCTAGCGCTGCTCGCCCGGAGGCGCTTCCGGGTTTCGTCGTACCGCCGGCTTGGCCGGCGCGCGGGTGGGTACTGCCTCCGGATCATCGAGAACGCACCCGAACCCTGAGAGGGCCAGATGAGCGACGCGGAGGAAGACGTACCGAACGCGACCGACGAGCAGGACTCCGGCAGCGGCAGCATCCTCGACCGCGGCGGCATCGACACCGATGCGCGCGCCGGTCGCAGCCTCGGCATCGAGCTCGACAAGGAGCCTGATGAGGAGACCAGGCAGGAGATGAACCAGGAGCGAGAGAAGCGTCTCGACCCCGACAACCGTCCCGACGGCGCTCAGGTCGACAACACCGAACGCACCTTCGACCACGACCGCGGCCAGTTCACCGACGCCGAGGACTACGACGACAGCGAGCCCCCGAGGTTCAGCGACCCGGAGGATCCGAACAACCCCGACAACGTCGGCGGCGGACAGGCCGAGGGCTAGGGCGACCTGCCGAGTCAGCCGAGCCCGTCGAACGGGCGGACCTCGACCTGGGCGCCGCAGGCCTTCGACGCCTGCGCCGCGAGGTCGAGCGCCACGTCGAGGTCGGGCGCCTCGATGATCCAGAAGCCCGCGAGGAGCTCCTTGGTCTCGAGGTACGGGCCGTCAGTGAGCACCGGAGCCCCGCCCCGGCCGTCGACGACCGTCGCCGTCGACCCCGACTGGAGACCTCCGGCGAACACCCAGTAGCCGTCGGCGCGGAGCCTGTCGTTGAACTCCTCCGTCGTGGCGAGCGCCTCGTCCAAAGCCTCCTGGGAGCCGTAGTTGCCGAACTCGTCGATCTCGGCCGGGCCGTGCACGGTGAACAGGTACTTCGTCATCCCACTCCTCCTCCGCTGCGTGTGGTCGGGAAGACCACCTCTACCTCCACCACGAACGGCATCGCGCCGGTACGACGGTCAGCCAGGTGCGGGTCATGGGGGGCAGTCGGATCATCGGCCCTCGGCGAGCGCGGCGAGTCGGTCGATCGACGCCTGCAGCCTGTCGGCCGTGGTGGCGCGAGCGCGTGGAATCCGTCTGTCGTCTGCCGCCAGCTGCGTCCAGTCGTAGGTGTGGGTGACCAACGTGCGGGCCGGGTCGATGGGCTCGAGCTCCCACCGCCACAGGTGCCCCGGCGGTGCCTGACCGGGCTCGGCCGGTCTCCAGGCGATGCGGCGGCCCTCGACGAACTCGACCACGTGGTTCTCCCGGACATTGCCTTTCGTCGTCGTCATCGTGAAGACGTCCCCGACGGCGCACACTCGCTGACCGGCAGGCGCGTCCGACAGGTTGTCGTTGCCGTCCCAGCGCGGCTGTTGGGTCGGGTCGGCGATGAGCTCGAAGATCTGCTCCGCACCCGCGTCGACCTCGCGGCTCGCGGCGACGACACGGACCGCCTCGTCGCCCTGGCGGTCGCGGAGGCCGTACCCGGCGACGTACGCCGTCAGGCCCCGCTGGCCGTGGCGCATCATCAACGTGTGGTTGCCGCGGAACGCCGGCCGCGCGATCGGCGAGAGCAGGCGTAGGGACGTCTTCATCGCATCTACCTCCTCGTCGAACACAGCCTCCGTGCCCGCCCCTGAGGCCGAGATCGTCCAGCGCGAGAAGCCCGACAGGTCGCCGACCATGCTCGCGTCGAGCACGCCGGCAGCCGGGTCACGCCGCTGCTGCGTGGTGGCGAAGACGAGGTCGTAGGGCAGCAGGGAGCGGCAGGTGAGCTGGTACGTGTCCTGTCCCCGCGGCTCGGCGCTCCGGACCTCCGGCCACCACCGGGGATAGTCGGCGAGCTCAGCGAGCGCGGCGTACACGTCGCTCGGCGGCGCCGCGATTCGCCAGACGCTGCGAAAGCTGTAGTGATTGCCCACAGTCCGGGAGTCTGCCACCGGGTCGCCCGGCGTCCCTGCTACCCGGTCGCGCAGCGCGAGCTTGCGCAGGATCGAGCCGACGTGCGTCTTCACCGTCGACTCGCTGGCGAAGACCAGCGCCGGCGATCTCGGCGTTGGACAGCCCGCGTGCGACCGCGGCGAACACCTCCCGCTCCTTCTCGGTCAGCGCGAGGTACGCCGGCCGGCGCCGGGCTGCGGCTCGCGGAACTGGCGCGTCGAGCAGCGTCGACAGGTCGGCCGGGGCGAGCACGGCGTTGCCGGCGTGCACTGTGCGGATCGCGTCGCGCAGCATCACCGGGGTCGTGTCCTTGAGCAGGAAGCCGCTCGCGCCGTGCCGGATCGCGGTGGCGGCCCGGTCGTCGAGGTTGAAGGTGGTCAGCACGACCACCCGCAGCGGCTTTGCGCCGCCGCGCTACCCGGTCCGGGCGGAAGAGCTGACGGGTCGCCTCGACGCCGTCCATCTCCGGCATCCGGATGTCCATCAGCACGACGTCGGGCTCGAGCTCGTCGACGAGCCGCAACGCCTCGAGCCCGTCGCCGGCGATGCCGACGACGCTCCATGCCCGTCCTGCGCGTCGATGATCACCGCGCACGCCCTCGCGGAAGAGCTCCTGGTCGTCGACCAGCACCACCGCGGATCATCGGCGCCGTCCGCGCTCATCCGGTCACCGCCCGCACCGGGACCCACGCCGTCACGGTGAACGTCGCGACCGCTCGGCTCGTCGCCACGGCGTACGTCGAGCCGGCCGCCGACCGCCGCCAGGCGTCGCCGCATGCCGTCGACGCCCTGGCCCTCGGCCCAGGGTCTGCGGCTCGGCCGTCCCGAGCGGCTCGGGTCGCCGCGGTGCGCCGGCGCCGACCACGTTGCGCGACCTCGATCCGCAGCTCGTCCCAACCGTCAGTGCAGCTCGACGCTCGACCGGCGCTCGTTGCGGCCACCGTGCCGGATGGCGTTGGTCAGCATCTCCTGGAGGACGCGGTAGGCGACCGTGCTCGAGCTCGGGCGGCAGCGGGTGCGGGCGTGCCCGACGACCGTCGAGACGACCTCGTGCCCGCTCGCGCGGACGCCCTCGACGAGGCTCGTCGAGGCGCCCGGGCCGCGTCGGCGCCCTCGCTCGTGTCGCGGTCAGCACCTGGCGCACGTCCTGCAGCGACGAGCGCGCCGAGCGTGGCGATGTTGCGCCATCGTCTCCTTCAGCGCGCCCGGTGTCGGCGTCGTCGATGTACTGCGCGGACTCGGCCTGCGCGAGGATCACCGCGAGCGAGTGCCCGACCACGTCGTGCACGTCGCGGGCCATCTGGGCCTGCTCCTCGCGCAGCCGCGGCGATCTCGCGGGCCTGCTCGGCTCTCGCGCTGCGCGCGGCGGCGGCCTCCCGCTCGGCGCACCTCCTGCGACGCCCGCGAGCGCCGCGCCCGGCGCCGAAGCGCAGCGCCAGGCCGGCCAGCCACGGGACGGCCGAGCACCGGCCATGCCGATCACGGCCGCACCGATCTGCCAGCGCGTCGACTGATGCGCGGTGTCGAGCAACCGTCGGTCCGGCTCGAGCAGACGACGCTGAACAGAGTGGTCGCGCCGTAGCCGCGCGACCAGGACGAGCGGCCATGAGCGCCGCGCCGCCGGGATCGACAGCCCGCTCGACCACGACCGTCACCGGTGATCCCCAGCGTGCGGTGCCGAACGCGACGCACGGCGACGCGCCAGCTCGCACGAGCAGCACCGGGCGTCGCCGGTGACCACGCTGGAGCGCGGCAGGTCAGCCACACCAGGGTGAGCCCGACCGCGGGAGCGCCGGCTCAGCGCCGACGACGAGCGCCGGCGACGAGCGCGATCACGAGACCAGCTCGATGCGCGGAGCCGAGGTCGACCGGCGCGGTAGCCCGGGGCCAGGTCGACGCACCTCGACCAGCGCCGAGCGAGCGAGCACCGACGCAGACCGAGCGGCCGCGGTCGGGCAGCCACGGGCGCCGCCAGTCGATGCGTCCCGGCGCAGTCGGGCTGTCGCTCCTCGTCGCTGGCCAGTGACCGTCGGCAGGCGGTCAGAGCGCGTCGCGGACCAGGAGGTCGAGCAGCTCGGCGTACGACGTCCCGGCGGCGGCGAACATCCTCGGCACCTGCGAGTGCTCGGTGAAGCCGGGCATCGTGTTGACCTCGTTGAGCACCGGCCCGTCCTCGGTCAGGAAGAAGTCGATCCGGGCGACGCCCGCCGCAGCCGAGCGCGTCGTACATCGCGACGCGCGGCCGCCTCGAGCGCGGTCGCGCTCGCCGTCGTCGAGCGCGGCCGGGACGCGGAAGTCGGCACCCCCGCCGTACTTCGTCGTCGAAGTCGAAGAGCCCCTCGACGACGATCTCCAGCGCCGGTGCGACCACCCGGCGCGCCGTCGGGGCGGCCGAGCACGGCGACGTCGATCTCGCGACCGACGACGACCTCCTCGACCAGGACCCGGTCGTCGAGCGCGAGCGCGGCGTCGAGAGCGCCGGGCCGAGCTCGGTCGGCGCGTGCGACCAGGGTGACCCCGCGGCTCGACCCCGCGGCGACCGGCTTCACCACGACCGGGTGCGTCCAGGCGTACGCCGTCGCGGTCGGCCGCCGTCGAGCAGCGACGCCCGGGCGCGGTGGCGATCCCGAGCGCCCCGGCGACCAGCTTGGTCGCCCACTTGTCCATCGCGAGCGCGCCGGCGCCGACCCCGGAGCCGACGTACGGCACCCCGGCGAGCTCGCAGAGGGCCGCCAGCGTCCCGTCCTCGCCGCGCGGGCCGTGCACACGGGCAACGCCACGTCGCAGGACCGCGAGCACGTCGACCGCCGCGGCGAGGCCGAGCGGGCGCGCCGTCTCGTCGCGCCACCAGCCGTCCGGGTCGATGGTGAGCCGGACGACGTCGTAGGCCGCCGGCTCGAGCGCGTCGGCGACCGCGGCCGCCGAGGCGAGCGAGACGTCGTGCTCGCAGTTCTGCGCCGCCGCCGATGACGGCGACGCGCGGCCGCGCTGCACGCTCATGCCACCGCACCGCGGGCCGGCCCGGCGCACGCGACCGGGCCACCCGGCTGCCGAAGCCGGTGACGATCTCGTGCGCGCAGCGTGCCGGCCCAGTCGGCCCACTCCGCGACCGTCGGCTCGCCGTCGTCGCCCGGGCCGAAGCACGGTCGCCGATCTCGCCCGGGACGGCGCCGGGTCGTCGCCGAGGTCGACGACGACCTGGTCCATCGAGATCCGCCCGACGACCGGGCGGCGGCGGCCGCGCGACCAGCACCTCCGCCCGTCCGGACGCCGCCCGGGGCAGGCCGTCGGCGTAGCCGAGCGGGAGGAGCCCCAGGGTGGTCGGGCCGCGGTGCCGTCCAGGTGTGGCCGTAGCCGACGCCGGTGCCGGCCGCGCACCCGCCGGACCGCGACCAGCGGGGCGGTCAGGGTCAGCGCGCCGGCGCAGCGCGGTCGTGCCGCGACGGGTCGATGCCGACGAGGCCGGCGCCGACCCGGACCAGCGTGTGGTGGCTGAGCGGGTCGGTCAGGGTCGCCGCGGTGGCCGCGAGGTGCCGCTGCGCGCGGTCGCAGCCCGGCCGCCCGGGCGACCTCGACGCCCCACGCGAACCGGGTCCGGCCCGCCGTGGTTGCGCCCGGTGGCCCGGCGTCGTCGGCGCAGGCCGAGGTGACCCATCACGCCGACGACGCTGGAGGCGTCCGCGCCGCTCGGCCCGCCGGGCCGCACGGCACAGCGCGGCCCACGTCTCGCGGCGTCGGCGCCGTCCCGCGCCATGCCGGTGTCGAGGTGGAGGTGGACCCGCGCGCCGGCCGCCGGCGGCGCAGCCACGGCCTCGAGGTGCTCGCAGCGACGGGCACGGCGACCTCGACCCCGCGCGCCGGCCGCGGCGGCGTAGTCGGCGTCGACCGGGTTGAGCCAGCTCAGCACCGGCGCGTCGAGCCCGGCGTCGCGCAGCGCCAGTGCCTCGTCGATGCGTGGTCACCCCGAGCGAGGTGGCGCCGTGGGCGAGCGCGGTGCGCGCGACGGTCGACGGCGCCGTGCCCGAAGCCGTCGGCCTTCACGACCGCCATCAGCTCGCCCGGCCGTCCGGCGGCCAGGAGCCGGGTGTTGGCCGCGATCGCGGCCGGGTCGACCGAGCGTCGGGCGCCGGTCGGCCGGGCGCGAGTGGCCGGGTCGAGCGCAGGTACGCCGCTCGCGCTCATGCGGCAGCCCGCCAGCTCGACCGGGCCGTACAGCGCGGCTGGTGCAGCCGGTCAGCAGCGCCCAGTAGCGGTCCCCGAAGCTCCAGTGCCACCACTCCGTGGGGTAGTTCACCAGGCCGGCGGCGCCGGGCGCCGGGCGAGCAGCTCGCGGTGGTGCACGGGCCTCCGGCGCTGATGTCGGGCGAGTCGAAGTAGCACGGCCCGTGCGAGCTCCTCGGGCGTCGCGTCGATCGCGGTGCCCAGGTCGAGCTCCCGGCCGCGCCGGTCGACCAGGGTCAGGTCGACCGCGGCCCGGCGACGTGCGGCGCGACCGCGACCGGCGCGACGAAGCGGCTGGTCAGCCGGCGGAGCTCCGACCGCGTCAGACCCGGGTGGGCGGCGCGGACCTCGGCCTCGTAGCGCGCGATGATCGCCCGCTGGTCGGCCACCGGCTCCGGTGCCCCTCCACGACCCGCAGGAGCGGCCGGCCGGGAGGTCAGCCTGCGGCGTGACGCCAGGCGCTCGGCGAGCCCGGACGCACCAGCGCCGCGGGCGGGCCCGAAGGAACGCGGCAGGCGCACCAGCGCCGCTCCGGACTCCACGGACCGGCACGGCGCCGACGCGCTCGGTCGGAGAGGAGGATCGTCATGCCGCCAGCGTGCTCGGAGCGCATCGCCCCGGACCTCCCCCTGACGTGCCGACCAGCTGGCCCCAGGTATCGAGGAAGTCAGCCGGCCAGTCAGCCGGCCAGTCAGCTCTGCACGGTGATGCTGACCTCGTTGGAGGCCGTGTCACTCCCGGGGTCGAAGACCCGGAACTTCTGGTTGCCGGTGTGACCGGTCATCACGTAGGTGTCGAAGGTGCCGAGGTTCACGTTCACGTGGACGCCGAAGTCGGCCCACTTCCCGCCCTCGAAGCGCTGCACCAGCAGGCCCTCGTTGTCGTGGCCGGGCCACTGGCCGGTCAGGTTGATCCGCTCCATCGGGCGGACGAGGACCGGAGCGGCACTCAGATAGAGGCCGCCCGTGTTCGCGGCGGTCGGCGGCTCGGTGACGAGCCCGGTGCTGCCCGAGCTCGGCAGGTCGGTCGCCGTCGGCACAGGGAGGGCCGTGGTCGGGAGCGGGGTGATCGGGTCGTCGCCGCCCAGCGTCGTACCCGAGACGTCGGTGGCGTCGAGCCCGAGGGTCTTGACCATCACCCACGCACCCCCGCCGATGACCAGGCCGATCGCGACGGCGACACCGAGGATCTTCAACAGCACAGCAGAAACCTGCTGTCGTGGGTCGCGTTCGTCGTCCTGGGTCCCCGTCACGCGACCAAGGATAGGCGGGCCATCCGAGTCACCTCGGCTCGAGGACGATCACGGGGATGACCCGGTCGGTCCAGGACTGGTACGACGCGTAATCGGCGTACATGTCGACCAGCCGAGGCCAGAGCACCGCGCGCTCGTCAGGCTCGGTGACGCGCGCCCGCATCTCGCGACGGCGTCTTCCGATCTGCACCGTGACTTCGGGGTGCGCGAGCAGGTTCAGGTACCACATCGGGTGCTCGGGCCGCCCGGCCTGCGAAGCGACCACGACCACGCGCTCGCCGTCCTCGAGGTAGACCAGCGGCGCCGTGCGCACCTTGCCGGTCTTGCGACCGCGGTGCTCGAGGAGACAGATCGGCACCGGCTTGCGGAACCCTGCGCCGATGCGCCAGGTGCCGCCGATGCGTCCGCCGGTGCGGCGGTAGAGCCAGACGTTCGACCTCGCCATCGCCTTGATGATCCGGCGGGTGCGGTCGGAGTCGAGGCCCTTCGGCTTGGTGTCCATCTCGTCCTGCCCGATCCGCCGTTACCAGCCACGCATCCAGACGTTGTCGTCGACCATTCGCCGCGAGCGCCAGCCGTCCGGCGTACGCACCAGCTCATGGTGGTAGTACCCGCCGACCTCGACCACGGACTCGCCGCCGTCGCGCGTCGGCGCCACCATCGGGTTGGTGAAGTACGCCGTCGCGCGAGCCGCGTCACCGTCTAGCTCGATG
The DNA here is from genome assembly GCA_963805425.1 of uncultured Actinomycetota bacterium. GTDB lineage: Bacteria > Actinomycetota > Actinomycetes > Propionibacteriales > Nocardioidaceae > Marmoricola. Next base: position 8,909 of record CAWDUF010000013.1, on the reverse strand, counting down.
GAGACCTGGCCGATCACGTGCTGGTAGCGCAGGAAGCCGCTCAGGCCCTGCGCCACCCATGGCTTCGCGACCTCGAGCTTGTCGGCCGGCCCACCGACGGCGGAGTAGTCGAGGATCGCGTCGTCGGTGAACACCGCGTCCAGGTCGTCCCAGCTGCGGGTGTCGATCGCCCGGGTGTAGCGGGTGATGACGTCGACGATCTCCTGGCGGTCGCACAGCTCCTGCAGGTCCATGCACCCCACCCTAGGCAAAAACTGAAACAGGTTCTAGTATTTCGGGCATGCGCTTTTCCTTCGCCGAGGGCATGACCCAGGCCGAGTACTACGCACCCCTGGCGCAGGCAGCCGAGGCTGCCGGCTACACCTCGATGACGGTCGCGGACTCCCTGATCTACCCGAAGGAGTCGGACTCGAAGTACCCCTACACCGACACCGGCGACCGGGAGTTCCTCGACGGCAAGGAGTTCATCGAGACGATGATCCTCTGCGCCCACCTGTTCGCGGTGACCTCGACGCTGCGGCTCACCCCGTTCGTGCTGAAGCTGCCGATCCGTCCCCCGGTGCTGACCGCCAAGCAGGCCTCGTCGCTCGCGTTCCTCTCCGGCAACCGGCTCGGCCTCGGGGTCGGGATCTCGCCGTGGCCGGAGGACTTCGCCGCGCTCGGCGTCGACTGGGCGAAGCGCGGCAAGCGGATGGACGAGTGCATGGACGTCCTCCGCGGCCTCACCACCGGTGAGTACTTCGAGTACCACGGCGAGTTCTACGACATCGACGCGCTCAAGCAGTGCCCGGCCCCGACCGAGCCGATCCCACTGCTGGTCGGCGGCCACGCCGACGCAGCGCTGCGACGCGCCGTGCTCAAGGGCGACGGCTGGATGCACGCCGGCGGCGACGGCGACGAGCTCGACCGGTTGCTCGCGCGGCTCGCGGAGATCAGGAAGGCCGAGGGAGACGAGCGTGCCGACTTCGAGGTGCACGTGATCTCCTACGACGCCTACACCCTCGACGGGATCAAGCGGCTGGAGGACAAGGGCGTGACCGACTGCATCGTCGGCTTCCGGGTGCCCTACATCAAGGGCCCCGACACCGAGCCGCTGCAGACCAAGATCGACCACCTGAACCGGTATGCCGAGGACGTCATCAGCAAGGTGGCCCTGTGACACCGGACGTCGAGCCTGTCGAGACGCGGTTTCGACAGGCTCAACCACCGGAGGGGGTCACCGGCGTCTTCGCCGAGGCGGTGCGGGAGGCCGAGAAGCTGATCGCGAACCCGCCGTTCCCGGTCTCCGAGCAGGACCTCGCCGAGGGCTACGACTACCTCGCGGGGAGCATCAGGTCGTCGCTGCAGATGGCCTTCGACTACGACCTCGAGCACCCGGTGCTGATCAACCCGACGCACCAGTACGCACGCCAGGGGCTCGACAACCCGGACGCGGTGTACTTCAACGCCTACCTGGCGCCGGGGGCGTCGTACCTGGTCTCCGGTGTCCGCGGCACCACTGCCGACCTGTCCTTCCAGATCATGGACGGCAGCTACTCCCCCGAGGGCGCGCCGACCACCGTCGCGGCGTTCGACGACCGCGAGCTGGCCCTCCACGGGGGACACTGTGCCGCCGATGGGAGCTTCGAGTGGCGATTCGGGCCAGAGCTCGGGCTCGGCAAGGGCGCGACGCTGATCGTGCGCGAGGTCTACGACGACTGGAACACCGAGGAGCGCGGCCGGCTGCGGATCCAGCGGCTCGACACCGCCGGACAGCCGCGCGCTGCCCTGACTCCCGAGCGCGTCGCCAAGAGGTACGGCGTCGCCGCCAAGATGCTGGTCGGCCGGATCAACACCTGGTTCGCGTTCCCGGAGTGGTTCACCTACAAGGAGCCGGTGAACACGTTGACGGTGCCGAAGTCGACTCCGGGTGGGCTCGCCTCGCAGTTCAGCTCGATCGGGCACTACGACCTGTCGCCGGTCGATGGCAGGGACCAGGCGATGGTCGTCACCGTGCCGGTGTGCGACGCGGCGCCGTACCAGGCGATCCAGATCGGCTCGCGGTGGTACATCTCCACCGACTACGAGCACCACCAGACCTCGCTGACCCGGGCGCAGTCGCAGCCCGACCCCGACGGCAACCTCCGCTACGTGATCAGCGAGCGCAACCCCGGCATCGCCAACTGGCTCGAGACCTGCGGACACGCGCAGGGCGTGATGATGCTGCGCTGGCAGCGCGTCGGCCGCGACCTGACCTTCGAGGACGGCCCGACCGTCGAGGTCGTGCCGTTCGACGAGGTGCCGGCCCACCTCCCCCACTTCGACAGCAACCGGGTCACCCCGGAGGAGTACACCGCCCGCATCGCCGCCCGTCAGGTCGGCATCGCCCGAAGGATGATCAGTTGATGCCACTCTCAGACAACGCCTCGACAGGCTCAACCACCGAAGGACTCCTGCGCGACAAGGTCGTCGTGCTCTCCGGTGTCGGACCCGGGCTCGGCCGCTCCTTCGGCGAGGAGGCCGCCAAGATGGGCGCCGACCTCGTCCTGGTCAGCCGCACCGAGAAGCGGCTGGAGAAGATGGCCGAGGTGGTCCGGTCGCACGGCCGGCGGGCGCTCGTCGTACCGACGGACATCAACGACGAGGACGCCCGTCAGCGGCTCGTGGAGGCCACGCTCGCGGAGTTCGGCAAGGTCGACTGCCTGATCAACAACGCCTTCGGGATCCCGCCGATGGACCCGATCACCACGATCAAGCTCGACGCGCTCCGGGCCGCCCAGGAGACCAACGTGTTCGCGCCGCTGCGGCTGTCGGCACTCTTCGCCGACGCCCTCGCGGAGTCGCAGGGCTCGATCATCATGGTGAACTCCTGCGTGGTCTACCAGTCGCAGACCGAGTACGCCGGCTACAAGCTCTCCAAGGGCACGCTCAAGCACCTGGCCTCGTCGCTCGCGACCGAGCTCGGGCCGCGCGGCATCCGGGTCAACAGCATCGCGCCGTCGTACATCTACGAGGACGTCAACAAGGCGTACTTCGACTGGCTCGCCTCCGAGGCCGGCACGACCCACGAGGAGATCTACAAGCAGAAGGCCGAGCCCACCGACCTCAAGCGGCTGGCCACGCCCGACGAGGTCGCGCGCGCCGCGCTGTTCTACGCCAGCGACCTGGCGTCGTGCGTGACCGGCACGATGCTCAACGTCGACTGCGGCGAGTTCCACGACGAGTGAGGACCATCGGACGTCGAGCCTGTCGAGACGCAGGGATCTCGACAGGCTCGATCTCCGGAGAGAGACACACATGACTGACAACGTGATGGAGCGCGAGCGCGCCGACGTCGGGACCTACGAGGACATCGTCGCCGCGGCCGAGCGCACCACCGGCATGACGGACATGGGCGGCACCGCGCACGAGGAGGGCCTCCGCACCCTGGTGGAGGACCTGAACTCGCCCGAGGCCGGGCTGACCGGACGCGGCAACTACTTCCAGCGCTCGGAGGTCAAGAGCGCTCTGGTCGGACGGCTGCTGACCCAGGCGCAGTTCAACGCCCGGCCCGACCACGTCGACGTACCGATCGAGCGGCCGGTCTTCGTGATGGGGCTGCCGCGCACCGGCACGACGGCGCTGCACCGGCTGCTGCACGCCGACCCGATGGCGCAGGGCCTGGAGATGTGGATCACCCAGTACCCGCAGCCCCGCCCGCCGCGCGAGACCTGGGAGTCCGACCCGATCTTCAACGCGATGCAACAGGGCTTCCAGGCCCACCACATCGCCTCGCCGGAGTACCTCGGGATCCACTACATGGATGCGACGTCGGTCGAGGAGTGCTGGCGGCTGCTCCGGCAGACCGGCAAGTCGAACTCCTACGAGTCACTCGCGCACGTGCCTCGGTACATCGAGTGGCTCGCGAAGCAGGACTGGACCGACGCGTACGCGCGGCACAAGCAGAACCTTCAGCTGATCGGCCTCAACGACACCGAGAAGCGCTGGGTGCTGAAGAATCCGTCGCACATGACCGCGCTCGATGCGCTGATGACGGTCTATCCGGACGCGCTGATCGTCTACACCCACCGCGACCCGGTCACCTGTATCGCGTCGTCGTGCTCGCTGTCGGCCGAGACGACGACCGGCCACTCGACGACGTTCATCGGCGAGACCATCGGACAGACCCAGCTCGACCTCTGGTCGCGCGCCTACCACGCGTTCCACGAGGCCCGGCCGAAGTATTCGCAGGACCAGTTCGTCGACGTGGCGTTCTCGGACCTGCGGGCCGACCCGCTCGCGGTCACCCGCCGGGTCTACGACCAGTTCGACCTGGACTGGACCCCCGAGGTGCAGGCCGCGATCGAGGACATCGACCGCGAGTCGAAGGCGGGCGCGGCCAAGCCGTCGCACAGCTACTCCCTCTCCGACTACGGCCTCACCGAGGACGAGGTGCGGGCGAGGTTCTGAGGACTGGACCGGTGGTTGAGCCTGTCGAAACCCCCGGTCTGCGGGTGGTCGGGTTCCTCGGCAGCGAAGACGGCGGGTGGCTGGGCTCCGTTGTCGGGCGCGGTTCAGCTTGGCCCGGTGGTTGAGCTTGTCGAAACCTCAAGTCCGCGGGTGGTTGGGTTCTTGGCAGCGACGAGGAGTACGGCGGGTGGCCGGGCCCCGCTGGCGGGTGCGGCTCCGCGGTTGGTCCGGTGGTTGAGCTTGCGAGCGATCAGTCGAGCCACGAAGCGCGGCCGACCCCGGAGGTTGAGCCTGTCGAAACCCCGGAACCTTGACCGCCCTCGGTCCGCCAGAAACTTCTTGAAGAAAGTTTCCGAATTCCCATCCCAGTAAGGCATTCCCGCCAGAAACTGTCGGTGTCCACCCCTAGATTCGAACCATGAACCCGGGGCCTCGACCACCAGCACTCTCGACGAGGCCGCCGTGTTGAGCGCTGCCCGCCGGTTCCGTCGTGAGGCCAACACAGCCGAGACCGGCGTGCTGCAGATGGCCATCGAGTGGGCGCGGCTGCACCAGGTCACCGATCTCGACGATGCTGCGACCTGGTGCTCGAGCCGGGGTGAGGACACCGGGATCCCGATCGCCGGCGAAGGCTGCCCGCTGGTCTCGGAGTTCGCGGTCGCCGAGCTCGCCACCGCCCTGGGTCTGTCGGCCGGGTCGGGGCGCAACCTGATCGCCCAGGCGTTGGAGCTGGCCTACCGGCTGCCGAAGCTGTGGGCCCGGGTCCAGGCCGGATCGTTGGCGCCGTGGCGGGCCCGACGGATCGCCGAGGAAACCCTCAACGCCTCCCTGTCGGTGGAGGCTGCGGCCTGGGTCGACGCCCAGGTCGCGCCGTTCGCCCACAAGACCGGGCTGGCCCAGACCCAGCGGCTGGTGGAGACCGCGATCACCCGGCACATGCCGCAGCTCGCCGCCGAGCGCCGCGAGCGGGCTGCCGAGCAGCGGTACTTCACCATCGACCACGACCAGGTCTCCTTCGCCGGCACCAGCCGGGTCCACGGCGAGCTCGACCTCGCCGACGCACTGGACCTCGAAGACGCCGTCACCGCCGGCGCCGCCCAGCTCGCTGCCTTGGGCAGCGAGGACCCGTTGGATGTCCGCCGAGCCGCCGCGGTCGGACTGATCGCCCGCGGCGAACAAGCACTCGACCTGGAGGTGGACCTGCAGACCGGGGAGATCTCGACAGGCTCGACCACCGCGACGGGCTCGATCTCTGGGGTCTCGACAGGCTCGACCACCGGGGGCCGGAAGGGTCGGGAGGTCGTGCTCTACGTGCACCTCTCCCAAGACGCCCTGACCTCCCACGACCTGAACAGCCCGGTGGAGCTGGAACAAGCCGGGCGCCGGCTGCTGACCGCGGGACAGATCGCGCAATGGTGCCGACGCCCCGAGACCGCCAAGATCACCGTCAAACCCGTCATCGACCTGCACAAGACACAGGCGGTCGACGGCCTACCAGGTGCCGGACCGGATCGCCGAATCCGTCCGGCTGCGAGACAAGACCTGTGTGCACCCCTGGTGCAACCGGCCCGCCCGGCGCTGCGACCTGGACCACGTCGACCCCTGCGTCGACCCCGACGACGGTGGCCCACCCGACCAGACCTCGACGCAGAATCTCGCACCACTGTGCAGGTTGCACCACCGGATGAAGACCCACGGCGGCTGGACCTACACCATCCTCGAACCCGGCACCTACCTGTGGCGCTCACCCCACGGCCTGACCTGGCTCCGCGACCAGCACGGCACCACCGACCTCACCCCACCCGAGCCCGAACCACCGCCTCGACGAACCCGCTGAACCCGACCCGCCCCAACCCAGGGGCGGGACTTCGGCATGCCCACGGCCGCCCCGCAGACATGAAACGCTGGATCGATGACCGAGAGCTACGACGGTGAGACGTTCCGCGACGAGGACTGGTACGCACGCGACCTCGCGGACGCCCACTTCACCAACTGCACGCTCCGGGACGTCGACCTGACCGAGGCGACGAGCAACGGTGCCGTCTTCACGACCTGCACGTTCGACACCTGTCGGTTCAACGCATCGGTCCACCGAGGCTCGGCGTTCGTCGGCTGCCGGTTCGCGAGCACGTCGTTCTTCGACGCGACCCTCGAGGGTTGCAAGCTCGACGGCACCACCTTCGTGCGCTGCACGATGCGGCCGCTGAAAGTCTCGGGCGGACAGTGGCGCGGAGTGACGATCCGCGGAATGAACCTGACGAGGCTCGTCCTCGACGGCCTGAACCTCACCGAAGCCGACCTGTCCGAATCCGACCTCACCGGATCGTCGTTGCGGGGGTGCGACCTGTCACGCGCGACGGTGCGGCAGGTGGATCTGCGCGAAGCCGACCTGCGCGGCGCGATCCTCGAATCGGTGGATCTCGAGCTCGCCGTTCTCGGCGGTACCCACCTCGACGTCGCGGGTGCGATGGCCCTGGCTGAGAGACACGGCGCGATCGTCGGCTGACCTCAGCTGCGACGCGTCCGGGCCAGGTAGGCGAGGCCTCGCGGTGACAGCTCGTAGCCAACCGGATGGCTGATCGTCAGGCCGAGGTTCTTCAGCTTCCGGACGTCGATCTTGAACGGGTCGCGCTCGCGACCCACCTCCGCGGCGAGGTCGGGAGCCCGGGTCTGGGGCCTGCGGCGGATCAGGTCGAGGGTCTGCATCGTCCACTGGCCGTGGCTGCTCGCCCGGTCGAGCCGTTCGAGGCGGGCGTCTATCGCGGCGACGTCGTCGGGAGTCAGGTCGGCGTCCTGCCTCAGGGCGACGCGCGGGTCGGCTCCGGCCCACGACAGCTCGACCCGGTACGTCGGCCAGGTCGCCTCGCCGGCGAGCGCGCGTCGTACCGCGTCGGCGTCGCGGTGTCCGGCAAGCGATGCCTCGGCGTCGGTGATCGCAGTCGGGTCGACGGTGGTGACCCCGTCGACCTGGACCACGCCGGCCGACGTGTGGAACCTCGAGCCCGGCTTCACGTCCTGCTTGCGCCAACGCCGGAAGGCCAGCTTCACCGACCCGTCGGCGACACCCTGGGCGATCTTCGGCGCGAGCAGCACCCGGTCATTGTGCAGGAACTGGTCCATTCCACTATCGCGCGCGGAGTGCTTGAGTGAGTCCAGCGAGGGACCTGGGAGGGAACCTGATGGAGCTCAGCAGACGACACCTGCTCGAAGGCATCTTGGGGACGGCGGGGGTCGCGGCCCTGTCCGGCGTCGGCCCGCTCACAGCGCCGGCGTTCGGCCTACCGAAGCCGTCGACAGCCGGCACGACCCTCGACCGGGTGATCCGCCGGGGCGCCGCCGGCGCGGGCGGCTACGTCCCCCTCGCCTCGGGTCCGGGCGAGCCGTTCCTGTTCCGCGGCGACCTCGCCGGCGTCGGGAGCCATCACGGTGGTGGCGGCAAGGTGCTGGCGTGCTTCGCACAGCTCACCGACGTCCACGTGATCGACGTCCAGTCGCCGGCGCGCTTCGAGTTCTTCGATCCCTACGGCGCCTTCTTCGGCGACTTCAAGAGCGCCTACCGGCCGCAGGAGATGCTCAGTGCGCAGGTCGGCGACGCGATGGTCCGCCGGCTGCGGCGGGTCCGCCGAGGGCCCGCCACCGGTCAGCCCCGTGCAGTTCGCGGTCATCACGGGTGACAACACGGACAACTGCCAGCACAACGAGCTGCGCTGGTACATCGACCTGCTCGACGGCGCCACGATCCGGCCCGGACTCGGGGACCCGACCATGTACGAGGGCGTGATGGACGACGTGGCGCCCGACCCGTACTACTGGCACCCGGAGAGCGGCTTCGGCGCGCCGACGCTCGACCTACGGCTTCCCGACGGTGCCCGGGCTGCTCGACGCCGCGCGGGCACCGTTCCGGGCCGACCGGGCTCGGCATGCCGCTGGTACACGGCGTACGGCAACCACGACGGGCTCGTGCAGGGCAACGTGCCGCGCAGCTCCGCTGTTCCAGCAGCTCGCCACCGGCCCGCTCAAGCTGACCAGCCTGCCGCCGAGGATCCTGGCCCAACCGATCAACGTCAGATCGGGTTCGTGCTCGAGCTGCTGCAGCAGGACCCGGGCGCAATCAACCTGCAGCTGAGCGAGGGCGGACGCCGCTTCGTCACGCCCGACTCCGACCGCCGGATCGTCGACCGGGCTGACGACGGTGGCCGAGCACTTCGCCACGACGGGCACGCCCGTCGGACACGGGTTCACCCCGACGAACGTCAGCGACGGCACGGCCTACTACACCTTCGACGTCGGCCGGGTCCGCGGCATCGTGCTCGACACCGTGGTCAGCGCCGGCGGTCCGGACGGCTCCATCGACGCCGACCCAGTTCGCCTGGCTGGAGGCCCAGCTGCAGGCGTCAGCAGCCGCTGGATCTCGACCGGCCGGCGCGTCGGTCGACCCGGCCGGCCGCGACAAGTACGTCGCGATCTTCAGCCACCACACC
>CAWDUF010000012.1:0-48885 GCA_963805425.1 uncultured Actinomycetota bacterium | reverse complement strand
CGGCGACCCCGGTACCGTGCCGATGGTGAAGGACGTCGCTGCGCTTGGGCGCAAATGGCAGGGAGCCTGCCGCACATTTGCTCTGGGGCTCCTGTTTAGGTTGGACTCCTGGTCGCTTCAGGGTGCGGCCTTCGCGGCGGAAACAGCGACCCGACCGAGAGCAGTGACGCCAAACGTGCGACGTCCGAGATCGAAGAGTTTGCCCATCGCTCGATGATCCTGTGGCAAAGCCAACGCACGAGACGGGCGATTCCTGAAGTGGCCGGTCGGAGCCGCAGTCTGGGGGCCACGAACGGCAGAGCGTGTCGCGCTGGCCGCCTAAGCGTACAGAGGGAACGAACGTGGCCCTGGTTGGTCTTGTCAAAGATCGACGCACGCATGGGAACCGATCTGGAAGACCGCGCTCGGCGCGGGCCGCACGAGACGTGACGACGACGGCAAGAAGTACTGCGCCTTCCCGATCAACTGCCTGTATTGACCGGGTACGACAACCTCCACTACACGATCATCCTCATCCAGGTCGACGGCTGGAGCGCGTCAGGTGGACGCGGTCAGCTGGTACCGCCCGACGCGCAACCTGAGCCCACGCCGGCCTTCAGCCAGCCGAATGACGGCATCACGTCGGGGAGGACCTCCTCAACACACCTCTGGTGCAGGGCGGCGAGCGGGGACAAATCGGGCCCGTGTCCACCGGCCTGCTCGAGATTCGAGCATCCGCTCATCGGCAGATGCGTGCGTGCGGATTCGTTCTGTGTCACCGACCGACTCCTCGGCGGTGACGTCCGGACCTGACGCCGGTGACGTTTCTCTCGCCCGCGATCGTCTGACAACATCGCAGACATGGACGCGATCACCCACCCCCCGGCTCCCACGAACGAGCCGAACCTGAACTACGCCCCCGGCAGCCCCGAACGGGATGCCGTCGAGTCCGAGCTCAAGCGCCTCCAGTCCCGCACCGTCAACCTGCCTGCCACGATCGGCGGCCGCAGGCGGATGGGTGGCGGTGCCGAGTTCCACGTCGTGCAGCCGCACGACCACGCCTCGGTGCTCGGCGTCGCGAAGCACTCGACGCAGGCCGATGCCCAGGCTGCGGTCCGCGCCGCAGCGAAGGCGGCGCCCGGCTGGCGGGCGATGCCGTTCGACGAGCGCGCCGCGATCCTGCTCAAGGCTGCCGACCTGCTGGCCGGCCCCTGGCGGGCGCGCCTGAACGCAGCGACCATGCTCGGCCAGTCGAAGACCGTCTGGCAGGCCGAGATCGACTCCGCCTGCGAGCTGATCGACTTCTGGCGGTTCAACGTGCACTTCGCCCGGCAGATCCTCGCCGAGCAGCCGATCGCGAACAGCCCCGGCGTCTGGAACCGCACCGACCACCGGCCGCTCGAGGGCTATGTCTACGCGATCACCCCGTTCAACTTCACCGCGATCGCCGGCAACCTGCCGACGGCGCCCGCGCTGATGGGCAACACCGTGATCTGGAAGCCGTCGACGACCCAGCAGCTCGCCGCACACGTCACGATGCAGCTGCTCGAGGAGGCCGGGATGCCGCCCGGCGTGATCAACATGCTGCCCGGCCACGGCGCCGAGGTCTCGAAAGTGCTGCTCGCCAGCCCCGACCTGGCCGGGATCCACTTCACCGGATCGACCGCGACCTTCCACCACCTCTGGCAGGAGGTGGGGAGCAACCTGCCGTCGTACCGCTCCTACCCGCGGATCGTGGGGGAGACAGGTGGCAAGGACTTCATCGTCGCGCATCCTTCGGCGGACGTGGACGTGCTGCGGGTCGCGATGATCCGCGGTGCCTTCGAGTACCAGGGCCAGAAGTGCTCGGCCGCGTCGCGCGCCTACGTGCCGAGGTCGGTGTGGCGGCGGCTGAAGGACCGGCTCGTCGCCGAGACCGACGGACTGGCGATGGGTAACGTCAACGACCTGTCGAACTTCATGGGCGCCGTGATCGACGACCGCGCGTTCGCCAAGCACAAGGCTGCGATCGCGCGCGCGAAGCGCTCGCCGAAGCTCTCCGTGATCGCCGGGGGCCAGGTCGACGACTCGGTCGGCTACTTCGTCCGGCCGACGATCGTGCAGTCCACGGACCCGACCGACGCGATGTTCACCACGGAGTACTTCGGGCCGATCCTCTCCGTGTACGTGTACGACGACGACCGGTTCGAGCGCGTGGTGGACCAGATGGAGTCCGCCTCGCCGTACGCCCTGACCGGCGCGGTGATCGCTCAGGACCGTCGGGCCATCGACTGGACGTCCGAGCGACTGCGGTTCGCGGCCGGCAACTTCTACGTCAACGACAAGCCGACCGGCGCGGTGGTCGGCCAGCAGCCGTTCGGAGGGGCGCGGGCGTCCGGCACCAACGACAAGGCCGGCTCCGCCGCGAACCTGATGCGCTGGACCTCGCCGCGGTCGATCAAGGAGACGTTCGTCCCGCCGACGGATCACCGGTACCCGCACATGGGGTGAGGCAGACCGCACGGGCACAATGGCGCGGTGATCCTCGAGCACCTGGGCAAGCTGCACCCCTACGAGCACGTGCTCGTGCTGGTGCTCGCGTTCGGCCCGATCCTGCTGCTCGCGGTCACGATCCGGATCGCCCGGCGCCGCAACGAGCACGACGACGAGTGAGACCGGTTCAGCGACGCTCGGCCAGCCAGTCCTGACCGACCTTGTGCTCGGCTCTCAGCGCCTTGGTCAGCATGTCGGCGATCAGTCCCTCGACCTTGCCGCCGATGAGCGGGAGCCGGACGGTCACGGTCATGTCGACCTTCTCGGTGACGCCGGTGTCGTCCTGGCGCAGGTCGGCGGTGCCGGTCATCTCGCCGGGCTTCCCCGGGACCGCCACCGTGATGTCGCCGTGGGAGCCACCGCTCCAGGTCTCGGACTGGACGATGTTGATGCGCTCGCCGACGATCTTCTTGGCGAAGCCCGGGAGCCGGTCGGTGCCGTGGCCCTGGTCGATGGTCACCCGGCGGGCGTCGCCGTCCTCCTCGACCGTCACGGTCCGGTGCAGCACCCGCTGGAAGTCGCAGACCGCCTCCCGGAACTCCTGGGTGCCGAGCATCGCGTACACCTGTTCGGCCGTCGCGCCGTCGTAGCGCAGGTCCTCGTGCACCCGCTTCATCAGCGCTCACCAGCCAGCCACGCCGCGCCGACCGACTGCTCCTTGTCGAACCCCTCGGTGGTGAGCTCGATGACGAGCTTCTCCAGCTTGCCGCCGATCAACGGCACACTCGCCTTCACCTCGAGGTCGTAGACCAGCACGCTGCCGGTGCCGTGCTCGGAAACGGTCGCGGTCCCGTGCACGTGCGTCGGCTTGCCCGGGGTGTCGATCTCGTAGCTGGCCTCCCGGCCTCGCCACACCTGGGTGATGATCACGCGGGTCGACTCGCCGACGATCCTCCTCGCGAACGACGGCACCCCGGCAGTGCGCTGCTCCTCGTCGATGACCACCCGGGTCGCGTCGCCCTCGGCATCGACGGTCGGGGTCCACGAGATGACGTCGTTGGCGGCGCCGACCTTGGCCCAGAAGAGCGGGTCGGCCATCATGGCGAGCACGTCGGCGGGCGGGGCGTCGTACGCGAGTTCGTGGCGCAGTCTCATGGCGGACATCATGGCGCACCGGATTGCCCATTAGGTTGGCATCCATGAGCGCCTCGTCCGATCCGTCCGGTGACGTCCGTTTCGGTGAGCAGGGCGGCCTGCTCACCTACGGAAGCTATCTGCGGCTCGCCCAGCTGCTCGACGCGCAGCGTCTCGAGTCCGACCCGCCGGCGCACGACGAGCTGCTGTTCATCACCATCCACCAGGTCTACGAGCTCTGGTTCCAGCAGCTGCTGCACGAGGCCGAGACGGTGCGCGACGCGCTGGTCTCCACCGACGCGGCGAGCGAGGGGCGCGACCTCTGGTTCGCGCGGCACCTGCTGACCCGGATGCACGTGATCGAGCGCGTGCTGGTGCAGCAGATCGACGTGCTGGAGACGATGACGCCCCAGGACTTCCTGCAGTTCCGCGAGCGGCTGGCGCCGGCGAGCGGGTTCCAGTCGGTGCAGTTCCGCGAGCTGGAGTTCCTCTCCGGAGCCAAGGACGAGGGCTACGTCCACCGCTTCAAGGGCCTGACGGACCCGGAGAAGGAGCGGCTCGCGCGCCGGCTGGCGGAGCCGACGCTGTGGGACGGCTTCGTGCACGTGCTCGGCGAAGCGGGTCTGGACAACTCCTCCGACGAGGCGATCACCGCGTCGTTGCGCACTGTCGCCCGAGACCGCTCCTCGTACGCCGACCTCTGGGGGCTCGCCGAGGCGCTCCTCCAGCACGACGAGCTCGCCTCCGCGTGGCGGGGCCGGCACGTCGTGATGGTCGAGCGGATGATCGGGTCGAAGACCGGCACCGGAGGCTCGACGGGCGCGGAGTACCTGCGCTCGCGGCTCGGCCTGAAGTACTACCCGCTGCTGTGGGGCCTGCGCTCGGAGCTCTGAGCCGCGACGACGCGAGGAACGAGCGGGGTCGCGACGCGAAGAGGTTGAGGGAGCCCGCGGGTGAGCCTGCGAACCCACGGCGGCGGCTCGAAACCTGAGTACTGATCTCGGATTCGAGATGATTCTGAGCGCGTCGTACGTTGTGAGCAACCGGCGCGCAGCCCTAGGCTCGAACAGGTGACACGACGGCGTGCGCCCGATGTGACGAAGGTGGGACCTGGGTGTCGACGACACTGGAGGACAGCAAGTCCGAGCTGCTGACCAGGCTCTGCGCCCATGCCGAGAAGCACAGCGCGAGCAAGCGTGCTCCGGGTGCCGACGACGGCCCCTCGATCCCGACCCTGCTGCGTGCCTACTTCAGGCACGCAGCTCCCGAGGACCTGCTCGACCGCAACGAGGTCGACCTCTACGGCGCGGTCATGCATCACCTCAAGACCGGCGTCGAGCGCCCGCAGGGCACCGCGAACGTGCGCGTCTTCACCCCCACCGTCGACGCCGACGGCTGGTCTGCCGAGGGCCACTCGGTCGTCGAGGTGGTCACCGACGACATGCCGTTCCTGGTCGACTCGGTGACGATGGCGCTCGCGCAGGGCGAGCACGACGTGCACCTGGTGATCCATCCGCAGCTGGTCGTGCGCCGCGACGTGGCCGGCCACCTGCAGGAGGTCCTCGACGAGCAGGCAGACGTGAGCGCGCACGACGTCGCTCGCGAGTCCTGGATGCACCTGGAGATCGACCGGATCCCGGCCGAGCTGGTCGCGGACGTCGAGCAGCAGCTGCTGAAGGTCCTCAGCGACGTCCGGGAGGCGGTCGAGGACTGGCCGAAGATGCACGACCGGGTCCACCAGATCCTCGAGGACCTCCAGGAGCACCCGCCACCGCTGCCGCCCGAGGAGCTCGCCGAGGGTGAGGCCTTCCTGGTGTGGCTCGCCGACAACCACTTCACGTTCCTCGGCTACCGCGAGTACCGCCTCGAGCGGCAGGGTGACGAGGAGGTGCTGATCGCGCTGCCGGGCACCGGGTTCGGCATCTTGCGGGCCGACCCCGTCGGTGCGACGGCCCTGCCCGAGCCGGCGGCGGTCAAGGCGCGGGAGAAGACCCTGCTCGTGCTCGCCAAGGCGAACTCCAAGGCGACCGTGCACCGCCCGGTGCACCTGGACTACGTCGGGGTCAAGAAGTTCGACGAGCAGGGCGAGGTGGTCGGCGAGCGTCGGTTCCTCGGCCTGTTCTCCTCTGCGGCCTACACCGAGTCGGTCAATCACATCCCGCTTGCCCGTGACAAGGCGCGTCGCGTGCTCGAGCTGTCGGGCTATGACCCGATGAGCCACGCAGGCAAGGCGATGATGGACGTCCTGGAGACCTATCCGCGCGACGAGATCTTCCAGACGTCCGTCGAGGAGCTCGCCCCGATCGCCTCGACGGTGATGCAGACCCGCGAGCGTCGCCAGCTCAAGCTGTTCCTCCGCCGCGACACCTATCGCCGGTTCTGGTCGTGCCTGGTCTATCTGCCGCGTGACCGCTACAACACATCGGTCCGCGAGCGGATCGCGGCGATCCTCAAGGAGCAGCTGCACGGCGACTCCCTGGAGTACACCGCCCACATCGGCGACTCGTTCGCGGCCCGGCTCCACTTCGTGGTCCGGCCGGCGCCGGGGGAGAAGATCGGTGAGGCCGACGTCGCCGACCTCGAGCGGCGCTGCGCGGAGGCGGCGCGGTCCTGGCGCGACGACTTCACCTCTGCTGTGGTCGCCGAGTACGGCGAGGAGCACGGCAGCCGGCTCGCCCGGCGCTACGCCAACAGCTTCCCCGAGGCCTACAAGGAGGACTACAGCCCGCGCACGGGCGCCGCCGACCTGGGCCGGCTCGAGGAGATCCACGAGGAGGACACGATCGGGCTCTCGCTCTACGAGTCGCTCGACGGAGCTGCCGGCGAGGCCCGGCTGAAGATCTTCCGCGTGGGCAGCCCGCTGTCGCTGTCGGAGGTGCTGCCGATGCTCTCGGCGATGGGCGTCGAGGTCGTCGACGAGCGTCCCTACGGCCTCGAGGAGCTGCCGCGGCCGTCGTACATCTACGACTTCGGGCTCCGGTACGCCGGCGGCCTCCCCTCCAACGCCCGTGACCTCTTCCAGGACACCATCCTTGCGGTCTGGGACGGCCGCAACGAGAGCGACGGCTTCAACGCCCTCGTGCTCGCGGTCGGACTGACCTGGCGGCAGGCGCTGCTGCTCCGCGCCTACGCACGCCACATGCGCCAGGGCGGCACGCCGTTCGCCCAGGACTACATCGAGGACGCGCTTCGCATCAACGTGGACATCACCCGGATGCTGGTCAAGCTGTTCGAGGCGAGGTTCTTCCCCGGTCGCGACGAGGACATCGCCGCGGACAGCGAGGCCCGCGCGGCCAAGTGCGCCGACCTCGAGGAGCGGATCCTCCGGGCGCTGGACGACGTGTCCAGCCTCGACCACGACCGGATCCTGCGGTCCTACCTGACCGCGATCAAGGCGACCCTGCGCACGAACTTCTTCCAGGAGGCGAAGGACGGCGGCCCGCACCCGTACGTCTCCATCAAGCTCGACCCGTCCTTGATCCCCGACCTGCCGGAGCCCCGCCCGAAGTTCGAGATCTTCGTCTACTCACCGCGGGTCGAAGGTGTGCACCTGCGCTTCGGCGCAGTCGCGCGCGGAGGCCTGCGCTGGTCGGACCGCCGCGACGACTTCCGGTCCGAGGTGCTCGGCCTGGTCAAGGCGCAGATGGTGAAGAACACCGTGATCGTGCCGGTCGGTGCCAAGGGTGGGTTCTTCGCCAAGATGCTTCCCGACCCGGGCGACCGAGAGGCGTGGATGGCCGAGGGCATCGCCTGCTACAAGACCTTCATCTCCGCCCTCCTCGACGTCACCGACAACCTGGTGGACGGGCGAGGTCGTGCCCCCGCGCCAGGTGGTGCGGCACGACACCGACGACCCGTACCTGGTGGTCGCCGCGGACAAGGGCACCGCGACCTTCAGCGACATCGCCAACGCGGTGTCGGCCGAGTACGGCTTCTGGCTCGGCGACGCCTTCGCGTCCGGCGGGTCGGTGGGCTACGACCACAAGGTGATGGGGATCACCGCGCGCGGTGCCTGGGTCTCGGTGCGCCGGCACTTCCGCGAGATGGGCATCGACTGCCAGGAGGAGGACTTCACCTGCGTCGGCATCGGCGACATGTCCGGCGACGTCTTCGGCAACGGCCTGCTCTGCTCCGAGCACACGTTGCTGGTCGCGGCGTTCGACCACCGCGACATCTTCCTCGACCCGAACCCCGACCCCGCGACGTCGTACGCCGAGCGCAAGCGGCTCTTCGACCTGCCCCGGTCATCGTGGAAGGACTACGACGCATCACTGATCTCGGCCGGCGGTGGCATCTACCCGCGCACCGCCAAGTCGATCCAGCTGAGCGAGGAGATCCGTGCCGTCCTCGGGGTCGAGGCCACCGCGCTGACTCCCGGCGAGCTGATGCGCGCGATCCTGCTGGCCCCGGTCGACCTGCTGTGGAACGGCGGTATCGGCACCTACGTCAAGGCTTCGACGGAGTCCGACGCCGATGCCTCCGACAAGTCCAACGACGCGATCCGGGTCGACGGGGCCGAGCTGCGGGCCCGGTGCGTCGGCGAGGGCGGCAACCTGGGCTTCACCCAGCGCGGCCGCATCGAGTACGCCGTGCAGGGGTGCGGTGGCGCCGGTGGACGGATCAACACCGACTTCATCGACAACAGCGCCGGCGTCGACACCTCCGACCACGAGGTGAACATCAAGATCCTGCTCGACCGCGTCGTCCGCGACGGCGACCTCACCGAGAAGCAGCGCAACGAGCTGCTGGCGTCGATGACCGACGAGGTCGCGCACCTGGTGCTCGGGGACAACTACGACCAGAACCTCGCGCTGGCCAACGCGCTCGCCCAGGCACCGGCCCTGCTGCACGTGCACGAGGACTGGATCCGCACGCTCGAGCGCCGCGGGCTGCTCAACCGCGCCCTGGAGGCGCTGCCGGCACGCCGTGAGGTGGCGGGGCGGCTCGAGCGCGGCGAAGGCCTGACCGGGCCGGAGCTGTCGGTGCTGATGGCCTACACCAAGATCGTGCTCGCCGACGTGCTGCTGGGCAGCGAGCTGCCAGACGACCCGTTCCTGCGTGGCGACCTCTACTCCTACTTCCCGAGCAAGATGCGCCAGGACTACCGCACCCAGATGGAGACCCACCCGCTCCATCGCGAGATCGTGGTCACCCAGCTGGTCAACCAGCTGGTCAACAACGCCGGGATGACCTACTTCCACCGGCTGACCGGCGAGACGGCCGCGTCCGCCGCCGAGCTCGACGCTCGCGAACTTCCTGGCCCGCGAGATCTTCGGCGCGCGCGCGCTCGGCCGCGAGATCGCGTCTTTCGACAACCTGGTCGACGCCGGCGTCCAGACCCGGATGCGCATCGAGGTGCGCACGCTGGTCGAGCGTGCCAGCCGCTGGCTGGTGAACAACCGACGGACGCCCCTGGACAGCGAGGCGATCGTCGCGGAGTTCGAGGTCACCGTCGAGAAGGTGATGGCAGAGCTGCCGTCGCTGATGACCGGCCGCGAGCTCGAGTCGTTCACCGGCCGCCGTGATGCCCTGGTCACCCGCGGAGTCCCCGAGGAGCTGGCGACCCGGATCGCCGTGTGCCCGCCGGCTTACATGGTGCTCGGGATCGTCCAGACCGCGGGTCGCGCCGAGATCGACCCGCTCGAGGTCGCCCGGGTGCACTTCGCGGTGGGCGAGCGGCTCGGTCTGCCGATGCTGGTCTCGCGGATCCTGGCACTGCCGCGAGAGGACCGCTGGCAGACGATGGCACGCGCCGCCCTGCGTGACGACCTGCACACGGTGCACGCCCAGCTCACCGGCCAGGTGCTCGCCGAGACCGATGCCGGCGCTGATGCGGCCGGCCGGGTCGCGGCGTGGGAGAAGACCGATGCCGAGCCGATCGCCCGTGCCGCGCAGACCTTCGACGAGATCTGCGCGGACGAGACCGCCGACCTCGCCCGGATGTCGGTCGCGCTCCGGGTGGTGCGCTCGCTGCTGGGCGCCTCCTGACCGGTAGGTTGCGGCCATGCCCAGCCTCGCCGACCTCTCCGCCGCCGACCTGGTACGCCGGACCGCGACCGGCGAGACGACCGCGGTCGAGGCGGTCGACACCGCGCTCGGGCGGATCGAACGCCGCAACCCCGGTGTCAACGCGTTCTCGGTGGTGCTCGCCGAGCAGGCACGGGCCGAGGCGGCTCGGCTGGATGAGAGGCAGGCAGCCGGAGAGCCGATCGGGCCGCTGCACGGCGTACCGGTGGCGATCAAGGAGGAGATCGACGTCGCCGGCTGCGTGACCACGTTCGGCGGCCGCGGCAACTCGACGCCGGCCGCCGAGGACGGCGAGGTGGTGCGTCGACTGCGCCAGGCCGGCGCGATCGTGGTCGGCAAGACCCGGATGCCGGAGTTCGGCCAGTGGCCGTTCACCGAGTCCGTCGACGGCGGGATCACCCGCAACCCCTGGGACCGCACCCGCACTCCGGGCGGCTCGAGCGGCGGCACGGCTGCCGCGGTCGCGCTCGGCATGGTGCCGGTCGCGATCGGAGGCGACGGGGGCGGCTCGATCCGGATCCCCGCTGCCTGCTGCGGCCTGTTCGGGCTGAAGCCGACGCGTGGCCGGGTCACCACCCATCCGATGGCGCACCTGTGGTGGGCACTGGGCACCACCGGACCACTCACCCGGACCGTGCTCGACTCAGCGCTCGTCTACGACGTGATCCGGGGCAACATCGCCGGTGACCTGTTCACCGCCCCCGAGCCCTCGACCTCCTTCATCGCCGCGGCCGGCGCCGATCCCGGCCGGCTCCGCATCGGCTGGTCGGTGAAGCCGGTGACCCGTGGAGTACGGCCGGCAGCCGAGCACGTGGCCGCCGTCGAGGAGACTGCCCGGCTGCTCGCCGGCCTGGGCCACGAGGTGCGGGAGGTCGACCCGGACTACCCGGACACGACGTTGGCCTTCATCCCGCAGTTCCTCGGGGGTGTGCACGCCGAAGCCGACGAGGTCGAGCACTACGACCGGCTCGAGCCGCGTACCCGCCTCGTCTACCAGCTGGGCCGACCGGTCGGTCGGAGCGTGCTCGACAAGGCGATGGCGGCAGGCGACCGGGTCGCTGAGCGCGCCAACCGGGTCTTCGCCGACGTCGACGTCCTGCTCACGCCCGACCATCCCGGGTCGGCCGCGTCGCGTCGGCGCCCTCGACGGGGTCCGGCCGTTACGGGTGGCCGCCGCGTCGACCCGGTGATCGCCTGGACCGCGCTGTGGAACGTCACCGGCAACCCCGCGGCCTCGGTCCCGGCCGGGCTGGCCGAAGACGGTCTCCCGCTCGCCGTGCAGCTGGTCGGACGGATGGGCGAGGAGACGACGCTGCTCGGCGTCGCCGCTCAGCTCGAGCGCACCCGGCCGTGGCCCCTGCTGACCGACGGGCGGCTCGAGGCTTGAGCCTGCTGCTCCAGACCCCGCGGGCCTGGGTCCGGCGCCACGTCGTCGCGCGGATCCGTGCGCTGCCCAGCCCGCTCGCGGGCCGGACGGTGCTGATCACCGGTGCGTCCTCGGGCATCGGGGCGGCGACCGCGCGTGCGGTTGCCGAGCGCGGGGCCACGGCGCTGCTCGTCGCCCGGCGGGCCGAGGACCTCGAGGCGGTCGCGATCGGCGATCGAGGCATCCGGCGGCTCGGCGTACTCCTACGTGTGCGACCTGACCGACGGTGCGGCGGTCGATGCGCCTGGTGGCACGCGTCCTGGCCGATCACGGCGTCGGTCGACATGCTCGTCAACAACGCCGGCCGGTCGATCCGGCGCTCGCTGGAGTACTCCTACGACCGGATGCACGACTTCGAGCGGACCATGGCGGTCAACTACTTCGGCCCGGTCCGGCTGATGCTCGGCCTGCTGCCCGCGATGCGCGCCCAGCGGTTCGGGCACGTCGTGAACGTGGTGAGCTGGGGCGTGCAGATCAAGGCGCCCCGGTTCGCGGCGTACATCGCGTCGAAGACCGCGCTCGACACCTTCAGCCGGATCGCCGGCCGCGAGGCGTACGCCGACAACGTCACCTTCACCAACCTGCGGCTCTCGCTGGTGCGCACCGACATGATCGCGCGCGACCGACGCCTACGACCGGGCTCGCGCGCGAAGACGCCCGAGCAGGCAGCGGCCATGATCGTCCGGGCGCTGGAGGACCGGCCGCTGACGATCAGCACGTCGGTCGGCAGCGTCGCCGAGGTGCTGAACCTGGTGGCCCCGCGGCTGATGGACGCGGTCGCCGCCGCCGGGGCTCGCCGGTTCCCGGACTCACCGGCAGCCAAGGGCCGACGCGACTCGTAGGCATGAGGTCGGCGCGCCTCCGCGGCTGCGGGACGTTGGTCCCGGGTATCGCGCCGTTCAGCCGTATTTCGTTCTCCGAACGAACGAAAGATGAGCTCGGCGGGCCTGAGGTCTAGCCCGATATCGGTGATCTTGCCGTGTCGTTTTGCATCGTCTCCTGCGTACGCGTCTACTGAAAACGAAGGAATTCCCCTGTGGGAGGGGGAATTCCGGGGAGCTCGGCCATCACTTGGTGGTTGAGGGGGAACTGGCAGCAGGGGTCTCTTCGGCGCGCATTCCGCGCCGCGGACGCCACGCTTGCCGTGACTGGGAGTGACAGATGAACATCAACTTCGGCAACCTCCGTGCCGCACGCCGCCAGGGGCCCCGCATGAAGCGGAACCTGCTGTCCTTGCTCGCGGTCGTACTGATCGCGTTCGGCCTGCCTCTGCTGGTGGCCGGTCCGGCCTCGGCACACACACCGAACCTCACGAAGAGCTGCAGCGGGATCACCGTCTCCGGCACGTCGTACGAGTCGGGGAACGTCAACAAGCTCGGCATCCGGATCGACGGCGGCACCTGGACCACGAAGACCTTCGCGGTGACCGACTCACTGACCGTCGCGGTGCCCCAGGACGGCGTGGTGCACAGCTACGACGCCTACGTGCACACGAACAACCCGAACACGGCCTACTCGCACGACTACTCCGGCACCGTCGGGCCGTGCGGCAACAAGCACGTGACCGCCGCGCTGTGGGACAAGACCAATCCCACCTGTTCGGTCGACGGCAGCCTCGTCTCGAAGACCGAGCCGACCGGCATCACCGTCAACAAGAGCCCGTCTGGGACGGGTCCGGGGCACTACACGCTCACCTTCGTCGCGCAGGAGGGCTATGTCATCGACGGCCCGACCACCCAGACGATCGACGTGCTGCCGAAGCTGACCGGCGACCAGTGCGCGACCACCGTGCAGCCGGTCACGCCGACCTTCGCCGACCCGACCTGCACCGGTCCGGGCGCCGGTACGCCGGGGTCGATCACCCTGCCTGCCGACGGCGGTGGCATCAGCTACTCGAAGGCCGGCAACGTGGTCACCGCGACCGCGGACGCGACCCACAAGTTCGTCTCGCTGCCTCTTGGGTGGACCCTGGTCGACGCACACCACGCGACCTACACCGTGACCTTCACCTTGCCGGACGGCTACCCGGAGTGCCTCGTCGGCCTGCCGGTTCCGGTTCCTCCGACGGCGTCGGCGCCGGACTGTGACACCGATGGCGACCTGGTCGTCAGCCCGACCGAGCACGTGGTGACCGAGGTCGACAATGTCGTGGTCACCGTGACCACCCACTTCGGTCCCGGCAGCCACGCGCTGACCTACGCGGCTGCGGCCGGCTATGCCTTCGCCGACGAAGCGACCACGGCCTTCACCGTCGAGGTCGGCGGCAAGACGCTGGACTGCCCGGCCACGCCGGTCAGCCCCTCGGTGACGCAGTCGGTGTGCACCGGACCGGGGACGCACAGCGACCCGGTGGTCGTGCCCGGCGATGTGCCCGGCGACCACATCACCTACGTCTACGACGCCGGCACGCACGTGGTCACGGCCACGCCGGACGCCGGCTTCGTTCTCGTCGACCTGCCCGAGGGCTGGGTCGCGGGGCAGGGATCGGCGACGTTCCTGGTGTCCCTGGTCGACCCGGGACCGTGCGTGGTGGAGACCGGCGTCGCCAGCCCCACCGTGACCCAGTCGGTCTGCACCGGTAACGGCACCAAGAGCAAGCCCGTGGTGACGCTCGGCGACCTCGAGGGCGACCACGTCTCCTACGAGTACGACGCGGCCGGCCATGTCGTGACCGCGACGCCGGACTTCGGCTTCACGCTCGCCGACCTGCCTGACGGCTGGGTCCTCCTCGAGAACGGGACGGCGACCTACCAGGTCGTCCTGACCGACCCGGGGTCGTGTGAGGTGATCGTGTCGCCGCCGACCACCAAGCCGCCGACGCACCATGTCCCGAGCTCGCTCCCGAACACCGGAGGGCCCAACAGCTGGCTGGCAGCGAGCGGACTCGTGCTCCTGCTCGGCGGGGTCGGGCTGGTCGGTGCGGGTCGTCGACGCCGGGTCAGCGCGCAGCTCGGTCGCTGAGCGAACGTGCCCGGGACCTCGGGTCCCGGGCACGGCCCGGTCGGGTCAGGCGGCGTCGCCCTGGCCGGTCGTGCCGTGGGCACGCTTGCGAACGCCGAGCTGATCGGCGAACACGATGATGTTGCTGTCGTAGCCACTGCCGTTCCACCCGGTGCAGGTGACCAGCACCAGACGGTATGTGCTTGCGCGCCTGGCTGAACAGCTCGTTGCGGTGCTCGGCGACCTGGGCCTTGGTGTAGACGAAGACCTTGGTGGCCTCGTACTCGACGGTGCCGCGCTGGCGTCCGGATCTGGATCAGCGCGCCGGGCCGGAGGTCGCCGAGCTCGTTC
The DNA here is from genome assembly GCA_963805425.1 of uncultured Actinomycetota bacterium. Classification (GTDB taxonomy): domain Bacteria; phylum Actinomycetota; class Actinomycetes; order Propionibacteriales; family Nocardioidaceae; genus Marmoricola. The sequence goes on along the minus strand of CAWDUF010000012.1, from coordinate 34,556 downwards.
ATCACCCCTCCGCCGGTGTGCACGGTGTGGCCGGTGACCAGCGTCTGGCCGGAGGGGCTCCGGGCCTGGCGCTGCGCTTCCACCAGCCGACCTCCTGGCACGTCGGCAGGCGGGTGCGAGCACTCCCGTCTGGCGAGATCTCGATCGGGACGATCGGTGCGCGCAGGCCGATCGCGGGAACGATCAGCAGCTCGGGGTTCGACGGCTTCGACAGAGCTGCTCGTACAACGAGCTCCTCTCGCCGCCTCGGACCGCCGGCGATGCTGTCCGGGGGAGGGAATGACAAAGCCGGCGATCACCATCGCGAGGAAGAGCACGACGAGTCGCTTGCTTGCTCCTCGCGACGCGATCGCCGGCCTCTGTCCTTGCTCCTACTTGTCCCTGGTCACTTGTCGAGCATCCGGCGGTAGCCGAGGAGGCCCGCCGTACCAGCAAGCAGCATCAGCGCAGCCGTGGCCGTCGAGGACGTCGCGCGCGGTGTGGTCGGCGTGACCGGCGACGCCGGAGTCGACGACGGTGGGCACGTGCGGGTTGTTCGGGTTGCCCGGGCTACCGGGGTTGCCCGGCTCCTCCGGCGTGCTCGCCCGCGTGTTCGGACCACAGGTGACGTGGCCGATGTTGCCGCTGACAGGGCCGAGCCGGTGAACGCCTCGGCAGCGCCGAGCACGTCGACGCTCAGCGTGGTCACGTCGACGGACCGGCCGCCGTCGCCGAAGGTGCGGTCGTTGACCACGAGCCGCAGCACGTTGTCACTGAGCTGCTGGAGTACGCCGCTGTCGTTCAGCTGCGTCACGAGCGGCGCGATCAGGTTGTCCTGCACCGCCTGCAGGGCGGTGCGGATGACATGTTGTTGATGTCGGCGAGCGCGCCACCGAGCTGCGCTGGTGAGCTCGCCGTCGAGAGCGGTGAACAGCGCCGGCCGTGATGGTGTCGAGGTTGACCAGGACGTCGGTGCCGCCCGGCTTGGGAGCGACATCGACGTCGAGGTTGGCGACGTCAAGGGACTGCGTGCCACCGCCGGAGGTCGGGATGGTCACCGCGATCGGGATGGTCTGGTCGCCGTTGGTGTCGAGGATCTTCGAGGTGCCCGTCGCCGCGTCGGGGTCGGCGGTGCACGCGGCCTCGATGGCGCTCAGGCCACCGGCGATGCTGATGTCGCCGAGCGGCGTGTCGGCCAGGGCACCGGTGAGCTGGGCGACAACGCTGTCGAGCTGGGCGCTCAGGCCGAGGCCGGACAGGATCGGCGACGAGCAGCGTGTTGAGCGGCCCGCTGATCGCGCCCTCGGTGCCGAGCAGGTTCACCAGGTCGAGGTTCAGCGTGCCCAGGTCGAGGCTGAGCGCGTCGCCGTCGATGTTGCACGCTTCTGTTGCCGACGTAGGCGATGCCACCGCCGGGTCCGGCGAGGCCGGCGCAGGCGTACGACGTGCCGTCGGTGTTGGCGTTCGCGTCCTGCGGAGCGACTCCGACGCCGATGGCGTTGTTGCCGGTGATCAGGTCGGCGAGGGTCGGCAGCGTGCTGGTGTCGTTGCGGGTCTCGGTGGTCCCGTCGTTGGAGGCACTGATCTTCTGGGTCACCGCGCTGTTGCCCGCGATCGAGAGCTGCAGGCTCTGGGCGGTCGACTGCGCAGGTCGCAGCCGCTGCGAAGGCAGGAGCGATGGCGAGCGCGGACACGGTGGTCGCCCCGATGATCGCTGCCGAAATCGAAGCACACGTCGTTTCAAGATGTTTCCTCCCGGCAGGGCTCCCCGATCTTGGGGTCACCGCATGCAGCGTTTTCGGACACCCGAGATGCGATGACCGCACCCTGGATCACGTGCATCCTATGAGTACGCTTCTTCAACGTGCAAAGGCGTCCGAAGTTACGTGTGTTGCGTGCGCCAATGCCCGGGTTCAGCCTGATTTGATACCGGCCCGCGGGTATCAAATCGGGAATTTCCGCCGGTCAGCTCGCCTTGCTGGCGGTCTTCTTGGCGGCGGTCTTCTTCGCAGCCTTCTTCGCGGTCTTCTTGGCCGGAGCCTTCTTGGCGGCGTCTTGGTGGCCGCCTTCTTCGCGGTCTTCCGGCTCGCGGCCGCTCCTCGGTGACGTCCTCGGCCGGGTCCTCGCCGCGGGCACTCTTGGCGGCCTCGACGCTGCGCTGCAGGGCCGCGAGCAGGTCGACGACCTCGCCACCGGTCTTCGGCGCTGCTTCGGCGGCGGCCTTGACCTCGCCGCCCTCGATCTTCGCCTTCACCAGCGCCTCGACGGCCTCGCGGTAGTCGTCCTCGAACTCGTCGGGCTCGAAGTCGCCGGCCAGGGTCTCGACGAGCATCTTGGCCATCTTGACCTCGGCGGGCTTGGCGTCGTCCGAGTCGGCGCGAGGCGAAGTCGGGCGAGCGGATCTCGTCGGGCCACATCATCGTCTGCAGCACGATCACGTCGTCGCGAACCCGCAGCACGGCCAGCGACATCCGGTTGCGCAGCGAGACGGTGACCAGCGCCATCCGGTCGGCGTCCACCAGGGCCTGGCGCAGCAGGGCGTAGGGCTTGGCGCCGGTCTTCTCCGGCTCGAGGTAGTAGGACTTCTCGAACAGCATCGGGTCGATCTGCTCGCTCGGCACGAACTTCTCGACGCTGATCTCGCGGCTGCTGCTCGCCGGGCAGGTCGGCCATGTCGGAGTCGTCGAGGATGACCATCTCGCCGTCCTCGGTCTCGTAGCCCTTGGCGATGTCGGCGTAGGCGACTTCCTCGCCGTCCAGCGAGCAGACCCGCTGGTACTTGATCCGGCCGCCGTCCTTGGCGTGCACCTGCCGGAACGAGATGTCCTTGCTCTCGGTCGCCGAGTACAGCTTCACCGGGACGCTGACCAGGCCGAAGGAGACAGCGCCCTTCCAGATCGCGCGCATGGCTCCAGGATGCCCGCGGTCGCCGACATTCAGTGCGCGCGACCTCATAGCGTCCTCACAACGTTCTGCTGGACCGGGCCGCCACAGTGCGTCGCCGTCGACGCCTCCGGCCATGCCCTCGCCCCGCTCCTGACCTGCCGCGGCCGTCCGGTTCGCGACCGTCTCCGGTGCCGTCCGCCGTCGCTGGTGGGTCAGTCGGCCTGGTCCGTCGTGGTCGCCGCTCGGTGCCGGCGGCTGGATCTGGATCGGGCCGCGAGGCCGGCCCCAACACCCAGCGGATCACCGCCACGGTCGCGCGGGGCACCTACAAGACCACGGTGTCCGCGACCGGCACGATCACGCCGAAGCGCGAGGAGGACCTGTCCTTCTCCTCCTCGGGGACGGTGACCGGGTCGCGGTCGACGTCGGGGACAAGGTGCGTCAAGGGAGACGTGCTCGCGACGATCGACGCGACGGTCGCTGATCGCCCAGCGCGACGCGGCCGCAGGCCGCAGGTCGCGGCCGCCAGAGCCAGCTCTCCGAGGACGCCGGCGGCACGTCCACCCAGCGTCGCCGCCGACGACGCGTCGCTCGCCTCGGCCCAGTCCGCAGCTCGCCTCGGCCGCAGGACGCCGTCGACGACGGCCACGCTGCGGGCGCCGTTCAGCGGCACGGTCAGCGCCGTCGGCGTACGAGGTCGGCGACCAGGCCGGCTCCGGCGGCGAACAACCCGGCAGCGCCGGGTCGGCTCGGCGTACCGCGGCGATCACGGTGATCTCGCCGAAGTCGCTGCTGGTCGACGCGAACGTCTCCGCCTCCGACGTCACCCAGCTCAAGAAGGGCATGCAGGCCGAGATCACCCCGACCGGCGGCGGCGACGTCGTCTACGGCACCGTCACCGACGTCGGCGTGATCGCCACGGCCTCGCGACAGCGGCGCCGCGCAGTTCCCGGTGACCATCGACGGTCACCGGCACGCCGGCCGGGCTCTACCCCGGCTGCCAGCGCGTCGGTGGCGATCACCGTCAAGCAGGCCGACCGACGTGCTGGCCGTCCACGACCCAGGCCCTGCACAACAACGGCGACCAGCCTACGTCTACGTGATCGACGGCGTCCAGGCGGACCAAGACGCGCGGTCACGGTCGGCGACGGCCTACGGCATGCAGACCGAGGTGCTGTCCGGGCTCAAGGAAGGCGACGTGGTCGAGGTGATCAGCTTCACCGGCCGCCGGCGGGACGAACAACGGCGGCACCGGCAACAACCAGCTCAAGATCCCCGAGGGCGGCTTCGGCGTCAGCTTCCCGGGCGGCGGCCAGGGCTCCCGTCGTGATCCAGGGAAGTGACGGCGCCGTGACCGAGCTGATCGCCAGCCACGCTCGCCGCGCCGACGCGCACGATCATCGAGCTCGAGGGAGTCCGGAAGACCTACGCGACCGGCTCGATCTCGGTCGAGGCCCTGCGCGGGCATCGACGTCGTGATCGACGAGGGAGAGTACGTCGCGATCATCGGCCCGTCCGGCTCGGGCAAGTCGACGCTGATGCACATCCTCGGCTGCCTCGACGTCCCGACGCGAGGGACGCTACGAGCTCGCCGGCCGCGACGTCAGCGATCTCGACGAGACGGCGCTGGCGCGCATCCGCAACGCGAGATCGGCTTCGTCTTCCAGCAGTTCAACCTGCTGCCCAGCCTGACCGCGCTGCGCAACGTCGCACTCCCGCTCGTGTACGCCGGCGTGCACGCCGACGTCCGCGAGCAGCGCGCCCGGCTCGCCCTGGAGCGGGTCGGCCTGTCCGACCGTGCCGACCACCGCCCCGGCGAGCTGTCCGGCGGGCAGCAGCAGCGGGTCGCGGTCGCCCGCGCCCTGGTGACCGAGCCGTCGATGATCCTGGCCGACGAGCCGACCGGCAACCTCGACTCGGTGTCGTCGGCCGACGTGCTCGCTCTCTTCCGTGAGCTGCACGACTCCGGACGGACGATCGTGCTGATCACCCACGAGCAGGAGGTGGCCGACCGAGCCGACCGCGTGCTCGGGATCTTCGACGGAGCCATCCGTGAAGACGGGTTCGGCGCGTCCGGAGCTACCGAGGGGATCACCCGGTGAACTGGCTCGAGACCCTGCGCACGGCTGTCGACGCCGTCCGCGCCCACCGGCTCCGGTCGTTGCTCACGATGCTCGGGATCGTCATCGGCATCTCCTCGGTGGTGCTCACCGTCGGCCTCGGGCTGGGTGCCCAGGACGAGGTGCGCAACCAGATCGACTCGCTCGGGTCGAACCTGCTGATCGTGTCTCCGGGCAGCAGCACGAACGGCAGCGGCGTCCGGGGCGGCTTCGGCTCGGCGTCGACGCTCACGCTCGCCGACGCCCAGGCGGTCGCCGATCGAGCGGTCGCGCCGGACGTCGCCCGGGTGGCGCCGGCGTCGAGCACGACGACCTCGCTCACCGCGGGCACGACGAACTGGACCACCCGCCTGATCGGCACCACCACCAACTGGAAGGACGTGCGGCAGCGGACCCTCGCCTCGGGGCGATTCTTCACCGAGGACGAGGCGACCAAGGGCGCCAACGTCGTGGTGCTCGGGTCGGCGGCCGCCTCGGAGCTGTTCAGCGTCGGCAACCCGGTCGGCCAGACGGTGACGGTCAACGGCACCGCCCTCACGGTGATCGGCGTGCTCGACGAGTCCGGCGCGACCTCCTCGAGCTCCGACGAGGACGACCTGGCCGTCGTACCGCTGACGACCGCGCAGCGGGTGACCGGGTCGACCAGCAACACCCTGGCGTCGCTGTTCGTCGAGGCGCGCTCGGCCGACCTGCTCAGCGCCGCCTACCAGGAGGTCGACGCGGCGCTGCTCACGCGCATGACGTCACCCGTGCCGAGGCCGACTTCAGCATCGCCACCCAGGACGCGCTGCTCGAGACCGCGAACTCGACGAACCGGACGATGACGATCCTGCTCGGCGGCATCGCGGCGATCTCGCTGCTCGTCGGTGGCATCGGGGTCATGAACATCATGCTGGTCTCGGTCACCGAGCGGGTCCGGGAGATCGGCCTCCGCAAGGCACTGGGCGCCACACCGTCCGCGATCCGCCGGCAGTTCCTGATCGAAGCCTCGCTGCTCGGCGTCGCAGGCGGGGTCGTCGGCTCGGTGATCGGCATCGCCGGCGCTCTCGCACTGCCTTCGCTGATCGACCAGCCGGTCAGCATCTCGGCGCCGGCGATCGCGCTCGCGCTGCTGGTCGCCCTCGGCCTCGGCGTCGGCTTCGGCGTCTACCCCGCCGGTCGCGCCGCCCGCCTCACCCCGATCGACGCCCTCAGGAACGAGTGACCGGGACCCGATCCCGCCACCACCACCCAAGGAGAACCATGAGCCCCACCATCCACCCCGGCGCCGTGCGGAAGGTCGCAGCGGCCTGTGGTGCCGCCGTCCTCCTGCTCACGGTCAGTGCGTGCGGCAGCAACGACAACTTGGACGCCACCGGGCAGACCGGTGATCAGGGCGGGCCGCAGACCCAGCAGAACGGGCAGCCGAACGGGCCCGGTGGCCGGCTCCCGGGCACGAACGGCAAGGTCGCGGCCGTCGACGGCAGCACCGCGCAGGTCCAGGGGGTCGACGGCCAGGTCGCGGTGTCCTGGACCGGCGCGACCACCTTCACCAAGGAGGTCAGTGCGAAGCTGTCCGACATCAAGGTCGGCGACTGCGTCGCGGTCGGCAGCGACGACACCTCGTCCGGCAGCACGCCGAGCACCGCGGTCACCGCGACGACCGTCCGGATCATCGCCGGGACCGACGGGTCCTGCGCCCCCGCGATGCGTCGGACCCGGCGGGCAGGACGGCACCGGGCCGCAGACGTACGGCGGGCCGCCGCCCGGCTCGGGCTCGGGTGGCCCGCGCCCGCAGATGCGGATCGGTGGCGCGGTCGGCGAGGTCACCGCGGTCTCGGCGACCGGCTTCACCGTCAAGTCGGTCATGCCCGGAAGCAGCAGCTCCGGCACGACCTCGGTCACCGTGACCGTCGCGGCCGGGACGACCTACACGACGACGGCCAAGGGCGCCGCCTCCGACGTCAAGGTCGGGACCTGCGTCGCCGCGGACGGCAGCACCGACCAGACGGGTGCGGTCACCGCCAGGACGATCGCGATCTCCCCGCCGCAGGACGGCCAGTGCGGCGGGTTCATGAGGTTCCACTCAGACGACGGCGGCACCGGCTCGGAGGCGTCCTGAGATGAGGCGTCGCGTCAAGCGGATCCGGTGGCCCGCCCTGGTCGCGGCAGGCGTTCTCGTGGCGGGCAGCGGCACGGCGTACGCGGTCACGAACGACGGCACTGCGGGCCACTACCGGACCGTGCGGGCGACGAAGGGCGACGTCGAGCAGGTGCTGTCGACCAGCGGCACCGTCGACGCCGCGCATCGCGCCGACCTCGAGTTCGGCGCGGACGGCACCGTCGCGAGTGTCAAGGTCGCACTCGGTGACACGGTCAAGGCGGGACAGGTGATCGCGCGTCTCGACACGGGAGACCTCCGGGCCGCGGTCATCCGTGCCAGGGCGAGCCTCGCTCGTGCCCGGGCGCAGCGCGAGAGCGACGAGGACGCCCAGGCTGCGGCCGTCTCCGACGCCGCGTCGACACCCCAGGCCAGCAAGCCGTCGAGCAACGGGGACACGCCGTCGTCCTCACCCAGCACGGGCAGTGATCCGGCGGTGGCGGCGACCCTCGCGGAGCTGAAGAAGGAGCAGGACGCCGTCGTCGCGGCGCAGACTGCCGCGAGCGACGCGATCGCGGCCGCCAAGGACGCGCTGTCGGCCCAGACCGAAGCGTGCGCCGATGCCTACCAGGAGCAACCGCCCCCCTCGACGGGCGACGGTGCGGAGGCGTCGGACGGCCAGGGCGACGCGGACGACGCCTGCGCAGCGGCCCTGGCCGAGGTCCAGACCAGGCAAGGGATCGTGAGCGACGCCCAGGACACGCTGGCCGACGCGCTCTCCACGCTGGCCGGCACCCTGTCGAAGGCGCTGGCCTCCGTCGGGGAGCTCCTCGACGACGCCGTCGTCCGGCGGCTCGGACACCCCGTCCGGCGGCTCGAAGACCCCGTCGTCGAGCACGCCCGACGCCACCTCTCCCGAGGTGTCCGCCGCGCAGCTCGCTTCGGACCAGGCGGCGATCGAGCAGGCGCGCGCCGAGCTGGTCGGAGCACGCCAGCAGCTCCGCCAGGCCGTGCTCCGGTCGACCCGTTCGGGCAAGGTCGTCGCGCTGGACGTCGCCAAGGGCGACTCGGTGTCGGCCGGGGACGTCGCCGCGGTCGTCGTCGGTGGCCGGGCGGTCACGATCGGGACCACCGTCCCCGAGTCGAAGATCGGCCAGGTCGCGGTGGGCCAGCACGTCAGGGTGAACACACCGGGAGAGAGCGACACCGCGGAGGGCACGGTCACGGCGATCGGACTGGTCGCCGACAGCTCCTCCGGTACGGCGAGCTACCCGGTGACCGTCACGGTCGAGGACCCGGCCATCGCCCTGCCGACAGGATCACAGGCGCTCCTCGCGATCGTGGTCGCCACCGTGCACGATGTCGTGACCGTGCCGACCTCGGCGATCACCCGGCGCGGGACCGGTGCGTCCGTCCGGACCTGGGACGGCAGCAAGCTCACCAACGAGGCGGTCACGCTCGGGACCGTCGGCGCTCGTGAGGTCGAGGTCACCCACGGCCTCTCGGTCGGTGACGAGGTCGTGCTCGCAGACATCGACCAGACGATCAGCGGGGCCTCCGACACCGTCAACGACCGTGGCGGCTTCGGCAACATCTCGAACTTCCGGATCGACAGGGCGGGCCGCGGCGGTGGGCCGCCGGTGACCTTCAAGTCGGGAGGCTGATCCGCAGTCGCGCCCGGCTGTCAGGATGGGCCGCATGCAGCCCATGCTGGCGACCCGGGGCGACCACGTCCCCCAGGGTTCGGAGTGGACCCACGAGGTGAAGTGGGACGGCATCAGGGCGCTGGTCGAGGTGAGCGACGGCACGGTGCGGATCCGCTCGCGCAACGAGAACGACATCACGGTGGCCTGGCCCGAGCTCCAGGCGCTGGGTGCGCTCGGCCACGACGTGCTGCTCGACGGCGAGATCGTGGCCACCGGCGACGGCGTGCCCTCCTTCAGCGCGCTCGCGGACCGGATGCATGTGCGCGACCCACGCAAGATCGCCCGTCTCACCGAGACCAACCCGGTCGTGCTGATCGCGTTCGACCTGCTCCGGCTCGACGGCGAGGACCTCGGCCGTCGGACCCTGCGCGAGCGCCGTGCCCTCCTCGAGTCGCTCGGGCTGGACACGGCCGCGTTCGCGGCTGCCGTCCAGGTGCCGGCGACCTACGACGACGGCGACACCCTGCTCGAGGCCGCGGAGAAGCAGGGCCTCGAGGGCATCGTCAGCAAGCGCTGGACCTCGGCGTACCACCCGGGCCGGCGCAGCCGCGACTGGCTGAAGTTCCCGATCCGGCCGACCGCCTCCTTCGTGGTCGGCGGCTTCCGCCACGAGACCGACAGCGACCACCGGCTCGGCGCGGTGCTCGTCGGCGTCCCGACGGAGGACGGTCTGGTCTTCCGTGGTCGCGTCGGGTCCGGCATCGCCGGGAAGGCAGGGCAGCGCCTCGGCGACCTGCTGCGACCGCTGGTGCGGGACAGCTCGCCGTTCGCGACACCGCTGCCGAAGGTCGATGCCGTCGGGAGCGTGTGGGTAGAGCCCGAGCTGGTCGTCGACGTGCAGTACCTCCTCGTGACGCGCGACGGCCGGCTCCGGCAACCGGCGTACCGTGGTCTGCGCACCGACCTCGACGTGACCGACCTGATCGGTGGGGAGGAAGCTTGATCGGCTGGATCAGCTCGCTGCTGGCCGCGGCCCTGATCGCCGTCGGCGGCGGAGGGCCTGCGGCAGTCGCCCCCGCGTCCCGACCGGCGGCCGACGCGGGCCGCGCCACCGCCACCCGGGTCGTCCTCGACGGCGTGAGCGTCCGGCTCCGGGCCGGCACCAGCCAGGTCGTCACGGTCAACCACCGCCGCGGCAGCCGTGCCCGGGTGTCGCTCTGGCAGCGCAGCGCCGGCGGCTGGCAGCGGCTCGCCCGCGCCAAGGCCGGCCGGATCGGGTACGGCGGCCTGGTCCGTCCGCGCAAGCGCGTGCAGGGCAGCGGTACGACGCCGCTGGGCACCTACCGGCTGCTCTGGTCGTTCGGCACCCATGCCCGCGCCGCGACGTGGCGGCTGGCCCACCGCGAGATCAGGGCCGGTGACTACTGGGTCGAGGACAACCAGTCGGCGTACTACAACCGCTACCGGAACAAGGCCGAGGGCGGCTTCCGGTGGAGGTTGCCGGTCACCGACGTGAACGGCTCCGAGCGCCTGCGCGACTACCCGACCCAGTACGAGTACTCCATCGTGACCAGCTACAACTACGCCTCGCCGGTCCACCATCGCGGCGCCGGGATCTTCCTGCACGTGAACGGGCCGGGAGCGACCGCGGGCTGCGTGTCCGCTCCGCGGTGGTTCCTGGCGCTGACCCTCGACGCCCTCGACCCGGCCCAGCGTCCCGTCATCGCCATCGGAAGGTGAGCCGCGGTGGCCCAGGCTGACGAGCGCTCCGAGGTGCGCGTCGACGTCGAAGGGCGCACGCTCACGCTGGTCAACCTCGAGAAGGTGATGTACCCGCGCACCGGCACCACCAAGGCCGAGGTGCTGCACTACTACGCCCAGGTCGCGCCGGAGATGCTGCCGTTCCTCGCCGATCGGGCGGTCACCCGGATCCGTTGGCCGCACGGCACCGGCGACCAGTCCTTCTTCGAGAAGAACGTGCCCGCCGGCACGCCGAGCTGGGTGCGCACGGTGACCGTGCCGACCACCGGCTCGCGGACCGCCTCGAAGGAGTCGGGCACCCTGACCTTCCCGATCGTCGACTCGCTCGCGACGCTGACCTGGCTGGCCAACCTCGCCGCGCTCGAGCTGCACGTGCACCAGTGGACGGTGGACGCGAAGGGCCGCCCGCGGAACCCGAACAAGATGGTGATCGACCTCGACCCGGGCGACCCGGCCGGGCTGATGGAGTGCTCGCAGGTGGCGCTACTGGTCCGGGAGCGGCTCGCCGCGGACGGGCTCGACTGCCTGCCGGTGACGAGCGGATCGAAGGGCGTCCACCTGTACGCCGACCTCGACGGGAAGCGCGACTCCGACCAGGTGCGCGACTACGCCAAGGGCATCGCCGAGGAGCTCGAGAAGGCGCACCCCACGCTGGTGGTCTCCCAGATGACGAAGGCCCGGCGCGGCGGCAAGGTGTTCCTGGACTGGTCGCAGAACAGCGGGTCGAAGACCACGATCGCGCCGTACTCGCTGCGGGGTCGGGACCAGCCGACGGTCGCCGCGCCGCGGGAGTGGCACGAGATCGAAGCCGGCGCCGAGGACCCGTTCGGCATCGAGCACCTGCGCTTCGACGAGGTCCTCGGCCGGCTCGGCTGACCGAGGCGGTCAGCCGGCGTACCGGCGGGTGACGATCCTGTGGTCGGTCCCGTCGCCCCCGGTGGCCCGGCCGCGAGCGTGAGTCCGTCAGAGTCCTCTCGTCCTCGTCCTCGTCGCGGCCCGCGCTCGGCGAGTCTGTGCGCCCGCTGCGGGCTGGTCAAGGCGGATCTGCGGTCTGCACACTCCTGCACCGCACGAATTGCGGCTGGAGTGGGCTATTTACATTTCGGCCCGCCGGGTCCACATTTGGTGCACTTTGCCGCGCCCCTCGGGATGGGCCCGGCCTTCTCTTGAGGAGCACCCGTGAAGAAGTCCTGGATCGTGGCCGCCCTGGGGGTGGCGTCGCTCGTCGCGACCGCCTTGGCCACCGGAGCCCCGACTGCGTCCGCCGCCGCGGCCAAGCTGCACCCGGCCCGCGTCTGCAAGACCGTGACGGCGAAGGGCGAGGCCAGCTGCCACTCGTGGAAGCTGGTCAACGCCAAGGGCGTCACTCCCAAGTCCTCCGCGCCACCCGCCGGGGGCCTCACGCCGGCGCAGGTCCGCGCCGCCTACGGGCTCGGCAGCTCCTCCTCGGGCGGCAAGACCGTCGCGATCGTCGACGCCTACGGGTACACCAACCTCGAGCGCGACCTCGGTGTCTACCGGTCGCAGTTCGGTCTGAGCCCGTGCACGAAGGCCAACGGTTGCCTCCGCATCGTCAACCAGACCGGCGGCACCAGCCTCCCGCGGATGGACATCGGCTGGGCCGGGGAGCAGGCCCTCGACGTCGACGCCGTCTCGGCCGCCTGCCCGGACTGCAAGATCCTGGTCGTCCAGGCCAAGACCGCCTCGATCGCGAACCTCGGCGCCGGCGTCAACACCGCGGTCCGGCTCGGTGCGGCGGTCGTCTCCAACAGCTACGGCGGTGGCGACCTCGCCGACTCCTCCTACGGCTCCTACTACAACCACCCGGGCGTCGCGATCACGGCCTCGACCGGTGACAACGGATACCGCGGCGGCAGCTTCCCGGCCTCCTCGGCGTACGTGACCGCAGTCGGTGGCACGTCGCTCTCGATGAGCGGGACGACCCGCGTCTCGGAGTCCGCCTGGAGCGGCGCCGGTTCGGGCTGCTCGACGGTGAACGCCGCGCTGACGGCGGCCGCGTCGTACGGCACCGGCTGCAGCAAGCGTGCGATCGCCGACGTGTCGGCGGCGGCCGACCCGGGCGTCGGCGGCATGGCGATCTACTACCCGTCGAGCAAGACCACGTCGACGTGGGCCCAGTTCGGCGGCACCAGCGAGGCGGCGCCGATCATCGCGTCGGTCTACGCGATGGCCGGCCCGATCTCCGGCTACGCCAACGCCACGCCGTACAGCGCCCCGGGCAGCCTGCACGACATCACCACCGGCAGCAACGGCTCCTGCCCGACGACGCAGTGGTGCCACGCCCGCGCCGGCTGGGACGGTCCGACCGGACTTGGTACGCCGAACGGCACCGGAGCGTTCTAGCCGCCACACACACGTGAGCCGCAGGTCGGGTGGGTCCCGACCTGCGGCTCCGTTGCGTCCCCGATCGTGCTCCCCCGTGCATACCCCTCGTGCACGGAGAGGACCGGGTCAGGCAGGCGGTGCGAAGAACTCCAGCGCGATGCCGTCGGGGTCACGGAAGGAGAGCCCCGACCCGTAGTGGGCGTCGATGATGCCGCCGTGGCGGACCCCGAGGTCGTCGAGGCGCTTCGTCCAGCCCTCCAGCTCGGTGCGGTCGACGCACGCGAACGAGATGTGGTCCAGCCCGGGTCGGCGCTCGTCGAACGTGCCGCTGACCGCGTCGCGGTGCAGGTGCAGGCCGAAGAGCTGGCCGCCGCCGAGGGCGAAGACGGTGTGGTGGAAGCCGCCGGCGTCGACGTCCTCGTCGAGGACGGGCTCGCTGTCGAACAGGGCGCCGTACCAGGCGGTGCTGCGCGTCAGGTCGGTGACGGTGACGGCGATATGGGTCAGGCCCGGGAACTCAGACACGGTGGTTCTCCTCACGACGCTCGTTGTTGGCTCGCGTGGCGACCGAGTGCAGGGCCGAGGCCCCGACCGGCTTGTGCTGCTCTTTCATTCGTCTCTTCCGCTCTTCTCGTCGGTGGCCGGCCGATGCCGACCTCACGCCTCCTACGGCGTTCGTGGCGGACCGGTTCCCGCGAACCGCTGACGGGTTCGGCACGTAGGAAGGGCATGGGACGCCGTACGACGACTGCCGGCGACGTGCTGACGTCCCCGCTGATCCCGCCGCCGAAGATGAGGGAAGTGTCGCGTGAACGGTGGGCTAGCGTGACGACCGTGGTCCTGGACGACGCCGGCCTGGCGTCTCGGTTCGCTTCCGGCGACGCCGACTCGGTCCGCGTCGTCTACCAGACCTACGGCCGACTCGTTTACTCCATCGCCCACAAGGCGCTCGGCGACCCGGGCCTGGCCGAGGACGCGACCCAGCAGACGTTCGTGCAGGCCTGGCGCGCGGCCGGCAGCTACGACCCCGAGCGCCCGCTGGCGGCCTGGCTCACGACGATCGCGAAGCGCGTCGCGATCGACGTCTACCGGCGCGAGCGGAGGCATCGGAACCTCGACGACATCGACACCAGCGACAGTGACTCGCTGATCACGCTGCCGCCGTCGGTCGACCAGATCAACGACGTCGCCGAGGTGCGCCGCGCCCTCGACGAGCTGCCCGACGCGGACCGCGACCTGATCCGGATGCAGCACTTCGACGAGCTGAGCCATGCCGAGATCGCCCGCGAGCTCGACATCCCGGTCGGCACGGTGAAGTCGCGGACCTTCCGGGCCCATCGCAGACTGGCGAGCAAGCTGGCCCACCTCCGGGGCGGGCCGGAAGACTCGGCGCCGGACGCGCTGCAGGAAGGGGGTTCGGATGGACGGCGATGAAGACCTGACGCCCGCCGAGCGCGCCGAGCTCGATCGGATCAGTGCGACGCTGGCCGACCCTGCCGTGTGGGCCGAGCCTCCCCTCGACCTCCAGGAGCGCGTGGTCGCGGCGATCGCCGCGGAGAGCGGTGCGTCCGGCCGCCCGCGCTGGCTCCGGTATGCCGTCGGGGGATTCGCCGCCGCCGTGCTCCTGGCGGTCGGGGTGGCCGTCGGCATCCAGGTGACCCGCGACGACGCGGTGCAGTTCGCCGCCTCGCTGAAGGGCACCGACCTCGCGCCCGCAGCCTCTGGAGACGTCACGCTCACGAAGACGACGAGCGGCTGGCGGATCAAGCTGCACGCAACCGGGCTGACGCGACGGGCCGACGGGGAGTTCTACGAGGCCTGGCTCAAGGACGGCACCGGGAGGCTGGTCCCGATCGGCACCTTCAACGACGGCCGCGAGGTGACGCTGTGGTCCGGGGTCGGACCCAAGGACTTCCCGCTGCTCACCATCACTCGCGAGGTCGCTGACGGCAACCAGGCGTCCTCGGGCGAGGTCGTGCTGCTCGGCCGGGCGAGCGCTTCCTGACCGATCCCGACACAATGGCCCCATGACCGAGCACCGGCCGATCGAGACCTGGCTCACCGACATGGACGGCGTCCTCGTCCACGAGGAGGAGCCGATCCCGGGAGCGCGCGAGTTCGTCGAGGCGCTGAAGGCATCGGGCGTGGGCTTCCTGGTGCTCACCAACAACTCGATCTTCACCCCACGCGACCTCCGGGCCCGGCTGCTGAGCAGCGGCATCGACGTGCCCGAGAAGTCGATCTGGACCTCGGCGCTGGCGACGGCACAGTTCCTCGACGACCAGCGGCCGGGCGGGTCGGCGTACGTCGTCGGCGAGGCCGGCCTGACCACCGCCCTGCACGACATCGGCTACGTGATGACCGACCGCGACCCCGACTACGTGGTGCTGGGGGAGACCCGCACCTACTCCTTCGAGTCGATCACCCGGGCGGTGCGGCTGATCGAGGCCGGCGCCCGGTTCATCGCCACCAACCCCGACCCGTCCGGGCCCAGCGTGATGGGCACCCTGCCGGCCACCGGCTCGGTGGCGGCGCTGATCAGCACGGCGACCGGCCGCAAGCCCTACTTCGTCGGCAAGCCCAACCCGCTGATGATGCGCAGCGCGCTGAACGCGCTCGAGGCGCACTCCGAGACCACGGTGATGGTCGGTGACCGGATGGAGACCGACATCATCTCCGGCCTCGAGGCCGGCCTGCGCACGATCCTGGTGCTCACCGGCTCCACCCGCCACGAGCACGTCGAGAACTTCCCCTACCGCCCGACGAAGGTCGCGGACTCGGTCGCGGACCTCGTCGACCTGGTGGCCGAGAGGGCCGTCCGGCCGGACTGATCCACAATTTCCGGTAGAGGGGTTCCGTCAGCCGGCGGCACGGGGTAGGAAGACGTATCTGTTCGCGCAGGTCTGCAACTGCGTGGCATCTCGGGACAAGCGGAGCCGCACATGTCGATCACCTCGGTCACCCCTGCCTTCGCCGACGCGGCCCTCGTCGATGCCCTCGACACCCAGGTGCGTGCCGCCGTACGCCGTGACGACGTCGACCCGCAACGAGAGGTCCACCTGGTCCGGGCGATCGCCGAGCAGGTCGTCCGCGCCCACGACGAGCGCAGCCTCACCGGAGCCGTCGCGCCCGTGGCCGACCCGTCCGGGGTGGTCGGCGAGCTCGTCGCCCGGATCTCCGGGTTCGGCGCGCTCCAGCCGTACCTCGACGACCCGGATGTCGAGGAGATCTGGGTCAACTCCCCGGACCGCGTGTTCGTCGCGCGCCGGGGCCGTCACGAGCTCACCAACACGATCCTCTCGAAGGAGGCGGTCCTCGAGCTCGTCGAGCGGATGCTGAAGCAGAGCGGACGACGGCTCGACCTCTCCTCTCCCTTTGTCGATGCCCGCCTGCCCGGCGGACACCGGCTGCACGTCGTGCTCGAGGGGATCAGCTCGGACTTCTCCGCCGTCAACATCCGCAAGTTCGTCGTCCGTGCCACCCGGTTGTCCGAGCTCGTCGGCCTCGGCTCGTTGACCGATCAGGCCGCTGCCTTCCTGGAGGCATCCGTGCTCGCCGGGCTCAACGTCGTGGTGGCCGGCGGCACGCAAGCGGGGAAGACCACGATGTTGAACTGCCTGGCCGCGGCGATCCCGGGAAGTGACCGGATCGTGAGCGCTGAGGAGGTGCGTGAGCTCCGGATCGCGCACCCTGACTGGGTCGCGATGGAGACGCGGCAGTCTGGCCTCGAGGGCACCGGCGAGGTGACGTTGCGCGACCTCGTGCGCGAGTCGCTGCGGATGCGACCGACCCGCATCGTCGTCGGCGAGGTCCGGTCGGCCGAGGCGCTCGACCTGCTGCTCGCCCTCAACTCCGGTCTGCCCGGCATGGCGACGCTCCATGCCAACAGCGCACGCGAGGCACTGGTCAAGCTGTGCACGCTCCCGATGCTGGCGGGAGAGAACATCTCCTCCCGTTTCGTGGTGCCGACCGTGGCCGCGTCGGTCGACCTGATCGTTCATCTCGGCATGGGAGCCGACGGCGTACGCCGTGTCAACGAGATCGTGGCGGTCCCCGGCAGGGTCGAGCAGGACGTGATCGAGACAGAGGCGCTGTTCCTGCGCGACCACGACGCGCTGGTCCGCACCCGGGGGATGCCGAGCCGGATGGAGGCCTACAGGCGTGCCGGCGTCGACGTGCTCGGGCTGCTCCAGGTCGTTCGGTGAGGCACCTGCGATGAGAGGCGTGCGCTGATGGGCGGTGTGCTCGGGCTCGGTGTCGGCGTGGGACTCGTGCTGATCGCATCAGCCTTCACGGTGCCTCGGCACGCCCCCCGCGCCCGGACCGCGGTGTTGCGTCCCCTGCTCGCCCGTGCCGGCCTGCCGGAGGTGAGTCCGAGCGGGCTGGTCGTGGTCTCCGCCGCGTGCGGGCTGGTCGCGTTCGTCGCGGTCCAGGTGCTCTCCCGCACTGTCCCGGTTGCGCTCGCCTTCGCGTGCATCGGCGGGTATCTCCCGTTCGCCGTGCTCCGTGGCCGGGCGCGACGGCGCCAGCGCGAGTTCGCGGAGGTCTGGCCGGAAGCCGTCGACAACCTGGCGTCGGGGATCCGCGCCGGGTTGGCGCTGCCGGAGGCGCTGTCCGGGCTCGCGGTGCGGGGGCCCGAGCCGCTCCGGGCCCCGTTCGGGGCCTTCGCTCTGGACTACCAGGCATCGGGCCGGTTCGCGGACTCGCTCGACCGGCTCAAGGAACGTCTGGCCGATCCCGTGGGCGACCGCGTCGTGGAGGCGCTCAGAGTCGCACGGGAGGTGGGCGGGGGTGATCTCGGCAGGTTGCTGCGCAGCCTCTCGGCGTTCCTCCGCGAGGACGCCCGCACCCGGTCCGAGCTCGAGTCCCGCCAGGCCTGGACGGTCAACGGTGCCCGGCTCGCGGTCTCGGCTCCCTGGCTGGTGCTGTTGATGCTGTCCTTCCAGCACGAGGTCATCAGCCGCTACGCGACCGGCGCGGGGGTGCTGGTGCTGCTGTTCGGCGCGGCGACCTGCACGGCGGCGTACCAGATGATGGTGCGGATCGGCCGTCTGCCCACCGAACGCAGGATCCTGCGGTGACCGCGGCCGCCTGGGGCGTCGCTCTCGGAGGGTTCGCCGGGTTCGGCATCTGGCTGGTCGTCGACCGACTCGTCTCGTCCCGGCACACGTCGATCGCGCTCCGGGTTGCGCCCTACCTGCGCGACCTGCCGACGAACAGCTCGATCACCGGCCCGACGTCGACGAAGAGTGCGTCGGCGTTCGCCGCGGTCTTCGGTCCGTTCCTCGGTCAGGCTGCCGAGATCGTCGAACGCGTCCTCGGAGGGTCCGCGTCCGTGGCCCGCCGTCTCGAACAGGCCCGCCTGCCGATGACGGTGCAGGAGTTCCGGATCAGTCAGGCGGTCTGGGGCATGGTCGGATTCCTTGCCGCCGCGGCGCCGTCAGCGCTTCTCGCGTTGCGCTCGCCCGAGCGAGCGGTCCCACTCATGGTGATGTGCGGATGTGCGTTCGCGCTCGGAGTGCTGCTCCGCGAGAACCGGCTTTCCGCGCAGGTTGCGCGGAGGGAGCGCCGGATCGTCGAGGAGTTCCCGACCATCGCAGAGCTTCTTGCGCTGGCAGTCGCCGCAGGTGAGAGCCCGGTGGCGGCCCTCGATCGGGTGGTCCGGCGATCGCACGGAGAGCTCTCCGCTGATCTGCGCGACGTCCTGGCCCAGGTGCGCACCGGGACGCCCGTCGCCCGTGCCTTCGACGACCTCGCGGCGCGCTCCGGCCTTCCCGCGGTGTCACGGTTCGCGGAGGGGATCGCCGTCGCTGTGGAGCGCGGTACGCCGCTCGCCGACGTCCTGCACGCCCAGGCGGGCGACGTACGGGAGGCCGGTCGTCGTGCGCTCATCGAGTCGGGCGCTCGCCGCGAGGTGCTGATGATGGTTCCGGTGGTGTTCCTCGTCCTCCCCACGGTCGTCGTGTTCGCGTTCTGGCCGGGCCTGGTCGGCCTGCGCCTGGTGGTGCCATGAGAAAGGAGAACAGGATGGTGGACAGGTCTCGGGACAGGCGGAGGGACGAGCGCGGTGACGTGCCCGGCTGGGTGCTGATCACCGTGATGAGCGCAGGGCTTGTCGCCGCGCTCTGGGCGATCGCCGGCTCCCAGCTGAGCACGATGCTCCGTGACGCGTTGTCGTCGGTCACCGGCTGAGCGTCCGTCACCGGCTGAGCACGGCGCCGCGGTCGTCGACTTCGTCCTCGTCAGTCTGGTGCTGGTGCCGCTGGTGCTCGGCCTGATCCAGGTCGCCCTCGTCCTGCACGTGCGCAACACGTTGACCGCCGCAGCGACCGAAGGGGCCCGGTATGCCGCTACGGTCGACCGCTCTCCGACCGACGGCGTCGCACGCACGCGGGCACAGATCGGTGATGCGATCTCGGAGCGGTTCGCGGGTGAGATCGACGCCCGCGACGTCGTGGTCGACGGGGTTCCGACGGTCGAGATCAGGGTGCACGCGAACATCCCGCCCCTCGGCATCTGGGGTCCCGGGGTGGAGATCGAGGTGGCCGGACACGCGGTGCGCGAGACCGCCGCAGGAGGGGTGCCGTGATCAGGCGGCTGGCTCGCGACGACCGTGGCACCGCGATCGTCGAGTTCGTGTGGCTGGCGATCCTCCTGCTCGTGCCCCTGCTCTACATCGTGCTGGCCGCCTTCGACACCCAGCGGGCGGCGTACGCCGCATCGGCGGCCGCGCGGTCGGCGAGCCGAGCGTTCGTCACGGCGCCCGATCAGGAGACCGGGTACGCCCGCGCGCACGCGGCGGCGCGGCTGGCTTTCGGTGATCAGGGCATCGACTCTGCGCGGTTCAGCCTCACCATCTCCTGCCGGCCGGACCCCCGGCGGTGCCTGACGCCCGGCTCGGTGGTTTCGGCCGAGGTCCGCTCCGCCGCCGAGCTGCCGCTGATGCCGGCGGTGCTCGGCGAAAGCACTCCGCGGATCGCCGTCGACGCCGTTCACCGCTCGCCGTACGGCACCTTCCGCGAGGCCCGGCCGTGACTGCCCGTCGTCGCGACGACCGTGGCTCGATCACGCCGTTGATCATCGGCTTCGCGCTCGTGGTCGCGCTCCTGGTCGCGGTCGTCGTCGACGCCTCCGCGGCGTACCTGCGGCGCCAGGGGCTCGACTCGGTCGCCGACGCCGCTGCGCTCGCGGCCACCGACGGCCTCCAGGGCGACGCGGTCTACACCCGTGGACTCGGTGAACGCGCCGAGATCGATCCGGCGACGGCGCGGCAGTACGTCGAGGAGTACCTGCGCAGCAGCGGTGCGCTCGGCCGCTATCCCGGGCTCACCTGGGTAGTCAGCGCCTCGGCGACCTCGGTCGCGGTCCGGGTCGCGGCTCCGCTCGACCTGCCGCTGCGCGTGCCGGGCGTCGGAGAGTCCACGACCGTCACCGGCAGTGCGGCCGCAGTCGTGGTGGTCTCCGACTGAGCTCAGCGCAGCCCGAGGTCGCCCGAGATCCGGTCGACCAGGTGGGCGAAGTGGACGTCGTAGTCGAGCACGCCCTTGTGCAGGTGGCCGAAGAGCTCGAGGGTGAGCTGCCCGATCAGCATCGGCCAGGCCATCATCGCCCGCACCAGTCGCTCGTCGCCGACGGGCCGGCCGATCGACTCCGCGATCGGGGCGAGCGCTGCCTTCTCCTTTCGCGGCACCGGCGCGTGCGGCGCGCCGAGGGGGACGCCGCGCTCCTCGGTGTCGGCGACCAGGCCGAGGAACAGCTGCGGCACTCGTATCGCCGGCATCACGGTGTCCTCCGGAGCGGCGTACCCGGGGACGGGGGAGCCGTAGAGCAGGGCGTACTCCTGCCGGTTCGCCAGCGCCCAGGCGCGCAGGGCGGTCGCCATCGCGACCCAGCGTTTGTGCAGCTGGTCGCGGGGGAGCGCGGCCTCAGCGGCTTCCACCGCCTCGGCGCTCTCGTCGTAGCATTGGATCAGCAGCGCGGTGATCAGGTGGTCGCGGCTGGGGAAGTAGCGGTAGACCGCGGACGACGCCATCCCGAGCTCGCGGGCGATCTGGCGGACCGAGAGCTCGCCGGGGCCGACCTCGGCCAGCTGCGCACGAGCGCTCGCGAGGATCTGCCGGGTGAGCTCGATGCGGGCGAAGTCCCGGGCCGTGCGGGGGGCCGACTGGGTGCTCATGTGCGCCATCTTCGCAGAGAACGAGAGCGGTGACAACAAACGAGAGCAATGCTCTTGCTTTTCCCGTCAGGCCGTGCCAGAGTTCAAACCGAGAGCAGTGCTCTCGCTTCCACCGTCAGACCCAAGCAGGCAGACACAGAAGAGGTGCAGGAATGTCAGATCGACACGTGATCATCGGGGCCGGACCGGTCGGCAAGGCCGTCGCGGCAGTGCTGGCGGAGCGCGGCGCCGACGTGGTGCTCGCCAGCCGCTCGGGCCAGGGGCCCGACATCGACGGCGCGACGCGGGTCGCCGTCGACGCGGCCGACGGACAGGCGCTGAGCCGGCTCGCCGAGGGCGCCCAGGTGCTCTACAACTGCGTCAACCCGCCCCGGTACGACGCCTGGGCCGAGCTCTGGCCGCCGGTCGCGGCCGCCCTCCTCGTCGCCGCCGAGCGCTCGGGTGCCGTCCTCGCGGTCACCGGCAACCTCTACCCCTACGGCCCCGTCGACGGCCCGATGGTCGAGGGCATGCCCGACGCCGCCCCCGGCAAGAAGGCGCAGATCCGCGCCCGGATGACCGCCGAGGCGTTCGCGCTGCACGCTGCCGGCCGGATCCGTGCGGTCGAGGTGCGCGGCGCCGACTACATGGGCGGGCCGCTCGGCCAGGGCGCGCACGTGCCGCGCGTCGTACCCGCCGCGTTGCAGGGCAAGAGCGTGCGGGTGGTCGGCAGCGCGGACCAGCCGCACACCTGGACCGACGTCCACGACATGGGTCGCGCGCTGGTCGCCGTCGCCGGGACCGAGTCGGCCCACGGTCGCGTCTGGCACGCGCCGAGCAACGCGCCGCGCACCCAGGCCGAGGCGGTCAACGACGTGCTCGCCTCGGTGGGCAAGCGACCCGTGACGGTGAAGGCCTATCCCCGGCCGGTGCTCCGGATCGCCGGCCTGTTCGACGGACAGCTGCGCGAGCTCCGGGAGACGGAGTACCAGTTCACCCGCCCCTACGTGATGGACTCCTCGGCCATCACCGCCGAGCTCGGCCTCGAGCCGACCCCCTGGGGCGAGGTCTGCCGACGCACGGCCGGGTAACGTGGCTCCTTGTGGCAGCACGCGACATCGACTCCGAGATCAAACAGCTCCAGGCGACCATGCAGACCATCGAGAAGGTCCTCGATGTCGACGGCATGCGCGCCGAGATCGCTGACCTCGGAGAGCAGGTGGCGGTGCCGGACCTCTGGGACGACCAGGCCAACGCCCAGCGCGTGACCGGCCGGCTCTCCGCGCTCCAGGGCGAGCTCGAGCGCTTCGCCTCGCTCCAGTCCCGGCTCGACGACCTCGAGCTGATGCTGGAGATGGCGCGCGAGGAGAACGACGAGTCGGTGCTCGCCGACTCCGAGACCGAGCTCGACCGGATCCACAAGGCCGTCGAGCAGCTCGAGGTGCGCACGCTGCTCTCCGGCGAGTACGACGCCCGCGAGGCGATCATCAGCGTCCGGGCCGGTGCCGGCGGCGTCGACGCCGCGGACTTCGCCGAGATGCTGATGCGGATGTACACCCGGTGGGCCGAGCGCAAGAAGTACCCCGTCGAGGTCTTCGACACCTCCTACGCCGAGGAGGCCGGCCTGAAGTCCGCGACCTTCGCGATCCATGCGCCGTACGCCTACGGCACGCTCTCGGTGGAGGCCGGCACCCACCGGCTGGTGCGGATCAGCCCGTTCGACAACCAGGGCCGCCGGCAGACCAGCTTTGCCGCGGTCGAGGTCGTGCCGGTGCTCGAGCAGACCGACGAGATCGACATCCCCGACGAGGACATCCGGGTCGACGTCTACCGGTCGTCCGGCCCGGGCGGCCAGTCGGTGAACACCACCGACTCGGCGGTCCGGCTGACGCACATCCCGACCGGCATCGTGGTGTCCTGCCAGAACGAGAAGTCCCAGCTGCAGAACAAGGCCTCGGCCATGGTCATCTTGAAGGCCAAGCTGCTCGCGGTGAAGAAGGCCGAGGAGAAGGCCCACCTCGACGAGCTGCGTGGAGACGTGCAGGCCTCGTGGGGCGACCAGATGCGCTCCTACGTGCTGAACCCCTACCAGATGGTCAAGGACCTCCGCACCGAGTACGAAGTCGGCAACCCGGAGGCGGTCTTCGACGGTGACATCGACGCGCTTCCTCGAGGCCGGCATCCGCTGGCGGATGGGCGCCGAGGTCAAGACAAAGGCCTGAGCTCCGGACGTCGAGCCTGTCGAGACGGGTTCCGACCGGCTCAACCTCCGGTGCTCGTGGCGGCGACCACCTGGGCGCACCAGGTGTCGAGACGCTCGTTGCGCTGCGGCGCGGGCACGGAAGCGGGAGCGGCGACCTCGCACGTCAGCCAGGTGTCACCGAACAACCCGGCCCGCCGGAGTCGCTCGACCCCGCCGGCCAGCGTGCAGCGCTGGAGCACCGCGGGATCTCCGAAGACCTCGGTGTGCTCGGCGGTGCAGCCCTGCCTCCGGCCGGCCGCCCGCATGATCTGCCGGGCGAGGACCGCGCCCACCGGCCGGGCGAACACCCATGCCCGGGCGGCGAGGCCGCCTGCGCCGGTCCACGCACAGCCGATCTCGTGGCCGACGTCGCCCGACCCCTCGTCACCCGGGACCGGGTCGCCGTTGGCCCAGCTGTCGTCGGCCTCGGCGTCGCCGCCCAGAGCCCGGCGGACGGCCGGCGTCGGCACCCGGTCGCAGAACTCCGCCCGGACGAGCCTGACCGCCGTGAGGTCGAGCTTCGCGATCGGCGTCGGACGCGCGGTCGGTGTCGAGGTCGGGTGGTCCGACCCGCTGCAGCCCGCTGCCAGGGTGAGGACCAGCAGCGCGGAGGCCACGGACCACGACCTGCGCACCATGGCCGAAACCCTAGGCGAAACCCCCGTCGGCGCCCTGTCGGCACCGGCGAAACACCGACGGCGACCGCGTGCCGGAAGCCTTCAGGTGGCTCGCCTACACTCGGTGGGCGGCCGGAGCCCCACGCGTGAGACCCCGAACCCGACAGTGACCCCGACACCGGCCGCCCACTCCCTGTGATCAGATTCGAGAGCGTCTCCACGACGTACCCCGGCCAGTCGCGCGCCGCGCTGTCCGACGTGAGCGTCGACGTCGAGAAGGGTGAGTTCGTCTTCCTCGTCGGCGCGTCCGGATCCGGGAAGTCCACCTTCCTGCGCCTCGTGCTGCGGGAGGCCCGGCCGAACAAGGGCCGCGTGTACGTCGCCGGCAAGGAGATCAACCGGCTGGCCAGCTGGAAGGTCCCGGCGCTGCGCCGCAAGATCGGCACCGTCTTCCAGGACTTCCGGCTGCTGTCGAACAAGACGGTCTCCGAGAACGTCGCCTTCGCGCTCCAGGTGATCGGCAAGCCGAAGTCGCACATCAACAAGGTCGTCCCGGAGACCCTCGAGCTCGTCGGCCTCGAGGGCAAGGGCGCGCGCATGCCCGACGAGCTCTCCGGTGGCGAGCAGCAGCGCGTCGCGATCGCGCGCGCGTTCGTCAACCGGCCCCAGATCCTGATCGCCGACGAGCCGACCGGCAACCTCGACCCCAACACCAGCGTGGGCATCATGAAGCTGCTCGACCGGATCAACCGCACCGGCACGACGGTCGTGATGGCCACCCACGACGCCGGCATCGTCGACCAGATGCGCAAGCGCGTGATCGAGCTCGACGACGGCCGCGTCGTGCGCGACCAGTCGCGCGGCGTCTACGGCTTCCAGCACTGAGAGGTCGCGATGCAGCTCAAGTACGTCTTCACCGAGACCGGCACCGGCCTGCGCCGCAACGTCTCCATGACCGTCGCCCTGGTGGTGACCATCTTCGTCTCGCTGACGCTGGTCGGCATGGCGGTGATGCTCAACAAGCAGGCGCAGAAGGCCGAGGCGTCCTGGGGTGACCGGCTCCAGATCACCGTCTTCCTCTGCAACCAGAACTCCCGTACGCCGCACTGCACGTCCGGTGAGAGCACCGACCCGCAGAAGCAGGCGATCACCCAGGTCCTCGCCTCGCACCCGGAGGTGAAGTCCTACCACTTCCAGAGCAAGGAGCAGGCGTTCGAGATCTGGAAGAAGATCTTCGTCTCGCGCGACAAGACCGAGCAGGAGATCTACTCCACGGTCACGGCGAACGACATGCAGGAGTCGTACTGGGTCCGGCTCAAGGATCCGAACCAGTACCAAGGGGTGAAGTCCGCCCTCGCCGGGATGGACGGCGTCGATCACGTCCGCGACCTGCGTGAGGTGCTCAAGCCGATCTACTACTGGATGAGCGTGCTGAAGTGGGGCGCCGCCGGCATCGCCACCTTCCTGCTGATCGCGGCGATCCTCCAGGTCGGCAACGCGATCAGGCTCGCGGCGTTCGCCCGCCGGAAGGAGATCGGGATCATGCGCCTGGTGGGCGCGTCGAACCTCTACATCTCGTTGCCGTTCCTGTTCGAGACCCTCGTGGCGAGCGTGATCGCGATCAGTCTCACCGGCCTGGCCCTGGCGGCGTTCCTCCAGTTCGCCGTGTACGGGTGGCTGCGCAAGAACAGCCACGTGATGGCCTGGATCGACTGGCACGACGGGTTGTGGGCCTTCGCGGCGATCGCCGCGCTCGGCGTGGTGCTCACGACCATCCCGACACTCGTGATGACCCGCAAATACCTCAAAGTCTGAGAGCGGTCGGTTACGGTCACTCTGTTCACTTCTTCCCCAATTTGAACAGGCTGACCAGTGGTACTCCCTTCCCCTCGCACGGCAGCCCCAGCCGCGGCAGCGCCGCGCCCCGGCGGTCGTCGCCGCGTCTCCCGGACACTGGCCGTCCTCTGCACGGTCGGCGTCATCTCGGGCCCGGCGGTGTCACCGCTGGCTCAGGCCGATGACCTGCACAACAAGAAGCACCACGCCCACCAGGCCGTCGTCAGCGCCGTCGGCGCCATGGACGAGTCGAGCAAGGCGCTCACCGCGGCGACCCGCCAGCTCACCGCAGCGAAGGCGCTGCTCAGCACCGCCGAGCACAAGCTCGCGGTGACGCAAGGCGAGCTCACGGCCGCGCGGGTGCTCGACACCCAGATGCAGGCCAAGCTCGCGCAGGCCGTGCAGGCGCTCGCCCAGGCCGAGCAGGCGGTGAAGGACGGCGAGGCCGCGGTCGTGGAGCAACGCGCCGACATGGGCCGGCTGGTTGCCTCGAGCTACCAGTACGGCGACCCGAGCCTCCTCGAGCTGTCCCTGCTCATGCAGGCGCGGACGCCGGAGGAGGTCACCACCCAGCAGAACACCGTGGACAACATGATGGACCGCGAGACCACGGCGTACGACCAGCTCAAGGCGACCGAGGCGTTGCTCAAGGTGCAGAAGGGCAAGGTCGAGCAGGCCAAGATCGCGGTCGCCGAGCAGCGCCGCGCCGCGGCCGCCAACCTGGTCCGTCGGCAGGCGCTCGAGCGCGAGGCCGCCGCGAACCGTGCCGAGGTGGCCACCCTGGTCGCCCGCCGCAGCCAGGCCGCCGCGGCGGCACGCAAGATCCTGGCGCGCGACGCGGCCAAGGTCCGGGCGGCGCGCCAGGAGGAGAAGCGGATCAAGAAGCTCATCCTCGAGCGCGCCAAGCACCAGAAGGGCGGCTACCACGGCGGCGGCGGAGGCTTCCTCCTCCGTCCGGTGGAGAACAGCTACATCACCTCGCCGTTCGGGTGGCGCAAGCACCCGATCTACGGCTACTGGGGCCTGCACAACGGTGACGACTTCCACGCTCCGTGCGGGACTCCGGAGCACGCCGGCGCATCCGGGACGGTGATCGCCGAGTACTACGACAGCGTCTGGGGCAACCGGCTGTTCCTCGACGTCGGCAAGTTCAACGGCAAGGCGATGACGCTGATCTACAACCACATCAGCTCCTACCGGGTGCGCAGCGGGGCGCAGGTGGGCCGCGGCGACGTGGTCTCGTACGCCGGCACGACCGGGTGGTCCACCGGGTGCCACCTGCACTTCACGGTGTTGCTCGACGGCACTCCGGTCGATCCGGTCCAGTTCTTCTGAACCGCTGCCGCGAAACCCGTTGCCGGGCCTGAGAGACTGTCCGGCATGCCCAAGGAGCAGGGGCGCAAGCTGGTTGCGCAGAACCGCAAGGCGCGGCACGACTACCACATCGAGGACACCTACGAGGCCGGACTGGTCCTCGTCGGCACCGAGGTGAAGTCGTTGCGCGCCGGCCGGGCGTCCCTGGTCGACGGGTTCGTCGACATCGAGAACGGCGAGGCCTGGCTGCACGGCGTACACATCCCGGAGTACGCCCAGGGCACCTGGACCAACCATGCCGCCCGGCGCAAGCGCAAGCTGCTGCTCAACCGGGTCGAGATCGACAAGATCCAGCGCAAGACCAGCGAGAAGGGCTACACGATCGTGCCGCTGTCGCTGTACTTCAAGGACGGCCGGGCCAAGGTCGAGATCGCGCTGGCCAAGGGCAAGAAGTCCTGGGACAAGCGCCAGACCCTGCGCGAGCGCCAGGACGACCGGGAGAAGCAGCAGGCGGTCGGCCGACGCCTCAAGGGACACGAGTGACCGACGAGGGCGTCCATGCCTGGTGGAAGTCTCTCGGTCTCCCCGGTCTCTTCGACGTGCACGTCCATTTCCTGCCTCCCAACATCCAGGCCGCGGTCTGGCGCCAGTTCGACGAGGCGGGCCCGAAGATCGGGCGTGCCTGGCCGATCCGCTACCGCGGCTCCCACGAGGAACGCGTCGAGCAGCTGCGCTCCTTCGGCGTCCGGCGGTTCAGCGCTCTCCCGTATGCGCACCGACCCGGCGTCGCGGCGTACCTCAACGACTGGGCCGCGGGCTTCGCCGTCGCCGTGCCGGAGTGCCTGCGGTCGGCGACCTTCTATCCCGAGCCGGGGGTGGGGGAGTACGTCGACCAGCTGCGTCGCCGACGGCGTCGAGGTGTTCAAGCTGCACACCCAGGTCGGCGAGTTCCGGCTCGACGACCCGCTGCTCGAGCCGGCGTGGGACCGGCTCGAGGAAGCCGGCATCCCGATCGTCGTGCACGTCGGCTCGGGCCCGATCGGCAACGCCTTCACCGGGCCTGACATCTGGAACGACTGCTGCGCGTCCATCCGCGACTGCGGGTGATCGTCGCGCACCTCGGCGCGCCCGAGTACGCCGAGTTCCTCGCGCTCGCCGAGCAGTACGACGAGACCCGGCTCGACACCACGATGGTGTTCACCGACTTCTTCGTCGCAGCCGGCGGCTATCCCGACGCGCTCCTTCCGCGGCTGGCCGACCTCGGCGACAAGGTGCTGCTCGGCAGTGACTTCCCGACGATCCCGTACCCCTACCTGCACCAGCTCGAGTCGCTCGCCCGCCTGCACGACAAGCACCCCAGCCTCGACGAGGACTGGCTGCGCAAGGTCTGCTGGCACAACGCTGCGGCGCTCTTCGGCACCGGCAGCACGGAATGAATGTGCCCGCGTCGGGCGTTCCCCGTACAGTGGAAGCACAACTCAAGAGGGGCTGATTGGTTTCGACTGGGGACGCTAGTCCCAGGAGAAGCGGGTCGAGAAGCCAGCGTCATCTCGTAAACGTTCGCTGGAAAACACAACTGCCAATGCTAAGCGCAGTCACTTCGCTCTCGCCGCCTGAGCGGTGATCGAAGGGTCAGACCGGGCATCTGCCTCCGTCCCGGATCCTGGCCTCATCCAGGAGGCTTGCTGATCAACTCCTGTCAGGAGGGTTGATCGGGACTTTTTCCTGACTGAGCCCGTCGGCGCACGTGTCCGTGCCAGCGCCGGGGCCGAGAAAAGCGACTTCACGGACTGCACCCGGAGAAGACCTGGTTCGGCGCTCGAGGACGCGGGTTCGATTCCCGCCAGCTCCACCATCCGTCATGAAGGCCCGACCGCGAGAGCGGCCGGGCCTTCTTTCGCAATCGTCCGGGTTTCGAATCGGTCTGTCCCTGACCAGCCGGGACGTAGGGTGAGGGCAATGACCGCAGTGGTCGGCGCCAGTTCGGCGTCGTGACCAGTGGTCGAAGGGGCGGACGCCATGTCAGCGCCGCAATCGATCCCACCTTCTCCTCTTCCGGATTCCATCCCGGCCCTGCGCCTGCGGATGGGCGAAGCGTCGAGGCGCGATGTCCTCGACGGTGCCTGGTGGCCTCGCAGCCGGGACCTGACCGTCGAGCTCGCGCAGCTCGTCGACGGTTTTCCCGCCGCAGTCGGGCGGGTCGCCCGGGTCGTCTACTCCCCACCTGACTGGGACACGGTCGCCCGACGAGTGCCCGTCGCGCGCGGCTTCGTCAAAGCAGGGTCGTTCCCGAGCGATGACACCCATACGCTCGTCGTGCAGATGATCGACAGGACGCGTCTGAAGCTCCTGGTCGTTCCTCCCGGCTTCACCGACTACCAGGGCGAGGAAGCGATGCTCGCCGCATCGACGCCGGGGAACGAGCACACCGGTTCGGAGCTGCTCCTCGAGGTCACCGACCAGCACGACGCCCGCCCCTCGGAGCATTGGCGGAGCACCGATGACGCCGGGTCCGGTCAGTGAACCCACGCGTCGGCAATGACCCCCCTGGGGACGGCGACGACGGCTGGGCGCGGCTCTGGAGCATCGGCGCCGACCAGGAGGAGCACGCCGGGACCTCGGTTGCCGAAGGCACGGACCGCCTCGCGGCCGAGGCGACGGACCCGGTCGTCGCGGCGTCCGTGCTGACCGATGTGCCCGCTCCGGTCCCCGACGGAGTGACGGCGGGAGACATCGAGACCTGCTTCGACGGGAGCCGGTGGTTCAACCGGGTCCGAGGCACCCGCATGGCCGCCAACTTCCGGGCCACCCGCTCGGAGGCCGAGTTCAAGGGCCGCGCCATGGCCCAGAAGCGCGAGGTCGGTCACCTGGTACGGGATGTTCGGGGTGACGAGGTCAGCTACACGCGCGACTGACGTGCCGCCCGGCGGTCAGGTGCCGGTGCCGGACGAGCCGCTGTTCGACGACGATCCGCCGTCTGAACCCTGCGGCGGCTGGCCGAAGCCCGGGCCGTCGCCGTCGCGGTCACCGAACGAAGGCGGGCCCTGCTGGCCGTTGCCGAGCCGGCCCCCCGGCTGCTGCCCGGAGAAGTTCGCCGGCCGGAAGCCGTTGTCGTCGCCGGTGGTGCTGTGCCCGATCACGAACCCGACGAGTCCGCCTCCCAGCGTGAGCGCCGTGGCCGCGCCGGCCAGGACCGCACGGCCGCGCAGCCGGGCGCGACGATCCGCGTCGTCGACGGGACTGGGGGTGACCGGCGGTACGACGCCGTACGGGTCTTCGTGCGGCGCGGGGGTGACCGTCTCCGGGGTCTCGACGGCATCGGCACGCTCGGTGGTGCCGGTGTCGTCGGGGGTCTGGTCGTCGCCGGGCGTCGGCTCCCAGCGAGAGCCGCTGGGCGTGCCGCTTGGGGTACTTCGCTGATCAGCCATGGTGTTCCCTCCTCGGGTGTCTGAGGGAATCCTCGACATCCGGACTGGGTGCACCTCAGGTGGACCCTGTGCGACGCCTGTGTCTTTGTGCCTGGCGCCCGGCACCTTGCGGCCCGGCGGTCGAGGCCAGCACATGGCGCCGGAACAGGTCGGCCGACGGGAGCAGGCGCCGCTCTCGCGACCAGGCCAGGCCCACGTCTCGCGTCGCCCGCGGGTCGCGCAGCCGGACCATCGCCACGGCGGGTCCGGCGTGCTGCTGCTCCCCTTCGGTGGCGGGGACGATCGCCACGCCGAGGCGCGCGGCGACGAACCCGTGCACCACCGAGAGGTCGTCGACCTCGAACGAGACCCGCGGGTCGAAGCCGGCTTCCGCGCACAGCTCGTCGGACAGCGCACGCAGCTCCCAGGTCGGCCGCAGCATCACGAACTCCTCCCCGGTCGCGTCCGCGAGCGCGACGGAGTCCCGCTCGGCGAGCCGGTGGTCGCGCGGCACCGCGAGATAAAGCCGCTGGGCGAACAGCCGCTCCCAGCGGACGGCTGGGTTCCGCGGCCGTCGGGAGGTGAACTCGAGGTCGATCCGGCCGCCCGCGACGAGCGACGATCCGAGGGCGTCGTGGGACTCCTCCAGCCGGAACTGAACCCGCGGGTGCTCGGCGCGGAAGTGCTCGATCATCTCGGGGACCAGCCAGGTGCCGAGCGAGAGCTGGAACGCCACCGACACCGTTCCGGTGCTCGGGTCGACGAGCTCGGCCACGGCGGCGAGGCCGTCGTCGAGCCCGCGCAGCATCGTGTCGACGTGCCGGCGGAACACCTCGCCGGCGTACGTCGGACGGAGCAGCCGGCCGGTCTTGCGGAGCAGGGGAGTGCCGATCTCCGCCTCCAGCCGAGCCAGGCTCCGGGAGACGGCGGGCTGGCTCACCTGGTGGGTCTGGGCCACCTCGGTGACGGTCGCTCCGTCGGCGACCAGCTGAAACCAGCGCACGGACTCGGTGTCCACATCCATGACAATACTGCATGGATTGCTTACGCTAGAACGATTGGACGTATGGGTCGAGACGCGCTCACACTTGAGTCATGAACACCAAGTCACTGATCGACGAGCTGCGGGAGAGGCGGGACGCGCGAGTTGCGCGTCGCAACCTCGAGCGCGAGCTCTCCACCTACACCGCACCCAACGAGGTCGACGACCTGCTCGGCCTGCTCAGCGACCACGACGACGCGGCCGCCGAGGAGATCCGCACCATCGTTCTTCGCAACCAGCTCCGCCACGGCCTGCACCGGGCCTCCTGACCAGCTTCCTGACGCCGTCACGGACCACGACCTAGGCTGCCCCTGTGGCAGCACCGGGACCCGTCGAGGACTACCTCGACGGGTTCCGGGACCGGGTCCTCGCCCTGCAGCACCCCGGCCAGGAGGTCGTGGACAGTCCGGGCATCCTCGGTCTCGTCGGCCGCAGCGCCGAGTCGCTCGACGGGCGAGTCCTCGTCACCGATGACCAGGCTCTCGGTCTCCTCGCGGCACGCGAGTCCGACCTGCGTGCCCGGGTCGTCTACGTCTTCGACCACGCCGAGGCGTGCCACGACCTGATGTCGCGCACCGGCGGGTATCGCCTCACCCGGTGCACCGCGATGGTGTGCAGGGATCTCGCCGCCGTACCCGAGCCGGCGCTTCCGACCGGCTTGGTCCGACGACCGGTCCACACCGACGACCCGGCGGCGGTCTCGTTGGCTGCCGCGGCTGCAGCTGCGCTGCGCTCCGATCCCGCCATGGCCCCGATGGCCGACCTCGACGGCTTCGTCCGCTACCTGGTCTCCATCCCGAGGGCGACTTACCTGGCGGCCGTCGACGCGGGCTCGGTCGTGAGAGCTACGGCGGCTTCGGCAGCCTGGGGCGCCACCGTCGGTGTGTTCTTCGTCAACACCGACCCCGACTGGCGAGGTCGCGGGGTCGGGACCGCGATGACCGCGGCAGCCCTGCGGGCCGGCATGGCCCAGGGAGGCACCCGAGCATGTCTCGATGCGAGCGAGCTCGGGCTGTCGCTCTACCTGCGGCTCGGATTCGAGCCGGCCGGGCCGATCACCCAGTTCGTCCGCGAAGGTCTCGGCTGATCGCTCGCTGGCGCTCGCTGCTCGACCACCGCGGCTGATCGCTCGCTGGCGCTCACTGCTCGACCTACGGCGGGCGGTGGAACGCGTTCCACTAATCTGGGCCCATGGGCTTGTTGGCGTATCTCGTCGCCGGCGTGATCGTCGGAGGGCTCGTGTGGATCGTCCGGCACCGGCCCGGCTACCCGCGGCTGCTCACGCTGTTCGTCTTCGGCCTGGTCGGCGGCGCGATCGGCGGCCTCGGGTGGAACGTCGTCCAGGGTGAGTCCGTCGACCACCTCGACGGCACCGGCTTCACCGCTGCCGTCCTCGTCGCGCTGGTGCTCCTGGTGGGCGTCGACGTGCGCGTCCACCGCGGCGACGACTCGGACACGGCCTGATGTCCTGCCTGTTCTGCCAGATCGCGGCCGGCGACGTACCAGCGCCGATCGTCCTGGCCGACGACGAGTTCGTCGCGTTCCTCGACCATCGGCCGATCTTCAAGGGACACACCCTGCTCGTGCCACGGGCACACGTCGTCACCCTGCCTGACCTCCCCGAGGGGCTCCGCGACGGCTTCGTCGCAAGCGCACAGCGACTGGCAACGGCGATGGTCGAGGGGCTCGGCGCCCAGGGATCGTTCGTGGCGATGAACAACACGGTCTCGCAGTCGGTGCCACACCTGCACTGCCATGTGGTGCCGCGGACGAAGGGCGACGGACTGCGTGGCTTCTTCTGGCCGCGGACCAAGTACGCCGACGAGGCCGAGGCGACCCGTTACGCCGAGCTGCTGAGCTCGGCGCTGGGCTGAGCCGTCGCGTCGCCGCGGTCGTGGGTGCCGCGGTCGACCAGACGGGGCCGGCCGCCGACGTGGTTGCCGGTGCCGATCGCCGCGATCCAGACGGCGGCGGCGCCGAGGAGGGCACCTCCGATCGCGTCCAGTGAGAAGTGCCAGCCGAGGTAGATCGTGGAGAGCACCGTCAGCGCCAGGAACCCCCAGGCAGTGGCCTGGACCCAGCGCGCCATGCCGGCAAGAGTCACGAACAGGCACACGGTGACCATCAGGCCCACGTGCAGCGACGGGAACGCCGCGATCGTCTGCACGGCGTGAGTCGCGTGCGGATCGGAGAGCACCTTGAGCCGGTCGGTGAGCAGGTTCTCCTCGAGGGTGGTGGCGTAGGTGTGCCGCAGGTCCGCGAAGTCGCCGGGTGAGGAGTAGATCGGCCCGAGCGTCGGCAGCGCGAAGTACGCCGCGACGCCGAGCAGCCAGTCGAGGGCGACCGCGGTGACGAACCACGAACCCGCGGCGGGATGCCGGGTCCAGACGAGCGCGATCGCCAGCGTGACCGGGATCAGCACGATCCAGATCACGTAGACCGCCGAGAAGAACTCTGCTGCCCAGCCGGTGCCGAACCAGGAGTGCAGCACGTTGGCCGGGTCGTGCCCGAGCCACATCGCCCGATCGATGCGCTCGAAGCTCTTGTCGAAGATCCGCTCGTGGACGAAGGGCACGTAGCTCTTCAGGTTGCGGAACGCGGCGTAGCAGACGTACCAGGCCGCGAGGCCGGACACCGCGAACACCACGTGCGAGCGGGTCCAGCGCTCCCGCGCAACCGTGCGGAAGTCAGTCCAGACCGACCGCCAACGCCGTCGGCTCCGGTACAGCGAGCGGGGGAGGACGTCGAGCAGCCACGCCAGCAGCAGGATGATCGGCAGCCGGACGTACGTCGGGACGACCACGCCGTCCGGGTCGCGGATCGGCAGGTCCTCGATCCAGGCCACCAGCACCATGGCCAACGCCAGTGCGAGTGCGCACAGCCCCGCGAACTTGAAGTTGGCTCTACCCACGCCGTGAAGCCTAGACCGACCTGGCCGTCCACTCCCAGCGCAGGTGGTGCGTCCGGCCCCGCGCCCGCGCCCTAGAGTGACCGGTGCCGCCCCCGGGCGGAGCGCACCCCGGATCTCACACGAACAGGAGCAGTCATGGGTCGATTCGACGGACGCGTCGCGATCATCACCGGCGCGGCACGAGGCATCGGTGCCGGTACGGCGAAGCGGTTCG
>CAWDUF010000011.1:0-54668 GCA_963805425.1 uncultured Actinomycetota bacterium | reverse complement strand
GGTGTTGTAGGTCTGGTTCTTCGCCGAGTTGTCGATGGCTGTCGGCAGGTCGAAGAACGCCGGCACCCAGCGGTCGGAGGCGCCGATCTCGGCCGCGCGCTCGAGCGCTGTGGGCGACATCACCGCGACCCACAGGCCGCCGTCGGAGGCGAAGCACTTCTGGGGGGCGAAGTAGTAGGCGTCGACCTCGGTGACGTCGACCGGCAGCCCACCGGCACCCGAGGTCGCGTCGATCAGCACCAGGGCGCCGTCGTCGGCACCTTCCACCCGGTGCACCGGCGCCATCACGGCGGTCGAGGTCTCGTTGTGCGCCCAGGCATAGGCGTCCACACCGGCCTCGGCCTGGGCCACCGGCCGCGACCCGGGCTCCGACCTGATCACCGACGGCGCCTCGAGGAACGGCGCCTGCTCTGCGGCCTTGGCGAACTTCGAGGAGAACTCACCGAAGGCGAGGTGCTGGCTCTTGCTGCGGATGAGCCCGAACGTGGCGATGTCCCAGAACGCCGTGGCGCCACCGTTGCCGAGCACCACCTCGTAGCCCTCCGGCAGGCCGAAGAGGGTGCGCACACCCTCGCGCACGCGGCCCACGGTGTTCTTCACCGGAGCCTGGCGGTGCGAGGTCCCCATCAGCGAGGCGCCGGTCGCGGCCAGCGCGTCGAGGTGCGACGTCTGGATCTTCGACGGGCCGGCCCCGAAGCGGCCGTCGGCCGGCTTGAGGCTGTCAGGGATCTGGATCGCGTCGTTCACGTGTGAGTCCTCGGTCGGTGGATGAGCCGCGAGGCGGCTGCGTCGAGATCAAGCCGAAATCAGTGGCGACGACGCTGTCACTCGGC
Source organism: uncultured Actinomycetota bacterium (assembly GCA_963805425.1). GTDB lineage: Bacteria > Actinomycetota > Actinomycetes > Propionibacteriales > Nocardioidaceae > Marmoricola. The sequence continues at coordinate 53,835 of CAWDUF010000011.1, read as the reverse complement.
CCTATTGTGACACTCCCGGCAACGGCATTGGGCGGGAAGGGGTGCCGATGGACAGCACGGCCGAGCCGGTCGCGGCGTGGCTCGTCGCGCCGCTCCCGATCACCCATCCCGACGCGGCGCGCCTCGTCGAGGAGGTCCAGCAGGAGTACGTCGTCCGCTACGGCAGCCGAGACGAGACGCCGCTCGAGCCGGCGTACTTCGAGCCGCCCGGCGGAGCCTTCTTCGTCGGCTACCTCGACGACGTACCGGTCGCGAGCGGGGCGTGGCGGCTCCGGAGCGACGTCGTCGTCGACGGCTCCGACCGGACCGCCGAGATCAAGCGGATGTACGTCGCACCGGGTGCGCGCGGTCGCGGGCTCGCCAGGGCCATGCTCGCCCACATCGAGACGACCGCGCGGGCCGCTGGCGCCGAGGTGGCGATCCTCGAGACCGGGCTGGCGCAGCCAGAGGCGATGGCGCTCTACGAGTCCTCCGGCTACACCGCGATCCCCGGCTTCGGCTACTACAAGGACGCCGCGCTCGCCCGCTGCTTCGCCCGCCGGCTGGGCTGAGCCGCGCTCAGATCACGTCCCGCCGGCGCACGAGCCACACGGTGAGCAGCGGGAAGGCGAGGACGTACGCGATCGTGGTCCACTGCCCGCGCTCGAACGACAGCGTGGTCAGCAGACCTGGCGTGTCGTTCGGCCCACTCACGTTGCCGATCATCTGGCCGACGAGGGAGCCGCTGGCCGTCTGGGGGAGCACGTGGGTGAACGAGGCGACCCAGGACAGCGAGGTGCCGACCCCGCGCAGCAGGTTCTCGATCACCAGCGCCCAGACCAGTCCGAGGCCGACGGAGAGCGCCGGGCCACGGGCCACCGTCCCGAGCAGGTAGCCGGCCAGAGCCCACATCTCCATCACCAGGAACGCCACGCTGACGGCTTGGGTCGTGTCGCCCAGCGCGGGGAGCGAGATCGACTGTGACTCCGCCAGTGCGACGCCAAGAGACATCAGGCAGTCGCTCAACAGCGTGACCACGACAAGTCCGCCGACGAGCGTCGTCGTCGCCGCGAGCGACCCGAGCAGCGTGCTGGTGCGGGAGGGTCCCTGGGTCAGGACCGTCTTCCAGGTGCCCCACCCGTACCCGTTCCCGGCGATGATCGCCCCGAGCACCATCATGATCGCGCCGCCGAACATCGGCATCCCCTGGGCCAGGACGTCGGGGATCGACACCGGTAGCAGCTTCGCCAGCAGCTCGGCCCGGGGCTCGCCCTCGTTCGAGAAGCTGTTGGTGCCGCTGGTGTAGGTGACGTAGTCGAAGATGTAGCCGAACATCGCGTTCATCGCGAGCCAGGCGCCGATCGTGACCCAGACGGCGGGCCACTTGCGCAGCCGGAGGAGCTCGGCGCGGGTGCTGTTCAGCACCGCGGTCGTCGGCTTGGTGACGGACTGGTCGAGCAGGGCGCTCATCGGACGACCTCCAGGTCGTTGTTCGGGTCGGCGGCCCGCTCGCGCAGGCCGGTGTCGGTCATCTCGAAGAACACGTCCTCGAGGGTTCGTTCGGTCATCGTCGCCTCGTGCACGTCCAGGCCCTCGCTGACCAGGGCGCGCACCAGCGCAGGCGTCCGGTCAGCGGGTACGTCGACGAGCAGTGCATCGTGCTCGAGCTCGACCGCGTCCTCCCCGGCGATCCGCATCGCGATCGCCAGGGCCCGGTCCACGGGCGTGGTCGTGATCCTCAGGCGGCGTCCACCCCGCAGCGCGGCGACGGTCGACTCGACCAGCAGCTTGCCGCTCGCGATGACTCCGACCCGGTCACAGATCTCCTCGACCTCGGCGAGCAGGTGGCTCGAGAGCAGTACCGTCTGGCCACCCTTCGCGAGGTCCACGATCAGGGCCCGCATGTCCGCCATGCCTGCGGGGTCGAGGCCGTTGGTCGGCTCGTCGAGCACGACCACGTCCGGGTCGCCCATGAGAGCGGCCGCAACACCGAGGCGCTGCTTCATCCCGAGGGAGTAGGACTTGAACTTGTCCTTCCCCCGATCGGCGAGCCCGACCCGCTCGAGGGCGGCGTCGGCTACCGCGTCGGGCAGGCCGCGGTAGCGCGCCATCGTGCGCAGGTTGTCGCGTCCGGAGAGGTAGGGGTAGAAGCCCGGACCCTCGATGAGCGCTCCGATCCGCGCGGTGATCGCGGACTCGCCCGCGCTGCGGCCGAGGACCGTGGCAGACCCGGCGGTGGGCCCGATCAGGCCGAGCACCATCCGCAGGGTCGTGGTCTTGCCGGCTCCGTTCGGTCCCAGGAAGCCGTACACCTCACCACGCCCGACGGTCATCGAGACCCGGTCGACCGCGAGTCGCGCCGAGTCCCCAGTGCCGTACCGCTTGGTCAGGTCCTTCGTCTGCACCACGAGTTCATCCATGCCGTCCACCCTCGGCGGCTCGGGCCTTCGGCGCGTCCGCCGGGGAGAGGCGCCGGCGTACGCAGGATCGCGTACGCCGCTTACGCGCTGGGCGTGACGCCACGGCACTCCCACTGACCTAACGTCGTCGCCATGAGCGATCTGCTGCGCCGGTGGTGGCTGGCCCCGGTCCTCTTCGTCGTGGTGGCCGGCTCCATGGCCGTCAACGTCCACGGGAGCCAGCCGGACCGGTGGTTCCCCGTGCGTTCTGGCCACGCTTGCGGCGGTCGTGCTCTTCGCCATCGACCGGTTCCCCTGGGCCGTCGTCGCCAACGGCGCACTGGTGGGCGGCTACTTCCTCGCAGGCGGGGACAACGGACCGATCTTCCTCACGATCGTGGTCGCGACCTTCCTCGTCGCCCTGCGCCGGCCGACCCGGCAGTGGGTGCCGCTCGTCATCGTCGCCGCAGTTCTCGTCTGGGTCGGCCTCACCGTCCGCGGATACCGGGCCGGCGCCCTCGACCTGCGGCTGTGGCAGTCCTTCGGCGTCGGAGCACTCTCCGCCGCCGCCGCGGCGATCGCGACCTCCGCCCGGGTCCGGAGCGAGGCGCGCGCCGATCGCACCCGCCGCGCTGCCAGCGAGGAGAAGCTCCGGATGGCCCAGGACCTGCACGACGGCGTCGGTCACGGCCTGGCGGTGATTGCGATGCAGGCCGGCGTCGCGCTGCACGTGCTCGACCGCGACCTTGTCGGCGCTCGTCGGTCGCTGGAGGCGATCCGCGACACGAGCACCGAGGCGCTCGAGTCACTCCGTGCCGAGCTCTCGCAGCTGACGGGGGAGGTCGCGCGACGGGCACCACGGCGGACACTCGCCGACCTCGAAGCCCTCGTCGCTCGGGTGACGGCCGCCGGCCTGCGCGTCACCCGGAGCGGTGACTTCAATGTGGCCAGGTCCGAGGCGACGGCCCTGTCGCCCGACCTGGAGGCGACGGCGTACGTCGTGGTCCAGGAGTCGTTGACCAACGTGCTCCGTCATGCGGACGCAACGGCCGTCGACCTGCGGATCAGCCGCGAGGGCGACGCGCTCGTCGTGCTCGTGACCGACGACGGGCGTGGGGGACCGGTGCAGGATGAGGGCATGGGGCATCGGCGGGATGCGGGAAAGGATCGAGGCACGCGGCGGAACCCTGACGATCGGTCCGCGGCCCCAGGGCGGGTTCGAGGTCCGGGCGGTCCCTGCCGGCATGACGATCAGGGTGCTGGCGATCGACGACCAGGCTGTCGTCCGGATGGGGCTCGCGACGCTGATCGACTCCGAGGACGGCATCGAGCTCGTCGGCGAGGCCGCCGACGGACGATCGGGGCTGTCGATGATCCGCGCACTCCGCCCGGAGGTGGTGCTGTGCGACATCCGGATGCCGGTGCTCGACGGCCTCGCGGTGCTCAGCGAAGTCGCGGAGGACGCCGAGCTGTCCGGGGTGCGCATGGTGATGCTGACGACGTTCGAGCTCGACGAGTACGTGTTCGAGGCACTGAGGCTCGGTGCCAGCGGCTTCCTCCTCAAGGACAGCGACCCGCTCGCGCTCCTCGACGCGATCCGGGTGGTCGCCGACGGCGGCTCCCTCCTCGCACCCTCGGTCACCCGCCGGGTCATCGAGCACTTCGCGACTGCGGCGCCGGAGGCCGTCGAGAAGCACCCCGCCCTGGATGACCTGACCGAGCGCGAGCGGGAGATCGTCGCCTGGGTGGCGACCGGTCGCTCCAACCAGGAGATCGCCGAGCTGCTGGTGGTGAGTCCCGACACGGTTCGCACCCACGTCAGCCGCGCGATGGTCAAGCTCCGGGCTCGCGACCGGGCTCAGCTGGTCGTGTTCGCGATCCAGTCGGGCCTGCAGTCGCCACGCTGACCCACCGGTCCCCGGTCCTCCGTGCCAGCGGTCGGCGAGCGGGACTCGTCCCCGGTCGCGGTGGTTGTGGCTCGGGCTCCGGCAGACTGTGCCCGGTGAGCAGTCTCCTCGACGGCATCCTCGGGCTGAACCCGACGCTGATCCTCGCCGTCACCGCTCTCCTGGTGTTCGCCGAGGACGCGATCTTCATCGGCTTCGTGATCCCCGGCGAGACCGCGGCCGTCCTGGCCGGTGTCGGCGCCGGCCTCGGGCACGTCGCGCTCCCGCTGGCGATCGTGGTCGTGGTGGCCGCTGCCATCGTCGGCGACTCGGTCGGCTACGAGGTGGGCCATCGGTTCTTCGGGCCCAAGGTGCTCGACAGCGGCCTCCTCAGCCGCCACCGGCACCGGGTCGAGCAGGCACAGGCGGTCTTGCGGCGTCGCGGTGGCATCGCGGTGTTCCTCGGTCGGTTCACCGCGTTCTTCCGGGCGATGATGCCTGCCCTCGCCGGCGCCTCACGGATGCCCTACCGCAAGTTCCTGCTGTGGAACGCGATCGGCGGCATCGTGTGGGGGACGCTGTGGGTCGTGGTCGGGTACGCCGCCGGGGCGTCCTACCACCAGGTCGAGCACCAGGTCGGCCGAGGCGTCGCCATCGGTGTCGCCGCGGTCGTGGTCGCGGGCATCATCACGTGGCGCGTGCGCGCGGGACGCGCGGACCGCGCCTGACCCGAGGCGTCCCGGGCACGGATTCATCGTCGGAGGAAGATCGGGCACAGGGCCGAGGTGATGACTCGGCGCGGTTCCCGGCTCCGCGGGGTCGGTCGGGCCTCCGCACGCCTCGCCGCGTTCGTCGCGGTGGCCGGGTGCATGGGCGTGCTGGTCGCCGGCCTGGCCGTCCCGGTGGCGGGCCTGGCTTGGTTCACGGCAGGGTTGGGCGCGGACGCCGCCGAGAACCTGGCCCTCGACCTCGACACCTCACCGCTGCGGCAGCGCTCGGAGCTCTTCGACCGCGACGGCCACCTGATCGCCACGTTCTACGAGCACAACCGGGTCGACGTGCCGCTGGGCCAGATCGCGGAGGAGATGCAGCACGCAGTCATCGCGATCGAGGACAGCCGGTTCTACGAGCACGGCGGCTTCGACATCCAGGGCACGATCCGCGCGTTCGTGTCCAACCGCATGAGCGGCAGGTCGCGGCAGGGTGGGTCGACGATCACCCAGCAGCTGGTCAAGATGACCTTGGTCGAGCAGGCGGACACAGCCGAGCAGCGGAGAGCTGCCACCGCGCAGACCTACGCGCGCAAGCTGCGCGAGGTGCGTTACGCGAAGGGACTCGAGCGGGCGCACGACAAGCAGTGGATCCTCGACCGCTATCTCAACGCGGCCTACTTCGGGAGCGGCGCGTACGGCGTCGAGGCGGCGGCCGAGCGGTACTTCTCCCGGCGTGCCGCGCACCTTTCCGTGCGGCAGGCGGCGCTGCTGGCCGGGCTGGTGAAGAACCCGAACGGCGTCGACCCGCTGCGTCACCCGATCCGGGCGCTGCGGCGGCGCAACGTCGTGATCGACCGGATGGCGACGCTGGGCATGATCACCGCGCAGCGTGCCGCCCACGCCCGGTCGACCGGCCTCGGTCTGAAGCCCACCCGCCACCCGCACGGCTGCTTCTCGGCCACGGCGCCCTTCTTCTGCGACTACGTGCGTGAGTATCTGCTCCACGACGCTGCGCTGGGGAAGACCCGGGCGGAGCGGTTGGTCCGGCTGCGCACCGGGGGCCTGACCATCAAGTCGACGCTCGATCCGCGGGCGCAGCTGGCCGCTCGCAAGGCCGTCCGCCGTCATGTGTTCCCCACCGACCACGCCATTGGTGCCCTGGCCGTCGTCGAGCCCGGCACGGGGAAGGTCCGCGCCCTGGCGCAGTCACGACCGATGGGGACGCGATCGAAGAAGGGGCAGACGTTCCTGAACTACCTCGTCCCGCCGGAGTACGGCGACGCGAACGGCTTCCAGGCCGGTTCGACGTTCAAGGTGTTCGTTGTCTCCGCTGCCATCGAGCAGGGCATTCCCCTCGACACCACGATCAAGGCCCCGCCGGAGCTGAGGATCCCGGTGAACCGGTACCGCAACTGCAACGGGCCGCTCACCAGCGACAACGTGTGGCACCCCCACAACTCCACCGGGTCGGGCACGTTCGACCTGTATTCCGGGACCCAGCACTCGGTGAACACCTTCTTCGCCCAGCTCGAGCTGCGCACCGGCTTGTGCCGCCCCTTCCGGCTGGCCCGGAAGATGGGCGTGCAGGTGAAGAGGAGCCAGCAGGTTCCCACCTTCACCCTCGGCGTCGTCGACACCGACCCGCTCACGATGGCCGAGGCCTACGCGACCTTCGCCGCGCGCGGCCGGCACTGCGCGAGCCGCCCGGTGATCCGGGTGCGCGACGCCGCGGGAAGCCTGGTCGTGAGCCACACCTCGTCGTGCTCCCGGGCCATGCCCCGGGCCGTCGCGGACGCGGTCAACGACATCCTGCGCGGCGTGCAGGAGCCGGGCGGGTTCGGCTACGGAGCCGGCCTGGGCCTGACCCAGCAGTCGGCCGGGAAGACGGGTACGACCGACAAGCACCGCGCGGTCTGGTTCATCGGCTACACGCCGAACCTCGCGGCCGCGGCGATGGTCGCCGGTGCGAACCGGAAGGGGCACTGGATGAGCCTGAACGGGCAGGTGGTCGGAGGGCGAAGGATCTACAGCGCCGCCGGGAGCACCACAGCAGGACCGATCTGGGGCGACGCGATGCACCGGATCCAGTCCTGGCTCCCGGACCGGACGTTCGTCAAGCCCGATCCGCGGGTCGTCCGCGGGCGCCAGGTCACGGTGCCGGACGTGTCCGGCCTGACCTTCGGGGCAGCGGAGCAGGCACTTCGCCGGGTCGGTCTGGTCGCCGAGCGCTGGCACGGCGAGCAGCAACCGGTGGCGGGAACGGTCCACAAGCAGTCACCACGGGCCGGCGCCCACGTCGGATCCGGGTCCTCGGTGCGGTTGAAGTTCTGAGTGGCGCCGCCGAGGGTTGCCGACGGTCAGGTCAGTACGCCCACTCCTGGTGCCAGCCCTCGACCTCGTCGGCCTTGCGCGACGGCGGTCCGGTGTAGATCGCCGAGGGCCGGATCAGCCGTCCGGTGCGCTTCTGCTCGAGGATGTGCGCCGACCAGCCCCCGGTGCGGGCACAGGTGAACATCGAGGTGAACATGTGCGGCGGTACCTGGGCGAAGTCCAGCACGATCGCTGCCCAGAACTCGACGTTGGTCTCGAGCACGCGGTCCGGCCGGCGGTCGCGGAGCTCGGCCAGGGCCGCCTTCTCGAGTGCCTCGGCGACCTCGTAACGCGGTGCGTTCAGCTCGCGAGCGGTCCGCCGGAGCACCCGGGCGCGGGGGTCCTCGGCACGGTAGACGCGGTGGCCGAAGCCCATCAGTCGCTCGCCGTTGTCGAGCAGCTCCTTGACGTACGGCGCGGCGTCGCCGCGTCGCTCGACCTCTTCGATCATCCCGAGCACCCGGGACGGCGCACCGCCGTGCAGCGGCCCGCTCATCGCCCCGACGGCACCGGAGAGGGCGGCGCACGCGTCGGCGCCGGTCGAGGTGATCACCCGGGCGGTGAACGTGGAGGCGTTCATCCCGTGCTCGGCTGCCGACGACCAGTAGGCGTCCACCGCACTGACGTGGGCCGGGTCCGGATCCCCCTGCCAGCGGATCATGAACCGCTCGGCGATCGTCGACGCCTTGTCGACCTCGCGCTGCGGCACCATCGGCTGGCCGACGCCGCGGGCGGCCTGGGCGACATAGGAGAGCACCATGACCGCGACCCGGCCGAGGTCCTCACGCAGCTGGGCGTCGTCGATGTCGTAGCTCTGCCGGATGCCCCAGGCCGGCGCGAGCATCGCGATGGCGCTCTGCACGTCGACCCGGATGTCACCGGAATGCACGGGCAACGGGTACGGCTCCGCCGGCGGGAGACCGGGCTCGTAGGCGCCGTCGACCAGGAGGCCCCAGACCTTCTCGAACGGGATCCGTCCGACGATCTCCTCGATGTCGACACCGCGGTAGCGGAGCGACGACCCTTCCTTGTCCGGCTCGGCGATCTCGGTCTCGAAGGCGATCACGCCCTCCAGGCCGTGGTGTACCTCGGTCATGCGGAGACTCCTTCGTCTGGGTGTGGCCGCCGTTGCCCGGGTCGCGCGCATTCCGGAGGCCTCTCGGCATTCTGCCGCACGGGTGCGGGACGTCGATAACCTCCCTTCATGAGTTCGGACGGACATGACCTCGCCTCGCTGCGCGCGGAGTACCAGCTCGCCGGGCTCGACGAGGCCGATCTGGCACCCGATCCGTTCACGATGTTCTCGCGCTGGTTCGAGAACGCCCGGTCCGCCGGCGTGCTCGAGCCGAACGCGATGGTGCTGTCCACGGTCTCGCCCGACGGGCAGCCGTCGGCGCGCACCGTCCTGCTCAAGGCCGTGAACGACGAGGGCTTCGTCTTCTTCACCAACTACGAGTCGCGCAAGGCCACCGACCTCGGTGCCAACCCGCACTGCTGCCTGGTGTTCGGCTGGTACCAGCTGCAGCGGCAGGTGCGCATCGAGGGCGTCGCGAGCCGGATCCCTCGTGAGCAGACCGAGGCCTACTTCGCCAGCCGCCCCCGCGACTCACAGCTCGGTGCCTGGGCGTCTCGGCAGTCGTCGGTCGTCGGCTCGCGCGCGGACCTCGACACGACGTTCGCCGAGACCGAGGCGGTCTACGCCGGGTCCGACGTCCCTGCCCCGCCGCACTGGGGCGGCTACCTGGTCAGCCCGCACCGCGTGGAGTTCTGGCAAGGCCGGCGCAGCCGGATGCACGACCGGCTCGCGTACCGGCGCGACGGCGCCCGATGGGCCACCGAGCGCCTCGCGCCGTGAGCACGTGCCCCTGACGGCCTCCGCTCGTTGAGCCACCGGACGGTCGCCGCGGCGGCGGCCGTCGTCGAGGAGGTGCCGACAGTGCGTAGCCGAGGCTCGTCGACCCTGGTCCTGGCCGGTGTGCTGGCCCTCGCCCCGGTCACGGCGGCGCACCCGGCAGCAACCGACGACCCCGAGGTCACCCAGTCGGTGCGCTTCACGGCCTCCGACGGCGTCGAGCTGCAGACCACCCTCACCGCGGCGGGCACGATCGCCGCGCGCCCGACCATGGTCGAGTTCAGCCCGTACGGGCGCAACAGCGAGACGCTCGAGGCCGGGCCGGACTTCAACACGCTGCTGGTCCAGATCCGGGGCACCGGTGACAGCGACGGCCAGTTCGACGCTCTCGGTCCGCGCACCCAGCGCGACGTCCAGGAGGTGCTGTCGTGGGCGTGCGCACAGTCCTGGAGCGACGGCCGGCTGGCTCTCAACGGGTTCTCCGCGAGCGCGATCGTGCTCTACAACTCACTGCACCGCGCGCTGCCGTGCGTCAAGGCGGCCGTGCTCCGGTCCGGCACCTTCGAGCTCTACCGCGACCTGCTGGTCCCGGGCGGCATCACGAACCTGCTCCCTGGCCTCGGTGTGCTCGCCCTGATCGGCGCACCCGCGCTGGCCCAGGGCGGCGACCGGCTCGCCCGCGACCCGGCCAGCTCGCTGGACGTGATCCAGGGCCTGTTCTCCTCCGGGCTCAACGCCGGGCTGCTGCACCCGGCCCTCGACGACTGGTGGCGCGAGCGCGGCTTCCGCGGCAACGTCAACCAGTTCCCCGTGCTGGTGATCGACGGCTTCTTCGACGTCGAGTCACGCGGGGCGTTCGAGGGCTACCAGGCGCTCCGCGACTCCGGGGCCCACCTGCTCGTGGTCGGCGGCCACGACGCGGCTCCCGCTGGCACCGACCGGGGCGTGCCGGAGGCGCAGGCATGGCTCGACCACTTCGTCCGTGGCGTCGACAACGGGGTCGAGCAGCACCCGCGCGTGCGGATGGTGCTGGCCGAGGGCGACCGGGAGGACATGATCGCCGGGCAGTACGACGTACGCGAGGCCGCCGACTGGCCGGTCCCCGGCACCAGCTGGCAAGCGCTGAACCTCGACCCGCGTCGCAGCGGCACGGCGCTCTCGCTGAACGACGGCTCGCTGACGCTCGGAGAGCCAGGAGCCCGCACCTTCCAGGTGTACCCCGCGGTGCCGACGCTGCCGACGAACACCGACCCGGCGAACACGGCGATCGTCGGCTCGATGGGCCTCGACGCCTTGTTCACGGGCCTGCCACTGCTCACCGAGATGACCGTCTCGGAGACCCTCGGCCTGACCTACACGACCGCGCCGTTGCGCCAGGACGTGGTCAGCGCCGGCCCCGCCAGTCTGGAGATCCCGTTGTCCAGCTCCGCCCCCGAGACCGGCATCTGGGTGGTGCTGTCCGACGTCTCGCCCGATGGCGTCGCCCACCCGCTCACCGCCGGCCGACTGCTGAGCTCGTTCCCGGCCGTCGACGAGGCGAGGTCGCGCCAGGATGCGGCCGGTCGGATCGTCCAGCCCTACGGGGACTTCAGCCACAAGAGCTATGCCGTGCCGGGGGCCCGGCGGCTCTACCGGGTCGAGCTGTGGCCGGTCGGCAACCGGTTCCGCGCCGGCCACCGGATCCGGATCCAGGTGGTGGGCGCGTCTGCCGCCTCGCTGCTCGGCCTGCCGGCGCTGAACTCGGTGCAGGTCGGCTCGGGCTCGGGTGCCCGACTGCTGTTCCCGGTGCTGCCGGAGAGCGACCTGGCCGCCGCGCTGGGGTAGCCCGCGGGAAACCACTTGTGAGTGAGTGCTCACTCACTTACGGTGGCCGACATGGTCACCCGTGAGCGCGCCCGACCGCTCCCCGCCGGTGAGCGCCGAGCCGCCATCCTCACCGCGGCGCGGCCCCTCGTCCTCGAGCACGGTCGGGCCACCACGACGCGCCTGATCGCCGAGGCCGCCGGCGTGGCCGAGGGCACCATCTTCCGGGTCTTCCCGACCAAGGACGAGCTGTTCGACGCGGTGATCGACCAGGAGTTCGACCCCGAGCCGTTCCTGGCCGCGATCGCCCGCATCGACCTCGAGCAGCCGCTCGAGGACCGCCTGCTCGAGGCGGTGTCGTTGCTCCAGCACAGGTTCGTGCGGATCTTCGCGATGATGATCGCGCTCGGAGTACGACGCCCGCCCTCGCAGGTCAACGCCCCGGAGCTGCGCAAGCGGCTCGCCGAAGAAGGCCTGGTCCGGCTGGTGAAGCCCGACGCCGACCGCTTCCGGGTGCCGCCCGGCGAGGTCGTCCGGCTGATCCGCCTCCTCACGTTCTCGGGAAGCCATCCGCACATCTCCGACCAGCGGATGCTGACCGCCCAGCAGATCGTCGACGTGGTCCTGCACGGGACCCTGCTGGACACGCACACCGACTCGCCCCACCACCCTCGGGAGGACTCCTAGATGCTCATCCGCCTGATCCGGGAGCACCTGCGCCCGTACCGACGGCAGCTGGCAGCCGTCGTCGCGCTGCAGTTCATCGGCACCGTCGTGATGCTCTACCTGCCGACCATCAACGCCGACATCATCGACAAGGGCGTGGTCAACGCCGACGCCGGATACATCGTCCGGCACGGCGGGATCATGCTCGCGGTGTCGTTGCTGCAGATCCTCTGCTCCGTCGCGGCGGTGTGGTTCTCGGCGCGCACGGCGATGGCCTTCGGCCGAGACGTCAGGGCCGCGATCTTCCACCGCGTCGGCGCATTCTCCGCCCGCGAGGTGCAGCACTTCGGCGCCCCCTCGCTGATCACCCGCGAGACCAACGACGTCCAGCAGGTGCAGATGCTCGTGCTGATGGGCGGCACCCTCATGGTCGCCTCCCCGATCATGATGGTCGGCGGCATCGTGATGGCCGTGCACGTCAACGCCGGGCTGGCCTGGCTGGTCGTGCTCGTGGTGCCCGTGCTCGCGATCTCGGTCGGGTTCATCGTTTCGCGGATGGTGCCCAGCTTCCGGGTGATGCAGGAGCGGGTCGACGAGGTCAACCGTCTCCTCCGTGAGCAGATCACCGGTGTCCGGGTGGTGCGCGCGTTCGTCCGCGAGGAGCACGAGACCGACCGGTTCGCCGAGGCGAACCAGGACCTCACCGCCGTGTCGATCACGGCCGGCCGCTGGCTCGCCGGGATGTTCCCGACCGTGATGCTGGTCGCGAACATCGCCTCGGTCGGGGTGCTGTGGTTCGGCGGTCACCGGGTCGAGTCCGGGCGGATGGACGTCGGTGAGCTGACCGCCTACCTCTCCTACCTGATGCAGATCGTGATGTCGGTGATGATGGCGACCTTCATGTTCATGATGATCCCGCGCTCGGCGGTCTGCGCCGACCGGATCGTCGAGGTGCTCGACACCGACAGCTCGGTGGTGCCTCCCGAGCAGCCGGTCACCGACTTGACCGAGCGCGGCACCATCCGTTTCGAGGATGTCGAGTTCACCCACCCGGGCGCCGACGTGCCCGTCGTGCGCCGGGTCTCGCTCGAGGCAGCGCCGGGCCAGACGCTCGCGATCATCGGCTCGACCGGAGCCGGCAAGACCACGATGCTCAACCTCATCCCACGGCTGTTCGACGTCACCGCGGGCCGCGTGCTCGTCGACGGTGTCGACGTACGCCGGCTAGACCAGGGTGCCCTCTGGGCCCGGCTCGGCCTGATCCCGCAGAAGGCGTTCCTGTTCACCGGCACGGTCGCCAGCAACCTGCGCTACGGCAAGCCGGACGCGACCGAGGCCGAGATGTGGGAGGCGCTCGAGATCGCGCAGGCCCGCGACTTCGTCGAGGCGATGGCCGACGGGCTCGAGTCTCCGATCGCTCAGGGCGGCTCCAACCTGAGCGGCGGACAGCGCCAGCGCCTCGCAATCGCGCGCGCAGTGATCCGGCGTCCGGAGATCTACCTGTTCGACGACTCCTTCTCCGCCCTCGACCTGGCGACGGACGCCCGGCTGCGGGCGGCGCTGGCGCCGGTCACGCACGATGCCACCGTGGTGATCGTGGCCCAGCGCGTCTCGACGATCAGGGGCGCCGACCAGATCCTGGTCGTCGAGGACGGCGAGATCGTCGGCCGCGGGACCCACGCGTCGCTGCTGGAGGACTGCCAGACCTACCAGGAGATCGTCGCGTCCCAGCTCAGCGCGGAGGAGGCGGCATGAGCGGGGTCTCGACGAATGCGACGCCCGCCTCCTCCGACGACCGAGGCCCGGGCCAGCACGCCCAGCTGAAGGAGACCGAGCGCGTCCAGGCCGGTCCCGGCCCGGGTCGTGGACCCTTCGGAGGCCCGATGGTCGGGCAGAAGGCGTCGGACTTCAAGCCGTCGGCGAAACGGCTGGTCCAGCGGATGCGCCCCGAGCGGGCGAAGGTGATCGCGGTCCTCGTCGTGACGGTCGCCAGCGTGCTGCTCACTGCGGTCGGTCCGCGGATCCTGGGCCGGGCAACCGACCTGATCTTCGCGGGCCTGCTTGGTGGCCGGTTGCCGGCCGGAGCCACCAAGGACGAGGTCGTCCGGCGCCTGCGCGAGTCCGGGCAGGGCAAGAAGGCCGACCTGGTCGCGTCGATGAAGGACCTGGTCCCCGGGCAGGGCGTCGACTTCGGCGCCGTCGGGCACGTGCTGCTCCTCGTCCTCGCCGTCTACGTGCTCGGATCGGCGCTGGCCTGGCTGGCCGGGTACCTGCTCAACGACGTCGTCCAGGCGGTCGTGAAGAGGATGCGCGGGGACGTGGAGGACAAGGTCAACCGGCTCCCGCTCAGCTACTTCGACAAGCAGCCCCGCGGCGAGCTGCTCAGCCGGGTCACCAACGACATCGACAACCTCAGCCAGTCCCTGCAGCAGACGATGAGCCAGCTGCTCACCTCGGTGCTCACGGTGTTCGCCGTGCTGGCGATGATGCTCTGGATCTCGCCGCTGCTGGCGCTCGTCGCGTTGATCTCGGTGCCGCTCTCGATGATCGTCACCGGCGGTGTCATGAAGCGGTCGCAGGGCATGTTCGTCCAGCAGTGGCGACGGACCGGCCGGCTCAACGCGCACATCGAGGAGACGTTCTCGGGCCATGCCCTGGTCAAGGTGTTCGGCCGCCAGGCCGACGCCGAGCGCGTCTTCGCCGAGGAGAACGACGAGCTCTACGAGGCGTCGTTCTCGGCACAGTTCGTCAGCGGCCTGATCATGCCGATCATGATGTTCATCGGGAACCTCAACTACGTCCTCGTCGCGGTGATCGGCGGCCTGCGGGTGGCCAGCGGCGCGCTCTCGCTCGGCGAGGTCCAGGCGTTCATCCAGTACAGCCGTCAGTTCACCCAGCCGCTCGCGCAGGTCGCGTCGATGGCCAACCTCCTGCAGTCGGGCGTGGCGTCGGCGGAGCGGGTCTTCGAGCTGCTCGACGCACCGGAGGAGGAGCCCGAGGGCCACGCATCAGCGGCCCCGCCCGGCGAGCGTCGTGGCGAGGTGCGCTTCGAGCACGTGTCGTTCTCCTACGACCCCGCGAAGCCGCTGATCCGCGACCTGTCCCTGGTCGCCGACCCCGGTCACACGGTCGCGATCGTCGGTCCGACCGGAGCCGGCAAGACCACCCTGGTGAACCTCGTGATGCGCTTCTACGAGGTGCAGGCGGGCCGGATCACGCTCGACGGGGTCGACATCGCCGCGATGCCACGCTCCGAGCTGCGGTCGCAGACCGGGATGGTCCTCCAGGACACCTGGCTGTTCGAGGGCACCATCCGGGACAACATCGCCTACGGCAGTCCGGGAGCGACCGAGGAGCAGATCCTGGCCGCGGCGCGCGCGACGTTCGTCGACAGGTTCGTGCACTCGCTGCCGGACGGCTACGAGACGGTCATCGACGAGGAGGGCTCGAACCTCTCGGCCGGCGAACGCCAGCTCGTGACGATCGCCCGGGCCTTCCTCTCCGACCCCGCATTGCTCATCCTCGACGAGGCCACCTCCTCGGTCGACACCCGCACCGAGCTGCTGCTGCAGCAGGCGATGCTGGCGTTGCGCTCGGACCGGACCTCGTTCGTGATCGCGCACCGTCTGTCGACGATCCGAGACGCCGACCTGATCCTGGTGATGGAGGACGGCGCGATCGTGGAGCAGGGCACCCACGACGAGCTGCTCGACGCCGACGGCGCCTACGCGCGGCTGTACAACTCCCAGTTCACCGAGGCCGTCGCGAGCTGAGCGCTGCGGCGCCGAGGTCTTGGCCGTTAACCCGTTGTCGGGGCCGGCGCCGGGACGTACCTTGGGGGCACACGGGAAAGGAGGTGGTCCAGGACAATGATTTCTTCTAGGACACGTGAGGTGGCTGCGCGCTAGCAGCACACCCAGTTCCTGCTCCGCAGGGTCGCTGGCGTGATGCGCTGGCACTGTGTGGAACTAGATGCAGAACAACCGCAGTCACCCGACCCGCAGGCGACCGGCCTTAGTCCTCCGGTACCGCGCCACCAGGCGCCGCCTGCGGGTCGCTGCATGCCCGGGGCTCGTCGAGTTGGGGGCGATGCACCCTCGAGTTGGGCGAGATGCACCCTCGAATCGACGCAGATGTCCTCCCGGATCAGAAGGTTGCGATCGGCAACTAACTAGTTGTAAACTGCAACCATGACGCAGTCCTCCACCGCAGCCGGTACGACGGCGGCGATCCCGCCCGCGCAGTCCGGGCAGATGAGCCACCGCGAGATCCTCGAGGCGATGAGCGGGCTGCTGCTCGCGATGTTCGTGGCGATGCTCTCCAGCACGGTGGTGTCCAACGCCCTTCCCCGGATCGTGACCGACCTGCACGGGAGCCAGTCCGGCTACACCTGGGTCGTCGTCGCGACGCTGCTGACCATGACTGCGAGCACACCGGTCTGGGGCAAGCTCGCCGACCAGTTCAACAAGAAGGTGCTCGTGCAGACGGCCCTGGTGATCTTCGTCGCCGGGTCGCTGGTCGCCGGCCTCGCTCCGTCGATGGGTGTCCTGATCGGCGCCCGCGCGTTCCAGGGCCTCGGCGTCGGCGGACTCACGGCGCTCGTCCAGGTGGTGATCGCGTCGATGGTCACCCCGCGCGAGCGCGGTCGCTACTCCGGCTACATCGGCGCGACCTTCGCGCTCGCCACGGTCAGCGGCCCGCTGGTCGGGGGCCTCCTCGTCGACACCCCCGGGCTTGGCTGGAGGTCCACGTTCTACGTGGGCATCCCGGTCGCGCTGATCGCGTTCGTGGTGCTGCAGAAGACACTGCACCTCCCCGTCGTACGCCGCGAGGTGCACATCGACTACCTCGGCGCCGGTCTGATCGTCTCGGGGGTGTCCGCGCTGCTGATCTGGGTGTCACTCGCAGGCAACGAGTTCGCCTGGCTGTCCGGGATGACGGCGCTCCTGGTCGGGATCGGTGTGGCCCTGCTGCTGTCGGCCGCGTACGTCGAGCTGCGGGTCGCCCGGGAGCCGGTGATCCCGACGCACATCTTCCGCGACCGCACCACGTCGCTCGCGACGTTCGCCAGCGTGATGGTCGGGGTCGCGATGTTCGGCGCCACGGTGTACCTGTCTCAGTACTTCCAGATCGCGCGTGGCATGTCGCCGACCCGCGCCGGCCTGATGTCGATCGCCATGGTCGGTGGCCTGGTGCTGTCCAGCATGGTCAGCGGCCGGACGATCACCCGCACGGGCCGCTGGAAACGGTTCCTCGTCGGCGGCATGGTCCTCGTGGTGGTCGGCCTCGGGCTGCTCAGCATGATCGACGAGAAGACTCCGCTGCTGGTCGTGGGTGGCTACATGTTCGTCGTCGGCGTCGGCCTGGGCGCCTCGATGCAGAACCTCGTCCTCGCCGTCCAGAACAACGCGGCCCAGGCCGACATCGGCGCGGCCAGTGCCGTGGTCACGTTCTTCCGGTCGATGGGTGGCTCGATCGGCGTCTCCGCCCTCGGGGCCCTGCTGAGCGCTCAGGTCGCCGACAAGGTCAGTGCCGGCCTGGCGGCGCTGCACATCCCGGTCGACCGCCACCAGAGCCACGAGATCCCCGACCTCGCGGCCCTCCCCGCGCCCGTCCGTGCCGTCTTCGAGCACGCCTTCGGAGCCGCGACCGGCGAGCTGTTCCTGGTCGCGACGCCGTTCGCGGTGCTGGCGCTCGTCGCGGTGCTGCTCATCCGCGAGGTCCCGCTGCGCACGACGATGAGTCGCGACGACGAGCTGGAGACGGTCCGATGAGCACGCCCGCTGCCACGGAGCGGCACGAGGCCGCGGTCCGCGCCCTCGAGCACGAGATCGGCACCCTGCTGCGACGGATCCGGCGCGGCCTTGCAGACCGGGCCGTGCAGGTGCACCCGGAGCTGAACCCGACGTCGTACATGCTGCTGACCACGCTGTCCGAGCACGGGGCCCGCCGTGCCGCCGATCTGGCCGAGCTGTTCGCGCTCGACAAGGGCTCGGTGAGCCGGCTGGTCCACCAGCTGCTGGAGCTGGGCCTGATCGCGCGCTCACCCGACCCCGCCGACGGCAGGGCGTCGATCCTGTCGGCCACCGACGAGGCGGTACGCCGCCTGGCGGAGGTCCGTGACGACCGGCGCGAGCACTTCGACGGCCGGCTCGCGAGCTGGCAGCCCAGTGACATCGAGGAGCTCGCCGCCGGGCTCGGCCGGTTCAACCTGGCGCTGTCCGACCCGGTGCCGGCGACCTGATCAGCCCTCGGGGACCCAGACCTTCTTCGCACACAGCAGCCCGTCGCCGACGGGCAGCAGCACCGGCACCAGGGTGTCGTCCTCCCGGATGGCGCGGCCGAGCTCGCGGATCGCGATGGTGTCGGGGTCGCGTTGCGCCGGATCGGCCACCCGGTCGTGCCAGAGGGCGTTGTCGAAGGCGACCACGCCACCGGGCCGCAGCAGCCGGAGCGCCTCGCTGAGGTACTCGGGGTACTCCTGCTTGTCCCCGTCGGCGAAGACCAGGTCGTAGTGGCCGTCGGTCAGTCGCGGCAGCACCTCGAGGCCGGCGCCGGGGATCAGCCGGGCCCGCTGGGACGGGATGCCCGCCTCGGTGAACGTCTCCTTCGCGAGCCGCTGGTGCTCGGCCTCGGTGTCTACCGAGGTCAGCACGCCGTCGGGTCGCATGCCGCGCAGCATCCAGAGCCCGGAGACGCCGGTGCCGGTGCCGATCTCGACGACGGCGCGGGCGTCGAGCACGGAGGCCAGGAACCGCAGGGCGGCACCGGCGCCAGGCCCGATCGGCACCACGCCGACCTCTTCGGCGCGGGCGCGCGCGTTGGCCAGGACTCGCGTCCTCCGCGACGTACTCCTCGGAGTGGGTCCAGCTCGCCGGCTTCGGTGCGGTGACGATGACGGCCTCCTGGATCGGCGCGGACGTGGTTGGGGGGACTGTACCGCCGCAGGGCGGGCCGTTCGGGGAACACCGCGGGCGCCCCGGCCCGTTGTGCTGGTGAGTCCGGATTTGCTGGCTGACCGCTCAGTGCGGTCTCAGCGGGCTCTCAACATCGGTTCCTAGCGTGGAGGTCAGTCGAGTCGATGGTCGTCGGATCACCCGCAGGAGCAAGGAGCCCCCGATGGCCACGTCGTCCCCGGAGCAGCAGCCCGAGGCGGTTGCCGTCGAGGGCGTGCCCACGTGGGACCAGATCGTCGAGCAGCACTCGGCACGGGTCTACCGGCTCGCCTACCGGCTGACCGGCAACGCCGCACGACGCCGAAGACCTCACCCAGGAGGTCTTCGTGCGCGTCTTCCGGTCACTGCACACCTACACGCCCGGCACGTTCGAGGGCTGGCTGCACCGGATCACCACGAACCTGTTCCTCGACCAGGCCCGCCGCAAGAGCCGGATCCGGTTCGACGCGCTCCCCGAGGACGCCGACAACCGGCTGCCGAGCCCGGTCGCCGACCCCGGACGTCGCCGTACCTGAACCAGATGTTCGACGCCGACGTCGAAGCCGCCCTGGCCGCGCTGCTCGCCCGAGTTCCGCGCTGCGGTCGTGCTGTGCGACGTCGAGGGTCTGACCTACGAGGAGATCGCCGACGTGCTCGGCGTCAAGATGGGCACCGTCCGCTCCCGCATCCACCGCGGTCGCACGATGCTGCGCAAGGCCCTCGCCCACCGCGCGCCGACCGCCGGGCGGGTCCGCGTCTCCGGCCCGCTGCTCGCCGGGCGGACCCGATGAGCGGGTCGGGGACCCGGTGATCCTCAAGCTGCACGGCCACATCGGGTCGACCGCCTCCGCCCTCGTCGACGGCCAGCTGTCGCCGGCGGAGGAGGAGCGGGCCTGGAAGCACGTCCTCGGCTGCCCCGGCTGCCGTCGCCTGGTCGAGCGGGAGGGCTGGGTCAAGCAGCGCCTCGCCGGCCTGGCATGCCGGGCCGCGCGCAGTGCCGCGCACCGCCGAGCCTGCTGGGCTCGCTGTACGACGTGGACGCCTGGGCGACCGTCGACGAGATCGAGCGCCGCTCCACCCGGCGCCGTACGGCGGTCGCGCTCGTGGGCGCCGGCTCGGTCGGGGTCGCGGTGCTGGCCGCTGATGACGGTGACCACGCCGCCGGCCGGTCGGGGCGAGGTGCCCGGTCGGCCGAGCCCGGCGCAGATCGGCAACGGCGCCGATCCGCGCAACGCCCCGGGCACCGGGCTTCAGCGCGGACATCGAGAACGCGGCGTTCGGCGGTAGGTCAAGATAGGTCGCGTGAGCGACACCGAGAACCCCGGCCAGCAGTCCGACGGCCGACGAGCCCGACGCACGCCGTTCGCGGCGACCCCGACGCCGCCGACGTCGTGGCCCGGCGGGCCGTCGCCGGACGTCGAGCCTGCACCCGTCGAGCCGTCGCCGCGCAACCTCCGCAGGGACCGCCGGTGGCCGCTCCCCAGGAACCCCAGCAGCCGGCGCCGTACGGCGGCTACTACGGCGCCCCGCAGCCGCCCCAGCCGCTCCTGCCTGGACCCCGCGCGCCGCAGTACATCCCGCAGCCGCCGGCCCCGCCGGACCCCGGCCCGAGCGCGCCCGCGTCGCCGGCTGGACCTGGCCGCTCATCGCCGTCCTCGCGCTGCTGCTCGGCTCTCGGCGGCGGCCTCGCTCGGCGGTTCCCTGGTCGCGGGCGGCGACGGCAGCTCCGGGAGCGGTGGCGTGCTCAGGTCGAGCGGCGCACCGCGCAGCCGCTGCCCGACGACAACGCCAGCATCGCCTCGGTGGCGCAGGAGGTGCTCCCGAGCACCGTGCAGATCGTCGCCGAGTACAGCGGCAAGGCCCAGGGGGCGACCGGCTCCGGTTTCGTCTTCGACAAGCAGGGCCACGTGATCACCAACAACCACGTCGTCGCGGAGGCCGCCGCGGACAACGGCCCGATCGACGTCATCGACCAGACGGCAACCACCACAAGGCCGGACCGTCGTCGGTCGCAGCCCGGTCTACGACCTCGCCGTGCTCGAGGTCGACGGGCGCCGACAAGCTGCCGCCGGCGGCGCTCGGGTCGCCGACCAGATGCACGTCGGCGAGACCGTGGTCGCGTTCGGCTCGCCGCTGGCGCTGCTCCGCGTCGGTCACCAGCGGCATCATCAGCGCCGTGAACCGCCCGGTCACCACCGGTCGACGGCGGTGCGACCTCCTACATCAACGCGGTGCAGACCGACGCCGCGATCAACCCCGGCAACTCCGGCGGACCGCTGGCGAACCTGCAGGGCCAGGTCATCGGGGTGAACTCCGCGATCGCCTCGCTCGGCTCGTCGGCGAGCGGCGACGAGGGCGGCAACATCGGCATCGGCTTCGCGATCCCGATCGAGCAGGTCCAGATCACCACCGACCAGATCCTGCGCACGGGCAAGGCCCAGTACCCCGTCATCGGCGTCAACGTGCGGCGGCACCGCAGAAGCTCGACGGCGCGCGGGTCGACGAGCATCTACCGCGGGGACCCCGGCCAGCAAGATCGGACCTCAAGGTCGGCGACGTCATCACCGCGGTCGACGGCAAGCCGGTGACCGGCGTCGATCGACGTCGTCGTGGCGATCCGCTCCCACCAGGTCAGCGACAAGGTGACGCTGACGCGTGCAGCCGCGGCAGCAAGGACCCTGAAGATCGTGGTCGGCCTGCAGGCCAAGACCGGCTGACGACGCGCTGATCGGCCCAGCTGACCCGCCGATCGAGCCCAGCCGACGATCAGGTCGCCTCGGCGTCGTACGGCGGGCGCTCGTCCGGTCCCAGGCAGGTCCGCCGGTGACCGCGGCGCGGTCGCGGCTGCCTGTGGCCTCGGTCGAGGTCGTCCTCCTCCATCGCCTCGAGGATGTGCTTGCGGATCGCGACCCGCGGGTCGAGGTCGGTCAGCTTGAGGTCGGCGAACTCCGGACCGAGCTCGTCGCGCAGGTCGTCCTGGGCCGACTGGGCGAACTTGCGCAGCTGGCGCACCATCCGGCCCGCCTGGCGGGCGTAGTCGGGGAGCTTGTCGGGGCCGAAGACGATGATCGCCGACCAACACGATCACCGCCAGCTCGGGCAGTCCGACTCCGAACATGGTGCGAGTCTAGGGATCAGGCGCTGTGCGCTCGCTGAGTGTCAGAACTCGAGCGACGGAGTCAGGCCCAGCTGCATGCCGGCCAGGCCGCGGCCGCGGCCGGACAGCTCGGCCGCCACCCGGTTCAGCGTCCTTCGCCGCGAGGGACGTCGGGTCGGCCTCGACGACCGGCTTGCCGGCGTCGCCGCCCTCGCGCAGCGCGATGTCGAGCGGGACCTCGGCCGAGCACCGGTACGTCGTACCCGAACCGCTGGCTCAGCGTCGCGGCGACCCGGGCGCCACCGCCGGCACCGAAGACCTCCAGCCGGTGGTCCTTGCCCTCGGCCTCGCAGTGCGGGCACGCCAGGTAGGTCATGTTCTCGACGACGCCGATGACGCGCTGGTGCATCATCGAGGCCATCGTGCCGGCGCGCTCGGCGACCTCGGCGGCGGCCTCCTGCGGGGTGGTCACCACGATCACCTCGGCGTTCGGCAGGTGCTGGCCCAGCGAGATCGCGACGTCGCCGGTGCCCGGCGGCAGGTCGAGCAGGAGCGCGTCGAGGTCGCCCCAGTAGACGTCGGCGAGCATCTGGACCAGGGCGCGGTCGAGCATCGGTCCGCGCCAGGCGACGACCTGGTCGCGACGCGGCTTGAGCATGCCGATCGAGATCACCGAGACGCCGCTGGCGGTCGGCACCGGCATGATCAGGTCGTCGACCTGGGTCGGCCGGCTGTCGGCGATGCCGAACATCGCGGGGATCGAGTGGCCGTAGATGTCGGCGTCGACGACGCCGACCTTGAGTCCCTGCGCGGCGAGCGCCGAGGGCGAGGTTCACCGTGACCGAGGACTTGCCGACGCCGCCCTTGCCGGACGCGATCGCGTAGACCTTGGTCAGCGAGTCGGGCTTGCCGAACGGGATCTCGCGCTGTGCCTGGCCGCCGGAGAGCAGCGTCCTTGAGGCCGGCGCGCTGCTCGGCGGTCATCACGCCGAGCTCGAGGTCGACGGCGGTGACCCCGGCGACCTTCGAGACCGCGGCGGTGACGTCGCGGGTGATGGTGTCCTTGAGCGGGCAGCCGGCGACGGTCGAGCAGCACCTTCACCGCGACCTTGCCGGTGTCGTCGAGCTCGACGGACTCGACCATGCCGAGCTCGGTGATCGGGCGCTTGATCTCGGGGTCGTTCACGGTCGCCAGGGCAGCCTGGATCTGCTCGAGGACAGGGGATGTCATGCCGCACAGCCTACGTGCTGGGAGTCAGGTCCCCTCCCAGGAGCGTCGGCTCCGGACCATGTCCTCTCACCCTCGAGCTCGGTCTCGGCCTCGCGCTCGTCGAGCTCGGCGAGCAGCGCCGCGCAGCTCCGAGCGCAGGAAGTCGCGGGTGGCGACCTCGCCGAGCGCCATCCGCAGCGAGGCGACCTCGCGGGCCAGGAACTCCATGTCGGCGTGCGCGCGGGCGTTCGCCTGGCGGTCCTGCTCGGTGATCACCCGGTCGCGCAGCTCCTGGCGGTTCTGGGCGAGCAGGATCAGCGGGGCGGCGTACGACGCCTGCAGGCTGAGCATCAGGGTCAGGAAGATGAACGGGTAGTCGTCGAACCAGGGCGTCCTCGGCGCCGGCGACGTTCCAGACGACCCAGACCGACGACGAAGAGGGTCATGTAGATCAGGAACCGCGCGGTGCCCATGAACCGGGCGAACTGCTCGGCGAACCGGCCGAACCGGTCCTGGTCGACGGACGGCGGGCACCGGGCGGCCGACGACGCAGCGCCGGACCTCCTGCGGCTGGTCGAGGCGGCGGCGCGGACGCGCTCGTCGACCTTCTTCTCGCGGCCTTCTTCTCGGCGACCTCTTCTCCAGCGCGGCGCCGGCTGCAGGCTCGGGGGTCATCCACTGCGCCGCGATCTTGCGGTCGCGCCAGCCCTCGGGCAGCAGGTGGTCGAGCAGGTCGTCGACGGTGACCGTGCCGAGCAGGCGGCCCTCGTCGTCGACGACCGGCGCCGCGACCAGGTTGTAGGTCGCCAGGAACGTGGCCACGTCCTCGAGGCTCGCGTCGGCGTGCAGGTAGGTCGACGCCGGTGTCCAGCGACGCCGGCGACCAGCTCGGAGGGCGGCTCGCGCAGCAGCCGCTGGATGTGCGCGACGCCGAGCAGCTTGCCGGTCGGCGTCTCCAGCGGCGGGCGGCAGACGTAGACCAGCGCGGCCAGCGACGGGGTCAGCTCCTCGCTGCGGACCCGGGCGAGCGCCTCGGCGACGGTGGCGTCGGGGGAGAGGATCACCGGCTCCGGGCGTCATCATGCCGCCGGCGGTCTCCTCGCCGTAGGAGAGCAGCCGGCGGACGTCCTCGGCCTCGTCGGGCTCCATCAGCTCGAGCAGGCGGGCCGCGGTCTCGGGCGGCAGGTCGGCGATCAGGTCGGCGGCGTCGTCGGGGGACATCTCCTCCAGGACGTCGGCGGCGCGCTCCTGGGTGAGGTGCTCCAGGATCTCGACCTGGTCCTCCTCGGGCAGCTCCTCGAGGATGTCGGCGAGGCGCTCGTCGTCGAGCGCGGCGACGACCTCGCGGCGGCGCTCGGGCGGCAGCTCGTGGATCACGTTGGCGGCGTCGGCCGGGCTTGAGGTCGGCCGAGCGCGGCGATCAGGTGGGTGGCGCCCTGGTTCGCCTCGCGGCGGTGCAGGCCCTCGACGTCGTCCCACTCGACGACGTGGGTCTGGCCGCGGCGGCGGAACCCCTTGCTGCTCTCCTGCAGCGCGACCCGCGACAGCACCCAGTCGCGGGTGCGGGCCTGCTCCATCGCGACGTCGAAGACCATGCCCTCGACGCCGGTGCTCTTGACCGGTGACCTTGCGGTCGAGCATCTGGCCGATCACCAGGGTCTCGGCGGCCCGCAGCTCGAAGCGGCGCATGTTCAGCAGCCCGGTGGTGATCACCTGGCCGGAGTCGATGTTGGTGACCCGGGTCATCGGCGCGAAGATCCGCCGCCGACCGAACACCTCGACGACGAGCCCCACCACCCGGGGCTGCCGCACGTCGGACCGCAGCACCACGACGACGTCGCGGACCTTGCCGACCTGGTCGCCCTGGGGGTCGAACACCGGCAGCCCGGCGAGCCGGGCCGCGAAGACGCGGGTCGGTGTCGTGCTCACGAGGTTCAAGCCTAGGGGTTGGCCACGGCGGGCTGGGGCAGGATGAGGCCATGGCCGCCACCTTTCTCGAGTACGACGTCGTCGACGTCTTCGCCCAGCAGCCCTTCGCGGGCAACCAGCTCGCGGTCGTGCACGGCGCCGCGGACCTGGCCGACGACGCGTTGCTCGCGCTCGCGCGCGAGTTCGGCTACTCCGAGACGACGTTCCCGACGCCGGTGGACGGGGACCGCTACCGGAGCCGGATCTTCACCCCGGGCGGCGAGATCCCGTTCGCCGGCCACCCGACGCTCGGCACCGCCTGGGTGCTGCGCGAGCGCGGTGCACTGACTCAAGACACGCTCGTCCAGGAGTGCGGCGCCGGCGAGATCGGCGTCCGGTTCGACGGCGACCGGGTGGAGCTGTCCGCCGTACCGCGCGACCTCGTCGGGCCGCTGGCGACGGGTTCGTGGCCCAGCTGCTGGCGTCGATCGGCCTCGACCTCGACGGACCGCGACGGGGAGGCCTGGCTGGCCGGCACCGGGCTGACGTTCGTGCACCTGCCGGTGAAGGACGACGCCGTCGGGCGGGCGCGGGCTCCGCGGCACGCCGTCCGCGCGATCGCCGACCTGCCGGCGACCGGCGACCCGCTGGACGGACTCAACCTGTACGCCGTGACCGAGCGCTCCGACGGAGCCCTGCAGGTGCACAGCCGCGTGTTCGCGCCCGGGCTGGTCCCCGAGGACCCCGCCACCGGCTCGGCCGCGGCGGGCCTGGGCCTGGCGCTGCACGCCCGGGGCGTGCTGGAGCGCCGGCGGCCGCTATCGGATCAGCCAGGGCCGCGAGCTCGGCCGCCCGTCGGTGCTGGAGGGCGGATCGACGGCGACGACGACGCGGTGAGCATGGTCCACGTGGCCGGGCGGGTGCAC
Organism: uncultured Actinomycetota bacterium; assembly: GCA_963805425.1. Taxonomy (GTDB): domain Bacteria; phylum Actinomycetota; class Actinomycetes; order Propionibacteriales; family Nocardioidaceae; genus Marmoricola. Next base: position 28,091 of record CAWDUF010000011.1, on the reverse strand, counting down.
CCGATCGCGCGAGGACAGATCCGGGAACCGGCCGAGAAGGCTAGAACGTAGTGAGAGGCTTCGACGCCCACAGTCCGGCTGAGCGTGCGAAGCCGGAACCGTGAACTGCCGGCCGGTCGTGCCGCTCTCCCGGGGACGCACGCTCACACTCCTGACGGTCGGTGTGCTGGCGGTCTCGCTCGCGGCGCCGCTGATGGCCTCGCTCACCGTGCCGGCGCTGGCGATCGCGTTCTGGCGCAACGCCCTGGCGACCGCGGCGATCGCGCCGGTGGTGGGGTGGCGGGCCGCACACGCCGGGGACGCCGGGGACGCCGGGGACGCCGGGGACGCCGGGGACGCCGCGTACACCGGCGTGCAAATGTCGCGGGTGGGGCGCGAGATCGCCCCGGTGGCCCCTCGTGCCACATTTGCACGCCCGGCTACGCGGCCCCGCGACGTCCTCCTCGTCGCCGCGTCCGGGTTGTGCCTGGCGGCGCACTTCGGGTTCTGGGTGAGCTCGCTGTCGATGACCTCGGTCGCGTCGAGCACGGCAATCGTGTCGCTGCAGGTGATCTGGGTGGTCGGGTACGACGTGCTCCGCGGGACGCCGCTCGGCAAGCCGGTCGCGGCTCGGGGTCCTGGTCGGCGACGGTCGGCGCCGTCGTGGTCGGCGGCGTCGACCTGTCGATATCGGGGCGAGCGCTCGCCGGCGATGCGCTGGCGCTGGTCGGCTCGGTGGCCGTCGCGGCGTACGCCGTGATCGGCGGGCGGGTCCGGCAGCGGCTGCGGACATCGACGTACACGCTCGGGTGCTACGGCATCGCGGCCTGGCGTCTGCTGGTCGCGGCGCTCGTGGCCGGCCAGCCGTTGACCGGCTACGCGGCGGACCAGTGGCTCGGTCTGGCGGTGCTCACCGTGACCGCCCAGCTGCTCGGCCACTCGGTGTTCAACCACCTGTTGGCGACCGTGACACCGACCGTCGTCTCCCTGGCTCTGCTGCTGGAGATCCCGGGAGCTGCCCTGATCGCAGCGCTGGCTGGGCCAGGTGCCGGACCCGGCCGCGTTCGTCGGCCTGGTGCTGATCCTCGGGGGGATGGCCGCGGTGGTCCAGTCGATGCCGCGTCCGGCAGCTGCAGCCACCGTTCCCGCGTGATCAGGTAGTGCTCCGAGGGCTCCTCGTACCAGCGCTCGACCACGCCGCGGTGCTCCATCCCGATCCGGCGGCAGACCGCTTGGGACCGGTCGTTGCCGAGGTGGGTGACGGCGTTGATCTCCGCGAGGCCCGCCTCGAAGCCGCGCCGCAGCACGGCCCGCGCGGCCTCGGAGGCGTAGCCGTGCCCCCACGCGTCGGGGTGCAGGTGCCAGCCGATCTCGACCTCGCCGTCGCTGTTCGGCAGGGTCAGCAGCATCACCGAGCCGATCACCCGGCCGTGCAGCGGCCCGCCGTCGGCGACCTCGATCGCCCAGTGCCCCAGCGGCGGGTGGTCGCGGCCGCGCCAGCGCTCGATCCGCTCCCGGGCGTCGTCGAGGTCGGGACATCAGCACGGGCGGCCCGTCGCCGAGCCACTTCACGACCTCGACCCGGCTCAGCATGTCGAGCGCGGCCGGGGCGTCGGATGGCGTCCAGTCGCGGATGCGCAGCCGCTCGGTCTCCATCACCACCGGGCCACTGTGCCACGGGTGCGGAGTGCGCCTCGACACCGGTTTGTAGGATGGCGCGATGCTCGCAGCCCGCGAGCTGCAACCAGGGAAGAGGAGCCTCGTGGCCATCCAGGTCGTCATCCTTGCCGCCGGGCTGGGCACCCGGCTGGGCAAGCCCCATCCCAAGCCGCTGACCCCGCTGACCTCCGGCGAGAGCATCATGCGGCGCGCGGTGAACTCACTTCGCGCCGCGTACGGCGACGAGGTGTTCGTCACCGCCGTCGTCGGGTTCAAGCTCGACCTGGTGATCGAGGCGATGCCCGACATCTCCTTCGTCTACAACGAGGTCTACGACTCGACGAACACCTCCAAGAGCCTGCTCAAGGCGCTGCAGCTCTCCCAGCCCGGCGGCGTGCTCTGGCTCAACGGCGACGTCGTCTTCGACCGCCGGGTGCTCGGCCTGATCCACGACAAGATCGACGCCGGCCGCAGCTTCGTGTGCGTGAACACCGCCTCGGTCGCCGAGGAGGAGGTCAAGTACACCCTCGACGGCGACGGCTACATCCACGAGCTGTCCAAGTCGTCGTCGGCGGTCTCGGTGAGGCCGTCGGCATCAACTACGTCTCGGCCGACGACAAGGCAGCGCTGATCGCGCGCCTCGAGGAGGCCGACGACCACGACTACTTCGAGCGCGGGCCTGGAGCTGGCCATCGAGAAGGACGGCCTGCGCATCGAGGCGGTCGACATCTCCCAGTACCAGGTCGTCGAGGTCGACTTCGACGACGACCTCTCGCGTGCCAACTCCTTCGTGCGAGAGCTAGAGCTGGCCGTGACTGCTGCGGCACCGAAGGTGAAGGCCTTCGCGTCGACGACCGCGGCATCTGGTTCCGCTCCACGGTCGACGACGTCGTCGACGTCAAGCTTCGACGGCCGCCGGATCTGGTCGTTCTGGCTGCAGCGGGACAGCTCGCCGAGGCCGGCGGCCGGCTCGCGGCGTGGCCCGCCGCGCTGCACCGTTCCTCGACGGCGTGCACCAGCGGCTCGCGTGGTCGCGCACGTCTCCGACGTCACGCTGTACGACGAGGAGGTCAGCCTCGGCTCCGGTGGCGACCGGATCGCCGTGGTCAACGCCGAGGGCACGCCGCTCGGGCTGGACAAGTCCAACCGGCTGTCGCAGACCTTCGACACCCGCAGCCCCGAGCAGGTCGCGCCGCTGCTGGACTCCATCCAGGCAGGTGCTCGACGCAGTCCGCGATGCCGGCGTCGAGGCGTTCCTCGCCTACGGCACCGCTCCTCGGCGCGGTCCGCCAGGGCGGCGCTGATCGGCCACGACAGCGACGCCGACCTCGGCTACGTGAGCCGGCACAGTCATCCCGTCGACGTGACGCTCGAGTCCTTCCGGATCCAGCGCCACCTCACCGACCTCGGCTACGAGACCTACCGCTACAGCGGCATCGCCTTCAAGGTCGACGTGATCGAGAGCCGACGGCTTCCGGCGCGGGCTCGACGTCTTCGGCGGCTTCATCGCCCCGCCGGTGACTGACCAGCCAGTCGCCGGCCAGCCCCCGATGCTCTACCTGATGGGGGAGATCGGCGCGCCGTTCGAGCTCGAGTGGATCTACCCGCTGACGACGGCCACGCTCGAGGGCCGGACGCTTCCCGGTGCCCGCGCGCCCCGAGAAGCTGCTCGAGGTCGACCTACGGCCCGGGCTGGCGGGTGCCGGACCCGGCGTACAAGTTCCACACCGCGCGTCCGACCGTGCTCCGGCTCAACGGCTGGTTCCGCGGGATCCGGGTGCTGCGCAGCGAGTGGGAGCGCAAGCACAGCAGCAACCGCGACAAGCAGGTCCCGCGCAAGCCCAGCGGCCTGGCGGAGTTCGTGGTCGCCCGCGAGGGCGTGCCTGCCCACCTCGTCGATCTGGGGGCCGGGCGGGGCGGCGACGCGCTGTGGTTCGCGCGCCAGGGAGCCGCGGTGACGGCGCTCGACTTCGCTCCCCGGGGTGCGATGGCGGCGAAGCGGGCGGCGGACCGGGCCGGCCACGAGCTCGACGTACGCGAGGTGAACCTGCTGTCGCTGCGCTCGACGCTCGCCGAAGGCACCCGGCTCGCACACCTGAGGGGACCTCGCACGATCGTGGCCAACCATCTCGCCGACGCCACCGTGGCCGCCGGTCGATCCGGTGCCTGGCGCCTCTGCGAGATGGCGCTGCGCGACGGCGGCCGGCTGTACCTCGAGTTCTGGGCCGGTGAGGCGGGCCGGCGTGACGAGAGCCAGCTGGTCGCGCCGGTCCCGGCGGAGGTCGTGGTCGCGGAGCTGGAGCAGCGGGGAGCCGTTATCGTTCACCGCGAGAAGACGCAGGTGGAGACGTCCGGCAGGACCGGACGCCCAGGACAACGGACGACGGCTCGATTGGTGGCGCAGTGGCAGAGGTGAAGAAGCGATCCGGCGCGGCGGCGTCCGGCGACGACTCGCGGACGCCGCGGGTGGCGGCCTGCTCGACCGAGCTGCTCGCGCGCATCGACGACCTCGAGTCCGCGGTCCAGGAGAACCGCAACCTCAACCTGCGGGTGGCCGAGCTGGTCGACCTGGTCCAGGAGCTGCTGCTCCCGGTGGCCTCGCAGGACCGGGACAAGATCGACGCCGCGCTCGCGAAGTTCCAGCACAGCCTGTAGCCGGGGTCAGGTAGGGAGCGCATGGCGGCCAAGGTCTTCCTCCACATCGGGTTGCCCAAGACCGGGACGACGTACCTGCAGACGGTGATGTGGGCCGACCGCGACCGGATGCGCGGCCAGGGTGTGCTGCTGCCCGGCCGGGAGCGCCGCGACCATCTGTGGACGACGCGGATCATCCGCGAGGACCCGAACCTGCCGACCTACGAGGAGCGCGTGCGCGAGTCGTGGGGCGTGCTCAAGGACGAGCTCGCAGCCTGGGACGGCACCGCCCTGATCAGCCACGAGTTCTTCGCCGGCGCTGCCCCGGAGCAGGCGCGGCGGATGGTCACCGAGCTCGCGCCGGCAGAGGTGCACGTGATCGTCACCGCGCGCGAGCCGATCGGCCTCTACTCGGGCGGGTGGCAGGAGAGCCTCAAGAACCGCGACTCCCGCACGATGACGGAGTTCGCCGAGGCCGAGGTGTCCGAGAGCCCGATGTCGGTGTGGAACTGGCGCACCCTCGACGTCCGCCTGGTCCTCGAGCGCTGGAGCCAGGCAGTGCCGGCGGACCGCATCCACGTGTTGCCGCTGCCTCCTCCGGGCTCGCCCCGGGAGCTGCTATGGCGGCGGTTCGCCGGCCTGATCGGCCTCGACGCCGACTCCTTCGACCTGTCCCCGACGTTCCCGAACGAGTCGATGGGCGTCGCCGAGGCCGAGACGCTGCGGCGGGTGAACCTGCACCTGAAGGACGAGGACTTCGAGCGGCCCTTCGACCGCGGCGTCTACATCCGCACGTTCCTGGCCGACGAGCGGCTCGCGACGCGGGACGGCGAGAAGTACTGGCCCGACCGAGCCGATCCTCGCGGAGTGCCGTCGCCGCGCGGCCGCAGCGGTGGCGCACATCGAGTCGGCCGGGTACGACGTGATCGGTGACGTGCACGACCTGCTCGTGCCCGACAGCCTGCCGTCGCGACGATCGGTCGACTCGGTCACCGAGGCCGAGGTCGCGGAGGTCGCGACCGCCCTGGCCGGCCAGATGATGCACGACGTACGCCGCCTCCGGACCGAGCGCAACGAACTCCGTCGCCGGCTCGAGGAGGAGGCTGCCAGGCCGGTGCCCGGCCTGCGCGAGGCGTTGTCGACCCGGTTCCCGTGGATGCGCCGGTTCCTGGTCCGCTCCTGACCGGCGTACGGACCTGACGTGAGTTAGGTCATGGCGGGCACGGCCGAACCGGCGGGATACTGCCGGGTAGTCTTCGAGCCGCCCGCCTGCTGCGGGCCGTGCCTGACGCAAACGTCGAGGACTGTCACCCGGAAGGACATCATCAGCATGGGTCGCCTGCGCGAGACCGAGGGCCTGACTGACATCCAGGAAGAGATCCTCAAGACCATCCGCCAGTTCGTCGACGAGCAGATCATCCCGGTCGCCCAGGAGCTCGAGCACGCCGACGAGTACCCCACCGAGATCGTCGAGGGTCTCAAGGAGCTGGGTCTGTTCGGCCTGATGATCCCCGAGGAGTACGGCGGCCTCGGGGAGTCGCTGCTGACCTACGCCCTCGCGGTCGAGGAGATCGCCCGGGGCTGGATGAGCGTCTCGGGCATCATCAACACGCACTTCATCGTGGCCTACATGCTGCTCCAGCACGGCACCGAGGAGCAGAAGCAGAAGTATCTGCCCAAGATGGCCACCGGCGAGGTCCGGGGCGCGTTCTCCATGTCCGAGCCCGGCTGCGGCTCCGATGTGGCCGCGATCAAGACCAAGGCCGTCAAGACCGACGACGGCTACTCGATCACCGGCCAGAAGATGTGGCTGACCAACGGTGGCTCGGTCCAACCTGGTCGCCGTACTGGTGAAGACCGACGAGGGCGCCGACTCGGTCTACCAGCAACATGACGACGTTCCTGGTCGAGAAGGAGTCCGGCTTCGGCGAGACCGCCCAGGGCGTCACCATCCCGGGCAAGATCGAGAAGATGGGCTACAAGGGCGTCGACACCACCGAGATGGTGTTCGAGGGCCACAAGATCGGCGCCGACCAGATCCTGGGTGGCGAGCCGGGCAAGGGCTTCTACCAGATGATGGACGGCGTCGAGGTCGGCCGCGTCAACGTCGCCGCCCGCGGTGTCGGTGTCGCCACCCGCGCGCTTCGAGCTCGGTGTCCAGTACGCCCAGCAGCGCGAGACCTTCGGCAAGAAGATCGCCGAGCACCAGGCGGTGCTGTTCCGGATCGCGGAGATGGCCACCAAGGTCGAGGCCGCGCACCAGATGGTCGTGCTGGCCGCCAGGAAGAAGGACTCCGGCGAGCGCAACGACCTCGAGGCCGGGATGGCGAAGTACCTCGCCTCGGAGTACTGCAGCCAGGTCGTCGAGGACTCCTTCCGGATCCACGGCGGCTACGGCTTCTCCAAGGAGTACGAGATCGAGCGCCTCTACCGCGAGGCCCCGATGCTGCTCATCGGCGAGGGCACCGCCGACATCCAGCGGATGATCATCGGCCGCCGGATCCTCGAGGACTACAAGCTCAAGTAGGCAAGTTTCACAACTCCTGTTGTGAAACCTGCGCTTCCCGAATGCAATTTCGTTCGGGAAGCGCAAGTTCTGTTCGGGAAGCAGCAGCGTCGTCGACGGCTCAGGTCGCCTTCTGCCGGCCCTTCTGCAGGGTCTCGAGGGCCTCGCGCAGCCGGTCGTCGTCGCGGTCGACCGCGGGCACGAGCAGCTCGGTGACCACGTCGAGTACGTCGGAGAGCCGCTCGTTGAGCCGGCGGTTCTCCTCCACCGAGTCCTGCAACTCGGCGATCTGGGCCTCGAGCGTGGCGATCCGGTCGTTGCCCGAGGTGCGCAGCACGTTCTTCACGACTCCTTCATGGGTCCTCCAGCTCACGACGAGACGACAGATCATCGGGTTCTCCTTGCCCAGCCTTGCCAGTCCGCGGCCCTCGACCCGTTCGACCACCCTGCCACCGCGTGCCTCGATCTCGGCGACGATCGCGTCCGGGTCGGCGTAGGTCCGCGCGTGCCGGGGGAACGCGGTGGAGTCCCATCGAGACGCCGGGGTGCGGAACTCGAGGAACGTCAGGCCGCCGCGGCGACCGGCGATCGCGCAGAACCGCCACAGTCCCAGGCGCCCGGTCGGAGCGAGCGCGTCGATGAGTCCGCGCGCATAGATGTGCCGGGGCACGGGTTCGTGCGCGATCCGCGTCGCGGCGACCAGGCTGGACTTCAGCGACTCCAGGTTGATCGGCCGATACGTCGTGCGCACCTCCGCGTCGCGGGCGGCCTCGGCCGTCGCCGATCGCGCTCCTGAGCAGTAGTCGGAGGCGACGACACGGTGCCCCTGCCGCGCGAACCACACGGCGTCGCGGCCGGTGCCGGCACCGAGCTCGACGATCGGGCTGCCCGGCTCCATCCGCTCCTGTGCCCACGCGGCGAAGGCGGACGGGGCCGTCGGCACCGTCCGGTGCGGCCCCTTGTAGAAGTCCTGCCAGTGCGGCAGCCGGTTGCGGGTGCCGCGGAACCACTCCGACATCCGCCGGACGTTCGCTTCGGGGTGGTCGAAGTGGAACGCCGGGTCGGGCACCTGCCACCGGGGACCGTAGGTGAACTCGAGGAAGCGTGGCACGTCGGCCGGTGCCGCGAAGGGCACGCCCTCGAGCGCGATCTCCCCGAAGGGCACGATCGCGTCGCGGTCGAGCCGGCCTCGCAGCGATCCGGTGATGTGGAAGTGGTCGCCGACGTGGAAGGAGCCGAACACGTCGACGCCGGCGCGCTTGCCGCTGGGCAGCGGGACCCAGATCTTGAAGTTCGCCGCGCTCATCCGGACGACCTTCCAGCCGAGGCTCGCCATCTGGCGCTCCGCCGCGCGACTCTCCTGGATGATGTCCAGCGGGTGGGTGTAGCGGCTCAGGAACGCGAGGTCGAGGTCGGAGTCGTGGCCGATCATCTCTCCGGACCGGGCCGCGCCGAGCAGGCCGCCGTAGCAGAGGTAGGCATCGAGGTCGCACTTCTCGGTGAGGTCGTCGAGCACGCGGCGTGCCGCCGCGATCAGCTCGGCCCGCGAGTCCGCGGCGAAGTCGTCGAACGTGCGCTGGAGCCGCCCGCCCTTGTCCAGGGACAGGGGGTGGCCGAGGTCGTCGAGGAGCTCGAGGGGGGCGTCCGAGCGGCCGAAGCGGATCGGGCCCGAGAACAGCGCCTCGCCGCCGTTGTGCGGGACGAGCCGGACCTCGGCCCGGCCGTCGAGCCGGGCAGCCAGCGGCTTCGGCCAGGCCACGAAGAGACCGCCGCCCGAGCGCACGGCGTCACGGTCGGTCGAGAACGACCAGACGCGATGGCCCGCGATCACGACGTCGAGCGGGCCGTCGTACGGGTGCGAGAGGCGGATGCCCTTCCCGTCGATCTGTGTGGCCACGCACGTCCTCTCGCCCGGGCGAGATGCCCGGTCAGCGCGCCAGCCTACCTCCGGCCAGCGGCGGCGGCAGCGCAGCATCGCCGCGTACGGCGGCCGCGACCGACTTGGGGACCTCGGGGTTGAAGACGCTCGGGATGATGAAGCTCGCGTTGAGCTGGTCGTCGGTGACGACCCCGGCGATCGCGGCGGCCGCACGCAACAGCATGTCGGTGTCGATGTCGGTCGCCCGGGCGTCGAGCAGGCCGCGGAAGACACCGGGAAACGCGAGCACGTTGTTGATCTGGTTGGGGTAGTCGCTGCGCCCGCTCGCAACCACGGCGGCGTGCTTGGCGGCTTCTGCCGGATCTATCTCCGGGTCGGGGTTCGCGAGCGCGAAGACGACCGGGTCGGGCGCCATGTCGTCGATCCAGGCTGCATCGAGGACGCCCGGCCCGCTCACGCCGATGAAGACGTCGGCGTCGTATAGCGCCTGGTGCAGGGTGCCGCGGATCAATCGCGGGTTCGTGCGTGCGGCGAGCGCGGCCTTCGCCGCAGGGAGGGTCTCGTCGTCGCGGGAGAGGCAGCCTTCGCGGTCCCACACGACCACGTCGCGCACACCGGCAGCGGTGAGCAGGGTGACGATCGCGGTGCCCGCGGCCCCCGCACCGGCGACGACGACGCGGGACGTGCCGAGGTCCTTCTGGACGCAGCGCAACGCGTTGGTCAGTGCGGCGAGGACGACGATCGCGGTGCCGTGCTGGTCATCGTGGAAGACCGGGATGTCGAGCCGCGCGCGCAGCCGCTCCTCGATCTCGAAGCACCGCGGTGCCGCGATGTCCTCGAGGTTGATGCCGCCGAACCCGGGCGCGATGCCCGCGACGATCTCCACGATCATGTCGGTGTCCTGGGTGGCCAGGCAGATCGGCCAGGCGTCGATGTCGGCGAACTGCTTGAACAGCGCCGCCTTGCCCTCCATCACCGGGAGTGCCGCGCCGGGCCCGATGTTGCCGAGCCCGAGCACGGCCGATCCGTCGGTGACCACCGCGACCGAGTTGCCCTTCACGGTGAGCTTGGCGACGTCCTCGGGATGGGCGGCCAGGGCCAGGCTCACCCGGCCCACGCCGGGTGTGTAGGCCATCGACAGGTCGTCGCGGGTGCGCAGCGGCACCTTCGAGCGGACCTCGATCTTGCCGCCGAGGTGCAGCAGGAACGTGCGGTCGGACACCTTGTGCACGGTGACCCCGTGCAGGGCGCCGACGGCATCGACGAGCTCGCTCGCGTGCACGTTGTCGGTGGCCGAGCAGGTGACGTCGACGACCAGTCCCTCGTGCCGGGAGTCGGCGACGTCGATCGCGGTGACGATGCCGCCGCCGTGCGCGATCGCGGTGGCGACTGCACCGATCAGCGTGTGGTCGAGCGTGGTGTGCAGCCGCATCGTGATCGAGTACGACGCGCTCGTGGCTGCCCGGCGGGGAGGTTCAGGCATGCCCGGATCGTCCCACGCGGGAGCACTACGGTCCGGGGTGGGCGCGTACCAGCGGGTAGGCCCGGGGGAGTGGTCCCGCGAGTCGGTCGACGCGTCACCGGGTCGGTGGCACGCTGGGTGCATGCCCGAGAACAACGCGAACGACGACCTCAAGGCCAAGATGCGCGAAGCACTCGAGCGCAAGCAGGCCAACGACAGCGGTGTCCCGAAGGACGGCCCGGTCAAGGAGAAGGCACACGGCTCCGAGGTGACCGGTGGCGCGGGGCCGAAGATGCACCGGCGGAAGGCCGGCGGCGGGGGGTCGTGATCCGCCCCGCTCGGTAGAGCAGCACCAAGCCGGACGCGACGGGCACCGCCCACACCGCGAACGCCCAGCCGAACCCGATCAGCGTCAGGTTGAACGCGACCAGGGCCAGCAGGGCGACCTGGCGCACCCGGCCGGTGACGAGCACGAGCAGGCCGGCCAGTGCCTCGCCGGCGATCAACAGCCCGATGAACAGATGGTGGTGCGGGACCACCAGTGACTCCCAGGTGTCGGTGACGAACCCGATCGGCGAGCCGTCGGCGAAACCGGTGTACGTCGTGCCGTCGACGAGCATCGCTGCGTTGGCGGCGGCTCCGCCGAGCAGCCACAGCACGCTCACCGCGGCAATGCCGAGCACGAGCGCCCGGTCACTGCGCCGCGCACCGAGGCCACAGACGACGATCGTCGTACCGAGCGCCGCCCAGGCCACCGGGAGGAGTGGTCCTCCGATGAGGTCCATCGGTCCTCGTCAGCTCGCTTCGACGCGATCCTCGATCAGCACGACGGCGAGGCTCCGCCCCCACTCGCGCGCCCGGTCGATCTGATCGGTGCCGAGCGGCCCGGCCACGTCGTCGACGTAGAAGCTCTCCGGCGCAAGGACCAGATGGCCGTTCCGCCGGCGCAAGGCACGGGCGGCACTGCGCGCGGCCGAGCCCGGCAGGTGCCGGGCGCGGGAGACCCGCGTGTCGAACGTGGCGCAAGGTAGCAGGTGGAGGTCCGACGGCAGACCGCCGAGCCACTCGCGCAACCCGCTCCGCGCCAGGCCCTGCCCCGCTCCCTGACGGATCGCGTCCTCGCGGGTGTTCGTGCGGCTCATCGTGAACGCGTGGGTGGGACCGCCGGTGACCAGCAGGTCGATGTCGGCGGCGACGTTGCCGACCGGTGAGGTGGTGACGTCGAGCACGTCGACGTCGCCGTACTCCCCGAGCCCTTCGGCGACCGCACGGGCAACCCGTTCGGAGTTGCCGAACATCGACTCGTACATGACCAGGGCCTTCATGGTGCACACACCTCTCCATCGGTACCTCCAGCCTCACCGGTGCTGCCTGCACGGACATGAGGCGAAGTCCCCGGCGATGTGGTCGAAGGTCCCGTGTCCCGATGCCCCGTTCGGGACGGGCCGTGGTGAGCAATCCCACGTGGGACCTGGTTCCACATCGGTGCGCGGTTCGGCACGATGGGACGGTTGCCATCCGGGCGACCGAAGAGGAGATCACCCATGCAGTTCGGTCGGAGCTACGAGGAGTTCGAGGTCGGCGCGACGTACAAGCACTGGCCGGGCAAGACCGTCACGGAGTACGACGACCACCTCTTCTGCCTGCTCACGATGAACCACCACCCCCTGCACCTCGACACGAACTACGCCGGGAAGACCACCCAGTTCGGCAAGAACGTCGTGGTCGGCAACTACGTCTACTCGATCCTTCTGGGCATGTCGGTGCCGGACATCAGCGGCAAGGCGATCGCCAACCTGGAGATCGAGTCGTTGCGGCACGTGGCGCCGACCTTCCACGGTGACACCCTGTACGGCGAGACCACCGTCCTCGACAAGTGGGAGAGCACCTCCAAGGACGACCGTGGCGTCGTCCACGTCGAGACCATCGGCTACAACCAGGACGGCAAGGTCGTGTGCATCTTCCGCCGCAAGGTGATGGTCCCCAAGGAGAACTACCTCGAGGCTCGCGGCGGTGAGCAGCCCGGGCGCCCCGTGCCGCAGCCGGACAAGAACTGGCCGGGCCGGGACGCGTGAGGTCACAAGTTTCACAACTTCTGTTGTGAAACTTGCGCTTCCCGAACGAAATTTCGTACGGGAAGCGACAGTTTCACAACTGAGGTTGTGAATCCGCAGCCGGCGCGAACGCCCGCGCCAGCGGCAGGATCCCGAGGATCAGCACCATCGGCACCGCGAATCCGATCCGGAGGTCTCCGGAGCCGACGACGCCGGTGAGCACCGCACCCAGGAGTGCCCCGATGTAGTTGAACTGGTTGAAGCGGCCGATCACCGCATCGACCCGCGCCAGTCGGACGTCGGGGTCGGGGTCGTCCCCGGCCGCGCCGGCGATGCGCGCGGCGGCAGAGAAGCTCAGCGGGGCGATCACCGCGACGCCCCCACCGAGGACCAGGAAGCCGAGGACGGCCACCGGCCACGTCGGGGCGAACACCACCACCGCCAGCGCGGCGCACGCGACCAGTGCCCCGAGCCGGAGCACCGCCACCGGGCCGTGCCGAGCGACCAGCGAGTCGCCGGCGAGGCGGATCGCTCCGCTGGCGAGCAGGTACGGGAACGTCGCCAGCGCGACCAGTGAGGACGGCGTCGAGAAGACGTGGTCCAGGTACGTCGGTCCCCAGGTGAACGCAGCCGTGTCGACCATGTAGAAGAGCACCATCCCGAAGCCGACCAGGATGATCGGCCGCCACGGGATGTCCACCGCGCGCCGCTCGGCGGCGGGATCGCCGACGCGTCGCAGGAACGGCCCGAGCTGCACGGCGAGTGGCACCAGGGCGAGCGAAGCGACGGTGCTCAGCGGCAGCGAGGACGTCGCGAGCGTGATCGCCGACCCGAACAGGCCGCCCATCGTCCAGGCGCCGTGGAACGAGGGCAGGATCGGCCGCCCGTAGCGGTGCTCGAGTGCGACCGCCTGCATGTTCGTCGTCGCGTCCACCATCCCGAGCCCGACGCCGTAGACCGCCATCGAGCCGATGAAGAAGGCGATCGTGGTCATCTGCGACATGCCCGCCACGCCGAACGCGATCGCCACCAGGCCGAGGCGAAGCAGGGTCGCGGACTCCACTGTCTTGGCGCGGGTCTCGGCGACGACCGATCCGACGCCGGCGAGCAGCACCATCATCAGCAGCAGGACCGAGAGCTCGGCGTCGGAGAGGGTCCAGCGGTCGGCGAAGTCCGGCAGCCGGGTCGTCAGGCTGATGAAGACGCCACCCTGGGTGGCGAACGCCACCAGCACGGCGAGGCGCGCGCGGCGCAGATCGGGAGTGGTTCCCTCCCCAGGACTTGTCACGGCCCGATGATCCCAGACACGCTGCGTCCATGGCCGACTCCCCGGAACTCTGGATCGTCCGGCACGGTGAGACCGAGTGGAGCCGCGACGGCCGGCACACCTCGCGCACCGAGGTCACCCTGACCGCCGAGGGCGAGGCGGCGGCGGTTGCCCTCTCCGGTCGGCTGGCCGGGTCCACCTTCGACCTGGTGCTGACCAGTCCACGCAGTCGCGCACGTCGTACCGCCGAGCTGGCCGGGTTCGCCGACGCCCACGTCGAGGACGACCTGGCTGAGTGGGACTACGGCGACTACGAGGGCCTGACCACTCCGCAGATCCGGCAAAGCGTCCAGGGCTGGACCGTCTGGACGCACCCCTGCCCGGGCGGCGAGAGCGCCGAGGAGGTCGGCCGACGCCTCGACCGCGTGGTCGCGAAAGCCCGCGCGCACGGGGGGACGGTGCTGGCCTTCGGTCACGGCCACACGTCGCGCGTGCTCGCCGCGCGCTGGCTGGACCAGCCGGTCGCAGGGGGCCGGTTCTTCCAGCTCGACACCGCGACGATCTCGATCCTCGGGTACGAGCGGGAGACCCCGGTCGTGGCGCGGTGGAACGGCTGACCACTACCCTCGGAGCCGTGTCGCTCGCGGCCTCCTGCCCCCGTTGCACGTCCCCGGTGACCGAGACGGACGGCGCCTTCGCCTGCCGCAAGCACGGCGGCATCGCACCCGTTGTGGCGGCCCGACGTGTCGGACTACGACGGCGTTCGCCGAGCTCGTCGGCCGGGTAGGCGACCTGCCGATCTACCTGCCCTGGCCGATGAGCCCGGGATGGTCGATCGCCGACTTCGGCTGCGTGGCCACCGACCGCCGCACGGTGGCGACCGTGACCACCACGGTCGGCTCCAGCGACCTCGACGGCCCGGTGGAGGTCACGATCGTGGCCGAGGACACCGGTGTCGGCCTCGGCTCACGCTGCGCCGGTACGCCGTACGACGACCCCGGCGAGCAGATCGGCCGCGGCCCGCACGCGATCCACGTCCGCGCCGGTGGTCGCACCGTGCCGATGTGGGCCGTCGACCCGCGCGACGACGACGACCTGCTCGCGAAGTCGGTGTTCGCCGGCGAGGCCGAGGGTCGGTGGTTGTGGCTGGTGATCCGGCCGGCGTCCGCTGCCCTGCTGCTGCGGGACGAGTGGTTGCTCGCCGACGTGACCGGTTTCGGGCCGGAGGCCCTGGAGATGCCGTTCGGTGGACCGCGGCCGGCCTGGTAGCTGAAAACGGCAGCCGCCCCGCACCTGGAGGGGTGACGGGGCGACCCACGTGCCGTCTCGCGCGCCGGGGAGGGCGGGGAGGGGCGAGACGACACCCGCCGCGGGCACCACCTTTTGGGGGCAGGTGGGCCTTGGCCGCCTCTTACCCCCCTCGCCCCGAAGTCATGCACCCGACCGCCAACAAATAGGCTCGCGCCATGGATTGGGTCCTGCTCACCGAGGTGTTCGTGACCCTGTTCGTGATCATGGACCCGGTCGGCACCATCCCGATCTTCCTCTCGCTGACCGGCGGCCGGTCGGCCCAGGTCGCGCGTCGAGCGGCCTGGCAGGCGGTCGCGGTCTCGTTCGGCGTGATCAGCGCGTTCGCGTTCTTCGGCCAGCAGATCCTCGAGTACCTGCACATCTCGCTGCCGGCACTGCAGTGCGCGGGGGGCCTGCTGCTGCTCCTGGTCGCCCTGGAGCTGCTGACCGGCAAGGAGTCCGAGCAGACCGCGAACGCCGACACCAACGTGGCGCTGGTGCCCCTCGGCACCCCGCTGCTCGCCGGCCCGGGCGCGATCGTCGCGACGATGGTGTTCAGCAAGCAGGTCGACGACTTCGCCGAGTTCGCTGCCGTCGCGCTCGGTGTGATCGCTCGTCCATGTCGCGCTCTGGCTGTCGATGCGGTTCTCGCTGCCGATCCTGCGGCTGATCCGGGAGAGCGGCGTCCTGCTGGTGACCCGGATCGCGGGACTCCTGCTCTCGCGCGATCGCCGTGCAGATGGTCGCCGACGCCGTGCGCGCGTTCATCGCCGGCAAGGGCTGAGGCGATGTTCGTCGAGCAGCGAGCTCGCGAGCGGTCAGCCGAGGCCTACTTGCGGCCCATGCCCTGGAACCGCTGGAGCAGCCCGGCGGGCACGTACCGGGCACCGGTGACGATCGCCTTGTAGCGCAGGCTCGGCACCGACGATCGCCCTTGCCCGCGTCGAGGTCGGCCAGGGCGGCGCTGACCAGCTCGGCGGGGTCGAGCCAGAGGAACGTCGGCGCCGAGTCGCGACCGACCTCCATCCGCTCGTGGAACTCGGTGCGGACGAAGCCCGGGCACAGCGCCATCACCTGCGACCCCCTGCGGTGCGTACTCGTTGTGCGCCCACTCGCTGAACTTGGTGACGTACGCCTTCGCCGCGGAGTAGGTCCCGCGCGGCAGGAAGCCGGCGACCGAGGAGACGTTGAGGACCTGTCCGGAGCCGCGGGCGACCATCGGGCCAGCGCGGCGTGGCAGAGCCGCATCACCGCGACGACGAGCACGTCGAGGTGCGCCTGCTCCTGCTCGACGGTGTTGTCGAGGAACCTGCCCTTGAGGCCGAAGCCGGCGTTGTTGACCAGCAGGTCGACCGGCCGCGCGGCGTCGGCGAGCCGGGCCTCGACCGTCGCCAGCGGCGGCGCGGTCGGCGAGGTCGGCGGGAAGGACCTCGACCTCGACGCCGTACGCCGCCCGCAGCTCGGCGGCGACCTCCTCGAGCCGCTCCTCGTTGCGGGCGACCAGCACCAGGTCGTGGCCTCGCGCGGCGAGCTGGCGGGCGAACTCCTGGCCGATGCCCGCGGTCGGGCCGGTGACCAGCGCAGCGCTTGCGGCGGGCGACGAGGAGGGGGAGCGAGTGCGACATGCGGCACAGCATCGCCGTCCGCGGTCGGCAGCGGCAAGGCGGGTGCGGCATGATGGGACGTGATGTCCACGACCCGCGTGATCGCCGTCGCCAACCAGAAGGGTGGCGTGGCGAAGACGACCACGGTCGCCTCGCTGGGCACGGCTCTCGCCGAGCTCGGCCAGCGGGTCCTGCTCGTCGACCTCGACCCGCAGGCCTGCCTGACCTTCAGCCTGGGTATCGACCCCGAGGACCTCGAGCTCTCGATCCACCACGTGCTCACCAAGGGCGTGCCGCCGACCGAGGTGATGGTCACCACCGAGGACGGCGTCGACCTGCTGCCGGCCACCATCGAGCTCGCCCGCGCCGAGGCCGACCTGCTCACCCGCACCGGGCGCGAGTACGTCATCCGCTCGGTCGTCGAGGAGCTCGACGACGATACGACTGGGTCCTCCTCGACTGCCCGCCCTCGCTCGGCGTCCTCACCGTCGCCGCGCTGACCGCGGCGACCGGCGTGCTGATCCCGCTGCAGTGCGAGACGCTCTCGCACCGCGGCGTCGGCCAGCTGCTCGACACCGTCCACGACGTACGCCGGTTCACCAACCGCGAGCTCGAGGTCTGGGGCGTGCTGCCGACGCTGTACGACGGTCGCACCAACCACGCGCGCGCCGTGCTCGAGACGATCTCGGAGACCTACGACCTCGAGGTGATCGAGCCGCCGATCCCGAAGTCCATCCGGTTCGCCGAGGCCCCGGCCGCCGGCCGCTCGATCCTGTCCACCGTCGCGCACCAACAAGGGCGCCGAGGCCTACCGCGCCGGTCGCCGCGAACCTCCTCGGACGAGGCTGACCGCGCGATGTCCAGCACCGCCTCGAACCGCCGCCGCCGGGTGCGTCCCCGCGTCGGCCGGATCGCGGCCGCGGGCGTGTCGCTGGCGGTCACCGAGGTCGCGCTGCTCGGCGGTCATCGGCGTGATCCCGATGGACACCTCGGCCGACTCCGCGGCAAGGCAGCGGTCGCCGCGAGCACGTCGCCACGGCACCCAGGCTGACGCAGCCGGCAGGCGGGCACCACCGCCGGTGCCGCGACAGCCGATCGGGCAACGCGACCAGTCGGTCGCCAGCGCCGATAGGAGCCGTCGCCGGCGCGCCGGACAAGGTCGGCCCTACCGGGCAGCAGCGCATCAGCGGCGCTGCCGGCCAGCAGCGGGAGCGGCCGTCGGGTGGTCTTCTCCATGAGCGACCAGCGCGTCTGGCTGGTCGACGCGACGGGCATCGGTGACGTCGACGTACCTGGTCTCCGGGCAGCGTCACCAACAACCTCAGCCCGGGCACGTACGCACGTCTACTCGCGTCGCGCTGGGCGGTCGGCATCGACGACTCCGGGGTGATGCAGTACTTCGTGCGCTTCGCCCGCGGCGCGAACGCCGCGATCGGGTTCCACAGCATCCCGACCAAGAACGGCAAGCCGCTGCAGACCGCGGCCCAGCTGGGCACCCCGCAGTCGCACGGCTGCATCCGGCAGAAGCTCGCCGACGCCGAACGGATGTGGGACTTCGCCCCGCGTCGGCACCGACGTCGTCGTGCTCGCCTAGCGAGCTACTCCGACGCCGGCGCGGCAGCGAGCGGCGTCGCGCGCCCCGCGGGTACGACGGCGGTTGCGGTTGCGCGAGCCGGGCCGGCTTGTCTGCCTGCGCCTCTGGTGCGGCGTCGGGGCGCTCGGGGCGCTCGGACGCGGCCGCCGCCGCCGCCAGCCGCCGCTGCGACCGCCCTCGCTGCGGGCTCCGCGGCCGCCGCCGCCGGCGCCGCGGCCGCCGCGTCCGCCGCTTGTCGTCCTTGCGCGGCTGACGGGGGATGACGACCTGGCCCTCGGGGATCGACCCGGCCCTTGGTGCCGGGCGGGATGCCCATGTCGTGGAGGAAGTGCTCGGAGCTGGAGTAGGTCTCCATCGGCTCGTCGAACGGCAGGTCGAGGGCCTTGTTGATCATCTTCCAGCGGTGCAGGTCCGACCAGTCGACGAACGTGACCGCGATGCCGGTGGCACCGGCCCGGCCGGTGCGGCCGATCCGGTGGACGTAGGTCTTCTCGTCCTCGGGGCAGGTGTAGTTGATGACGTGGGTGACGTCCGGTGACGTCGATGCCACGGGCCGCGACGTCGGTGGCGACCAGGACCTGGATCTTGCCCTCGCGGAACCTGGTCAGCGCCTTCTCGCGGGCGGCCTGGGCCATGTCGCCGTGCAGCGGGCTCGCCTTGAAGCCGCGCTCGATCAGATCGTCGGCCACCCGCTGCGCCTGCCGCTTGGTGCGGGTGAAGATGATCGTCAGCCCGGCACCCTCGGCCTGCAGCATCCGGCCGATCATCTCCGGCTTGTCGAGGTCGTGGGCCTGGTAGATGAACTGCGCCGTCGCCGGCACGGTCGGCGTTCTCGTAGGACGACTCGGCGCGGATGTTCATCGGGTGCCGCATGTGCGTGCGCGCCAGCGCCACGATCGCGGCGGGCATCGTCGCCGAGAACAGCATCGTCTGCCGGGTCTCCGGGGTCTTGGCGAGCAGCCGCTCGACGTCGGGCAGGAAGCCGAGGTCGAGCATCTCGTCGGCCTCGTCGAGGACCAGGCTCTTGACGTGCGAGATGTCGAGGGCCTTGCGGTTCATCAGGTCGATCAGCCGGCCCGGCGTACCGACGACGACCTCGACGCCGGTCGCAAGCGCGTCGAGCTGCCCTCGTAGGGCACGCCGCCGTAGACCGTGAGCACCCGGATGCCGCGGTCGGCGCCGGCGAGCTGGAGGTCGCTGGAGACCTGGAGCGCGAGCTCGCGGGTCGGCGCGACGATCAGGGCCTGCGGCTTGCCCGGAGCGACGAGCTCCTCGTAGTCGGGATCGTGCGGGGCGACGGCGCGCTGCAGCACCGGGATGCCGAAGGCCAGCGTCTTGCCGGTGCCGGTGCGGGCCTGGCCGATCAGGTCGGTGCCCATCAGGGCGACCGAAAGGGTCATCTCCTGGATGGCGAAGGGGGTCTCGATGCCGACGCGCTCGAGGGCGTCGGCGATCTCGGGGAGCACCCCGAGCTCTCGGAAGGTGGTCAGGATCTTGTCCGTTCTGTGTCTGAAGAAAGCGGTCGAGGAGCAGCGGCTGCCCGGGCTTCGCCTGAGCGGCTGTCATCCAGGAGTGTCCGCCGAGGGCGTGACCCGGGCGCCGACGGGGGCCGTCTGCCGGGCTCAGTCTATCGGTACGCTGCCCCCATGACCGAAATCGCGCAGCCGGCGACCCCCGACGACGCCTCGGTCGGGCCCGATCCGGCCGCGGGACCGACGTCCCGGTCGCGTTCCAGGACCCCGGCTACCGGGCGGCGGTGGTCGACCTGCTCGGGGCGATCGCGTACGGCGAGATCTCGGCCTTCGAGCGCCTCGCCGAGGACGCCAAGCTCGCTCCGACCCTGGCCGACAAGCTGGCGCTGGCGAAGATGGCCAGCGTCGAGTTCAGCCACGTGGAGCCACTGCTCGCCCGGATGACCGCGCTGGGTGCCGAGCCGATGGACGCGATGGCGCCCTTCGTGAAGCCCTTCGACGCGTTCCACGCCAAGACGGCGCCGAGCAACTGGCTCGAGGGCCTGGTCAAGGCCTACGTCGGCGACGGCCTGGCCGCGGACTTCTACCGCGAGGTGGCGGCGTTCCTCGACGCGGACACCCGCGACCTGATCGTGGCCTCGCTGGTCGACGCGGGCCACGTCGGAGTTCGTGGTCGAGCGGGTCCGGCAGGCCATCGAGCGCGACCCGCGCGTCGGCGGCCCGCTGGCGCTGTGGGGACGCCGGCTGATGGGCGAGGCGCTGTCGCAGGCCCAGCGGGTCGCCGCCGAACGCGACTCGCTGGCCGCACTCCTCGCCGGCGGCGTCGACCGCCCCGGCATGGACCTGGCGGCGCTGGGCCGGATGTTCACCCGACTGACGGAGAACCACGCCCAGCGGATGGCCGAGCTGAGCCTCGCCTCCTGAGCAGGTCGACTGCCCAGGTGGTCACCGGGGCGACCACCTGAGCACTCAACCGCGACGGAACGGTCAGACCCGGGTCTTGTTGCGGCCGGTGAGAGCGGCAGCCGCCATCACGGCGACCGCGGCGACTGCGATCTGCCAGACGTGTCGCCACCAGTCGATGCCGTTGGTGGCGTTGTCCCGACGTCGGCTCGTGACCGTCGAAGCGCCCGTTGCCCCCGAACAGCCACCAGTAGACGAGGCTGCCCAAAATCATGCCGACGATGCCGCAGATCACGGTCAGCCAGAGAGGGATGTGGTCACGGTCGCCCGGGGCGACCGCCTTGCCGAGAAGGCCGATGACCAGGCCGCCGACGAGCGTCACGATGATGGTCCAGAACATGAGGAGCCCTCCTTGTCGTCTGGGCATCGACGACGCCCGACCCGACCGGCGCCGTACCCGGATGCTCCTCGATCATGGCCGGTCGCCGTGCTGAAGGACAGCACCGCGGCGGCGTGCCTCAGGAGCGGAAGCCGACCTGGCCTGCGGTGCTGGTCGTGATCTCGACGTACGCCAGCTTCTCGCCGGGTACGACGACCCGGCGACCCTTCGCGTCGGCGAGCGAGAGCACGCCGCCCTCGGTCAACGCCGAGCGGACCTGCTCCTCGACCTCAGCGGCGTCGAGCGCGGTGTCGACGGTGAGCTCGCGGCTGGCGTGGATGACGCCGATCTTGACCTCCATCCGGAGGACCTCCTGTGGTGTTCGTGGGTTTGTGGTGTCGTCGTACGTGCGTGCGCGACCGGCTCGGTCGAGGTCTGCGAGGTCTGTCAGGGCTGCTCGTCCGCGCGCGGGTAGCCGCGGATGCCGCGCCAGGCGAGGCCGGCGACCAGACCCGCCGCGTCGTCCTGTCGGATCGGCTCGTTGCCCTGGAGCCGGTCCTGCAGCCAGAACCGCGCGCTGACCTCGCCCATTCCCACCAGGGCGACGGCCAGCAACCGGGACTGGTCGTCGGGCAGACCGGTGTCGTCGTGGATCACGTGCGCGATCAGGCTCGGCGCACTCGGTGGTCACCCGGTCGATCCGCTCGCGGACCATCGGGCTCGTTGGTCAGGTCGGACTCGAAGACCAGCCGGAACTCGCCCTGCTCGCTGGCCACGTAGGTGAAGAAGGCGTGCATCGTGGCGGCGACCCGCTGCTTGTTGTCCTCGGTCGACTCCAGCGCCGCGCGGGTGCCCTCGATCACGGTGTCGACGGCGCGGTCGAGCAGCGCGAGGTAGAGGTCGAGCTTGCCGGGAAAGTGCTGGTACAGCACCGGCTTGGAGACGCCGGCGCGATCGGCGATGTCGTCCATCGCGGCTGCGTGGTAGCCCTGGGCGACGAAGACCTCGAGCGCCGACTCCAGCAGCTGCGCCCGGCGTGCGCGGCGGGGAAGCCGGCTGCCTCGCGGGACGCGCTCGCCACCGTCTGCCGCACGGGTCGCGGGAGTGCTCACGCCGCTTGCCCCCTCGGACGCGTCGGTGGTCGGATGACGGGGCGAGCCTACTCCGGACGTGCCCGGACCCGCAGGCGGGCGACGCCGAACGCAGAGAGCGCAGCGAGATGCGGCGAAGGGATGCCGAGATAGGAGCCGACGACCCAGGTCGAATCGGCCACCGAGCCCGTGACGACCGCGGCCGGGAGCGCCGGATGCCCGGGAAGCGGCTCGAGCACCAACACTGACCAGCAGAGTCTCGCGCTGACCCTGGCCGGCTCCGATGTGTGCGCCTCCGTGTTCGAAGGTGCCGTTCGGGGGCACAGAGAGGGACCAATGTCGTCCTTACGGCCAGACCCGCTACAAACCGACGTGATTGTCCGGGTTTGACGGGACGATCCGGCCTAGACAGGACGCACAGCGCCTTGCAGGCGAACCGGGTTAGTGCGTTCCATGGACCGACATCGGCCATCCTGGCCGGCAAACAGCATCTCGAAACGGCCCACCCGAGCCGGTGAGTGCTGCGCCCTCGGGGGCATTGGCTGTTGCCGCACGGCAACTGATCTGGGGCAGGTACAACCATGGGGAACACAAGAGCTAGTCGAAAGCCCGCACGCCGCGCAGCCGTCTTCCTGGCGTTGCTGGGCGTGATGGTGATGTCGAGCGGACTCGCACTGATCGCGGTCGCTTCGCCGGGTTCGGCAGCACCGGCGACGGTGCTGGGTTCGCAGGACCGAGGTGGCGGCGACAACTGTGGTGGGGACCATGGTGACAAGTCGGTGCAGTCCCGCGGTGGCGGCGACAACTGTGGCGGCGGCGGCGACAACTGTGGTGGGGACCACGGTGACAGGTCGGTGCAGTCGGGCAAGGACGACAACTGTGGCGGCGGCGACTGTGGTGGGGACCACGGTGACAGGTCGGTGCAGTCGGGCAAGGACGACAACTGTGGCGGCGGCGACTGTGGTGGGGACCACGGTGACAGGTCGGTGCAGTCGGGCAGGGGCGAGGACGACTGCACGGAGAACGACGCCACTGCAGATGTTTCGGTGACCCAGCCGGACTGTGACAACGAGAACACGCCGTCCTTCGCGCCCAGCGGGGATCATGTGTCCTGGGAGGTCACCGACCAGGACCTCTCCCCCGGTGGATTCGTCGAGGTGACCTTCACCGCCGACAAGGACCACCGCTTCGCCGATCATTCGAAGGTCAAGGTGATCACGAAGAACTTCGACGCCGCCGAGATCTGCGAGATCGTCAACCCGCCGCGTGAGGTCACCCCGGTCGAGCCGACTTCGTCGACCCGACCTGTGACACCGACCCGAGCCTGACGCTCCCGCAGCAGGAGGTCGTCGTCGACGAGCCTTCGCGCCTGGCCCTCGGCCCGGTGGTGGGCACGTCGGACGCTGACGGAATCCACTACGAGGCCACGGGAGACGTGGTCGCCGGTGGCACCGTTGAGGTGGACGCCACGCTGATCGATCCGGAGACGACCTTCTTCGGCGAGGGTGCCGTGACGCACTGGTCGCACACCTTCGCGGTGCCGGAGGGCTGCACGGTGGTGTCGCCGCCGGTCGTGGAACCGCCGTCGACGGAGGGCACCTCGGTGGTCACCCCGACCGTCGTGGAAGCCGGTCTCGCCGGCTCGGTGACCGACGACATCCGCGCACAGCAAGGGCTGGCGCTGGTGTTCGCGGGCATGGTCCTGCTGCTCTGCGCGGGTGGGCTCGGACTCCGTTTGGGCAGGAGCTCCTCGCGGACCTGAACGAGTCCAGCCAGCTGAGAACATCTGAGGGCGGCGTCCGGAAGGGACTCCGTCACGCCGCCCTCAGAGTTCTCGTCCTCTCGCTGACCCAGTTGCTGCCCTGGCGACTGCAGGACGAACGGCCTCTCCCGCCGCACGTCCCCGCGCGCGGCGGACGGCGAGCCGGTGTCGGGCGAGGGGCCTTGCCGAGGCCGACGAGCCGATCCCGGAAATCGAGGCGGAGATCGGTGTCGCCGCCGGCTTCGAGGAGTTCGTGTACGCCGTACGGCGCCTCGTGCACGGCGAGGGAACCGAGGCGCCTGCAGACGAGGATAATGACACGAGACGCGAGGAGGACCTCGCGACTGGCTCCCCGCGTCTGGGCCGCCGACGACCCCAGCCACCGACGCAAAGGCCGTGGCAGCCGGACGGCCATCCGACCGACCTCGGGCATCCCCGCCCAGGCGCGACGGACGAGACCGCGTCACCGGCCGAGGGCATTGGGGCGGGGGAGGTTGGCAAGTCCGATTCGAGGCGCGAACGTCGCCGCGAGCGTCATCGCGAAGCGGCGCGTGTCGCAGCCTTGGCTGTCCCGGCGGTCGAGCCGGAGCCCGTGCCCGACGGCGGCACCGCGACCGTCAGTGTGTCGCGCCGGGTGCGACCGGGAGCTCCGTCTGGAACGAGCCTGGATGCAGGGTCAGACTGGAACGGTGCTAGACGATGTCGATGGCGTGGAACCCGAACCGGCCCAGGGCGTGCTCATGGCGTCCGTGCCAGCTCCGGCATCCCCGCGCACGTCACGCCGGGCACGGAGGCGGCACCACCGCGAGGAGCAGGCGTTCGCCCGGGCGATCACGAAGGCCGTCGACCTGGGCGAGTCGGGTCCGGGACGCGACGTGCCCGAGACGCTCGAGCAGTACCTCGGCCAGGTCGAGTCGGCTCGCCTGTCGCGACTCTCGCGTCGATCACGCCGACCCGCCCCCGTGTGGGTGCGCCGTACGGCGAAGGCGGTTGTCGCGAGCGCCCTCATTGCCGGCTGTGTCGCGCTGCCATGGGTGGCTCCGCAAGTGCCGAGCATGTTCGCCGGGCTCCTGCCCGACAACGGCGCTCCGGTCACCCGTGTGGAAGACCCGCCGGTCTCGCCACCGACTGACGCCCTCATCGGGCCGGTCGGGATCTCCCAGCGGGCCGGTCCGTACGACGGGGTCCGGCTCCAGGCGGCGGGCCAACCTCGGGAGGTCGTGGTGCCGAGGTTGCACGTCGACTCCGACGTGATCCCGATCAGCGGTCAGAGCGGGTCGCTGCTGCCGCCGTCCGATCCGCAGACGCTCGGCTGGTGGCGTGAGGGCCAGCCGGTCGGCGCCGAGTACGGAAGTGCCGTGATCACCGGTCACACGGTCCACACCGGCGGCGGAGCGCTCGACCATCTCGACAAGCTCGTCGTCGGTGACTCGGTGCGCGTCCGCACCGACGACGGCTGGATCACCTACCTCGTCCAGCGCACCCAGATCTACGCCACGGAGGACCTCGCGCGCGACGCCGAGCAGGTCTTCCGGCGCAGCGGTGCCGGCCGGCTCGTCCTGATCACCTGTGACGACTTCAACGGCACGTTCTACGAGTCGAACGCAGTGGTGTTCGCGACCCCGACGGCCGACGAGCCGTTCGTCGGCCAGGGCGTCGGGGCAGCCGGGGGCAACGTCCCGGATGCCGGACCCGGCAGCTCGCCGTAGGAGCCGCTCGGGGAACATGGAGAAGCGTCGCGATGTTGACCAAGGACATCGCCCGAACCGCATCCCGAGGAGCGTCGTGTCCCTGCCCGCACTGGTCGAGCCGGCCGCTGAGCTGACCGTCGACGAAGTACGTCGTTACAGCCGCCACCTGATCATCCCCGACGTCGGGATGGCCGGGCAGAAGCGGCTGAAGAACGCCCGGGTGCTGGTCATCGGCGCGGGCGGCCTCGGCAGCCCGGCACTGCTCTACCTGGCCGCTGCCGGCGTCGGCACGCTCGGCATCGCGGAGTTCGACGAGGTCGACGAGTCCAACCTGCAGCGTCAGGTGATCCACGGGCAGAGCGACATCGGCAAGTCCAAGGCGCAGTCGGCCAGGGAGTCGATCGCCGAGACCAACCCGCTGGTCGAGGTGATCCTGCACGAGGAGCGCCTCGACAACGACAACGTCATGGACGTCTTCAGGGGCTACGACCTGATCGTCGACGGCACCGACAACTTCGCGACGCGCTACATGGTCAACGACGCGGCGTACTTCCTCGGCATCCCGTATGTGTGGGGCTCGATCTACCGCTTCGACGGCCAGGCCAGCGTGTTCGCCCCGACCCTCGTCGACGACGCGCCGTGCTACCGCTGCCTCTACCCCGAGCCCCCGCCGCCGGGGATGGTGCCGAGCTGTGCCGAGGGCGGCGTGCTCGGTGTGCTGTGCGCCAGCATCGGCTCCATCCAGGTCAACGAGGCGATCAAGCTGCTCACCGGCATCGGCGACCCGCTGGTCGGCAGGCTGATGATCTACGACGCCCTGGAGATGGAGTACCGCAAGCTCAAGGTGCGCAAGGACCCGAACTGCGCGCTCTGCGGTGACCACCCGACGGTGACCGACCTGATCGACTACGAGACCTTCTGCGGCGCCATCAGCGAGGAGGCCGCGGACGCCGCGGTCGGGTCGACGATCTCGGTCCAGCAGCTCGAGCACATGCTCAAGGAGCGCGACAACGGCGAGCGCGACTTCGTGCTCGTCGACGTGCGCGAGGCGGTCGAGCGTGACATCAACCAGGTGCCCGGCTCGGTGCTGATCCCGAAGGGCGACTTCCTCAACGGCTCGGCCCTGGAGAAGCTGCCCAGCGACAAGCAGGTGGTCATGTACTGCAAGACCGGGGTGCGCTCGGCCGAGACCCTCGCGATCGTCAAGGGCGCCGGGTACGCCGACGCGGTGCACGTGGGTGGCGGCGTCGCGCAGTGGGTCAACCAGATCGACCCGTCGCAGCCGTCGTACTGACCCTGACGCGGCGTTTCGCACGATAAGCGGCCTTTGTC
Organism: uncultured Actinomycetota bacterium; assembly: GCA_963805425.1. Classification (GTDB taxonomy): domain Bacteria; phylum Actinomycetota; class Actinomycetes; order Propionibacteriales; family Nocardioidaceae; genus Marmoricola. The sequence goes on along the minus strand of CAWDUF010000011.1, from coordinate 1,533 downwards.
AAGTAATTGGGCGAAAACGGGCGAAGTGGTCCACTCCGCAAAACGGGCTAAAGCGACAGAACGGCACGTCGTACCGCAGGCTTGACCCATGCAGATCACAGCGCTCCGCAGGGGTTTCCTCGGCGTCGTCGCCGCCACCGTGGCCGCCTCCGCCCTGACCGTCCTCGTCCCGACTGGTCCAGCCTCGGCGGTCGCCGCCGGCCGGATCGGACCCGGCACGCAGCTGGTCACCGCGGGCCGCGCCTGCACCGCGAACTTCGTGTTCCGCGACGCCGCGCACCGGGTGTTCCTCGGCTACGCGGCGACCTGCGCGACTCGCACCCTGGTCCCGGCGGCCCGGGCCTGCAGCGCCCGCTCGCTCCCGCTGGGCACGCGGGTCCGCCTCTCCGACGGCGGCCGCACCCTCGGCTACGGCGCGCTGCGCTACTCGTCCCTGCGTGCCCTGCACCGCGCAGGCGTGACCGACGCCGCGACCTGTGCGGCGAACGACTTCGCCCTGGTCCAGGTGCGAGGTGCCGCGAAGCACCGGGTGAGCTCCTCGGTCCCGTACTGGGGCGGCCCGAGCAGCCTCGGCACGATGCCGCTGACCGGCACGATGGTCTTCGGGCTGGCTCGACCCTCGGCCGGTGCGCGGTCGTTGCCGCGGGCCGGGACGGTCACCTCGGGTGGCGCGAGCACCTCGACGGTCTCGACACCGCTCGCGAGCACCCGACGTGCGCGCGGCGGTGGCTTCCTCGACGGTCAGGGCCGCGCAGTGGGCATCCTCACCTCCTCGACGGCGGACGGCGACAACACCGTGGTCAGCCTCGCGCTCGCTGTCGCCTTCGCGAGCAGCCACGGTGTCGCGGGACTTCACCTCGTGCCCGGACACCAGGCGTTCACCGGCTCTGCAACTCTCTGAGCGACGGCGGTTCAAGACCTGAGCCGCGACCTGCGATCCTGACCTGCGTGGACGACGACTACGTCGAGCAGGTGCTCAGCATCGTCGAGCGGATCCCACCCGGGCGGGTCACGACCTACGGCCTGATCGCCGAGACGTTGTGGGAGTCGCTGGGCCGGGGCGGCCCGCGCCAGGTCGGAGCCGTGATGGCGTCCTACGGCGGGCCGGTGCCGTGGTGGCGGGTGGTCCGGGCCGACGGGTCACTGCCGGACTCGCACGGACCGGAGGCGCACCAGGAGTACCTCGCCGAAGGCACGCCGCTGCGGCCGTCCGGAGCGGTCGACATCAACTCCGCGGTGTGGCTCCCCGACCTCGCGCCGGACGTGCCTGACTGACACCACGACCGCCTTCGGCAGCTCCCGGCAATCCACAGGCGCGCCCACAAACGGTGGACGACCCGGTGGACAACCTGTCCTTCCTGTGGACAACCTGACCGCATCTGTGGAGGACACGCCGAAGGTGGAGAATTCGCAGAAATAGTTGACCAAAGTCCCTTGCGCAGGGGTCCGCCAGGGCATAGAAATCTCTCACGCGATCCCCTCGGGGAGAGCCGATCAGCTCAGAAGTGAAGGTCTGTCGTCGGGGCAACTCAC
>CAWDUF010000010.1:0-166711 GCA_963805425.1 uncultured Actinomycetota bacterium | reverse complement strand
TTGTCCATATACCAATACTGCCGTCTCAACATTGGGATGCAAGAGTAAGGCTGCATCACGTTCGCGACGAGGCCATCTTGAACGATCCAGTGTCAGATCTTGTGACCGAGGTGGCCAGGGAAGGGAGAGCCATGGGCAAGACCCTGGCGAGAAGGTCTGGGACGAACACGTCGTCCGCGCTGCCGAGGGCGAACCCGACCTCCTGTACATCGACCTCCACCTCATCCACGAGGTCACCTCGCCGCAGGCCTTCGACGGGCTCCGCCTCGCCGGCCGCGCCGTACGCCGGCCCGACCTCACCCTGGCGACCGAGGACCACAACGTCCCGACCATCGACTGGGACAAGCCCATCGCCGACCCGGTCACCACGACCCAGGTCGACACGCTGCGCAAGAACGCCGAGGAGTTCGGGTCCGGCTGCACCCGCTGGGCGACGTCGAGCAGGGCATCGTGCACGTCGTCGGCCCGCAGCTCGGCCTGACCCAGCCCGGGCATGACGATCGTCTGCGGCGACAGCCACACCTCCACCCACGGCGCCTTCGGCGCGATCGCCTTCGGCATCGGCACCTCCGAGGTCGAGCACGTGCTCGCCACCCAGACGCTGCCGCAGGCCAAGCCGAAGACGATGGCCGTCACCGTCAACGGCTCGCTGCCCGACGGCGTCACCGCCAAGGACCTGGTGCTCACCCTGATCACCCAGACCGGCACCGGCGGCGGCCAGGGCTACATCGTGGAGTACCGCGGCCAGGCCATCGAGGAGCTCTCGATGGAGGGCCGGATGACGGTCTGCAACATGAGCATCGAGTGGGGGGCCAAGGCCGGCCTGATCGCCCCCGACCAGACCACGTTCGACTACATCGAGGGCCGCCCGAGGCGCCGAAGGGCGCCGACTGGGACGCCGCGGTCGCGCACTGGAGGACGCTGGTCACCGACGACGACGCCGACTTCGACGAGGAGATCGTGCTCGACGCCTCGACGATGACGCCCTTCGTCACCTGGGGCACCAACCCCGGCCAGGGCGTGCCGCTCGGCGGCGCGTCCCGACCCCGCCGACTTCGAGGACGAGCCGACGACCGGGTCGCCGCCGAGAAGGCGCTGGAGTACATGGGCCTCGAGGCCGGCACCCCGATGCGCGAGATCAAGGTCGACACCGTCTTCGTCGGCTCGTGCACCAACGGCCGGATCGAGGACCTGCGGCTCGCCGCCGAGATCATCAAGGGCCACACAGGTCGCCGACGGCACCCGGCTGCTGGTCGTCCCCGGCTCGGTGCGGGTCCGCATGCAGGCCGAGGAGGAGGGGCTCGACGTGGTCTTCAAGGAGGCCGGTGCCGAGTGGCGCGGGGCGGGCTGCTCGATGTGCCTGGGCATGAACCCCGACCAGCTCGCACCCCGGGAGCGCAGCGCCTCGACGTCGAACCGCAACTTCGAGGGCCGCCAGGGCAAGGGCGGCCGCACCCACCTGGTCTCGATCCCGGTCGCCGCCGCGACCGCCGTACGCGGGCACGCTGTCCTCGCCCGCCGACCTGGAGACCGTCCTGAGGAGCTGACGCATGGAGAAGTTCACCACCCACACCGGCGTCGGCGTGCCGCTGCGGCGCAGCAACGTCGACACCGACCAGATCATCCCGGCCGTCTACCTCAAGCGGGTCACCCGCACCGGCTTCGAGGACGGCCTGTTCGCGGCCTGGCGCAACGACCCGGAGTTCGTGCTGAACAAGCCGGAGTACGCCGACGCGTCGGTGCTCGTCGCCGGCCCCGACTTCGGCACCGGCTCCTCGCGCGAGCACGCGGTGTGGGCGCTGCAGAACTACGGCTTCAAGGCCGTGATCTCCACGCGCTTCGCCGACATCTTCCGCGGCAACTCGGGCAAGGCCGGGCTGCTCGCCGCGCAGGTCGACGAGAAGGTCGTGCAGCGCCTCTGGGACTTCCTCGAGGACCACCCGGGGGCGACGATCACCGTCGACCTGGAGAGCCGCACCGTGCAGGCCGGCGACGGTCCGACGCGATCGAGGACTCCTTCGACATCGACGACTACACCCGCTGGCGGCTGCTCGAGGGCCTCGACGACGTCGGCATCACGCTGGTCACGAGGACGACATCTCGGCGTACGAGTCGACGCGACCGCTCTGGAAGCCGACGACGCAGCACTGACGCAGTTCGGCGTCGGAACGCTCGGTGTCGCCGATTCGATCGAGTTTCCCATCCCTGTAAGGGGAAACTCGCGCGCTTCTACCATTTCGTCGAACGCGAGCGATGCGTGAACGCGTTTGAGAGTCCGCACGAATTTCGCATGCCGACACGCGCGCGCGTGCATTGTGGCGACGCCTCACTTTGCCTAGCGTGCAAAGGGAAAGTCGAGCAAGGCGCTCGATACCAGACGTTCACGAAAGGGAAGCTTGTGAACAAGAGTCAGTTGATCGACGCTCTTGCTGCCCGCTTCGAGGGCAACAAGAAGGCCGCGGCGCACGCGCTGGAGTCGGTGCTCGACACCATCACCCGTGAGGTAGCCAAGGGCGAGAAGGTCGCCATCACCGGCTTCGGGTCGTTCGAGAAGCGCGTCCGCGAGGCCCGTTGGGTGCGTAACCCCGCGACCGGCGAGCGCATGAAGTCCAAGCAGACCGACGTCCGAAGTTCAGCGCCGGCGCGGAGCTCAAGGCCGTCGTCTCGGGGGCCAAGAAGCTCCCCGGCTGCCCCGGCGCGTCGCGCGCCCGCCGCCGCAGCCGGCCGCACCGCCGCGGCGGCAAGAAGACCGCGACGAAGACCGCGCTGCTGCCAAGAAGACGGCGAAGAAGGCCGCAAGAAGGCTCCGGCGAAGAAGGCCGCAGCCAAGAAGGCACCCGCCAAGAAGGCTCCGGCCAAGAAGGCGGCGGCGAAGAAGACGACCGCCAAGAAGACCGCCGCGAAGAAGGCGCCGGCGAAGAAGGCCCCGGCCAAGAAGGCTCCGGCCAAGAAGGCAGCCAAGAAGCACGGCGAAGAAGACGGCGGCGAAGAAGGCGCCCGCCAAGAAGGCCGCCGCCAAGAAGGCTCCGGCGAAGAAGGCTCCGGCCAAGAAGGCTCCGGCCAAGAAGGCGCCGGCCAAGAAGGCTCCGGCCAAGAAGGCCGCCAAGAAGGCGGCGAAGAAGACCGCCGCAAGCGCTGCACCGGCATCAGCGGCGGCGTCCCCTCGGGGACGCCGCCGTTCGGCGTCCGGTCCCGGCGACGGCGTCGTTCAGGAGCGGTCGAGTGAGCGCGGCGACGCCGGCGGTGTGCGGGCCGACGCCCGAGGCGCAGCGCGCGGCCCGAGGTCGGCGTCGGTGTCGACGTCGAGACGCAGCGAGGTCGAGCTCGCCGGCGACCGGGCGCCGCCCGCTTGCCGCGTGGGCCGCGGCCGACCCGGCCCGAACCGTGGGTCGAGGTCGGTGCCGGCGGCGCGATGAGCAGCGTCGTCCCGGTCCCGGCGGCGTCGGCGACGAACGCGCGCCCCGGTCGCGGCCGCGAGGGCCGTCGTCCAGGTCCTCGGTGCGCAGGCACGGCAGGTCGGCGCAGCATCACCGCCACTCCGAGGCCGGGTCGCACCGAGCCCGTGCCGCCGCTGCCCAGCGCCCGGTTGAGGTCGCCGGCGCCCTCGTCGGGCAGCACCGGGACGCCGAGCTCGACGGCCATCGGCCCGAGTGCGCCGGGTCGCCGACGACGTGCACCGCGACCCGCGGCGCACGGCGGCCGCGCTCGATCGCGTCCCGGGCGAAGGCGCCATCAGGTCGGCGCGCGGTCGTCGCTGCCCACTCCGCCGAGCCGCGTCTTCGCGCTGCCGCCGTCCTTGACCGGCACCAGCAAGGCAAACCGAGGTGTCGTCACGCACCGATCCTCCCAGCCGCGTCGGTAGTGCTGCTTCCTGCACGGTCCAGGACGGTGGAGGAGGGAGCGGCGCATGTCAAGGTCCGCAAGCTGCAGGAACGCCGCGGCTGGGCCTGGACGACCGTCGGTCGCCATCCTCAAGCCGCCCCTGCTGACCACCACGAAGCACGACTGGATCGACGGGGAGAAGATCCCGGCCATCCGGCGGCTGCGTCGTCGCGATGAACCACATCTCGCACATCGACCCGATCACGCTCGGGCTGGCTGCTCTACGAGCACGGCCGGCTGGTCCGCTACCTCGCCAAGGACGCGCTCTTCCACATGCCGGTCATCAAGTACATCGTCCGCGACGCCCGGCAGATCCCGGTCTCCCGGCTGACCGCCGACGCGGCGAAGGCGTTCGAGGCCGCGGTCGCCGCCGTCCTCGACGGGCGCCTGCGTCGGCGTCTACCCCGAGGGCACGATCACCAAGGACCCCGGCGGTTGGCCGATGCGCGGCAAGACCGGTGCAGCCCGGATCGCCCTGGAGACCGGCTGCCCGGTCATCCCGATCGGCCAGTGGGGCGCGCAGGAGATCCTGCCGGCGTACACGCTGCGCTCCGCACGCTGTTCCCGCGACGCACCGCGCACTACAAGGTCGGCGACCCGGTCGATCTGAGCGACCTGACGGGCAAGCCGCTCACCAACGAGGTGCTGCACGAGGCCACCGAGCGGATCATGGCCGCGATCACCGCCTGGTCGCCGACCTGCGCGGCGAGACCCCGCCGGCCGTTCGGTTCGACCCGCGCGCGCGGGCGTCAGGCGAGATCGGCAACCCGAACAAGGACGCGCCGGCAAGGACAAGAAGCGGAGGCGTGCGTGATGGCCCGGGTCGCAGTGTTCAGCGCGGGGTCGTGGGGGACCGCCTTCGGGCTCGTGCTCGCCGACGCGGGCAACGACGTCACCGTCTGGGCGCCGGCGCGACGACGTGTGCGCCAACATCAACGACAAGCACGAGAACACCGACTACTTCCCCGGCATCGAGCTGCCCAAGAGAGTGCGTGCCACGCACGAACCCCGACGAGGCCCTCGACGGCGCGGAGTTCGTGGTGCTGTCGGTGCCCTCGCAGTGCCTGCGCGACAACCTCACGGGCTGGGCGCCGCTGATGTCCGACGACGTCACCTTCATCTCGCTGATGAAGGGCGTCGAGCTCGACACCACCAAGCGGATGAGCCAGGTCATCGCGGAGGTCACCGGAGCCGGTCCCGAACGGATCGCCGTCGTCTCCGGCCCCAACCTGGCGCCGCGAGATCGCCCTGCGCGAGCCCGCGGCCAGCGTCGTCGCCTGCGCCGACGAGGACGTCGCGCGCCGGCTCCAGGACGCTGTGCCACTCCCGGGCGTTCCGGCCCTACAGGAGCACCGACGTGCTCGGCTGCGAGCTCGGCGGCGCCTACAAGAACGTCGTCGGACTCTGCGTCGGCATGGCCGTCGGGCTCGGCTTCGGTGACAACACCACCGCGTCGGTGATCACCCGCGGCCTCGCCGAGACCGCGCGGCTGGCGATGAACGCTCGGCGCCGACCCGCTCACCCTGATGGGGCTGGCCGGGCTCGGCGACCTGGTCGCCACCTGCTCCTCCCCGCTGTCGCGCAACCGCACGTTCGGCGAGAAGCTCGGGCAGGGCATGACCACCGAGGAGATCCTCGCCTCCACCAAGCAGGTCGCCGAGGGAGCCAAGTCGTGCTCGTCGATCCTCCAGCTGGCCCGCGACAACGGCGTCGACGCGCCGATCGCGGAGCACGTGGACGCAGTCGTCCGCGGCGAGATCAGCGCGCGCGACATGATGGATGCGTTCATTGCCAGGGACACCAAGGCGGAGCGCGACTAGGTACCGGCGCTACCCGGCTCGGCGCCGCCGGGCCCAGGCGCGGGCCCAGGTGTCCAACGGGGTGAGCGCGTCGCCGAGGGAGGTGCCGAGGTCGGTGAGGGCGTAGCTGCCGTCCTCGCTGCGGGTCACGAGGCCGGCGGTCGTGAGCTCGTCGAGGCGCTCGTACAGCACGCTGGACGACATCGTGTCGCAGCGCTCGCGCAGGGCACGTGCGCCGACCGGTCCACCGCGCAGCTCCCACAGGATCCGCAACGCCCAGCGCCGGCCGAGCAGGTCGAATGCGGCCATGATCGGCCGACCGGTCCGCGACCCGCGCACGGCGTTGCCTGGCTGCGGGACCTTGCGTGCTGGCATGTGCTCACCTTGCCTTGTTTCGTTTTCCGAATCATACTGGCCGAATGATTTCGGAAACCGAAACAACCCCCAGGATCGCGCCCCTGGCGCCGCCGTACGAGCCGGAGGCGGCCGAGCGGCTCGCGGCGATGATGCCGGCGGGCGTCCCGCCGATCGGCTTGTTCCGGACGTTCGCGCGGAACCTCCCGATGACGCACGCGATGGCGGACTGGGGCGCGTACGAGCTCAACCGCGGACTGTCGCTGTCGATGCGCGACCGCGAGATCCTCATCGACCGAACGTGCGCCCGGTGCGGCGCGGAGTACGAGTGGGGTGTTCACGTGCTGTTCTTCGCCGAGCGGATCGGCCTCACCGTCGAGCAGGTCACCTCCCTGACGCACGGCTCGGCCGACGATCCGTGCTGGAGTCCCAGGGAGGGAGCGCTCATCCGTGCGGCCGATGCCCTCCACGACACCGCCGACCTCGACGATGCGCTCTGGGCCGACCTCCGTGCCGAGCTCTCCGACGAGCAGGTCCTCGACCTGCTGCTGTTGTGCGGCTGGTACCACGCCATCAGCTTCGTCGCGCGCGCCGCGCGCGTCGGGCTCGAGCCTGGTGCGCCACGGTTCGCCGACGTGGCTAGAGCTTGATCCCCAGGTTCACCCAGTTGTCGATGACCTCCATGCCGAGTCCGAGGTACAGGTCCAGCGCCCCGGTGCGGGAGTCCGTGCTGAGCTCCGAGCCGGTGGCCCCGTGCTCCCGACCGACTCGAAAGGCGTCGACCAGCAGCGCACGCGCGAGGCCCCGGCCGCGCTGGTCCTTGCGGACCGCCACCTTGCCGACGTACGCCGTGTCGCCGTCGATCACCATGTGCACCCCGCCTATGACCTCGCCCGACCCGTCGACGGCGATCCGTAGGTTCCAGGGCTCGAAGCGCGGGCGGCCGACGATCTGGGCGATCCAGTCGTCGTAGGGCTGCTTGTGCCGCACCGACCACTCGAGGAACGCATCCTCGATGACGTCATGGGCTGCGCGCCGGTCGGCGTCGGACTCCGCGACCCGGATCGAGCAGCCGTCCGGGAGCGGCCGGTCCGGCAGCGTGCGGCCCTCGGGGAGACCGAGCGCCCAGGAGTTCCAGCGCACGTGGTAGCCGAGGCTGCGCAGCAGCGCCTCTCCAGGCGATCCCACCGGCACCGGCATGCCGATCTCGGTGTGCCCGAGCTCGCGCGCGCGATCCTGCATCCAGTGCGCGAGCCAGGTCCCGATGCCGCGACCGTGGTGGTCGGGATGGACCGCCGCGTCACCTCGGCTGGTGCCGGCGATCTCTGCGTATCCGACGAGGTCGTCGCCGTCGAGCACTGCGACGGAGTGGGTCGCGAGGTCGTGGCTGGGGCGGGACCAGTCCGCCACGATGTCGGCCTCGTCGAGGTCCACCCGCCCGAGGACCGCTTGCTGCTCCGCGGCCATCATCTCGAAGACGGCGGTGGCATCGGCGATCGTCAGCGGACGAGAGGCGAGCCCCTCGGGCAGGGTGGCGGTCAGGTCGGTGGCCATCGATGACCTCCCGGTCAGGTCGTGGTCAGCTGTGGAGGGCTGCGGCGAGATCCTCCCAGAGGTCCTCGACATCCTCGATGCCGACCGAGAGCCGGACCAGTCCCTCCGGGATCGTGCGCGACTCCGACTGCCAGCGCCGCCGCCGCTCGAGGGTCGACTCCACGCCGCCGAGGGAGGTCGCGTGCACCCACAGCGCGGTGCCGTGGGTCAGCGCATCGGCCGACGCGGCATCGGGAAGGACGACCGAGATCATCGCGCCGAAACCGGGGTAGCGCACCTCGTTCACCGCAGGATGCTGCTCGAGCCTGCGGGCGAGCTCGCCAGCGTTGGCCTGGGCGCGATCGACGCGGAGTGCGAGCGTCCGCATCCCGCGGAGCGCGAGCCACGCCTCGAACGGTCCCGGGATGGCGCCGGTGAGGTCGCGTCGGGACTTCAGGACGGCGTACAGGTCGTCGTCGCCGGTCACCAGGGCGCCCATGAGCAGGTCGGCGTGGCCGGACAGGTACTTCGTCGCGGAGTGCACGACGAGGTCGGCTCCCAACGTGAGCGGCTGCTGCAGCAGCGGGGTGGCGAACGTGTTGTCGACGACCAGCCGGGCGCCCGCTGCGTGCGCGGCGGCGGCGATCGCGGGGATGTCGGCGACCTCCAGAGCAGGGTTCGTCGGCGACTCGACCAGGACGAGGGCCGCATCCTCGCAGGCGGCCACGACGGCGTCGGTGTCGGTGATGTCGACCAGGTGCGTGCGAATCCGGCCACGGGCCTCCAGGTCCGCGAGCTGACCGATCGTGCCTTGGTAGGAGTGCCGAGGCGCCACCACGCTCTGGTCGGCACCGACCAGGTCCAGCACCGTGGCGATCGCGGCGAGGCCGCTCGCGAACGCCAGGCAGCGGCCGCCCTCGAGGGCGCCGAGCGCCTCCTCGAAGGCCGTCCACGTCGGGTTCGCGTACCGGCCGTACTCCAGGTCCCCTCCCGCGACGTACGTCGAGGCCATCGTGATCGGCACGTTGAGGGGCTCGTCGATGTCGCGGGGCGGACGGCCGGAGTGGACGGCGCGGGTGGCGGGTCGCATGGGGTCAGGCTAGGGGTCGGTAGGGTCGGGCGGGTGAACGAGCAGGGGAGCCCGCCGCCCAGAAGAGCTCGGGTCGCTGTGGTGTTCGGCGGTCGCTCGAGCGAGCACGCGATCTCATGCGTGTCCGCCGGCAGCGTGATCGCCGCCCTCGACCCGGACAAGTACGAGGTCATCCCGATCGGGATCACCCCGGACGGTCGCTGGGTGCTCGAGTCGGGCGACCCCGGACACCTCGCACTGGGTCCTGCCGGCGAGCTGCCCGAGGTGACCGGCGACCGGGAGGTCGCGCTGCGGTCCGACGGGGACGTGGCCGGCCTGGTCGTCCACGACGCCAGTGACGTGCCGACCAGCCTCGGCGAGGTCGACGTGGTCTTCCCGGTGATGCACGGCCCGTGGGGTCAGGACGGCACCCTCCAGGGACTCCTCGAGCTGGCCGGCCTGAGGTACGTCGGCGCGGGCGTCCTGTCCTCGGCGGTGGGCACGGACAAGGCGTTCATGAAGTTGTTGTTCGCGGCGCAGGGCCTGCCGGTACTGCCCTGGGTGCTGGTCCGGCCCGGGGACTGGCAGCGTGATCCCGGTGCCGTCTCCGAGGCCGTCGCCGCGCTGCACTACCCGGTCTTCGTGAAACCGGCGAGGGCCGGGTCCAGCCATGGGATCAGCCGGGTCGACTCTGCCGACGACCTCGGGGCGGCGATCGGGGCCGCGGAGAGGTTCGACCCGAAGGTGATCGTCGAGGCTGCCGCCACGGATGCTCGCGAGGTGGAGATCGGCGTGCTCCAGGGCCTCGACGGCGCCCATCCCGAGACCAGCGCGATCGCCGAGATCAGGGTCGATGCCGCCCACGACTTCTACGACTTCGAGGCGAAGTACCTCCCGGGGGAGAACACCGCCCTCGACGTCCCGGCGGACCTCGAGGAGGAGATCGCGGCGACGGTGCGCTCGCTGGCGGTGCGGGCCTTCGCGGCGCTCGACGTCGAGGGCCTGGCCCGGGTCGACTTCTTCGTCTTCCCGGAGGGCAACCGGGTGGTGCTCAACGAGGTCGAGACGATGCCCGGCTTCACCAGCACCTCGATGTTCCCGCTGATGTGGGCGGCGTCGGGGATGAGCTATCCCGAGCTCGTCGACCGGCTCGTCCAGCTCGCCCTGCAGCGCCCGACCGGCCTCCGCTGACGGTTGCCTGGTCGATCCGCCGAGGCGTCGCGTGGTTGCCTCGTGGATCCGCCGAGACGTCGCGCGGTTGCCTGGTCGATCCGCCGAGGCGTCGCGTGGTTGCCTCGTGGATCCGCCGAGACGTCGCTGTGTTGCCTGTTCCGACCCGTCGAGGTGGCGACCGCAGAGTCGTCTGCGCCATCTGACGCCTCGGCTTGTTCAAGGAGGCACATAGCGCCACCTCGGCACGCTCCCGTGGGAACACAGTGCCGCCTCGGCGTACCCACGAGGCAACAAAGTGCCGCCTCGGCGTACCCACGAGGCAACAAAGTGACGCCTCGGCGTACCCACGAGGCAACAAAGTGCCGCCTCGGCGGGTCAGGTGCAGGGGGTGGACGTCGTCGTGCGGGCCTTGATCACAGCCGCGAGGTCCACCATGGCCGCGGCGCTGCCGGCCGGGCGGTAGTGGGCCGGCAGGTCGACCTCGATCGCGGGGGAGCGGCCGACCGTGGTCATCACCGCGTCGGCCGTCAGGTCGCCGATCACCGACTCCGGGACGAACCAGTCGACGCCGTCGGCGCGCTGGCAGCGGGAGAACCGGTCGAAGCCCTCGGGCTTGCCGACGCCACAGCGCAGCACGATGGCCGGGTCGCCGTACGCCGCGGCGTACGGACTGCCGCTGACCTTGCGACGTGCCTGGTCCGCGACGCTGTCGGGCAACGCGGCGACGAGCCGGGCGCAGCCGACCTGGTCGGCCGTGGCCACGTGGTAGCCGCGGACGGCCACCTGGTCACCGTCTCCGCCGCACGCGACCAGCGTCGCACCGAGAAGGAGGACGGACGTGACGACGCCCGCCACCCGAGCGGGTGACGGGCGACGGGAAGCGAACCTCAGATGTGGACGACCGGGCACGTGAGGGTCCGGGTGATGCCGTCCAGGGTCTGCACCTTGGCGACCACCAGCTTGCCGAGCTCGTCGACGTTGCGGGCCTCGGCGCGCACGATGACGTCGTAGGGACCGGTGACGTCCTCGGCGAGGATGACGCCCTTGATGTCGGTGATCGCGGCCGCGACCTCCGCCGCCTTGCCGACGTCGGTCTGGATCAGGATGTACGCCTGGACAACCATCTACGTCTCCCTCGTCTGCGCGGTGAGTGGACCCACTCGAAACCTACCGGACCGCGCGGACCGGTGGAACACGGAGGCCGGTCGGCAGCCCCGAGTACGCCGGGTGCGAGAGTTGCGCCATGACCTCCCCGACGCCCATCGCCGCCGGCGCGACCGTCGCCGACGTCGGCGAGTTCGGACTGGTGCGGGAGTTCGTCGGCCGGTTCGAGCAAGGCCCGCAGGTGTACGTCGGGCCGGGGGACGACGCGGCCGTGATCCGGGCACCCAGGGGACACGTGGTCGTCTCGACCGACCTGCTGGTCGAGGGCCGGCACTTCCGCCGCGAGTGGGCGAGCGCGACCGACATCGGCCGCCGCGCCGCAGCCCAGAACCTCTCCGACATCAATGCGATGGGCGGCCGGGCCGTGGCGCTGACCGTCGGCCTCGCGCTCCCGCGCGACCTCCCGGCCCAGTGGGTGCTCGACCTCGCCGACGGCATCGCCGCGGAGGCGGCGCTCGTCGGGGCCAGCATCGTCGGCGGCGACCTGACCGCCGGCTCCGAGGTGGTCATCGCGATCACCGTCGTCGGTCAGTGCACCGTGGCGCCCGTGCTCCGGTCCGGCGCCCAGCCGGGCGACGTGCTCGCGATCGCCGGGCGGCAGGGCTGGGCAGCAGCCGGGCTCGCCGTGCTCGGTCGCGGGTTCCGCTCTCCGCGCAAGCTGGTCGAGGCACACCAGCGACCGCAGCCGCCCTACGACGCGGGACCGGCCGCCGCGGAAGCCGGGGCGACCGCGATGATCGACGTCTCCGACGGGCTGGTCGCCGACGTCGGCCACATCGCCGAGAGCTCGGGGGTCGCGATCGACATCGACGCAGGCGCGTTCCCGCTGGACGAGCCGTTGCAGGCGGTCGGCGCCGCGCTCGGTGTGGATCCGATGCAGTTCGTCCTCGGCGGCGGTGAGGACCACCCGCTGGTGGCCACCTTCCCGGCCGGGACGCCCCTCCCCGACGGCTTCCGTGAGATCGGTCGGGTCAGCGCCCGCAAGGACCCCGGGGCTCCGGCGGTCACGGTCGACGGCGCTGCACACGTCGGCAGCCCGGGGCACACGCACTTCTGAAAAGCACAAGAGGCGCGGTGCCGCAGCACGCGCGCCTCCTGGGATCGACTACGTCAGCGAGTGACCTTGCCGGCCTTCAGGCAGCCGGTGCAGACGTGGATGCGCTTGGGCGCACCGTTGACCGTCGCGCGGACGCGCTGGATGTTCGGGTTGAACCGGCGCTTGGTGATCTTGCGCGACCACGGCCGGTTGTTGCCGAAGCCGGGCTTCTTCGCGCAGATGTCGCAGACGGCAGCCACCGTGCACTCCTCGGGTTTGGTATCTCAAGTCCGGGCCCGGGCGCGGGGCGCCGCGGGCAACCGAAGAAGGATAGACGACGCACGCCCTTCCACGCGAATCGAGGATCGAGCAACTAGCCTGTGACCCGCATCGACGAGCGAGGGGCGGTCATGGGCGCGGACACCGAGAGCGGGAGCCGGACGGGCGAGCAGATCGCCACGTTCGACCTCGCCGCGGTACGCCGGTTCGCCGACATCGCGGTCCGGGCCCTGTCCGAGGCGCGCGAGGAGATCGACGCGCTCAACGTCTACCCGGTGCCGGACGGCGACACCGGCACCAACATGTACCTGACGATGGACGCTGCTCGCGAGGCGCTCGCCGAGCACCTGGCGGGCCGCGGGGGACGAGCCGGACCTGCGGGCGGCGCTGCACTCCTACGCGCGCGGTGCGCTGCTCGGCGCTCGCGGCAACTCCGGGGTGATCCTCAGCCAGCTGATCGGGGCGCTGCTGCGCCGGATGGGCCAGGGCCGGCCCGACGACCGCTCGGCCGCGCTGTTCGCCGAGGGCATGGCGCTGGCCACCGAGGCGGCCTACGCAGCCGTCGGTGAGCCGGTCGAGGGCACCATCCTCAGCGTCGCGAAGGCGGCGACGCTCGCCGCGGTCGGCCGCGCGAAGGACGAGGAGGCCCACCTCGGGGACCTGCTCACCGCGGCCTCCGGAGCCGCGCGTGAGGCACTCGCCCGCACCCCCGAGCAGATGAAGCTGCTCGCGCGACGCCGGCGTGGTCGACGCCGGCGGCCGCGGCCTCTGCGTGATCCTCGACGCCGCCGAGACCGCGGTGACCGGGCAGCGGCCGGTCGGCGCGCCCGTCCCGATGGGTCGCGCACGCGATCCCGGTGCCGGTCCCCACCGGCGACCTCACCCCCGAGGGGCCGGCGTACGAGGTGATGTACCTGCTCGACGCCGAGGACGACGCGATCGCCGGCCTCCGCACTCACCTGCAAGGACTCGGCGACTCCCTCGTCGTGGTCGGCGGCGACGGGCTGTGGAACGTCCACGTGCACGTCGACGACGTCGGCGCGGCCGTCGAGGCCGGCATCGACGCCGGCCGCCCGCGCCGGATCCGGGTCACCCACTTCGCCGAGCAGGTCACCCGGGCCCGTGAAAAGCGCGCCGAGCGACGCGGCCGTGCGGTCGTCGCAGTGGCTGCGGGCGACGGGCTGGCCTCGATCTTCCGCGACGCCGGTGCCCGTCGCTGATCGACAGCGTGCCCGGGCGCAGGCCGAGCACCGGCGAGATCCTCGGGCGATCGTGCAGCCCACGCTCACGAGGTCGTCGTGCTGCCCGAACGACCCCGATTCGCTCGGCGTCGCCGAGGCGGCCGCCGCTGCCGCCGAGGAGCAGGGCGACGTCCGCGTCGTGGTGGTGCCGACCCGTGCCCAGGTGCAAGGCATCGCCGCGATCGCCGTGCACGAGCCCGGGCGCGCCGTTCGACTCCGACGTGGTGCAGATGACGTCCGCGGCGCGCAGCACCCGGCACGGCGCAGTGACAGTGGCCGCCAAGCAGGCGATGACCAGCGTCGGGCCGTGCGAGCCCGGTGACGTGCTCGGTGTGCTCCAGGGCGACTTCGCGATCATCGGTGAGGACCTGTACGACGTGGGCACTGCCGTGCTCGAGCGGATGCTCGACCGGTGGCGGCGAGCTGGTCACGCTGGTCTCCGGCGAGGGCTGCCGGCGACCTCGCCGAGCGCTGCCAGGCCTGGATCGAGGCAGAGCACCCCGGGGTCGACGTCCTCGTCTACGACGGCGGCCAGGAGCGCTACCCGCTGCTGCTGGCGGTCGAGTGAGGCGGGCTGCCTGATGGTCGAGGTGTCCTGGGACTCACCGCTCACGATGGTGACCGGCAAGGCCGACCAAGGTGGTCAAGGAGACCGGCTTCGAGACCGTCGGCGACCTGCTCGGCCACTACCCACGCAGCTACGTCGAGCAGGGCCGGCTGAGCGACCTCGAGGACCTGGTCGAGGGCGACCTACTCTCGCTGGTCGGGCGAGATCGTGCGCTCCGAGCTCAAGCCCTACCAGGACCGGCGCACCAAGCGGCAGGCCTACCGGGTCCAGGTCCGGTCAAGGGCGAGGACGGCGTCCTTGGCGATGACCTTCTTCGACCGTGTCCGGCACACCGCCGACTTGCACGAGAAGCTGTTCGCCGTCGGTGCGCGTCGGGATGTTCTCCGGCAGGCTGAAGTGGTTCAACAACCGCTGGGACCTGAACAACCCCGAACTACCGGATGTATGTCGAGCCGACGGCGACGCGCCCGGCACTCGCGAGATGCCGGACGCTGATCCCGATCTACCAGGTGGTCGGCAAGATCGACAGCTGGCAGATCGAGGAGACTGATCGGGCTCGCGCTCGACCTGGTCGACGAGGTCCCCGAGCCGCTGCCCGACGCGGTGCGCGCCGAGCGAGAGCTGATCAGCGCCGACCAGGCGCTGCGCTGGATCCACCGTCCCGACGACCACCGTCAGCTCGGCGCGGCCCGCAAGCGGCTCAAGTACGACGAGGCGTTCGTGACCCAGGCGGTGCTCGCCCGGCGTCGCGCCGAGCCCGCGCCGACCCGGCGACGCCGCGTCCCGGCAGCGACGCCGGTGATGCTCGCGCGCTTCGACGAACGGCTGCCGTTCACGCTGACCGAGGGGCAGCGCCGCGTCGGCGAGGAGATCGCGGCCGAGCTGGCCGCGCCGCACCCGATGCACCGCCTGCTGCAGGGCGAGGTCGGCTCCGGCAAGACCCTGGTCGCGCTCCGGGCGATGCTCCAGGTCGTCGACGCCGGCGGGCAGGCGGCGCTGCTCGCACCCACCGAGGTGCTCGCCCAGCAGCACCTCCGGTCGATCCAGGCGATGCTCGGCGACCTCGGCGAGGGCGGCCGGCTGGGAGCTGCCGACGGAGCCACCCGCGTCACGCTGCTGACCGGCTCGATGGGCACCGCCGCCCGCCGTCAGGCGATGCTCGACGCCGCGTCCAGCGGCGAGGCCGGGATCGTGATCGGCACGCACGCGCTGCTCGAGGAGAAGGTCCAGTTCCACGACCTCGGGCCTGGTCGTCGTCGACGAGCAGCACCGATTCGGTGTCGAGCAGCGGGCGGCGCTGACCGGCAAGGCGGGACACCCGCCGCACGTGCTGGTGATGACCGCGACGCCGATCCCGCGGACCGTGGCGATGACCGTCTTCGGCGACCTCGACACCTCGACGCTCACCGAGCTGCCGGCCGGCCGCGGCGACGTGCAGACCAACGTCGTACCGGTGCGGGTGCAGCCGGCCTGGCTCGACCGCGCCTGGCAGCCGGATCCGCGAGGAGGTCGGCAAGGGCCGGCAGGCCTACGTCGTCTGCTCACGGATCGGCGACGGTGACCTCCGAGGAGGGTGCGCCGAGGATCCGGCCGACGAGCTGCCGCAGACCTGTTCGCCGTCGAGGAGCTGGCCCCGAGCTCGCCGGCGGCGCCCTCTGGCGGGCCTGCGGGTGGAGAAGCTGCACGGCCGGATGGCGCCCGACGACAAGGACCGGGTGATGCAGGCGTTCGCCGCCGGCCGGTCGACGTGCTCGTCTCCACGACCGTCATCGAGGTCGGTGTCGACGTGCCGAACTCGACGGTGATGGTGATCCTGGACGCCGAGCGCTTCGGGGTCTCCCAGCTGCACCAGCTCCGCGGCCGGATCGGCCGCGGCGGGCACGCCGGCCTGTGCCTGCTGGTCACCGGCACCGCAGCCCGGACTCGCGCGAGCATGGAGCGGCTCGACCGCGGTCGCCGCGACCCGGGACGGCTTCGAGCTCTCCCGGATCGACCTCGAGCAGCGCCGCGAGGGCAACGTGCTCGGGGTCGAGCAGAGCGGGCGGCGGTCCGTCGCTGCGGCTGCTCTCGGTGCTCCACGACGAGGACGTGATCGTGGCCGCGCGCGAGGCCGCGAGCGGCCTATCTCGAGGAGGACCCCGACCTCGCCGGACACCCGGGCTGCGGGCAGCGGTGCATCGCGATCGAGGACGTCCGAGCGTGCCGCCTTCCTGGAAAAAGCATGAGCCGGACAGGGACGAGGCATGACCCGCATCATCGGCCGGCGCCGCGAAGGGCCGGAAGCTCAGGACCCCGCGCGGGCGACGCCACCCGGCCGACGCTCGGACCGGGTCCGCGAGGCGCTGTTCTCGGCGCTGGAGGCGCGAGTTCGGCTCACTGCACGGCCTGCGCGTCCTCGACCTGTACGCCGGCTCGGGGGCCGTCGGGCTGGAGGCGGCGTCGCGCGGCGCGGCCGGCGTCGTCGCGGTCGAGTCCGACCGGCGCACGGCGCGCTCATCGCCGAGGCCAACGCCCGCGGCGCTCGGACTCGGTCGTCGAGGTGAGTCGCGCGCCCGGTCGAGGCGTACTCGCCGGGCCGCCGCGCGACGACGTTCGACGTGGTCTTCCTCGACCCGCCGTACCCGATGTCGGGCGAGGAGGTCACCGCGTGCCTCGGGCTGCGCTGGTCGACCACGGCTGGCTCGCAGCCGGGCGCGTGCTGTCGTCGTGGAGCGCTCTGCGCGTAGCGTGGAGCCGCGATGGCCGGAGGGCCGGGAGCTGCAGCGGCAGAAGAAGTACGGCGAGACGGTGCTCTGGTACCTTCGCCGCCCCTGACAGGGTCCGCTCCCGTGGCGGACGCTGATCCGGGGTCGTTGGGGGACGGCGGCTCACCCGTCGTGACGTGACAGGAGTTGGCAGTGCGCAGAGCGGTCTGTCCGGGCTCGTTCGACCCGGTCACCAACGGCCATATCGACATCGTCTCGCGCACCTCGCAGCTGTTCGACGAGGTCGTGGTCGCGATCGGCATCAACAAGGCGAAGGCGAGCGCCCGGCTGTTCACCGCCGAGGAGCGGATCGAGATGCTCGAGAAGGCCTGCGCGGACTTCCCGAACGTCACCGTCGCCGGGTTCGACGGCCTGCTCACGACGTTCTGCGAGCGCAACGACATCCGGGCGATCGTCAAAGGACTCCGCGCGGTCAGTGACTTCGACTACGAGCTCCAGATGGCGCAGATGAACTCCTCGCTCGCCCAGGTCGAGACGATCTTCATCCCGACCAGTCCGGAGTACTCCTTCCTGGCCTCCTCCCTGGTCAAGGAGGTGGCGATGTTCGGCGGGGACGTCTCCGGCCCTGGTCCCGCCGTTCGTGCTGGAGCTGTTGACTCGCCCGGCTCGCCGAGAAGCGCGCCGAGTCGGAGGGCGAGGAGCAGCAGTGAAGGGCGACATCGACGCCCGGCTGCACGATCTGAGGGCCGCAGTGGAGGAGGCCCGCTCGGTGCCGATGTCGGCCTCGGTGATGATCAACCGCTCCGAGTTCCTCGACCTGCTCGGGGCGCTCGAGCGGGCGATCGACACGACACTGTCCGCAGGCCACCGAGGTCGTCGGCGACCGCGAGGCGCGTCTCGCCGAACCGGTCACCCAGGCCGAGGAGATCGTGCGCGAGGCCGAGGCCGAGCGCGAGGTGCCTCATCTCGACCACCGACGTCTACCGGCTGGCCCAGGCCCGAGCCGAGGAGATCACCGACTCCGCCCGGAAGGCTGCCGCCGAGCTGCAGGCCGAGACCGACGAGTACGTCGAGGCCAAGCTCGCCAACTTCGAGCTGACCCTCGAGCGGACGCTCGACCTCGTCCGACGCGGCCGCGCCAAGCTGTCCGGCGGCCACTCGCACGCGCTCGGTGACGACAGCGACGTCGACGCGATCGCACTGCCCGACCACCTGGAGCGCTGACACGTTTTGGTGGGGGAGCGGCGCTGCGGCTAGACTCCCGGAGGTTCTGCAGAGCCTCAACGGAAGTGACATCGTGCGCACCAATCTCGACCCGAGGGCGCCGCTCGTGCTCGACACACGCGAGCTCGGCCGCCGCCCGGGGTCCCAGCGCAAGGTGACGTTCCCGGCTGAAGCCCCTGCAGAGCTGGGCATCGAAATCCTGGGCGTGCCCGAGGGTTCGCCGGTCCAGCTGGACCTGCGGCTCGAGGCGGTCATGGAGGGGGTGCTCGTCACCGGGACGGCCACGGCCGACCTCGAGGGCGAGTGCGCGAGGTGCCTGGAGCCGATCGAGGACGAAGTCACGGTCGAGTTCCAGGAGCTGTTCCTCTACGAGACCCCGCCGACGGGAGACGACGAGGACGACGATGTCAGCCGGACTCGAGGGCGACCTGATCGATCTCGAACCGGTGCTGCGGGACGCGGTGGTGCTTGCACTGCCGTTCCAGCCGTTGTGCCAGGACGACTGTCCGGGACTGTGCGTCGACTGCGGCGCACGCCTGGCGGACGACCCGGACCACCGGCACGACGACGGCGGTCGACCCGAGGTGGGCCGCCCTTGCGGACCTCGCGGCACCGCAGGCAAAGGCAGAGAAGGACTGAAAGTCGCAGACCGGGTCAGTACGCTGACCGGGCCCCTGACTCGAACAAGGAGAACACCGTGGCTGTCCCGAAGCGGAAGATGTCGCGCAGCAACACGCGTCACCGTCGCTCGGCAGTGGAAGGCCGTCGCGCCCTCACTGGTGACGTGCGCCAACCCCGCGTGCGGCGCCAAGCACCTGCCGCACCGTGCGTGCCCCGAGTGCGGTCAGTACGGCGCCCGGGCCGACCGCCGCCAGGTCATCTGACGCTGTCGTCTGACACGGCATGACGCCGCCGCACGACGCAGAGTCGTTCCAGGACCTGCGCGCCTCGCTCGGTGATCCCCAGCTGGATCCCGAGCTGCTGGAGCTCGCCCTGACGCACCGTTCCTACGCGTACGAGAACGGCGGCCTGCCGACCAACGAGCGCCTGGAGTTCCTCGGTGACTCGGTGCTCGGCGTGGTGATCACCGAGACGCTGTACCGCACTCATCCCGACCTGTCCGAGGGCCGGCTGGCCAAGCTCCGCGCCGCCGTCGTCAACGCGCGCGCGCTCGCAGAGGTCGCGCGCACGATCGGCCTGGGCCCC
This sequence comes from uncultured Actinomycetota bacterium, assembly GCA_963805425.1. Lineage (GTDB taxonomy): Bacteria > Actinomycetota > Actinomycetes > Propionibacteriales > Nocardioidaceae > Marmoricola. The sequence goes on along the minus strand of CAWDUF010000010.1, from coordinate 147,478 downwards.
TACATCCGCCTGGGCAAGGGCGAGGAGTCCACCGGCGGCCACGACAAGTCCTCGATCCTCGCCGACACCGTCGAGGCCCTGATCGGGGCGACCTACCTCTCCGGCGGCCCGGACGGCGCCTTCGACAACGCGCGCGGCCTGGTGCACCTGCTCTTCGACCCGCTGCTCGAAGCCGCAGCTGCGCTCGGCGCCGGTCTGGACTGGAAGACCAGCCTCCAGGAGTTCTGCGCCGAGCACGACCTCGGCGTCCCGCAGTACGTGATCGAGGACGAGGGCCCCGACCACATGAAGACGTTCACGGCACAGGTACGAGTCGCCGAGCGGCTGCACGGACACGGCGTCGGCCGGTCCAAGAAGGAAGCCGAGCAGCAGGCCGCAGAAGTCGGCGTACGGGACCCTCGTCGAGGAGCTCCCTGCGCCGGCCGGGGCCGACGTCTCCGCCCACGGTGCCTGAGCTCCCCGAGGTCGAGGTCGTCCGCCGTGGCCTGGAGGCCCACGTGCTCGGCCGGACGGTGGAGGCCGTCGAGGTGCTGCACCCGCGCCCCGTACGCCGGCACCTGCCCGGCCCCGAGGACTTCGCGGCCCGGATGACCGGTCGCGTCTTCACCGCCGCACGCCGGCGCGGCAAGTACCTGTGGCTCCCGCTCGAGTCCGGAGACGCGTTGCTGGGCCATCTCGGGATGAGCGGCCAGCTGCTCGTGCAGGCCGCCGACGCACCGGCCGAGCGGCACCTGCGGGTGCGCTTCCGGCTCGGGCCGTCCGGTGGCCGGCCACCGATCGACCTGCGGTTCGTCGACCAGCGGATGTTCGGCGGCCTCTCCTTCTCGCCGGCCGGTGCAGACCTGCCCGCGGAGCTGATCCACATCGCACACGACCCGCTCGACCCGGAGTTCGACGACGCCGAGTTCGTCCAGCGCGTCCGCCGGAGCTCCTCGGGCATCAAGCGGATCCTGCTCAACCAGACGATGGTCTCCGGAGTCGGCAACATCTACGCCGACGAGGCGCTCTGGCTCGCCCGGGTGCACGGCGACCGGCGGGGCGACCGGCTCTCCCGGGCCGACGTCGAGCGGGTGCTCGCGGCCGCGCGGTCCGTGATGACCGCGGCGCTGGGGGAGGGCGGCACCTCCTTCGACGCGCTCTACGTCAACGTCAACGGCGAGAGCGGGTACTTCGACCGATCCCTGCAGGTCTACGGCCAGGAGGGACGGCCCTGCTCCCGCTGCGACACGCCGATCCGCCGGGTCAGCTTCATGAACCGGTCCTCGTTCTTCTGTCCCGCCTGCCAGCGGCCCCCGCGGGCCTCCGGCAGGTCTGGCCGTGCGCCCGGCCGGTCCGGACCGGTCTGAGCCCGGCTGAGCGGGGCCCTCTCGCGGGGGTTGATACCGACTCGTTATCCATGAGACTCTTGGAGGCGGCCCGGTCAGGGGCCACACCCCAAGAGCTCCCCCCGGAGGACATATCCATGGCCAAGGCTCTCCTCGGCTACATGGGCGGCACCGACCCCCGCGTGACTGCCCGCCTTGCTCGTGAGAACCACCTTCTGCGCCAACGGATCGCTGACCTCGAGTCTGCGACGCTGCGTCTCCAGATGGAGAACGACGCGCTCGCCTCGATGGCCACCGAGTCCGCAGACGAAGAGGTTCTCGAGCTCGCCTGAGCCGCTGCGGAACGGCTCGGCGAACACTGTTCGTTGAATCCGATTACACTTGCCCTCGTGGCAGGTGACATCCGGTCGTTCAGGCTCGGCGAGAACGTCACCGTGACCGCGCCCGCGGCCATGGCCGAGAAGGTCGCCGACAGCGTCGCCGCGGTCGTGAGCCAGGTGTTCGGTTCTCGTCCCGAGGCGCACGGCCGCGCGCGTCGTACGCCGTCGGCCGAGCGGTTGTCGGTCGACCGGATCGTGGAGGTCGCGATCGCGCAGATGCGCGCCCACGGGTACGACGCGGTCACGATGCGCTCGATCGCCCGCGAGCTCGGCACCGGGCCGGCCTCGCTCTACGCCCACGTCGCCAACCGGGCCGAGCTCGACCAGCTCGTCGTCGGCCGGGTCTGCTCGCAGTGGCACGTGCCGGACCCCGACCCCGAGCGGTGGGACGACCAGCTCCGGCAGACGATGATCGACCTGCTGGACCTCTACCGCGCCAACCCCGGAGTCGCGCGCTGCACGCTCGGGATGATCCCGCTCGACCCCGGCCTGCTGGTCCTCACCGAGCGACTGGTCGCTCTCCTCCAGGCCGGGGGCGTCGCCGACCAGCACGCCGCGTGGTTCATCGACGTCAGCTCGCTCTACGTCGCGTCGGTCGCCGTCGAGGAGGACATCTGGCGGATGCGGGCAGGCGGCCACGACCCGCGCACCAGCGAGGAGGACGTCATCGGCAGCGTCCGCGCGGTGCTCGAGCGCCTGCCCGCCGAGCACTTCCCCCTGCTCAGCGCGATGGCGACCACGATGACCGCCGGCACGGGCGACGAGCGCTTCCGGTTCGGCGTCGACCTGCTCGTCGGCGGGCTCGAGGCGCTGGGAGCCCAAGGCCGGTAACAGGACCGGTAAACCGGGTGCGTCCTCCGCCGCTGCCGTTTAGGTTGCCGCGGTGACCAGACTCGTCGAGACCGTCGCCCCGGCCCGTCTGGGCCCCGGGTTCCGCTGGTTGCTCGCCTCGTCGTGGGTCACCAACCTCGGCGACGGTCTCGCGCTCGCCGCCGGACCGCTGCTGATCGCCTCGCAGACCCACGACCCTCGGATCGTCGCCCTCGCGGCCCTGATGAACTGGGCGCCCCAGCTCCTTCTCGGCCTGTTCGCCGGCGTGCTCGCCGACCGGCTGGACCGGCGGCTGATCGTCGTGACCGTCAACCTGGTCCGGGTCGGTGTGCTCGGCCTGCTCACCACCAGCATCGTCACCGGCCTGGTGTCGGTGCCCGTCGTCCTGGGTGCGCTGTTCCTGCTCGGGTGCGCCGAGGTGTTCGCCGACAACACCTCGAGCACCCTGCTGCCGATGCTGCTGGGTCGCTCGGACCTGGCGCTGGGCAACGCCCGGCTGATGAGCGGTTTCATCACCCTCAACCAGCTGGCGGGCCCGCCGATCGGCGCCGCGTTGTTCGCCGCCGGCTCCGCCTGGCCCTTCGCCAGCCAGGCCGTGCTCGTCATCGCCGGCGCCGGTCTGGTGTCCCGGGTCGTGCTGCCACCGCACGGCCAGGCGCCCGACGAGCGCAGTCACCTCCGCGCGGACGTGGTCGAGGGCTTCCGCTGGGCCTGGCGGCACGCGGCCGTCCGCACCCTGATCCTGACCATCTTCACCTTCAACATCACCTTCGGGGCGGCCTGGTCGGTGCTGGTGCTCTACGCCACGCAGCGCCTCGACATGGGCGCGGTGGGGTTCGGGCTGCTCACGACCGTGTCGGCGATCGGCGGGCTCGCCGGCACCGCGTCGTACGGGTGGATCACGCGGCGGGTCAGCCTGGGCAACCTGATGCGCATCGGTCTGGTCATCGAGACCTTCACCCACCTGTCGCTGGCCGTGACCACGAGCCCGGCGGTCGCGCTCGCGATCTTCTTCGTGTTCGGCGCGCACGCGTTCATCTGGGGCACCACCTCGGCAACGGTCCGGCAGCGCGCGGTGCCCACCGAGCTCCAGGGCCGCGTGGGCAGCGTCAACATGCTGGGTGTCTGCGGCGGACTGGTGATCGGTGCGGCGGTCGGAGGACAGCTGGCCGGCCGCTGGGGCGTGACCGCGCCGTTCTGGTTCGCGTTCTTCGGCTCGGCGGTCTTCGTCGTCCTGATCTGGCGCCAGCTGAGCCACATCGCACACGACGACGACTGACGCGACACGCCGACACCGGCGCCGTACGACGCCCGCGGCCACGTAGTCTCGAGGTGGCCGCTTCCCCCGGCAGAGGTCCTGCATAGGATCGCTGTTCGCGCGCCCGCGCCGTGTGACGAGCAGAGCGTGGTCAGCACTGTCGGACTGAGGAGCCTCACCTTGTACCTGAAGAGCCTGACCCTGAAGGGGTTCAAGTCCTTCGCCTCCTCGACCACGCTCCAGCTCGAGCCCGGCATCACCTGCATCGTCGGGCCCAACGGGTCGGGCAAGTCCAACGTCGTCGATGCCCTCGCCTGGGTCATGGGCGAGCAGGGTGCCAAGTCCCTGCGAGGCGGCAAGATGGAGGACGTCATCTTCGCCGGCACGTCCGGCCGGCCGCCGCTGGGTCGGGCCGAGGTGCAGCTGACGATCGACAACGCCGACGGCGCGCTGCCGATCGAGTACGCCGAGGTGACGATCAGCCGCACGATGTTCCGCAACGGCGGCTCGGAGTACGCCATCAACGGCACCCCGTGCCGGCTGCTCGACGTCCAGGAGCTGCTGTCGGACTCCGGCATCGGCCGCGAGATGCACGTGATCGTCGGCCAGGGCCAGCTCGACTCGATCCTGCACGCGACCCCGGAGGACCGGCGCGGGTTCATCGAGGAGGCCGCCGGCGTCCTCAAGCACCGCAAGCGCAAGGAGAAGGCGCTCCGCAAGCTCGAGTCGACCGACGGCAACCTGACCCGGCTCAGCGACCTGCTCACCGAGATCCGCCGACAGCTGAAGCCACTCGGGCGCCAGGCCGAGGTCGCGCGTCGTGCCGCGGTCGTGCAGGCCGATGTCCGTGACGCCCGCGCCCGACTGATGGCCGACGACCTCGCCGCGGCCCGCACCTCGCTCGAGCAGGAGCTCGCCGACGAGAGCGTGCTCGTCGCCAAGCGCGCCGAGGTCGAGGCGGAGATCGCGTCGACCCGCGAGCGCGAGTCCGGTCTCGAGGCGGCGCTGCGCGAGGACCTTCCGGCCCTGTCGAAGGCCCAGGAGACCTGGTTCTCGCTCTCGGGCCTGCGCGAGCGGCTCCGTGGCACGGCCGGCCTTGCCGCCGAGCGGGTGCGCAACGCCCAGCAGGTCGCCGAGGAGCGGCCGCCGACCGGCCGCGACCCCGACGAGCTCGACGCCGAGGCGGAGCGGGTCGCGACCGACGAGGTCGCGATCCTCGCCGAGGTCGACCAGAACCGTGCCGCCCTCGACGACGCGGTCGCCGCGCGGCAGGGTGCCGAGCAGCTCTTCGGCGACGAGGAGCGGCGGGTCGCCGGCCTGCAGCGAGCCGCTGCCGACCGTCGCGAGGGCCTGGCGCGCCTGCACGGACAGGTCAACGGCCTGCGCAGCCGCGCGGCCGCGGCCCAGGACGAGGTCGCCCGGCTCGAGGAGGCCCGCTCCGAGGCACTTGCCCGGGCCGAGAAGGCCCAGCAGGGCTTCACCTCCCTCGAGACCCGGGTCGCCGGCCTCGACGCCGGCGAGGAGGGCCTCGATGCCGAGCACGAAGCGGCGAGCAGTCTTCTCGGCGACATCGAGGAGCGGCTCGCCAAGATCCGCGAGGAGGCGCAGACCGCGGAGCGCGAGCGCTCCGCGCTCGTGGCGCGCAAGGAGGCCCTCGAGATCGGCCTGAACCGCAAGGACGGCGCCGGTGCGTTGCTCGCTGTCACCGACTCGGTCTCCGGACTGCTCGGCTCGGTCGCGGCGCTGCTCACCGTCCGGGCCGGTTACGAGGCCGCGGTGGCCGCGGCCCTCGGCAGTGCGGCGGACGCCGTGGCCGTCCGCGACGTCGACTCCGCGATCGGCGCGATCGGCCACCTCAGGGCCGACGACCTCGGTCGCGCGGGCCTGGTGCTCGGGGGCGGTCCGGTGGACGACACGGCCTGGCCGACGCTGCCCGCCGGTGCGGCGTACGCCGCGGACGTCGTGGAGTGCCCGGCCGACCTGAGGCCGGCCCTGCGGCGGCTGCTGTTCAAGACCGCGGTCGTCGAGGACCTCGCAGCGGCGCGTGCGCTGGTCGCCGGCTCCCCGGACCTCACCGCGGTGACGCGCGACGGCGACGTGCTCGGCGCCCATTTCGCGTCCGGCGGCTCCTCGAGCCAGCCCAGCCTCCTCGAGGTCCAGGCCGCCGTCGACGAGGCCGCCGACGCGTTGTCCCGGGCCAACCACGAGCTCGAGCGGCTCACCTTCACCCTCGCGACGCTCGAGACCGAGCGCGAGGACGCGTCCCGGCGGGTCGACGTCGCGCTGGCGAAGCTGCACGAGTCCGACGCCGCCCTGGCTGCGGTCGCCGAGGAGCTCGGCCAGTTCGGCGCCCAGGCACGGTCCGCGAAGGCCGAGGCCGCGCGTCTCGAGCAGGCGATCGCCTCGGCCCAGGAGTCGCATGCCTCCCACCTCGCCGGCCTGGCCGAGATCGAGGAGCGGCTCGCGCAGGCGGAGAGCGCGGACGACGAGGAGCCCGGCACCGACGAGCGCGAGCGCCTCGCCGACGAGGCCAGGGCCGCACGGGCCCACGAGATGGAGGCGCGGCTCGCGTTGCGCACCACCGAGGAGCGCGCGCGGGCACTGCACGGCCGCGCCGACAGCCTGCGCAACGCCGCCCGCGGCGAGCGCGAGGCACGCGCGCGGGCGATCGCACGCCGTGAACAGCTGCTCCGCGAGGGCCGGGTCGCCGAAGCCGTCGGACGAGGTGTGGCCGTGGTGCTCGACCGCCTCGAGGAGTCGATCGAGCTGGCCGCGATCCAGCGCACCACCATCGAGCGCGGCCGGGCCGGGCGCGAGCAGCAGCTCATCGATGCGCGCGAGCGCCTGCGCCGGCTCGGCACGACCCTCGACGAGCTGGTGAACTCCGTGCACCGCGACGAGATGGCCCGCACCGAGCAGCGGATGCGGATCGAGCAGCTCGAGGAGCGCGCGCTCGAGGAGCTCGGCCTCGACGCCGACTCGCTGATTGCCGAGTACGGTCCCGACCAGCTGGTCCCGCCGGTGCTCCTCGAGGACGCGGAGCCGGTGGAAGGTGCTTCCGCCGCGGACGGGTCGGACGACGCAGAGCCACCGCCCGCGAAACCGTACGACCGTGAGGAGCAGGCGAAGCGGCTGAGGGCAGCCGAGCGCGCGCTGGCGCAGCTCGGCCGGATCAACCCGCTGGCGCTGGAGGAGTTCTCCGCGCTCGAGGAACGCCACAAGTTCCTCTCCGAGCAGCTCGAGGACCTCAAGCGGACCCGGCGCGACCTGCTCGACATCGTCCGCGAGGTCGACGAGCGCGTCGAGCAGGTCTTCACCCAGGCGTACGCCGACGTCAGCGCGGCCTTCGACGCGACCTTCTCCCGGCTCTTCCCCGGCGGTGAGGGCCGGCTGGTGCTGACCGACCCCGACGACATGCTCGTCGACGGGCGTGGAGGTCGAGGCCCGGCCGCCGGGCAAGAAGGTCAAGCGGCTCTCGCTGCTCTCCGGTGGCGAGCGGTCGCTGGTGGCCGTCGCCTTCCTGGTGGCCCTGTTCAAGGCCCGGCCGTCGCCGTTCTACATCCTCGACGAGGTCGAGGCTGCGCTCGACGACACCAACCTCGGCCGACTGCTGGAGATCTACGAGGAGCTGCGCGAGAGCTCCCAGCTGCTCGTGATCACCCACCAGAAGCGCACCATGGAGGTCGGCGACGCCCTCTACGGCGTCTCGATGCGCGGCGACGGTGTCTACGACGGTGATCAGCCAGCGGCTGCGCGAGGCCGAGTCGGCCTGACGCCGAGACCGCCGGAGGGTCCGAAGCAGACCCGGGTCTCTGGTCCGCCGCGCCGGCCGGGCGTGACAGTGGGTGGGTGCAGCCACGGCTCGATCGACGTACCCGGCTCATCGGCGTCCTCGCGATCGGGGTGGCGGCGCCCGTGTGTGCCGAGTACCTGGCGGCCTACCTCGAGTTCACCGGCGACCTGGCGGAGTCCCTCGGCGCCCTGCTGTTCTTCATCCCGCTGTACGGCGGCGCCGCGCTGCTGATCCGGGAGATCGCGGAGCGCGCCGGGATGGGCTGGCGCGGCCGGTTGCTGATCGCGGCGGCCTTCGGGGTGCTGATGACCTCGGTCATCGATGTGTCCCTGTGGACCGAGCACCGGCCCGAGATCGACTACTGGGACGAGATCCAGGCCAGCGCGCGCCTCGACGGCCTCGGCTTCAGCGCCTATGCCGGCCTGGTCTGGGTGCTCGGCCACGTGACCATGAGCGTCGGTGCGCCGCTGGCGCTGGCCGAGGCGATGCTGCCGCGGATCCGAGGCCGCCGGCTGCTCGGACCGGTCGGCCTGGTGGCCTGGACGGTCGCGTTCCTCGCCGTGGCAGCGATGGTCCACGCCAGCGAGACGGGCGACCACGCCGTGCGCCCGTCGGTGGCGCAGTACCTGGGGGCGGCGCTGGTCATCGCGGCGCTGGCCGGCCTGGCCCTGACCCGCCACGGACGCCCGCTGGCCGTGCGCGAAGGACGCGGTGCGCCGCGTCCGTTGATCGCAGGGCTTGTCGGCGCCGCCGCGATGGGGACCCTCGACCTGAGTCCGGCCGGCTGGCTCGGGGTGGTCGTCATCGTGGTCGTCGCTGGCACTGCTCGCGACACTGGTCCTGCGCTGGTCGACCTCCGTCGCAGTGGGGCTGGAGCCAGGTGGCCGCGCTCGCCTGGGGCGGGCTCGTCGTCCGCACCGCCGTCGGCTTCCTCGCCCCGATCCCGGTGGGGTCACGATCGTCGCGAAGATCGGCCACAGCGTGGTGCTGCTGGTGCTCGTCCTCGCCCTCGGTGCGCTGCTGCGGCGCCGGCTCGCGAGGGAGCGGGCCGACCTACCGGCACAATGAGCCGCATGGTCGACCGCCCAGCCCCTCCCACCCGCTCCGACTACGTGGTCTGGCGGCAGGCGACCACCCGCTGGGCCGACGACGACGTCTACGGGCACATGAACAACGCCCGGTACTTCGAGCTGATCGACACCGCGGTCAACGTCCACCTCGCCGAGGCCACCGGCACCGACATCCGGCAGCTGCCAGCTGTCGGCGTCGTCGCCGAAGTGTCTTGCCGCTACTTCCGCGAGGTGGGCTACCCGGAGCCGATCGACCTGGGCCTGGTCGTGGAGCGGATCGGCACGTCGTCGGTCGTGTACCGGATCGGGATCTTCCAGGGGTCCGGCGACGAGGCCGCCGCCGAGGGCCGGTTCGTGCACGTGTACGTCGCGAACACCGGACGGGACGACGGCGGCCGCTCGACGACGCCGATCCCCGAGGTCATCCGGGCGGCCCTCGAGCCGCTCGAGGTCCAGCCCGCGGGATAGACCCAGCCCGCGGGATAGACCCAGCCCGGTGGCCCGGTTTGGACCGGCGGGGGACACTGGTCCCAGCTGGACCACCTCGGGAAGGACCTCCCTCGATGCTCGTGCTCGGACTGCTGATGCTGCTGATCCTGGTGATCGCCGGCGTCGTGGTCGTCTACGTCGCCTACCCCCACCGCGGCGAGGACGTGCCCGGAGCGCCGTGGCTCGGCGACGCGATGCAGCGTGGGGTCGACTCGATCGGCGACCTGCTCGATCTCCCGGTCGACGACGAGGATCCTCAGCACAGCCACCGGTAGGCGGGGCCGCGCTCCGGGCTCTGATTGGATGGAGCCATGGAAGGCGTGGGTGTGGTCGAGATCGTCGTCGCGGTCGGCCTGATCGTCGTACTGGCGATCGCGCTGGTCGTCGGGCTGGTCGTCCGGAGCAGCCGTCGTGGCGCTACGCCGACGGCGCCCGTCCCGACCAGACCCGAAGCGGCACCGCCGACCGACGTCGAGGCACCTGCCGAGGAGGCCGCTGCGACGGCGGCCACCCTCGAGCGCCCGGAGGGCACCGCGAGCCGGCTGGTCCGGTTGCGCCAGCGCCTGGCCGGGTCCCAGGGCGGTCTCGGCCGTGGTCTGCTCGCGTTGCTCTCACGCGACCGGCTCGACGAGGACACCTGGGAGGACATCGAGGACACCCTGATCACCGCCGACATCGGGGTCGGACCGACCACCGAGCTCGTCGAGAAGCTGCGCACCCGGCTCCGGGTCGAAGGCAGCTCCGCAGTCGACGCGCGATCTGTGCTGCGCGACGAGCTGCTGGCCCTGGTCGATCCGTCGATGGACCGCACCCTGCACGTCAACGGCACCGGCCGGGGGACAGACGCCTCCGAGGGCCCGGCCGTCGTCCTCGTCGTCGGCGTCAACGGCGCCGGCAAGACCACCTCCGTCGGCAAGATCGCACGCGTCCTGGTGGCAGACGGCAAGTCGGTGGTGATGGGAGCCGCCGACACCTTCCGGGCCGCGGCGACCGAGCAGCTCACGACATGGGGACAGCGGGTCGGCGTCGACGTCGTCGCCGGACCCCAGGGCAGCGACCCGGCGAGCGTCGCGTTCGAGTCGGTCCGCCAGGGCATCGAGCGCGGCAGCGACGTGGTGCTCGTCGACACGGCCGGACGGCTCCAGAACAAGGCCGGGCTGATGGACGAGCTCGGCAAGGTCAAGCGGGTGATCGAGAAGCAGCTGCCGGTGAGTGAGGTGCTACTGGTGCTGGACGCGACGACGGGCCAGAACGGCATGGTCCAGGCGCGGGTGTTCAGCGAGGTCGTCGACGTCACCGGCATCGTGCTCACCAAGCTCGACGGGTCTGCGAAGGGCGGGATCGTGGTCGCGGTCCAGCGTGAGCTCGGCGTACCCGTCAAGCTGGTCGGGCTCGGCGAAGGGCCCGACGACCTGGCTCCGTTCGACCCCGAGACGTTCGTGGACGCCCTGCTCGGCGACCCGCCGGGCTAGACCTCCCGGCCGTCGCGGGCGCCGATACCGTCGAGCAGGAGGTCGACGAAGACGTCGACCTCGTCGGGAGCGGGCAGCGCGCGGCCGATGACGGCGTACAGCACCAGCAAGCCGGCGAACCAGTCGACGGCGACGTCCATCGGGAAGTCCGGACGGAGCTCGCCCCGGTCGATGCCGCGCTGGAACATCGCCCGCGCCACAGCTTCCTGACCCTCGAACGCGGCTGCGTAGAGAGCGCCCACGCGATCGTCCCGCAGCGACTCCGCGAGGGTCATCCGTAGGTAGGCGCGGCCGGTGTCGGAGCCGCCGAACTCCAGTCCCTGGCGGAAACCCGCACGCAGGTCGCCGCGGACGCTGCCGGTGTCGGGGACCGGCAGCTCGGTGTTGTAGAGCTGCTCGAGCGCCGCGAACGCGAGGTCCTCCTTGCCGGCCCAGCGGCGGTACACCGTGGCCTTGCCGGCCCGCGCCTTGGCAGCGACCTCGTCGACGGTCATGTTGTCGAAGCCGCGGGTGAGGATCAGCTCGGCTGCGGCCGCCAGGATGCGCTCGTCTGCACTCGCGTCGCGGGGACGGCCCTTGCGCCGGGGAGCCGGCGGCTCACCCGGCTGCGCAGGGCTCGCAGTCGAGGACACGGGGACAAGGTAGGGCTCCGGGATGGCGACGGGAGGGTAAACGGCGAGATTCGGGCCGTTGGTCAGGGGGCCCGAATCGTCCGGGATTGCCCCCTGTTCACGTGTTCGTAACACGGCAGCGCAATGTGTCACGCAACGGAAACGCGCGCGCACGGCTCCGTGAAACCTCCGCCCACGAATCTTGCTTCCGACAACGTGGCTCGCCCTGGCCCCGACACCGTCGTCCACGACCCAGGCCCGTCGCGACTCTCTGCTCGCTCACCAATGGAGGTCCGATGGACGGCTATTACGCCTGGATGATCGTCGCCACAGCACTCGTGCTGATGATGACGACTCCGGCACTTGCCTTGTTCTACGGCGGCATGAGCCGCTCGAAGTCAGTGCTGAACATGATGATGATGTCCTACATCGCGATGGCCGTCGTCGGCATCGTCTACGTGCTGTGGGGCTGGTCGGAGTCGTTCGGATCCAAGAGCTGGCTCGGTGGTCTGTCGGCCAACCCGTTCGAGCTCTTCGGGCTCCACGGCGTCGGCTCGGATTCGTACATCGCCGTGATGTTCCAGATGACCTTCGCGGTGATCACCGCGGCGCTGATCTCGGGCGCGATCGCCGACCGCGTCAAGCTCTCGGCCTGGATCGTGTTCCTGCCGATCTGGGTCACCCTGTGCTACTTCCCGATCGGCCACATGGTCTGGGGCGGCGGCTTCGTCTCCTCGCACTGGCCCGCCCAGGACTACGCCGGTGGAACCGTCGTGCACATCAACGCCGGTATCGCCGGCCTCGTGCTGGCCCTGATCATCGGCAAGCGGGTCGGGTTCGGCAAGGAGCCGATGAAGCCGCACAACCTGACCCTGACCATGGTCGGAGCGGGTCTGCTGTGGTTCGGCTGGTACGGCTTCAACGTCGGCTCGATCGTCTTCTCCGCCGGCGACGGTGGCGAGAAGGACATCGCCCAGTTCATGTCGGAGACCGGCGTCACGTTCCTGAACACCACGGTCGCGACCATGGCCGCCATGCTCGGCTGGCTCGCGGTCGAGCGGATCCTGCACGGCAAGGCCACCTCGCTCGGCGCAGCCTCGGGAATCGTGGCCGGCCTGGTCGCGATCACGCCGTCGTGCGGAGCGGTCGACCTCCCCGGTGCGCTCCTGATCGGTGCGGTCGCCGGTGGCCTCTGTGCGTGGGCGGTCGGCCTGAAGTACAAGTTCGGGATGGACGACTCGCTCGACGTGGTCGGCGTCCACCTGGTCGGTGGTCTCGTCGGCACGCTCCTGATCGGGCTCGTGTCCAGCTCCGACGCTCCCGGTGGGATCGACGGGCTGTTCTACGGCGGTGGCCTCGGTCCGCTCGGCAACCAGGTGATGGCGGCCGGGTTCACCATCGTCTGGTCCGGTGTCCTGACCACGATCATCGGCTTCGCGATCAAGTACACGATCGGCTGGCGGGTCTCCGAGGAGGACGAGGTCGACGGCATCGACTTCGCCGAGCACGGGGAGACGGCGTACGACCTGGCCACCTCCACGAGCCGCTTCGGCAGCTCGTCCACCTTGAGTGCCGGTGCCGTCAAGGAAGGTGCAAACGCATGAAGCTCGTGACCGCGGTGATCAAGCCGCACAAGTGGGAAGAGGTCCGCGAGGCGCTCGAGACCTTCGGCGTGACCGGCATGACGGTCAGCGAGGTCAGCGGCTACGGCCGGCAGAAGGGCCACACCGAGGTCTACCGGGGCGCGGAGTACGACATCGCGCTGGTGCCGAAGATCCGGATCGAGATCGTCGTCGACGACAGTGACGTCGACGACGTCGTCCGACATCGTCGTGAAGGCCGCGCAGACCGGCCGGATCGGTGACGGCAAGGTCTGGGTCTCCGCGATCGAGAGCGTGATCCGGGTGCGTACCGGAGACCGCGACGAGGCGGCGATCTGAGCCGTCGCAACAGCATGGTTTCGACAGGCTCACCACCGGTGGTTGAGCCTGTCGAAACCCTCGCCCGTCGGCCCTGCTGGGCTGCCGTAACACGGCTGTAACGAACGGGGGCCACAGTGACCGGCCATGACGTCCCTCACCGACGCCAACGTCGGCCTGCCCGCACTCGCCTCGAACCTCCCCGCGATCGACGCGGGGGACACGGCCTGGCTGCTCGCCGCCACCGCCCTGGTGCTCCTGATGGCGCCAGGTCTCGCGCTCTTCTACGGCGGGATGGTCCGCTCCAAGAGCGTGCTGAACATGATCATGATGACCTTCGGCGCGCTTGCCGTGATCACCGTGATCTGGGTCCTGGTCGGCTACTCGATCGCCTTCGGGGACGACGTCGGCGGAGGGCTTCTCGGCGACCCGTTCCAGCACTTCGGCCTGCAGTCGCTGATGTCCCCGTCGGCGGACGACTGGCTCAGCGTGCCGGTGATCCTGTTTGCGGCTTTCCAGGGCCTGTTCTGTGTCATCACCGGCGCACTGGTCTCCGGGGCGATCGCGGACCGGGCCCGGTTCGGAGCGTGGATCGTCTTCGTGGCGATCTGGACCGTGCTGGTCTACGCGCCGGTCGCGCACTGGGTCTTCGACTTCGACCGACGCCGGCCATGCCGGCGGTTGGCTGGCGAACAAGGTCGGGCGTGGTCGACTTCGCGGGCGGCACAGCGGTCGAGATCTGCTCGGGTGCCTCCGCCCTGGCGCTCGCGCTGGTGATCGGCACCCGCGTCGGCTTCGGCAAGGAGCCGATGCGGCCGCACAACCTGACCCTGGTCATGCTCGGTGCCGGCCTGCTCTGGTTCGGCTGGTTCGGCTTCAACGCCGGGCTCCGCGCTGAAGGCCGACCACACCGCGGCGGTGGTGTTCGTCACGACGCTGTGCGCCGGCGCTGCCGGGTCGCTGGGCTGGCTGGCTGACCGAGCGGCTCCGCGACGGGCACGCGACCTCGCTGGGTGCGGCATCCGGGATGGTGGCCGGCCTGGTCGCGATCACGCCGAGCTGCTCGTCGCTGTCCCCGCTCGGGGCGCTGGTGATGGGCGCTGCAGCCGGAGTGGTCTGCGCGCTGGCGGTCGGGCCTGAAGTACCAGCTCGGGTACGACGACTCCCTCGACGTCGTCGGCGTGCACCTGGTCGGGGGCCTGGTCGGGACCTTCGGCATCGGCCTGATCGCCACCGCCGCCGCACCGGCAGGCGTGGACGGGCTGCTCTACGGCGGCGGGGCCGACCAGCTCGGCAAGCAGGTGCTCGCCGGGTCGGTGGTGCTGGTCTACGCGTTCGTGGTCTCGGGCATCATCGGGCTTGTGGTCCACCGCTTGATGGGCCTCCGGATCGACGAGGAGCATGAGGTCAGCGGGATCGACCTGGTCGTCCACGCCGAGACGGCCTACGACCTGCACGCGACAGCGGGAGCCCGCACAGCTGCGGGTTCCTCGGCGGCACAAGGACCAGTGAGAGGAGCCGCATGAAGCTCGTGACCGCGGTGATCAAGCCGCACAAGTGGGAGGACGTCCGGGCTGCGCTCGAGACGGTCGGCGTGACCGGGATGACTGTCAGCGAGGTCAGCGGCTACGGCCGCCAGAAGGGCCACACCGAGGTCTACCGGCGGCGCGGAGTACGACATCGCCCTGGTGCCGAAGGTCCGCCTCGAGATCGTGGTGGACGACGGGGACGTCGACGCGGTCACCGACGCGATCGTCGAGCGCCGGCCAGACCGGGCAGATCGGCGACGGCAAGGTCTGGGTGGTCCCGGTCGAGAGCGTCGTCCGGGTCCGCACCGGCGACCGCGACGAGCTCGCGATCTGAACCCATGACCGCCGCCGAGCGTGCCGAACGGGCCGCCGAGCGCCGATGCGCTGTGCCAGAAGGCATTCGCGTCGGTCGGTGCCCCGAGGTCGGCGTGGCGCTCGTCGCCGTCGGCGGCTACGGCCGCGAGGAGCTGGCGCCGTTCAGCGACCTCGACGTGGTGCTGGTGCACGACGCCGAGGTCGCGGTCGGCCCGGACACCCCGTGGGCCGGGAAGATCTGGTACCCGCTGTGGGACTCCGGAGCCAACATCGACCACGCCGTCCGCTCGGTGCCGGAGGTGCTCGACCAGGCCGTCGCCGACCTGAAGGTGGCGCTCGGCATGCTCGACGTCCGGCACCTCGCCGGTGACCCGAACCTCACCCTGCGGCTGCGTACGGCGATCCTCGCGGCCTGGCGCCGCGACGCCAAGGAGCGCCTCCCCGAGCTGCAGGCGATGGTCCGCGACCGCTACCGGCTCCTGGGCGAGCTCGCCCACAACTCGGTCCCCGACCTCAAGGAGGCGACCGGCGGGCTGCGGGACGCGACCGTGCTCAAGGCGCTGGTGGCCACCTGGCTGGTCGACGTACCTCACGGCGAGCTCGAGAGCTGCCGACAGGCCCTGCTCGACGTCCGCGACGCACTGCACGCCGTGGCCGGCCGGGGCAACGACCGGATCGCGCCGGAGCTGTGGGCCGACATGGCGCCGCTGCTCGACCTCCCGGACGCGCTGACGGTGCAGCGGCACGTGCGGACCCTCGGCCGTCGGATGACCCACCTGTCCCGGCTGACCTGGCGTCGCGTCGATGCGGTGCTGCGCCGGCCACCGAGGGCGGCGGCCGGCCGGCGACCGCAGCTGGACTCGATCGGGGGCGGCCTGGCGGTCGCCTACGAGGAGATCGTGCTCGACCGCGACGCCCGGCCGCGAGAGGACCCGTGCCTGCTGCTGCGTGCGGCGGCCGAGGCCGCCGAGCGTGACCTGGTCCTGGAGCCGACCACCACCGCGCGACTGGTGGCCGAGGTGCCGCCGCTGCCCGATCCGTGGCCGGCCGAGGCGCGCGACCTGATGGTGCGGCTGCTGGCCGCCGGGCGCGGCCTGCTCGCCATCTGGGAGACGCTCGACGAGACCGAGGCGCTGGGGACCTTCCTGCCGGAGTGGGAGCGGGTCCGGCTGCTGCCGCACGCCTCGACCGTGCACCGGTTCACGGTCGACCGGCACCTGGTCGAGACCTGCATCGAGGCCTCGTCGCTGATCCGCCGCGTCTCCCGGCCCGACGTCTTGATGGTCGCGTCCCTGCTCCACGACATCGGCAAGGGACAGCTCACCGAGCACTGCGTGACGGGTGAGCCGATCGCCCGCGCGATCGCGCGGCGGATGGGGTTCGACGAGCGCGAGACCGAGCTGGTCGCCGCGCTCGTGCGCTGGCACCTCCTGCTCCCCGAGACCGCGACCACGCGAGACGCCGAGGACCCGGCCACGGTCGAGCTCGTCACGAGCCGGATCCGCGACCGTGAGGAGCTCGAGCTGCTTTTCGCCCTCACCGAGGCCGACGCGAGGGCGACCTCGGAGAAGGCGTGGACCTCGTGGCGCGCCTCGCTCGTGCGCAGCCTCGTACGCCGGACCGCGGCCGTGCTCTCCGACGCACCCGTGCCCGACGACGAGTCGCTCCGGCAGATCGAGATCCCCCCGGCCGTGCGTGCCGATCAGCGTGAGGTGGGGGTCAGCATCGAGGAGACGGCTGACGGCTCGACCGTGACCGTCGTGTCCGGCGACCGGGTCGGCCTGCTCGCCGACGCCTCGGCGATGCTCGCTCTCCAGCGGATCTCGGTGCGAGCGGCCCGGGCCTGGAACGAGGACGACTTCGGCGTCTCGGTCTGGCACGTCGGCAGCACCGGGCTCGACGCCTCGGTCCTGCGCGAGCGTCTCGAGGCGATCACCGACGGTCGCGTCGACCCGGCGGCCAGGCTTCAGCCGAGCGGCCCCGACACGCTGGCGCCGACCGTCGTCGTACGTCCGGAGGCCTCGCACCGGGCAACCGTGCTCGAGGTGCGGGCGGCCGACCGGCCCGGTGTCGTCCACCTGGTCTGCGCAGCACTCGCCCGCCTCGACCTGAGCGTCACCTCCGCCCACGTCGACACCCTCGGTCCGCAGGCCGTCGACGTCTTCTACGTCCAGGAGCTCCAGGCCGGCGCCCTGAGCGACACCCGCGCCGCTGCCGCGGCGCACGCGGTCCGGTCGGCCCTCAGCGGAGGCGGCGACTGACAGACCTCGGGTGCCGGGCCGTCCCGTAGGCTTGGCCATCGCCCGCAACCACGGGCACAGTCCGACGTACGACTTTCGAGGAATCTCTTGTTCACCACGCTTTCCGACCGCCTGTCCGAGACCTTCAAGAGCCTCCGCGGCAAGGGCCGGCTCTCCGAGGCGGACATCGACGCGACGGCCCGCGAGATCCGGCTCGCGCTGCTCGAGGCCGACGTAGCGCTGCCCGTGGTGAAGGACTTCATCGAGGCGGTGAAGGAGCGCGCTCGCAGCTCCGAGGTCAGCCAGGCGCTCAACCCCGCTCAGCAGGTCGTCAAGATCGTCAACGAGGAGCTCGTGACGATCCTCGGAGGCGAGACCCGGCGGCTCCGCTTCGCCAAGACGCCACCCACCGTGATCATGCTCGCGGGCCTCCAGGGATCCGGTAAGACCACGCTCGCCGCCAAGCTCGCGCTCTGGCTCAAGGACCAGGACAAGAGCCCGCTGCTGGTTGCTGCCGACCTGCAGCGACCCAACGCGGTCGGCCAGCTCCAGGTCAACGGTGAGCGAGCCGGCGTGGCGGTCTACGCGCCCGAGCCCGGCAACGGCGTCGGGGATCCCGTGAAGGTCGCCCGCGACGGGGTCGCGGAGGCCCGTCGCACCCTCCACGACGTGGTGATCATCGACACCGCGGGTCGGCTCGGCATCGACGAGGAGCTGATGCGCGAGGCCGCGGACATCCGCGACGCCGTGCAGCCCGACGAGGTGCTGTTCGTCGTCGACGCGATGATCGGTCAGGACGCGGTGAACACCGCCCAGGCGTTCCTCGACGGTGTCGGGTACGACGGGGTCGTCCTCACCAAGCTCGACGGCGACGCCCGCGGTGGCGCGGCGCTGTCGATCGCGAAGATGACCGGCAAGCCGGTGATGTTCGCGTCGGCGGGCGAGAAGCTCACCGACTTCGACCTCTTCCACCCCGACCGGATGGCCTCCCGCATCCTCGACATGGGTGACCTGCTCACCCTGATCGAGCAGGCGGAGAAGACGTTCGACGCCGAGCAGGCCGCGAAGGCGGCCGCGAAGCTGCAGGACGGGGACTTCACCCTCGACGACTTCCTCGAGCAGATGCAGCAGGTCCGCAAGATGGGCTCGCTCACCAAGATGCTCGGGATGCTGCCCGGCATGGGCCAGTTCCGCGACCAGCTCGAGAACTTCGACGAGCGCGAGATCGACCGGATCCAGGCGATCATCCAGTCGATGACCCCGACCGAGCGGGCCAACCCGAAGATGATCGACGGCTCGCGACGTTCGCGCATCGCCAAGGGCGCCGGCCGCACGGTCGCCGACGTCAACCAGCTCGTCGACCGCTTCTTCGAGGCCCGCAAGATGATGCAGCAGATGGCCCGCGGTGGCATGCCCGGTCTTCCGGGCTCGCCGGGGATGGCGCTCGGCAAGCGCTCCAAGGCCCGCCAGGCCCCGCAGTCGAAGAAGGGCAAGGGCGCCCGGCGCAGCGGCAACCCCGCCAAGGCGGCGCAGCAGGCGCAGCGCCCCGACCAGGAGGCCGCGGCAGCCGGATCGGCCTTCGGCCTCCCGGCCGACCTCCCCGAGGATTTCGACCCCAGCCAGCTCCCGGACCTGTCGAAGTACCTGAAGTAGCGTCGGCGCCATGGCGGTCGCGAGGTTCCGGGGTGTCGTCCTGCCCGAGGGGGAGGCTGCTGACCTCTACGTGGTCGACGGGAAGGTCAGCCGCGAGCCCCAGCCAGGGGCCGAGACGGTAGCCGAGGGCTGGATCGTGCCGGGCCTGGTCGACGCCCACAACCACCTCGGCATGGACGACGGCGGGGCGGTCGACGAGACGGAGACCGAGGAGCAGGCGATCGCGGACCGCGACAGCGGCGCGCTGCTGCTGCGCGACTGCGGTTCCCCGGCCGACACCCGCTGGGTGCACGAGCGCGACGACCTGCCGCGGCTGATCCGCTGCGGCCGGCACCTCGCCCGCACCAGGCGCTACATCCGCAACTACGCGCACGAGATCGAGCCCGACGAGCTGCCCGAGTACGCCGCACGCGAAGCCCGCGGGAGCGACGGCTGGGTCAAGCTGGTCGGGGACTGGATCTCCCGCGACGACGGTGACCTGACGCCGTCGTTCCCCGCCGAGGCGGTCGCCGCAGCGATCACGACCGCGCACGAGCACGGCGCGAAGGTGACTGCGCACTGCTTCGGAGCCGACTCGCTGGGTCCGCTCCTCGACGCCGGCATCGACTGCATCGAGCACGGCACCGGCCTGACCGCGGAGCACCTCGAGCAGATGGTCGCGCACCGGGTCGCACTGGTGCCGACGGTGCTGCAGACCGACAAGTTCCCGGAGTACGTCGACGCCGCCCGCGCGAAGTTCCCTGCCTATGCGGCCACGATGGAGCGGCTCCACGGGCAGCGACGCGACGTCCTGATGGCGGCGTACGACGCCGGGGTCGAGCTGTACGTCGGGAGCGACGGCGGCGGGACCGCGCGCCACGGGTGCCTCGACGAGGAGATCGTCGCGATGGTCGACATCGGGCTGCCGGCCGAGTACGTCCTCGGTGCTGCCTCGTGGCGCGGCCGAGCCTGGCTGGGCCACAACGCGACCCTCGAGGAGGGCGCTCCGGCCGACTTCGTGGTCTACCCCCGCGACCCGATCGCGGATCTCAGCGTGCTGCGCGAGCCGACGTGCGTCGTCCTGCGCGGGGTTGTCGTCGGCCGCTGACCGGGCAGACTGGGCCGCATGAGCGTCGATGTCGAGGTCGAGACGGTGATCGCGCGGCCCCGTCCCGAGGTGGCGGCGTATGCGGCCGATCCGACGCACGCCCCGGAGTGGTACGTGAACATCGTGTCGGTGCGGTGGCTCACGCCACCTCCGGCTCAGGTGGGCTCACGGATGGACTTCGTGGCGAGGTTCCTCGGGCGCCGGATCGCCTACACCTACGAGGTCGCCGAGCTCGTGCCGGGTGAGCGGCTCGTGATGAGGACGGCGGACGGCCCGTTCCCGATGCAGACCACCTACACGTGGACCGACGTGGCCGCCGGCACCCGGATGACGCTGCAGAACCAGGGCGAGCCGAGCGGCTTCGCCCGGATCACCGCGCCGGTCCTCGAGCGCGCGATGGTCCGTGCGACCACGAAGGACCTGGCCCGGCTCAAGTCGATCCTCGAAGCCGGTCCGGCTGCCTGAGCCCGACACCGATTTCGCCGGGGCAGCGCACCTCTGGCACAATGGCCCGCTGAGTCCTGCACGCCTCGCGACCCTCTATCCCGGTGCGAGCAGGCCCCCCGAGCAGCCGACCTGGTCCCCACCTGGACACGGCGCGCTCACCCACCACAGGACTCCAAGGAGACACCACAGTCGTGGCCGTCAAGATTCGCTTGAAGCGGATGGGCAAGATCCGCCAGCCCTACTTCCGCGTCGTCGTCGTCGACTCCCGCAAGAAGCGGGACGGCAAGGTCATCGAGGAGATCGGCAAGTACCACCCGAAGCAGGAGCCCTCGTTCATCGAGGTCGCCTCGGACCGGGCGCAGTACTGGCTCGGAGTCGGCGCGCAGCCGAGCGAGGCCGTCGAGGCGATCCTCAAGATCACCGGTGACTGGCAGAAGTTCAAGGGCCTCCCGGGCGCCGAGGGCACCCTCCAGGTCGCCGAGCCCAAGCGCGACAAGACCGAGATCTTCAACGAGGCACTCAAGGACGCCGCCAACGAGCCCAAGGCGCGAGGCAGTGACCCGGAAGAAGGCCGCCAAGAAGACCGAGGCCGCTGCCGAGGACAAGCCGGCGATCCAGCCGAAGGCCGAGAAGGCAGAGAAGGCTCCGGTCGAGCCGAGGCGCGCCGCCGCTGCCGAGGCGCCCGCCGAGGAGCCGGCTGCCGAGGCGCCTGCCGAGGAGCCGGCTGCCGAGGCGCCTGCCGACGAGCCGGCCGCCGAGGCCGCCGACCGACAAGGCCTGAGAACGATGCTGGCCGAGGCGCTCGAGCACCTGGTCCGTGGCGTCGTCGACCACCCCGACGACGTGACTCGTGCGGACAAGCAGCTGCGACGCGGCTCGATCCTCGAGGTCCGGGTGCAACCCCGTCCGACCTCGGCAAGGTGATCGGCCGCGACGGACGCACCGCGACCGCGTTCCGGACCGTCGTCTCGGCCCTCGCGGGCCGCGGACGGCGCGCGGGTCGACTTCGTCGACGTCGACCGAGGTCGCTGAGCGGACGGTCGAAGCTGCCGTGAGCGTCGAGGACTACGTCGTGATCGGCCGGATCGGCAAGCCGCACGGCATCAAGGGCGAGGTCTCCGTGGAGCCGCGCACCGACGAGCCCGACCGCCGGTTCGCCGTGGGCACCGTCCTGCGCGTCGAGCGCAACCGGCCCGGTGCCACCCGTCCCAGGGCGAACCCTCACGGTGGCACGGAGTCCGCTGGCACTCGGGCCGGCTGCTGGTCACGTTCGACGAGATCGCCGACCGCGACGCCGCCGAGGAGCGCGCGCGGCACCGTGCTCGTCGTACCGGTCGATCCCGGCTGAGGCTCCCGACGACCCCGAGGAGTTCTACGACCACCAGCTGGTCGGCCTGGCCGTGGAGAGCCACGGAGGGCACGCGGGTGGGCACGGTCGCCCGCGTCGTGCACGGCTCGGCGCCAGGACCTGCTGGTCCTCGACGTCGACGGACGGTCGGTGCTGGTCCCGTTCGTGCGCGCACTCGTGCCCGCGCGTCGACGTCGGCGCCGGCCGGGTCGTCCTGGACGACCGTCCGGGGCTGCTCGCCGAGGACGGCACCGTGATGCGATCGACGTCGTCTCGATCTTCCCCGACTACCTCGCCCCACTCGGGCTCTCGCTGCCGGGCAAGGCTCGCGAGTCACGGCCTGCTCGACCTGCACGTCCACGACCTTCGGGACTGGGCGCACGACCGGCACCGCACCGTCGACGACACGCCGTACGGCGGCGGCGCCGGGATGGTGATGAAGCCCGAGCCGTGGGGCGACGCACTCGACGCGATCCTCGAGGCCGCTGGTCGAGCAGAGTCGAGACCAACGCTCGTCGTGCCGACGCCCGCTGGGCAGCCGTTCCGGCAGGAGGTCGCCGCCGATCTCGCCACCCGGGAACACCTCGTCTTCGCGTGCGGACGCTACGAGGGCATCGACCAGCGCGTCCTCGACGACGCGTCGCGTCGGCTCGAGGTCCGTGAGGTCTCGCTGGGCGACTACGTGCTCAACGGCGGCGAGGTCGCGACACTCGCGATCGTCGAGGCGGTGATCCGGCTGCTGCCCGGCTTCCTGGGCAACGCCGACTCGCTCGCGGAGGAGTCGCACGCCGACGGGCTGCTGGAGTACCCCGTGTTCACCAAGCCGGCGTCGTGGCGGGGCCTCGACGTCCCCGAGGTGCTGCTGTCGGGGGACCACGGCCGGATCGCCGCCTGGCGGCACGACCAGTCGGTCCGGCGTACGGCGCGCCGGCGGCCCGACCTGCTGCACCCCTCGGTCGCCCTCGACGAGCTCGAGATCAGAGACGCGGTGCCCGGCGACGCCGGCGAGCTGTTCACCCTGCAGCGGGCCTGCTGGGTCCAGGAGCAGCAGGCGAACCCTGGCGTTCCGATCCCGGCGCTCGAGGAGACCCTCGACGACCTGCAGCGCTGGATGACCACCGACACTGTCCTCGTCGTGCGCGCAGCGGGCCGACTCGTCGGTGCCGTCCGGGCTCGCCTGCATCCCGCAGCCGACGGCGACGTGTGGGACATCGGCCGGCTGATGGTCGCCCCGGACCTCCAGGGGCGCGGACTGGGCCGCGAGCTGCTCGAGCGCATCGAGGCGCGCGTGCCGGAGAGCGCGGTCTCCTTCGAGCTGTACACCGGCTCCGGCAGCCTGCGCAACCAGAAGATGTACAAGAAGGCGGGGTACCGCCTGCGCGGGGAGATCGAGCCGGGTGTCGTCGTCCTCACCAAGCGCCGCTGACCTGGTGGTTGCTGACCCGGTGGTCGAGGTGCGCGCGCAGCGTGCCTCGAAACCCCGATTTCCGTTCGGGCCGAGGTCTCTGGCAGACTTGCTCCTCGGCCCAGAAATGGGCGCATCGGTCACGATCGCCCGGTCACTCCGGAGATCCGCGTGAGCACCTGCCACAGGGGGCGCAGCGCGAGGCCATCGGGCTGCAACCCTGATCACCACCATCCGCGGCTGACCTGTGGCACTCGCGAGGAGACACCATGACCAACGTCATCGACGCGCTGAACGCAGGCACCCTGCGCGACGACGTGCCGGCCTTCCGGGCCGGTGACACCGTCAAGGTCCACGTCAAGGTCGTCGAGGGCAACCGCTCCCGCGTCCAGGTCTTCCAGGGCGTGGTCATCCGCGTCCAGGGGTCCGGGGTCGGCCGCAGCTTCACCGTCCGCAAGGTCTCCTTCGGAGTCGGTGTCGAGCGCACCTTCCCGCTGAACTCCCCGATCTTCGAGAAGATCGAGGTCGTGACCCGCGGTGACGTCCGTCGCGCGAAGCTCTACTACCTGCGCAACCTCCGCGGCAAGGCGGCCAAGATCAAGGAGCGGCGCGAGTCCTGATGTCCCGCACCACCTTGGGACACCCGGTTAGGCTCCGCTCGTGACTGACCCGTCTCCGGCCACCGACGCCAGCTCAGACGAGGCGAAGAAGGAGTCGTTGCCGGTCTGGCAGGAGAGCCTCCTGCTGCTCGCGATCGCGCTCGTCCTCGCGGTCGGCATCAAGTTCTTCTTCGTCCAGGCGTTCTACATCCCGTCGCCGTCGATGGAGCCGATGTTCATCAAGAACGACCGGATCCTGGTGCAGAAGGTGTCCTACTGGGGCGCCAAGGGACCCAAGCGCGGCGACATCATCGTCTTCAAGGACCCCGGTGGCTGGCTCACCGAGGACGAGACGCGTACGCCGAACAACCCCGTCACCAAGACGCTCGAGGCGGTCGGCCTCTACCCGTCCGGCGGCCACCTGGTGAAGCGGGTGATCGGCATCGGCGGCGACCGGGTCAAGTGCTGCGACTCCCAGGGACGGATCACCGTCAACGGCAAGGCGCTCGACGAGGCGTCGTACCTGCCCAAGGGCACGCTGCCGTCGGAGGACACCTTCGACGTGCACGTGCCGGACGGACACGTGTGGGTGATGGGCGACAACCGGGCGAACTCCGCGGACTCGCGAGTGCACATGGGTCAGCCCGGCGGTGGTTTCGTGGCCGACGACCTCGTGGTAGGCAAGGTGTGGGCACTGATCTGGCCGTGGAAGCGCGCCACCTGGATCCACCGGCCCGACACCTTCAAGGCGATCCCCAACCCCTGACGACCGGCCCGATGAAGAGCTGCCGATGAGCACACTGCCTCGTGGTTCGACGATCCGGCGAGACGCCGGGTTGTACGGCTACGAGCGAGCGCTCAGGCGGGCCGGCCTGGCGCCGGTGGCCGGGGTCGACGAAGCCGGCCGCGGTGCCTGCGCCGGGCCGCTGGTCGCGGCGGCCGCGATCCTGCCCGAGGGCAAGGCCGGGCTCGTGCCCGAGCTCGCGGACTCCAAGCTGCTGACCGCCAGGGCGCGGGAGCGCTGCTACGCCCAGGTCACCCGGCGCGCGCTGGCGTGGGCCGTTGTCGTCGTCGACTCCGGGGAGTGCGACCGCCTCGGCATGCACGTGGCGAACGTCGAGGCGCTGCGTCGGGCGCTGGCGCGGCTGGACATCCGGCCGGCGTACGTGCTGACCGACGGGTTCCCGGTCGACGGTCTCGGCGTACCAGGCCTGGCGATGTGGAAGGGCGACCGGGTCGCTGCCTGCATCTCGGCGGCGTCGGTGATCGCGAAGGTGACCCGCGACCGGCTGATGACGCAGATGCACGACCAGTGGCCGGAGTACGACTTCGCCACCCACAAGGGCTACGTCACCGACGAGCACTCCCTGGCGCTCACCGAGCACGGGCCGTGTCCGATCCACCGGATGCGGTTCGTCAACGTACGCCGCGCCGCAGGCATCTGCGACGCTGAGCCGATCAGTCTCGAGCCGCAGCTCGAGCTGGACTTCGTGAAGGAGACCCGATGAGCGCCGAGGACCTCGAGAAGTACGAGACCGAGATGGAGCTGACGCTCTACCGGGAGTACCGCGACGTCGTCGGGATCTTCAAGTACGTCGTCGAGACCGACCGCCGCTTCTACCTGTGCAACCAGGTCGACGTGAAGGCGCGCACCGAGGCCGGCGACGTCTTCTTCGAGGTCTCGATGACCGATGCCTGGGTCTGGGACATGTACCGCCCGGCGCGGTTCGCCAAGAACGTCAAGGTGCTGACCTTCAAGGACGTCAACGTCGAGGAGCTGGCGACCTCCGACATCGAGCCACCGAAGGCCTGAGCCGCGACGCTGGCGGCTACTTCGTCAACCGGAGGTCGGTGTACTCGTCGAGGGACCAGTCGCCGTCCGGTCCGCCCACGAGACCCTTGATGACCAGGAAGAACCCACCACCGCTGGTCACCGACGCGGACGTGTAGTGGCGCGGATTCGCGGTCGCGCACGGTCCGGTGGTCGGCCAGTAGAGCGACGGCGCGCGCGGGCTCAGCTTGAAGCCGCAGAGCTCGACGGTTGCCATCCGGTAGATCGCATACGTCGCATTGTTCCCCTGCGCGGTGTACTCCAGGGTCGAGCAAGCCGGCGTCCCGCACATCACTGGCATCGTGAACGTCGTTCCCACGAGGGTCTGCCAGGCATCGCTCGAGTTGTGGAAGTTGTTCCCGGGATCCGAGCCGAGACACGTGTCGTTCTCGGTGCGACGAGGACACGCTGCCTGCAGGAACGAGTGGAGGGCGGCGGGTCCGGTGGACGGCTGGTTCGGCACCGGGTGGTACCCAGAGGTCGGGCACCCGGACAGCACACTTGCAGACGTGGCACCGTTCCCATTGCCCTGCCCGGTGCACTGCATCACCCACCAGCCACCCGGGGGCGCCCCGGTCCCGCACAGCGAGCTCGAGTCCTGTCCGGTGGTGGAGCCGCCCTCCATCGGAACGAACACGACTTCACCGCTCGTGGTGGTGGCGCCTGAGCAGATGCCCCAGGGACGCAAGCCACCGACGGACTGGGTGGCCTTGCCGATGGTGGCTGCGGCGATCCGCGACGTCGTGATCTTCGACCCTGCGCCGGCGAGCTGGCCGGCTCCGATCGTAGTGTCCCCGGCGGTGTCATAGGTGACGGTCAGTCCCTCTGCGGAGCAGGTGACTGCGATCGTGCCGCCGACCTTGCCGGGCCGGTTCTGCTCTGCCCAGGTGTTCGCTGCGTTCTGGGCCTGCTGCTTGAGGACGACGTCTGTCGCGAGCGTCGTGCAGGTGCCGGTGTGGCCCTTGTAGACCTGGGCGGCGGCGAGCGCGCCCGCGTCGGCTGCCTCCTGCAGCTGCTGCTTCGATGTGTAGGCGAGTCCGAAGTCCAGGGTGAACGCCGAGATGACGACCAGCCCGGTCGCGAGGAACGCCGCAAGGAGCGCAACCGCCCCGGACTCGTCACGAGAGCGTTCGCGCTGCCTCATCAGCTGAACTCGCATCGGAACACACCGCTTCCGGAGATCGGGTAGGAGTTCTTCACCAGCGCGAGCGGGATGATCAGCTTCGAGGTGAAGTCGAGTCGCACGTAGATCGAGTCGTTTGCTATTGAGCCGACACACGGCTTGACCGTGTCGCCACCCGAGCAGGCGTTGACGGCCGTCGCCGCAGACTGGCCGCGCTTGATGGAGACCGTCACGTTCGTACCGCTCATCGCGATGCTGTTCGCCGCATCCGTCGCTGTGGTCTTGATCTGGCCGCAGGTCCGGTTCTCGACCACGGCCGACCGGGCGGCCTCACGGGCGCCGTTGCCGAGTGCGAGGTTCTGGGCGAAGACGATCCCGAACGAGATCACGCCGAAGACCAGGATGATGAACAGTGGCGCGACCAGGGCGAACTCCACGGCCGAGGCCCCGCTCTCCTCGTCACGGGCGTGCCTCGACACGGCTGGTCGCAACCTCATGGCCATGTCGTCGGCACCCCCCAAGTGCAATGTCTGCGCGCGGTCGCTCCCACGTCGTCCGCGAGCACGAGGCCCGAGCCCTGAGCTCTGAGCCTTGCCAGGATCCATTCTCGCCGCGACGAGGGCAGGCCCGCATCGGCTCATCGGACACCGATCGAGCCCGTTTGTGGCTGTCCGATTCGGCACGTTCGGTCAGTGGAGGGTCAGCCGTTCGGTCAGTCACGTCTAGACCATTGGTCCCGAACCGGCACCCCGTGGTCAAACCGTCGTTATTCTGGACAACCGGGGTCCGGCTGCGCCTGGTCGCTTGGGGGCTGGCACGGCGAGTCTGGGGGACTGAACATGCACAGAAGACGAGACGATCGGGGTGCGTCCGCGGTCGAGTTCGCCCTGATCTCGATCCCGTTCATGCTGCTGGTCTTCGGGATGATCCAGTACGGCTGGTACTTCTACGTGTCCCAGACCACCGGTGGCGCCGCGAGCGACGTCGTACGCCGCCTCCAGGTCGGCGACTGCTGGACCGGCACCGAGGCCCTCGACCTGGCGCAGAACCAGGCGCCGATGGTGACCGGCCTGACCAAGTCGCCCAACGCGGTCCCGACCGACACCGGCACCGAGATCACCGTGACGCTGACGGCAGACGGACGCATCCTGGGGCTGATCCCGATGCCCAACGACGGCGACGTCACCAAGGTCGTGCACGCGCGACTCGAAGACACCGAATCGAGCGGGTCATGCAACTGAGGCCGAGCACGTCAGACGAGCACGGCGCGTTCGCCGTGGTCTACGCCGTCATGATCCTGCTGCTGATGTCGATCGCGGCCCTGGGCATGGACCTTGGCAACATGGTCTCCCGCCACACCGACACCCAGAACCAGGCCGACTTCGCCGCGCTCGACGCTGCCCAGGACCTGAACGCGTCCGTCCACACCGGTGCCACGATCCCCGACGCCGTCCTCGACACCGTGCTCGCCTCGCTGAACAGCAACCAGCCGCAGGACGACAGCAACCCCTGCTGGCGCGACAACACCTGCGTCACCAAGGCCGACCTGACCGACGGCAACCTCGCCAACGGCGAGGTCCAGGTGGTCGCCGACGGGCTGCGCGTCACCGCTCCCAAGGCCTTGGTCGACTTCACCTTCGCCGACGTCTTCGGGGCTCACGGCGCCAGCGTGGACGCCAACGCGACCGTCAACATCGGCACCGCTGGCCCGCGGGTGCTGCCGATGTTCGCGGTCGCCGGCTGCGACTACGGACGGCAGACCCTGACCGACCCGGCGAACGGCCAGGTCACTCCGGCGGTCCCGACCTTGGCGTTGGGCAACCAGTCCAACCAGAACAGGCTCACGACGGGCACCGTGGTCCTGAAGGACTCGACGGGCGCCACGGTCACGAGCCTGGTGCAGGACTCCACCGGCAACAGCCTGACCGTCAACGCCTCGAAGTGGAGCAACCTGACCGAGCTCGGGTTCTTCCTCTCCGACGACACCAACGCGGCCGACATCAAGCACCAGGGTTCCTTCTGGCTCGCCAGCGACTCCACCAAGACCCAGCTGGCCAAGCCCTACGACAAGAACGGCGGCGGCAGCACCCTGGGCCTCAACATTCCCGACGCGGTCGCCCAGACCGAGGGTCTCTGGTACATCCGTGCCTGGGATGGCAGCAACTGGTCGGCGGTCGACGAGGCGCAGCCGATCCGGGTCGGCCAGGCAGTCCTCGAGTGCACCGCGGGCAGCACCGATGGAAACTTCGGCACGCTCAAGCTGCCCCGGCTGACCGGCACCCCTTCGAACTGGGTCGCCCTGAACATGGCCCTCGGTCTCGAGGACCCGCTGAACCTGGTGGTCCACAAGTACGCCGTCGACAACGTGACCAACGGCTTGTGCGACCAGCAGGCGAACCCCAACCACGGGGCGGTCGAGCCCCAGTCCGGTGGGAGCAACTCGCCGCTGAACCCGGACACGAACTGCGTCCCGACCGATCCGGGCCTGCCGGCCAACGTCGCCACCTCGGGCCTGATCACCATCAACAACGGTGGCGGGCTGCTGACCGGCAAGGCCACCCACACGGGCTGCAGCCCGGCGCACACCTCAGCGATGCGCACGGTGAACCTGAACAACCGCTCGTACAACATCAACGACGACACCCTGAGTTGCTTCCTGCTCTCCGGCAAGACGCTCGCCCAGGTCGCCTCGAGCTCCTACACAGAGTCCGACGGGCCGGCGTTCAGCGACGATCTACTCGGATCCCCGCGGTTCGCCTACGTGCCGGTCCTTCGGGTCCAGCCGTCGCAGGGCGGATCGAACACCTACTCGATCATCGACTTCCGCCCGGCCTTCATCACCGACGAGACCACGACCTCGGCCGCGACGTCCGACAACGGCGTGACCATCCAGCAGAACGACGTGAAGACGCTCAAGGTGTTCTTCTTCAGCATCTGGGCCGTCCCCAACCCCGACGGCGGCCCGCTCATCGACTTCCTCGGCGTCGGCCGCAAGAAGGTCCACCTGATCGACTGAGCGGGGCGGGGATGGGCCGAACGGTCGGCCGGGCGTAGCCCCTCTGATTCACTAAAAAGACACCAAAACGGACATTTGCCATTATTCTCTCCTTCTGGGCAAGTTGGAGGTGGATGTGGTGGCTGTGTTCGTGGGCCGCAGGCGTCGTACCGATCGTGGTGCGGCCGCGGTCGAGTTCGCGCTGGTCATGTTGCCGCTGGTGGTGCTGCTCTTCGGCGCCATCCAGTACGGCCTCTACTTCTGGGCGATGCAGGGCGGCAGCGACATCGCCCGCAGCGCGGTGCGCACCTCGGCGGTCGGTGACGCTGCCACCAGCACCTGCACGGCCTTCCGCGCGGACGTTCGCTCCCAGATCAGCGGCCTGACCGGCAGCGCCGCGACCGCCACGATCACCCGGACCTTCGTCGACGCCCAGAGCCCGGCCGACGGTGTCACCGAGGGCGACAAGGTCCGGATCTCGGTGCAGTTCAAGAGCACCGACCTGCACTTCCCGTTCGTCCCGTTCATCCACGACGGCATGGTCACCTCGACGGCCGAGGCGCGGGTCGACTTCGTGCCCGACCGCGACAACCCGCCCCAGGCCTGCTCGTGAGTCGCGCGATGAACCGCCTGATGAGCCGGATCTCGGGCCGGTCGCGGACCGAGAAGGGTGCGGTCGCGATCATGGTCGCCCTGGTCTCGGTCGCGCTCTTCGGGTGCGCAGCGCTCGCGGTCGACCTCGGCAACGCGTGGGCCCGCAAGCGCGCGGTGCAGAAACAGGTCGACGTCAGCGCCCTGGCCGCCGGCTGGATGCTTCCGATGACCGCGACCAACAAGGTCACCATCGCGGCCAAGGTCGCGGAGTACCTCAACGACAGCAACAACCACGCCCTCGGTCAGGCGACCGTCACCGGCGCCCAGCTGATCGACGGCCTGCTGCCCGACGGCGAGATCCTGTTCCAGAACGACGACGGCACGCCCTGCACCGACGACTGCACCCAGATGCGCGTCGTGGCGCCGCAGGCCGAGGTCGACTTCGGGCTCGCGTCCGCCATCGGGTTCGACAAGATCCAGATCCAGCGCTCCGCCGCGGTGCGGGTGGTCTCCGAGCTGCCGCCGCGGGAGAAGACGATCCCCTTCTGGCTGCCCACCGGGTGCGGCTACGGGCCGACGCAGGCGGACACGACCCAGGGTGGCGGCAATCAGCCCACGGCCACCCCGACCGCGACCCCGACGGCGACCGCCACCGCTGCCGAGGTCCGGTTCCAGCCCGATCCGGGCGACACCGGCGGGCACGTGCTCAGCGGTGCCGCGATCACCGAGGTCGGATACATGGGTGCGACCACGATCAACGGCTACACCGTCAACGGCATCAGTGGTGGCGGGATCAAGAAGGTGACGCTGCGCGCCTATCCGCCGACCGGCACCGGCTTCGTCGACTTCGCGGCCCAGACGACCGGGAACGGCGTGCTGCCGTCGTTCCAGGTCAGCCAGGCCGATGTCTCGAAGGTTCCCGGTGACTGGTGGGTCTGGGCGCTTGCCCAGAAGAACAACTCCTTCACCTACTCGAGCACCCACCTGGTCATCCGGGTGACCGGTGGGCCGTCGCCGACGGCGACGGCGACCCCGACGGTGTCCGACACCGGCATCTCCGTGGGCTGCATCGGCCAGGACCGCGGCAACTTCGGCCAGCTCGACAGCCCGCGCTACGAGGGTGGCGCCGAAGCAGACCCGCTTCGCCCGCAACCTGGCGCTGGGGATCGACCACACCCTCACGCCGTACGTCTTCGCGCCCGGCGTCGCCGAGCGCAAGCAGTGCGACGAGCCCGGTGCCGTCCTGCCCGGCGCGCAGCTCGACGACACCGCCCGCAACGGCAACAACTGCATCGTCGGTGACCCCGGCAACGACGGCCCCAAGATGTACGACGGCCTGGTGGTCGGCCTCGGCGACGGCACCAAGGGCCGGCTCGACGTGGCCAACGGTGCTACCACCTGCCCCGATCGGCCCAACCTGGTGATGGACGGCAGGGTCATCAACAACGACGTGCTCTCGTGCTTCCTGCGCGGCGGGGCGTCGCTGGCCGACATCGCCGCGCCCTCGGGGGTGAGCAGGTCGATGATCGACCCCGCGGTCATGCAGTCGCCGCGGTTCGTCTGGCTGCCGGTGGTGTTCGCCTATGACCGCGCCCAGAAGAACTTCCAGCCGATCCGCCAGTTCGTCCCGGGCTTCATCACCGACGAGACCCAGACGTCGGCCGCCACCAGCGCCAACGGCATGGACATCAACGGCAACTCGATCAAGGTGTTGCACGTGTACACGTTCAACCGAGACGTGCTGCCCACCGAGGAGCGGTCGGAGACCACCGACTACGACCCGGCGATCGGAGGCGCGATCGTGCGACTGATCGGCTGAAGGTCCCCCAAGTGGGGTCGAAAGACCCTTGAATTCCGCGCTCACTGGTCTAGTTCAAACTAGACCAAAGCGGACATTTGCCCCAAATGTGTTCTAGTCTCTGCTAGCGGGGGAGAGGGAGACATGGGGATGGGTGCTTCAAGCCTCAGACGGACCGAGCGGGGAGCAGTTGCGATCGAGTTCGCACTGGTCTTCCCACTCGTCTTCGCGGTGCTCTTCGGCGTGATCCAGTACGGCACGTACTTCTGGGGACGGTCCACGGCCGCCGCGAGTGCGCGCGAGTCGGCCCGCCAGCTCGCGGTCGGCACCGACTGGACCTGCAGCCACGACCAGGCGGTGGGCAAGACCAGCAGCGCGACCAGCAACGTCGTGGTGACGCGCCGCTACCTGAACGCCACCAACACGCCGGCGATCGGCGACCTCGTCGAGGTGACGGTGACCGCGAAGACGCTGGCGCCGACACTGCTGCCGGCGCCCGACGGCGGCAGCATCACCGAGGTGGCCACGGCCCGGGTGGAGAACATCCCGCGCTCGGCCCTGGGGTGCTCATGAGCCTCCGCGGACTGAGGGCCCGGGCCCGTCGGGGAGAGCGTGGTGCGGTGGCCGTCGAGGCGGCGTTGTTCCTCACCTTCCTGGTGGTCCCGCTGCTGCTCGGCGTGCTCACCTACGGGATGTACTTCTGGAAGGCGCAGAAGGTCCAGCCACTCTCGGCGCGGCTCCCGCTGGACAGCATCGTCGGGACGTTCAACTGCGCCGAGCTCGTCGACCGGATCAAGACCACCGTGCAGAACGCGTTGCCCGAGGTGACCGGCCTGTTCGCCGGCACGTTGCCTCTCGACGACATCGGGGTGACCGTCGTCGACGTGCTGCCGACCGTCGGGGTCGTCGTCGACCTTTCGATCCACATCCCGGCGCTGGACTCGCTCGGCGGGCTCGGGAACCTGCTGCCGCTGCCCAACGGAGGAGACCTCGTGTCCGAGGCCACCTACCGACTCGACAACATCAAACTGACCACGGCGGGTTGCTGACATGTTGAAGCCGATCAAGGACCGCACCCGTGACGAGCAGGGCCTCGTCGCGATCGTCACCGCCCTCGCGGCCACGGTGATGCTGGTCACCGCCGGGCTGGCCGTCGACCTCGGCAACACCTGGGCCCGGCGCGGCAACCTGCAGGGGCAGGCCGACCAGGCCGCGCTCTTCGCCGCGCACTACCTCCCGGCGACCGACGACGCCTCGAAGACGCGCGTTGCCAAGGCAGCGGCGTACTACATCTTGTGCAACAAGGTCTACGGGCAGACCGAGATCGACCCCTCGATGCCGAGCGGCTGCCCGAGCTCGCCGTCGTCGACCGAGAGCTCCTTCTCGACGTACGCCGCGCGGCTGCTGTCCGACGGCAAGGTCTCCTTCCCGACGATCGACGGCAGCTCGGGGACCTACGTCAAGGTCGACACCCCCGCGGCGAAGATCGACTTCGGGCTCGGTGCCGCCGCAGGCAAGACCGGGTCGGTGCAGGTGAAGACCGCGACCGCCCACGTCGGGAGCCCGGGCTCGGTCACGCCGATGTCGCTCTCGCTGAACTGCCTGCTCAGCGCCGCGATGAACCTGCCCGGCGGGATCGGCAACGCGCTCACCGGGATCCTGCCGCTGAACTACATCGCACCCGGGCCGCTCAAGATCGACAACGTCGTCACGAAGTGGCCGACCTCGCTGAGCACCTCGAACTCGATCACCTTGAACGTGCCGGCGGTCAGTTCGGCGATCCAGGGCATCGACCCCGGCACGCTCACCTGGAGCGGCGCCGGGTGGGGCACGGTCGTCCTCGGGCTCGGTCCGACGATCCGGCTCGTGTTCGCCCAGGGGAACCAGACCGGCACCGCGGTCAGCGCACTGCCGTACTCCGACGTCACTCCGGTCAGCCTGCTCAGCCTGCTCGGCACCGGCCTCGCGCCGATCCCGTCGGCGGTGTTCAACAAGGTCGGCACCTGGAAGGTGAAGGTCGGGGTGAAGGCGGTCGGCTCGTCGAGCTTCGTGTACTCCAAGACCGACGTCGAGTTCAACGTCCAGCTGCCCGGCGTCACCCAGGACCTCCTCGGCTGTGCACGCCTGCTGAAGACCCCGCGCGACCTCCAGTCGGGTACGCCGGGCAACCTGCTCTACAGCCTCAAGGCCGGCATCGACCACCCGATCGGCACCAACCCGAACCTGGCGACGGTCAACCTCACCGGTGTGACGAGCGTGCCGAGCATGCTCAACGCGCTCCAGAACGCCACCGCCCTGGTCTCGTGCAACAACACGCTGCCGAACATCTACGACAACGGTGGCGTGCACCCGACCCCGAACTGCGTCATGCCCGAGCAGGGGGCAAACACCTACAAGGAGTTCACCGACGGGATGCTCGGCAGCGACGACTGGGTGCCCGCCGACAACTCGGCGCACCAGGCCGCGTTCATGGCGCCCGGTCGGCTGATCTGCACCTCCGCGCAGCCCTGCCAGCGGTCGTTCACATTGCCCGGCTTTCCGGGCAAGCAGATCAACGACGACCGGTTCACAGACTTCGTCAAGCCGGATCGGCAGAACCTGCTGACCGAGGCGATGTTCTTCAACCTCAGCACCTACCTCACCCCGGGCATCCCCGTGGTGACCCCGGACAGCGCCCTGCTGCCGGAGCTCTACGACTCGGCGCGGTTCATGTGGGTGCCGGTGATCTCCAGCCCGGTCGCGCCGAACAGCGCGAATTACTACCCGGTGCTGACCTACCGCCCGATCTTCATCACCCAGGACGCCCCGCACTACCTCGACGAGGTCGACATGGTCCTGGACATCGTCGACGCCTGGGTCAAGGCGCTGCTCGGGATCAGCCCGGACGACGACCACGGCCTGCTGATGGACGCCGAGGGCACGACCCTGCGGGCGCTGAGGTTCATGACGATCGAGCCGTCGGCGCTGCCGGCCGTGCCCGAGGACTACGCAGGGCCGATCACCGACTACACCGGCGGTGGGCCGAAGGTCGTCCGGCTGGTGCGTTGACGCTGCCCGCCGTTTCGCCTCCACCGGTGGCGTGACGGCGGTCGCTGTCCACAACCGGCTGGCGCCCGGCAGCGGGCTCGGCGGTGACGGTGTTGCCTCCTGTCCGGAGGTGGTCATGAGCACGGGCAGGCAGAACACCGCACTCGGGGCGTACGGCGAGCGGGTGGCGGCGCGACATCTCGTCGACGACGGGCTGGTCGTGCTCGACCGGAACTGGCGCTGCGACGCCGGTGAGATCGACCTGGTCCTGCGCGACGGCGAGGTGCTGGTCTTCTGCGAGGTCAAGACGCGCAGCGGCACGGCGTACGGGCATCCGCTGGAGGCGGTCGACGGCGCGAAGTCCGACCGCCTGGTCGCGCTCGCCGCACGCTGGATCGAGGAGCACGACGTGGTCGCAACGGACGTCCGCTTCGACGCGGTGGCCGTGCTCCGGTCGCCTCGCGGTGCTGCGGAGGTCGAGCACGTGCGGGGGATGGGCTGATGAGAGGGCAGCTGATGAGGTGGCACAGCTGATGTGGGCCAGCGCGCGGACGGTGTCCCTGCAGGGCCTGGTCGGACACGTGGTCGACGTCCAGGTGGACGTCAGCCAGGGCCAGATCGCGACGAACCTCGTCGGACGCGCCGACGCGTCGATCAACGAGGCACGCGACCGGTGCCGTTCCGCGATCCACAACAGCGAGTACGCCTGGCCGACGAGCCGGCGGATCACCATCCTGCTGTCGCCGGCCGACCTTCCCAAGAGGGGTCCGCACTTCGACCTGGCTATCGCGGTCGCGATCCTCGCCGCGAGCGATGCCGAGTTCCCCCGCGCCGCGCTGGACGACGTCGTCCTGATCGGCGAGCTCACCCTCGACGGCAGGCTCCGGTGCGTGCCGGGCGTGCTGCCGATGGTGATGGCGTCCGCGGCGCGCGGCATCCGGCGCGTCGTCGTACCCGAGCCGCAGCTGGCCGAGGCGACCCTCGTCCCCGGAGTGGAGGCGTACGGCGTCCGCTCGCTGCGGCAGGTGGTCGCCCTGCTGGGCGGCGACCAGGACGTCCCGGAGGCGCCGCCGGTCGAGCCGCCGACCGGTCAGCTGCTGCTGAGCTGGCGGGGCGAGGCCCGGCTCGAGGACGTCGACCTGGTCGACGTCCTCGGCATGGAGGACGCCCGCTTCGCCCTCGAGGTCGCCGCGGTCGGCGGGCACCACCTGATGCTCACCGGGCCGAAGGGAGCCGGCAAGACCACCCTCGCCGAGCGGCTGCCGACGATCCTGCCGGACCTCGATCCCGAGGAGTCGCTCGAGCTGACCGCGATCCACTCGCTCGGCGGCGCCCTTCCTGCCGGCTCGTCGGTCCTGACCAGACCGCCGTTCCGGGCGCCGCACCACTCTGCGTCGCGCTCGGCCATCCTCGGCGGCGGCAGCGGGCGCGTGCGGCCCGGCGAGGTCAGCAAGGCACACCTCGGCGTGCTGTTCCTCGACGAGTTCCCGCTGCTGCCCGGTGACATCGTCGAAGCACTCCGCCAGCCGCTCGAGAGCGGCGAGATCACCATCGCCCGGGGCGACGAGGACGCCACCTACCCCGCTGCCGGCATGCTCGTCCTCGCGGCGAACCCGTGTCCCTGCGGGGAGTACCACCCGTTCCGAAGGGACAACCAGTGCACCTGCGGCGAGGT
The DNA here is from genome assembly GCA_963805425.1 of uncultured Actinomycetota bacterium. Lineage (GTDB taxonomy): Bacteria > Actinomycetota > Actinomycetes > Propionibacteriales > Nocardioidaceae > Marmoricola. Next base: position 110,664 of record CAWDUF010000010.1, on the reverse strand, counting down.
CAGGCGCAGGGACTACCGCCGCAAGCTCTCGGGCCCGATCGCCGACCGCATCGACATCAGCCGCTTCGTCGAGCCGGTCAAGCCGCACGAGCTGCGAGATCCGCTCGCCCGGCCCGCGTCGTCGGCGACGGTGCTCGCCCGGGTCACGGCTGCCCGCGGACTCCAGCGCGCGCGGTACGCCGACACACCCTGGCGGCTCAACGCGCACGTGCCCGGCCCGGTGCTCCGCGAGACCTGGCCGCTCGAGGACGTCGCCGCCAGGCGGCTGGACCAGGAGGTCTACAGCGGAGCGCTGACCCGACGGGGCGCCACCCGCGTGCATCGGGTGAGCTGGTCGGTCGCGGACCTGCGTGGCCTCCGCCGGCCGGGCATCGAGGAGCTGGAGGTCGCGTTGCGGCTGCGGCGGTCGGCGCCGCTGGACCTCGACATGATCGGCGGCGCGGCATGACGGCGTCGCCCGCGGCCGACGACGCGCGCGACCCGGAGCGGCTCGCGCGCGTCGTGCTCAGCCGGATCGGTGAGCCCGGCGATCCCCGGCTCACCGGGCTGGTCGCGGAGCTCGGCGCCGAGACGGTCCTCGCCGCGCTGCGTGAGCAGAGTGCCGGCGGCGACCTGAAGGAGAACCTCGCTGCGCGCCTCGCCCGGGCCGATGCGGCGATCGAGCTCGAGCGAGCCGCCCGCCAGGGCATCCGGTTCGTGACTCCGGCCGACGACGAGTGGCCCGGATCCCTGACCGACCTGGCCCACGCGCCGAGCCTGCACGAGCGAGGTGGCGTGCCGATCGCGTTGTGGGCCCGAGGGCCCGGGCGCCTCGACGAGCTGGCCGCACACGCGGTGGCGGTGGTCGGCTCGAGGTCCGCCACGACCTACGGCGCCGGGGTCGCAGGCGAGATCGGTCTGGCGCTCGCCGAGGCCGAGCACACCGTGGTGTCCGGCGCTGCGTTCGGGATCGACAATGCGGCCCACCGCGGCGCGCTGGCCGGTCGAGGACCGACCATCGCGGTGCTCGCCTGCGGCGTCGACCGGGCCTACCCCGAGGCCCACCGTCCGCTGCTCGACTACATCGCCGACGTGGGCGTGGTCGTCTCCGAAGCGGCGCCCGGCTGCGCGCCGACCCGGATCCGGTTCCTCGCCCGCAATCGGCTGATCGCGGCGATGTCCCGGGGAACGGTCGTGGTCGAGGCGGCGATCCGCAGCGGAGCGCTGAACACCGCGAACTGGGCGGCCGGCCTCAGCCGGGTGCTGATGGGGGTCCCCGGCCCGGTGACCAGTGCGCCGTCGGCCGGAGTCCACCAGCTGATCAGGACGCGAGGCGCGCTGCTGGTCACCGACGGCCGCGAGGTCCTCGAGGCGGTCGCCCCGGCCGGCACCCACACCCTGGCTCCGGTCCACGAGCCGGCGCGACCCCGCGACCTGCTGACGGCCGAGCAGCGCCAGGTGCTCGACGCGGTGCCGGTGCGGCGCGGCGCGGGAGCGGCGAAGATCGCGCACACCGCCGGCCTGGCGCCAGCGCCGGGTCGACGAGGCGCTCGCCGAGCTGCAGGCCGGCGGGTTCGTCGAGCACGCGCACGGACGCTGGCGCGTCAGGGGCGACGCGGGATGACCGACGCGCGCCTGCACGTTTCGCCGCGCTGTCGTTCGTAGGCTGGACAGGTGGCCGACCTGCCCGAGGACTTCGCGACCGCGCTCGCTGCGTACGAGCGTCACCTCGTGTCCGAGCGCGACCTCACGCCGCACACCGTGCGTGCCTATCTCGGCGACGTGAGCGGCATGCTCGGCCACGCGGCGGCGCTCGGACACGTCTCGCTCGACGACCTCGACATCCGCACCCTGCGCAGCTGGCTGGCCAACCAGAAGACGCTCGGCAAGGCGCGTACGACGATGGCCCGGCGTGCGACCGCCGTGCGGGTGTTCTCCGCGTGGGCGGCTGAGGACCGGTCGGGCACGCAGCGACCCCGCGGCGCAGCTCGGCAGTCCGAAGGCGCACACCGCTCTGCCGCCTGCGCTCGACGTGGCCCAGGCCCGGGACCTGCTGGACGCCGCCGCGGAGAGCGCCGACGACGGCAGCCCGGTCGGGCTGCGTGACGTGGCGATCCTCGAGCTGCTCTACGCGACCGGGATCCGGGTCGGCGAGCTCTGCGGGCTCGACGTCGACGACCTCGACCGCGGCCGCCGAGTGGTGCGCGTGTTCGGCAAGGGCCGCAAGGAGCGGACCGTGCCGTTCGGCCTGCCTGCCGACCGAGCGGTCGCCCGGTGGCTCGAGGCCGGTCGACCGCGGCTGGTGGCGCCGGGGGCAGGGGCGGCGCTGTTCCTCGGCGCCCGCGGCGGGCGGATCGACCAGCGCGCGGTGCGGACCATGGTCCACCACAGGCTCGCCGACGTGCCGGGTGCGCCCGACCTCGGGCCGCACGGTCTCGGCACACCGCCGCGACCCATCTCCTCGAGGGCGGCGCCGACCTGCGCGCTGTGCAGGAGCTGCTCGGTCACGCGTCGCTGGCCACCACGCAGATCTACACCCACGTCACCGCGGAACGGCTGCGAACGGCATACCGACAGGCCCACCCCAGCGCATGAGGTCCGGGGCCACCGCCAGCGGCAACAGCCGCACCGGCGCGATCCCCAGCAGGGACAGCGGATCCAGGTACACCTCGCCCACGATCAGACCCCAGTGCAGGCAGCTCCGCGGGAAGCAGTGACTGAGGCCGGCCTCCAGGCGACCCAGGACGCCGCCGGCCGGCAGGAGGTCGCCGACCCGGACGGCCGGATCGACCGGCTCGTAGGTGGTCCGGGTCGTCCCGTGGTCGACGACCACCACCCCGCGCCCTGCGAGCGCGCCGGCGAAGGTCACCGTCCCCGCCAGCGTCGTCTGCACCTCCTGGCCGGGACGGCCGAGCAGGTCGACGCCGCGGTGGCCCGGCCCCCAGGGCGTCGTCGGGGGATCGAATCCGGCGACCACGGTGGGCACCGGATCCAGCGGCCACACGGCGGGGCCGGCGACATCGGCGTGGGCGTCCTGCGGGGCAGCGGCGATGACGGCGACGAGGGCGATGACGAGCAGGATCTCCTTCATCGCGCCAGCGTCGACCGGCAGGGCTGACGCGGCACGGCTCGGCCGCGACGCTGTGGACGGTGGCGTCGCGCGGCGGGGCTGTGGACGGCGGGCACGACGTTTCGACACCGATCGGCACGGCGGCTAGACTCTCTCCAGCAACCCGTACGGGTTGACTTCGCACGCCCGTTTCCTCCGGCTCCTTCGCGGGAGGGCGACGGTCCTCGGTCCCCCGTTGGAGTGATCCAGCGTCGGGTCGGATCGCGCTCGGGCGTCAGGGCAGCGGGCACCCGCCCGGTGCAACGAACTGAAAATTTGGTGCGGGCACTCAGTCGTGCCCGGACCCGAACAGAAGGAAACCAACGGCATGGCCGTCGTCACCATGCGCCAGCTCCTCGAGAGCGGCGTCCACTTCGGGCACCAGACCCGTCGCTGGAACCCCAAGATGAAGCGCTTCATCATGACCGAGCGCAACGGCATCTACATCATCGACCTGCAGCAGTCGCTGTCCTACATCGACGCGAGCTACGCGTTCATCAAGGACACCGTCGCCAAGGGCGGCACGATCATGTTCATCGGGACCAAGAAGCAGGCCCAGGAATCGATCGCCGAGCAGGCCACCCGCGTCGGGATGCCGTATGTCAACCAGCGCTGGCTGGGCGGCATGCTCACCAACTTCCAGACCATGAGCCAGCGGATCAACCGGCTCAAGGAGCTCGACGACGTCGACTTCGACACCGTCGCGGGCTCGGGTCGCACGAAGAAGGAGCTCCTGCAGATGAAGCGGGAGCACATCAAGCTCGACAAGACCCTCGGCGGCATCCGCGAGATGGGCCGTACGCCGTCCGCGGTGTGGATCGTCGACACGAACAAGGAGCACCTCGCGGTCGAGGAGGCGCGCAAGCTGCGCATCCCGATCATCGCGATCCTGGACTCCAACTGCGACCCCGATGTGGTCGACTACCCGATCCCGGGCAACGACGACGCGATCCGCGCCGTCGGCCTGCTCACCCGAGTCGTGGCCGACGCGGTGGCCGACGGTCTGATCGCCCGCTCGGGCGCCAAGACCGAGGGTGACGAGAAGGCGATCGGCGCCGACGAGCCGCTGGCCGACTGGGAGCGCGCTCTGCTCGAGGGCCAGGCCGACAAGGCCGCCGTCGAGGCGACCGGTGGCGACGCGGCCACGGAGACCACCCCCGCTGCCGAGGCGACCGGTGCGGCAACCGAGGCCCCCGAGGCCGCTGCGGCTGTCGAAGCCGTCGAGGAGACCCCGGCAGCGCCCGCGGCCGACGAGGCTCCGGTCGAGGCCGCTACCGAGGAGGCTCCGGTCGAGGCCGCCGCCGAGGAGGCTCCGGTCGAGGCCGCCGCCGAGGAGGCTCCGGTCGAGGCCACCGCCGAGACCAGCGAGACCAGCGAGACCAGCGAGACCAGCGAAGAGACGAAGGAGGACTGACGCGTGGCGATCACCGCTGCCGACGTCAAGAAGCTCCGCGAGATCACGGGCGCGGGGATGATGGACTGCAAGAAGGCCCTCGAGGAGGCCGACGGCGACTTCGACAAGGCCGCCGAGCTGTTGCGCATCAAGCTCGGCCAGAAGGCCGCCGAGCGCGGTGCCGAGCGTGAAGCCACTGCGGGCCTTGTCGCCACCTCCGGTGGCGCGCTGGTCGAGCTGAAGAGCGAGACCGACTTCGTCGCGAAGAACGAGCAGTTCATCGAGACGGCCCAGAAGATCGCCGACGCCGCCGACGCGGCCAAGGCGGGCGACGTCGAGACGCTCAAGGCCGTGCCCCTCGACGGCAAGACCGTGGGCGAGGTCGTCGCCGACCTTGCGGTCACCATCGGCGAGAAGATCGAGCTCGGCGAGGTCGCGTACTTCGAGGGCACCTCGGTCGTCTACCTGCACAAGCGTGCCGCCGACCTGCCGCCGGCAGTCGGCGTCATCGTCGAGTACGACGGCGACAACGTGGATGCCGCGCGTGGGGCCGCCATGCAGATCGCCGCGATGAGGCCGACCTATCTCTCCCGCGAGGACGTACCCGAGGACGTCATCGCCAAGGAGCGCGAGATCGGTGCTGCGATCGCCCGCGAGGAGGGCAAGCCGGAGCAGATGATCGAGAAGATCGCCGAGGGTCGCCTCAACGGCTTCTTCAAGGACGTCGCCCTGCTGGACCAGGAGTCGGTCACCGAGTCGAAGAAGTCCGTGAAGGCCGTCCTCGACGAGGCCGGGATCACCGTGAAGCGCTTCGCGCGCTTCGAGGTCGGTGCCTGACCGGGCGGGGATCCGTTAGGTTTCGACAAGACGTACACGAGGAGGCCGGTCCGATGAGCCAGACAACCATCATCGGGCCGGCCTTCGCGCGTCTCGACAGGCTCGGCTTCGACGAGCTCGGTTTCGACACGCTCAACCACCGGCGAGGGCTGACGGGGAGAAGCGATGACGTACAAGAGGGTGCTGCTCAAGCTCTCCGGTGAGGTCTTCGGCGGCGGCAAGGTCGGCGTCGACCCCGACGTCGTCGCGACGATCGCTCGCGAGATCGCCTCGGTGCAGCGCGCCGGGGTCGAGGTCGCCGTCGTCACCGGTGGCGGCAACTTCTTCCGCGGAGCCGAGCTCCAGCAGCGCGGCATGGACCGTGCCCGCGCCGACTACATGGGCATGCTCGGCATCGTGATGAACTGCCTGGCGCTCCAGGACTTCCTGGAGAAGGAGGGCATCGAGACCCGGGTGCAGACCGCGATCACCATGGGCCAGGTCGCCGAGCCCTACATCCCGCGCCGCGCGATCCGGCACCTCGAGAAAGGCCGCGTGGTCATCTTCGGTGCGGGTGCCGGGATGCCGTACTTCTCGACCGACACGGTCGCCGCGCAGCGTGCGCTCGAGACCAAGTGCGAGGTCGTGCTGATGGGCAAGAACGGCGTCGACGGCGTCTACAGCGCCGACCCGCACAAGGACCCCGACGCGATCAAGTACGACGAGGTGACCTTCCAGGAGGCACTCTCCTGCCGGCCTGAAGGTGGCCGACGCGACCGCGTTCGCGCTGTGCATGGAGAACGACCTGCCGATGGTCGTGTTCGGGATGGAGCCGGAGGGCAACATCCTCAGGGTCGTGCAGGGTGAGAAGATCGGCACCCTGGTGAGCAGCGGACACAGCACTGGACACAAGGAGACGCCGTGATCAACGAGACCCTCAACGAGGCCGACCAGAAGATGGACAAGTCCGTCGGCGTCGACGCGCGAGGAGTTCGCCGCGATCCGCGCGGGTCGTGCCAACCCGAGCATGTTCGCCAAGCTGATCGCCGAGTACTACGGCACGCCGACGCCGATCCAGCAGCTCGCGTCGTTCACCTCGCCGGAAGCGCGCACGATCATCCTGATCTCGCCGTTCGACGTCAACGCGATGCCGGCGATCGAGAAGGCGATCCGCGACTCCGACCTCGGCGTGAACCCGTCCAACGACGGCAAGCTGATCCGCTGCTCGTTCCCCGAGCTGACCGAGGAGCGCCGCAAGGAGTACATCAAGGTCGCGCAGCACGAAGGCCGAGGAGGGCCAGGTCGCGGTCCGCAACATCCGGCGCAACGCCAAGCAGGAGCTGGAGCGCCTCGAGAAGGACGGCGAGGCCGGCAAGGACGACGTCACCGGGGCGGAGAAGCGCCTCGACGCGATGACCAAGAAGCACACCGACCAGATCGACGAGATGGTCAAGCACAAGGAAGCCGAGCTGATCGAGGTCTGAGCCCGGGCCACGAACTCACCATGACCAGCACCGACGCGGCCGCACCGGGTCCGCAGAAGGACTACGGCCGCGCGGGACGCAACCTGCCCGCCGCGATCGCGTCCGCCGTCGTGCTGCTGGTCGCGATCGCCGGGTCGCTGTTCTTCTTCAAGGCTGCGTTCATGGTGATCGTCGCCGCGGCCGTCGTCGTCGCGGTCTGGGAGCTGCACCGTGGGCTCGCGGCGAAGGGCGTCGACATCCCCGAGCAGCCCCTGATGGCCGGCGGCGTGGTGATGGTCGCGGTCGCCTACTTCTGGGGAGCGCCGGCACTGGTCACCGCGACGGCGGTCACCGCGCTCGTGGTGATGCTGTGGCTGCTGCGCCGCGGTGTCGACGGGTTCGTGCAGAACGCCTCCGCTGCGGTCTTCACGCTGGTCTACGTGCCGTTCCTCGGGTCGTTCGTCGCGCTGATGCTCGCCGAAGGTGGCGACCGTCTCGAGGCGCACAAGGTCGACGACGGCGTACGCGGGATCATCGCCTTCATCCTGGTCACGATCGCCAGCGACATCGGCGGGTACGTCGCCGGCGTCCTGTTCGGCAAGCACCCGATGGCTCCGGTGATCTCGCCGAAGAAGTCGTGGGAAGGCTTCGCCGGGTCGGCGTTCTTCTGCGTGGCGGCCGGGATCGCGCTGGTGGTGTGGCTGCTCGACGGTGACTGGTGGGTCGGCGTCGCCCTCGGCCTGATCGCGGTGGTGATGGCCACGCTGGGCGACCTCGTCGAGTCGGTGATGAAGCGTGACCTCGGCATCAAGGACATGAGCCAGATCATCCCGGGCCACGGCGGCCTGATGGACCGCATCGACTCGCTGCTCGCCACGATCGCCCCGGTCTGGCTGCTGCTGCACTACCTGGTCTTCACCTGAGCCCGGGCGCCGGCTCTCAGGGAGACAGGCGCAGGAGCGGCGTGCCGGACGTCAGCCGGATCTCGACCCGGTCGATGTGCCCGGGCTGCCACGGCACCGAACCGGTGACGGTCGCCTCGTGGCTGGGCCCGACGACCCAGGTGGCGATCCTGCGCTCGTCACCCTGGTCGTTCACCGCGACCAGGTCGTAGGGCCGGGACCACTGCGAGGAGTCGGCGTACCGGCACTCCATGGACACCTCGGTGCCCCACGGGTGCGCCACGAGCGACGCGCTCGCGGTGACCGGGCTGTCCACGACCGCCGTCATCGCCGTCATCGACGTTCCCGAGGCGTCGCCGTTGGACCGGTCCACCACGATCGCCGTGCCCGCGATTGCGAGGACCACGGCGGCGGCGCTCAGGGTGCTGACGACGATGCGGCGGCGCAGCGCGGACCGGCGTACCGCGCGGAGCAGGCGCGGCACGAACGTGTCGGGGACCGGCAACGGGTCCGCGAGGTCGTCGGGGGAGACCCGCGAGAGCAGCCCGGGGATGCCGGCCAGCCCGGCGACCGTCCGGCTGCAGTCCTCGCACTCGGCCAGGTGTGCCTCGAACTCCACCCGCTCCGACGCCGGCAGCGCCCCCAGGACGTAGGCGGCGGCGGACTCGCACGACGCGGTCATCGGGTCACCCCCCGCTCCTCGAGCGCGAGCCGGAGCGCGCGCATGCCGTAGTGCAGCCGCGACTTCACCGTGCCGGGCGGTACGCCGAGCCGGTTGGCCGCCTCGACCACGGTCCGGCCGCCGTAGTAGCACTCGACGATCGCCGCGCGGTGGTCGTGGCTCAGCGACCGGAGCGCGTCGACCACCAGCCACTGCTGCAGGATGTCGTCGGTGCGGTCGGGCGCGACGATCTCGATGTCGTCGGGGTCGGTGCTCTGCTCCGGGCGGACCGACCGGGCCCGCCAGGCGTCGATCGAGACGTTGCGGGCGACCGTGAACAGCCAGGCCCGGACACCCTCGGGCTCGCGGCCGAGAATGCTGGGGTGGCGCCACGCCCGCAGCAGCGTCTCCTGGGCGATGTCCTCGGCGCGGCCCACGTCACCCCGGGTCAGGCGCAGGCAGAAGCTCCACAACGCGTCGGCATGCTGCTCACACGCGGTGCGCATCAGCTGCTCGTCGAGATCAGGCGTGCGGACCACCTCCACATCTGACACCACGCATGCCGAGCCGGGAAGGTTCACGGTCCGTGGTGTGTCGAATCGCGATCGGCCTGATCATCGGCTACGCGGTGCTGTTCATCCTGTTCGCCAGCGTGTGCGTCGCGCTGCTCGCGTCGTACAACTGAGGCCGCCGATTCGGCCGAGTCGGGGGTCGGATGGGAGAATCACGCGGTCATGACCTCCGACCGCACCGAGCCGACCAGGACCCTGCCCCTCGTCTTCGAGGAGCCGAAGGGCCCCCGAGGTCCCAAGCCGAAGCCGCCGCGCCACCTCGCGGACCTCACCGCCGCCGAGCGCAAGGCGCGCCTGGAGGAGCTCGGCCTGCCCGGCTTCCGGGCCAGGCAGCTCTCGACGCACTACTTCGCCCGCCTGGTCGACGATCCCGCCGAGATGACCGACCTCCCGGCCGACCAGCGCGACGGACTGGTGAGCGGGCTCCTGCCGGAGCTGATGACGCCGTTACGCACGCTCGAGGCCGACCGCGGCACGACTCGCAAGACGTTGTGGAAGCTCTTCGACGGTGCGCTCGTCGAGTCGGTGCTCATGCGCTACCCCGGCCGGACGACGATGTGCGTCTCCAGCCAGGCCGGCTGCGGGATGGCGTGTCCGTTCTGCGCGACCGGCCAGGGCGGTCTCCAGCGCAACATGTCGACCGCGGAGATCGTCGAGCAGGTGGTGGCCGGTGCCAGGTCGCTGGCCCGGGGTGAGGTCCCCGGCGGGCCGGGACGGGTCTCGAACGTGGTCTTCATGGGCATGGGCGAGCCGATGGCCAACTACAACGCCGTCATCGGGGCGGTACGCCGGCTGACCGATCCCACCCCCGACGGACTCGGCATGTCCGCCCGCGGCATCACCGTCAGCACCGTCGGGCTGGTGCCGCGGATGAAGCAGCTCGCCGACGAGGGCATCCCGGTGACCCTCGCGCTCAGCCTGCACGCCCCCGACGACGAGCTGCGCAACGAGCTGGTGCCGATCAACACCCGGTTCTCCGTCGCCGAGACCGTCGGGGCCGCCTGGGACTATGCCCGGCGGACCAAGCGCCGGGTCTCCATCGAGTACGCCATGATGCGCGGCATCAACGACCAGGCGTGGCGGGCCGACCTGCTCGCCGACGTCCTGCTCAGCCAGGGCCCCCAGGACCAGGCCCGGTGGGGGTGGGTGCACGTCAACCTGATCCCGCTGAACCCGACACCGGGCTCGAAGTGGACCGCCTCCGACCCGCGGGACGAGAAGGAGTTCGTCCGCCGGCTCGAGGCCAAGGGCGTGCCGACGACCGTCCGCGACACCCGGGGTCGCGAGATCGACGGCGCGTGCGGCCAGCTGGCCGCGGTCGAGGGCTGACCCGGCCTAGACGCCCTGGGCCAGGGCGGCGAACGCGGCGGACCGGGTCACGGTGCGCTGCGGCTCCGCGCTCGTGACCGCAGTGCAACCGCCACCGCGCAGCTCCGTCGGCGTTGCCAGGAGCAGCTCGGTGTTGCGCGCCGCGACCGTGCCGGTGAGCGACGACAGGTTCGACTGCGGGTCGTTCGAGGCCAGCTCGCGCGAGAACGACGCCAGCGCGAGCGGGTCGGGGAGCAGGCTGTTGAACGTCGCGGGCGCGGCGTGGTCGACGATGGTCGTGAAGATCGACATGGTGTTGTCGCGGTTGTCGACCACCTCGATGAGCCGGGCCTGCTGCGGGAAGTCGATGTGCGAGGCGGTGTTGATCTCCCAGAAGCCGCCGGTCCCGTCGGCGCGCTTGTGCGCCGTGATCTGGTTGCGGTGGGTGTGGCCGTTGACCCAGGCGATGACGCGCTCCTGGGACAGCAGGTAGCTGGTGACCGCGGGCCCCAGGACCCGCGTGCTCGGGTCGAGCCCGGTGAGCACCAGCGGGTTGCCCATCGTGTCGGACGTGTGGTGGCTGAACACCACGACCGCGCGGCCGGTGGCCGACGCCACCGTCTCCTGCAGCCAGGTGAACTGGGCCTGGTCCAGCGAGCCGTCGGCGTACCCGTTGGGGTTCACCGAGTCCATCACGACGAACCGGAAGCTGCCCTGGTCGAAGTAGTAGTACGCCGTGCCGGTCGCCCGGTTCTCCGCTGTGTACCCGTGGCCCACGGGCGCCTTGGTCGTGTTGAAGTGCTCGGCGATGATCTGGGCGCGGCTGAGCGGGCGCCGGTTCGCGTCCTTGGTCACCAGCCGCGCGAGCGGGGACAACAGCAGGTTGTTCAAGATGCCGTCGAGCTTCTGCTCGGAGACCGCGTTGATCACGTCGGACTGGCTCAGCCCGGCGGGGCTGCTGATCACCTTCAGGTTGCCGGTGGCGAGCAGACCGAGCTGGGTCGTCTTCGCCGGGAAGTTGCCCTGGATCAGGCCGTCGTGGTTGCCGAAGCAGGTGTACCAGGGCGATGTGCAGGCCGGTCGCGGTGAACGGGCGGCGCGAGGCGTTGAGGAGCGCTGGTGTCGACCGGGAAGCCGTGCTGGTCGCGGAGCTTGTCGGCCTTCTTGCCGAGCGGCGTGCCACTCCGGGTGCCAGTAGTGGGTGTCGTAGTAGAGGGCGTTGGCGTCCATCACGCCGTCGTACCGGTTGAGGTTGCCGCTGTCGGGCCGGACGGTCTTGCCGCCGTCGAGGATGTCGATGTTCCAGCGGATCTCGTTCTTCTGGCAGTTGTCGGAGTTGTCGCCGGTCTCGATCGTGAACGCCAGCGGAAGGCCGGTGACCGGGCCGCCCGCGATCGCGTTCACCGCGCGCACCATCGCCTCCGCGACCTGGGCGGTGAGCATCTCCTGGGGCCGGTACGACGACGAGAGCAGTCCGGGCACCAGGCCGCGGTGTTCGGGTCCTCGAAGCGGTCCATCCACTCGACGCGGCGCGGGGGACTGGTGGTCGACCACGTGGATGTCGCTGAACTGGGCGAAGGCCAGCAGTGGCGTCCGGCAGCTCACGCCGGCCCGTCGCTGCGGCGATCCCGAGGTCCGTCTCGCACCAGGTGCGGCTCGCCGGGACCGGCGACGATCTTCGCGTAGCCCTTCGGCGTTCGGCGTGCCTCGGCGGTAGGTCTTCGCGAGGGTCGTCCCCGCGGTCGCGACGCCGGCCGCGACGGCAGACTCAGCGAGCGAGGTGACGACCGGGACGGCGGCGGCGGCACCGGCTGATCGCTGCGGCTGAGCGCAGCACGTTGCGACGGGAGATCTCCATGCCGATCCCAACGACGTGGATGTGGCTGAGGTCACGTTCCGGGTCTGGTTACCGCCCCGGGCGCAGCGGTGATCGAGCACGCCGTCCGGTGGACACCCGCCGCGACCAGATCCGCGAGGATTGCCCCGGTATCCCGAGCCCACCCAGGAGGACCACAGCATGGCGGACGCGCCTCGACCCGAGAAGCTCGCGGAGCTCAACCGCCTCGAGGCGCCTCAGTGACGCCGACCTGATCGACGGTGGTCGCGCGCCGGTCGGCACGTCATGCTCCCGGCCGACTGGTCGCTGATCTGGGAGAAGACCCCGGCCGACAAGGCCTACCTGATCGTCGACGGCGAGGTCTCGGTGCGCAAGGACGGAACTCGAGGTCGCGCGGCCTGGGCCCCGGCGACGTGATCGGCGAGATCGGCGATCGTGAACCACCGGCTGCGCATCGGCGAGCGTGGTCAGCCTGACCCCGCTGGAGGTCATCCACTTCACCCAGGAGTCGCTGGAGCAGCTGCTCGACGAGGTGCCCGCCTTCGGCGCAGGCGCTGCGCGAGACCACCGCCGACCGCCTCGGCAACCTGTAGCCAGGCGACGTCCGGTCATGCCCGAGGACTCAGCGCCCGATTCGGGTCCTCTCGACCCGCAGCAGGTCTTCGACCTGCTCGAGGAACACCTGCTCGGCAGCCACCCGTCGCTGACCGGCCCGCAGATCGCGCAGGCCGGTCGGCATCCCGCTGGAGCTCGCCCAGCAGCGCTGGCGCTCGCTCGGTTTCACCGCGGTCGGACGACGACGAGGTCGCCTTCACCGAGGCCGACCTGGAGGCGATGCGGCTGACCCAGCGGACTGCACGACCTCGGCATGATCAAGCAGGACGACGAGGCCGCGCTGATCCGCACGCTCGGCCGCAGCTTCGCCCGTCTCGCCGAGTGGCAGATGACCTGCTCGGTCGGGCGGTCGACCCCACCGAGCTCGGAGCCGACGACCTCGCCGCGGTGATCGACCGAGATCACCCCGGTCATCGAGGAGGTGCAGAACTACATCTGGCGCCGGCACGTCCTGAGCGCCGCCTCGCGGTTGCTGCTCGCTCCGCCCTCGACGACGAGGAGGGCACGATCAGCGCGGGCATCGGGTTCGCCGACATCGTCGGGTACACCCGGCAGACCCGGTCGTTGAACCAGGAGGAGCTGGCGCGGCTGGTCGACGTACTTCGAGGCACGCGCACTGGCGATCATCACGGCGCACGACGGCCGGATCATCAAGACGATCGGCGACGAGATCCTGTTCGCCGCCGACCATGCCGGGCGACGCCGCTCGCGATCGCCCTCGAGCTGGTCGAGGAGCACCTCGAGGACGAGGACTTCCCCCAGCTACGGGTCGGGGTCGCCTGGGGCCCGGTGCTGGCACCGCCTCGGCGACGTCTTCGGTCCGACGGTCAACCTCGCCTCGCGGCTCACCTCGATCGCCCGGCCCGGCCGCGTCGCTGGTCGACAAGGAGATGGCCGAGGCCATCGAGGACGACGACCGGTTCACAGCTGCGGCGGATGCGGCGTACGTCGGTCAAGGGATACCGGCGCCTGGAGCCGTGGGCGCTGCGCCGGCCCGACGACGACCACGGCGACGCCTGACCCCGATCAGGCCTCGAGGAGAAGGGGCAGCACCTCCTCCGGGCTGTCGACGAGATGCAGGCCCGGCGCCGAACGCCCGGTCGCGGCCGAGGGCGGACAGCAGGTCCCAGACCGGCAGCTCTCGCGTCCAGTACGCACGGCCGACGAACACCATCGGGATCTCGGTGGCGCGCGGCGGCGTAGTAGTCGGCGCAGGCCGCCTGGAACATCTCCTGGACCGTGCCCGCGGCACCGGGCAGGAACACCAGTCCGCCGCGGCACGACGCGGAGGAGCACGTCCTCGCGGGTGGCGTTGCTGAAGTACTTCGCGATCGCGCTCGCGAGGACGTTGGGCGGCTCGTGGCCGTAGAACCAGGTCGGCACCCCGAGCGATTCGACGCCCTCGGGCCAGCGGATGCGCACCTCGAACGCGGCGCGGGCCCACGACGTGACCTCGGCGAAGCCCGGGAGCGGCAGCGAGCATCTCGACCGCAGCCACGAGGTCGGCGTCGGTGGCGTGGCCGAGCCAGGCGCCGAGGTTGGCGGCCTCCATCGCCCCGGGCCCGCCGCCGGTGGCCACGGTGTGCCGGCCGGCGAGCGCGTGGCCGAGCCGGGCGGCGTCCAGGTACGCCGGCGCGTCGCGGCTCGATCGCGTGCCCCCCGAGCACGCCGACGATCCGGCGGTGACCGGTGAACTCCTCGAGCGCGTCGTCGATCGGCGTGGTCGTGCAGTGCCTGCGGCCAGTGTCTGGTCGAGCGAGGGGGAGTGCCGGGACCACGCGTAGGCCAGGGCGTCGGGAGTGGCGTCGTACCCGTGCTCGAGGCCGCGGTAGAGCTCCTCGGGGGAGTAGAGCGTCGCGCGGTAGGGGTCGAACGGGACGTCGGGCACGTTCGGGAAGATCAGCCCTCCGCGCCGGCGGACGTCGTCCTCGCCGCCCGGGCCCGACGCGAACCGGCACCCGAGGAACACCGCCCCGGCCACTTCGAGTCCGGCGAGCACGGCCGCGCGGTCGTTGAGGTCGAGGGACTGGAGGTGGACGCCGCGGAGCGAGTGCGTGCCGCCCGCGATCAGGGCGTCGAGCTCGGCGAGCGACTCGACCTCGACGTTGCGCACGGTGCCGAGACTACGGTCACCACGCGCTCGCCAGCACCTCCGCGAACAACGCGTGCTCGTCGACCTCGAGGCCGCGGCGGTTGAACCACGTGCAGACGTTGTGGCAGTCGCGCATCAGGTAGTCGGCGCCCTTGGGGTTGGCGACCACGTCGACGACCTGCGGCAGGTCGATGATCACCAGCCGATCGCCGGCCGCGAGGATGTTGTACGGCGAGAGGTCACCGTGTGCCACCCCGATCCGGGCGAGCGCCGCCATCGCCTCGTGGAGCTGGTCGAACCAGCTCCGCAGCAGGTCCGGCTCCGGGCGCATGGCCGCCAGTCGTGGCGCGGGCTCCCCGTCGGCGGTGACCAGCTCCATGAGGATCTCGGTGCCGTCGATCTGGACGGGGTACGGGACCGGTACGCCGGCCTCGTAGCAGCGCTTCAGCGACTCCCACTCGGCCCACGCCCACTGACCAGCCTCGAGCTTGCGGCCGAAGCTGGACTTCTTCGCCATCGCGCGGCCGTCGCGCGTGTTGCGGACGCGCCTGCCCTCGGTGTAGCCGGCGTTGCGGTGGAAGGACCGGTGCTCCGCGGTGCGGTAGCGCTTGGCGGCGACCACGCAGCCGGCGGTCGGAGTCGCGCGCTCGAGGACGAACACGTCGGCCTCCTTGCCGGTCTTGAGCACGCCGAGGTCGGTGTCGACGGCGGCGCGGTCGGTGACCAGCCAGTCCGGCGCGGGCTGCGGGCCGCGCATCAGCGGCTCGACGTCCCAGTAGGTGGAGAACCGCTGGCCGTCCTCGGGATCGGCGATCGAGCGGTAGTCGAAGGTGAAGCCAGGGTGCAGGTCAGACGAGGAGTGGGCACTGCGGGAGTTCATCGTTGCTCCGGAGGTGTGAGAGGTGGGTGGCGGGCACGCCGACGACAGTGATGCGCATGTCACGCCTCCTCTTGCTCCGGAGCCACGAACGGGCTCGACCGGGCACCAAGATCCTCGAAGCCCGGAGCCGGTGCAACCGGTTTTCAGGGTTGCAGCTGCCGGGCCAGCTCCTCGACCCCGTCGACGAGCCGCGTGCCTGGCCCGGCCCAGGAGGCGTTGGCGTCGACCGCGTGCACCGGTACGCCGGCGGGCAGCACCTCGTCGAGCGTCAGCGGGTCGATCGTGAGCACGTCGGCGCTGCGGCCGAGGTGAGCCAGCGCGTCGTCGACCACCGAGACGCCGGGTAGTCGCACTCGAAGGTCACCCCGACGACGTCGTCCCCGGCGCCGAGGGCGAAGAGGATCCCGGTCGTCGAGGGGAGCAGGCTGACGATGCGCACACCGCGAGCCTAGGGTGGCGTCGAGGAACCGACTGGGAGGAAGACACGCGATGAGCAGCAGCACCGAGTTGCGACCCGACGAGGCCAAGGTCGTCGAGGCGGTCCCGAAGCAGCTCCTGGTCGGCGGAGAGTGGCGCGACGCGAGCGGCGGCCGCACGTTCGAGGTCGAGGACCCGGCGACCGGCGCCTCCCTGTGCGAGGTCGCCGACGCCACCCCGGACGACGCGATGGCTGCGCTCGACGCCGCGGTCGCCGCCCAGGCCGCGTGGGCCGCCACCCCGCCGAACGAGCGCTCCGAGATCCTGCACCGGGCCTTCCTCGCGCTGGGGGAGCAGGCCGACGAGCTGGCGCTCCTGATGACCCTGGAGATGGGCAAGGCGGTCGCGGAGTCCAAGGGTGAGATCGCCTACGCCGCGGAGTTCTTCCGCTGGTTCTCCGGAGAGGCGTTGCGGATCGACGGCTACTACAAGACGGCCGGCAACGGGCAGAGCCGGGTCCTGGTGATGCGCCAGCCGGTCGGGCCCTGCTTCTTCATCACCCCGTGGAACTTCCCCAACGCGATGGGCACCCGCAAGATCGGTCCGGCGATCGCCGCGGGCTGCACGATGGTGGTCAAGCCCGCGCACCAGACACCGCTGTCGATGCTCGCGCTGGCGCGGTGCTCGAGGAGTGCGGGCTCCCGCCGGGGGTGCTCAACGTGATCACCTCCACCAGCTCGGGCGACGTGTCGGCGCCGATCATCGCCGACCCACGGCTGCGCAAGCTGAGCTTCACCGGGTCGACCGAGATCGGTCGCAAGCTGATCGCGCAGGCTGCCGACCAGGTGCTCAAGGTCTCGATGGAGCTCGGCGGCAACGCGCCGTTCCTGGTGTTCGACGACGCCGACCTCGACGCCGCCGTCGACGGCGCGATGCTGGCCAAGATGCGCAACGTCGGCGAGGCCTGCACCTCGGCCAACCGGTTCCACGTCCACGAGTCGGTGGCCGAGGAGTTCGCGCGCCGGCTGGCCGAGCGGATGGGTGCACTCAAGGTCGGCCGCGGCACCGACGAGGGCGTCGACGTCGGCCCGCTGATCGACGACGTCCAGCAGGGCAAGGTGGCCGAGCTCGTCGACGACGCGGTCGGCAAGGGCGCCACCTGCGTGACCGGCGGTCGCAGGCCGGACGGCGCCGGCTACTTCTTCGAGCCGACGGTCCTCACCGGGGTGCCCTCCGACGCGCGCGTGCTCAGCGAGGAGATCTTCGGCCCGGTGGCCCCGATCGCGACGTTCAGCACCGAGGAGGAGGCGGTCGCGGCCGCGAACAGGACGGAGTTCGGCCTGGTCTCCTACGTGTTCACCCGCGACCTCAAGCGCGCCCTCCGGTCTGCGAGGCCCTCGAGACCGGGATGATCGGCCTCAACCAGGGCCTCGTCTCCAACGCCGGCGCCCCGTTCGGCGGCGTCAAGCAGTCCGGCACCGGCCGCGAGGGCGGCAACGAGGGCATCGCGGAGTACCTGGAGACCAAGTACGTCGCGGTCAGCTTGTGACCGACGAGCTCGTCGACCTCGTCGACGAGGACGGTCGCGTCGTCGGGACAGCGCCGCGCTCCGTCGTACGCCGCGACAACCTGCGGCACGCCGCGACCGCCGTACTCGTGCGCGACCCCGCGGGACGGATCTACCTCCATCGCCGCAGCGACACCAAGGACTGGGCGCCAGGTCACTGGGACGCAGCTGCCGGCGGCGTGATCGCCGCCGGGGAGGAGCCGTTGTCGTCGGCCCTGCGCGAGCTCGAGGAGGAGCTCGGCATCACCGGCGTCATGCTCACCGCCCTGGGCACCCACCTGTACGAGGACGACACCACGCGCTGCTTCGAGCACGCCTACGAGGTGGTCTGGGACGGACCTGTCCGGCACCAGCCCGAGGAGGTCGCAGAAGGGCACTGGGCGTCGCTCGCCGAGCTCTCCGGGCTGCTCGCCGACCCGGTCGTCGCGTTCGTACCGGACACGCGTCAGCTGCTCGAGCGGCTACCCCTCGGGGCCTTGCGTCCTGCTGGCGTCGGACTTAGCGTCGGCAACGAGGGGGACCAAGTGAGGTCCGCATGGAAGCAGCAGTGAACAAGCAGGCAGCAGTCAACGGGTACGCGGCGTTCGGCGCCATGGATCCCGAGGGAGCGATGAAGGACATCTCCGACGCCATCGAGTGGGTGGTCGGCGGGGACAACGCCCTGACCGGCACCTATCGAGGCAAGGAGGAGGTCGGCGGCTTCTGGATGAAGCTCGTCGAGAAGGGGTTCAAGAACACGCCCAAGGAGTTCATCGCCGAGGGCAACAAGGTCGTCGTGCTCTGCCACAACGAGCTCGACGGCAACGCGGCGGAGTCCGCCGACGTGCTCAGCTACGACGACGAGGGCAAGCTGATCCGGTTCGAGACGGTCGGCGGAGAGACGCAGCTCGACCGCGCTTTCCCGCGCTGAGTCGTGAGGTCGGAGGGTGGCAGGGGCGCCACCTTCCGATCACGGGTCCGGGAAGGGCACCAGCACGGCGTAGGTCGGCAGCTCGCGGGACCGATCTCGTACGTCGCCGCGTGCTCGCACTCGAGCGTCGCGTCCGGAGTGCGCACCTCCAGCCTGGCGACCGACGAGTGCACGACGTGGTGGCGTCCGCCTGCGGGGTCGCTGTAGGTCCAGCCGGCCAGGGAGCTCACCGGCGCCTCGACGTCGATGTCGAGTCCGCCGACGCGCACCTGACATCCGTCCTCGCGATCGGCCACGTGCACCCGGCGACCGAGGCCGCCCAGACGGGTCCGCCGGCCGATGCGCTCGAGCATCCCGTTGCAGATCCACGGCGTCGACAGCGGCCCGACCTTGAGCCGGCCGAGCACCAGGTCCACGACCCAGTCCTCGCCGGCGCCCCGGAGCCAGATCCAGCGCTCGGCGTGCTCGCTGCCCCAGTTGTGGCCGACCATGCCGGTCCACCCGGTCAGGTCGATCGCGTGGTTGTCGACGCGCACCTCGCCGGCGTACCGCACCCGCGGCCGGAGGCTCACCGACTTCGTCCGGGGAAGAGGAGCGGCGTAGAGGAACGGCATCGGGAGATGCGCGAACGGCTCGTCGTCCCCGGTCCAGGTGAGGTCCCAGTCGGGTGCCGTCGCGCGGTCCGGAGCCAGCACGGCGTCGCCCACGCGGATCAGCGGGCCGACCGCCAGGTCCGGTGTCGACCACTTGTCGGCGTTCGGTCCGTCGAGGTCGAACCACGTGCGCCAGACCGAGCCGACGGGCTTCTCGCCGGGTGCCTTCCACACGGTGTGCCGCAGCCACAGCGCCCTGGGGGCGTCGGGGTCATACGCCGTCAGGTAGTAGCTCTCGTAGAACGCGTCCCGCGGGCCGGCATGCGGGAACCGCGCGGCGGCGAGTCCATGCCGCCCATCTCCCATCACCGACGGCTGGGAAGATGGGGCGGTGACCGCCTCATCTGTTCGGCGCGATGTCGTGATCCTGGGCTCGACCGGGTCGATCGGCACCCAGGCGCTCGACGTCGTCCGCGCCAACCCCGACCGGTTCCGCGTCGTCGGGCTCACCGCGGGCGGGTCGCAGCCGGAGCTGTTCGACAGCCAGGTCGCCGAGTTCGCGCCGGCGTACTCCGGCCTCGGGGAGGAGGCCTCGGTCGAGGCTGCCGGCTGCCGGCCGACGTCGTGCTCAACGGCATCACCGGCGCGGTCGGGCTCCGCCCGACGATCGCCGCGCTCGAGGCCGGCAACACCCTCGCGCTGGCCAACAAGGAGTCGCTGATCATCGGCGGGCCGGTGGTCACGGCGTCCGGCGAAGCCCGGGCAGATCGTCCCGGTCGACAGCGAGCACAGCGCGCTGGCCCAGTGCCTGCGCAGCGGCGCTCAGCACGAGGTCCGTCGGCTCGTGCTCACCGCGAGCGGCGGCCCGTTCCGCGGCCGCACCCGCGAGCGAGCTCGCCGATGTGACCCCCGCCGAGGCGCTGGCCCACCCCACCTGGGACATGGGCCCGGTGGTGACCATCAACTCCGCGACCCTGGTGAACAAGGGTCTCGAGGTGATCGAGGCGCACCTGCTCTTCGACATCGCCTCTCGACCGATCGAGGTGGTGGTCCACCCGACGTCGCGTGGTGCACTCGATGGTCGAGTTCACCGACGGGTCGACGATCGCCCAGGCGTCGCCGCCGACGATGCTGATCCCGATCGCGCTCGGGCTGGCCTGGCCCGACCGGGTGCCCGACACGGCACCGGCGGTCGACTGGACCACGCGCCGCAGACGTGGGAGTTCTTCCCGCTCGACGACGAGGCGTTCCCCGC
The DNA here is from genome assembly GCA_963805425.1 of uncultured Actinomycetota bacterium. Classification (GTDB taxonomy): domain Bacteria; phylum Actinomycetota; class Actinomycetes; order Propionibacteriales; family Nocardioidaceae; genus Marmoricola. The sequence goes on along the minus strand of CAWDUF010000010.1, from coordinate 90,295 downwards.
CGTGCGCCTGGCTCGCGAGGCCGGTGCCCGCGGCGGCACCGCGCCGGCGGTCTACAACGCGGCCAACGAGGTGTGCGTGCAGGCGTTCCGGGACGGTCGGCTGCCGTTCACCGGCATCGTCGACACGATCGCGGACGTCCTGACGCACGCCACGACGTAGGCTCGGCGCCGACGACCTCACCCTCGACGACGTGCTGGCCGCCGACGCCTGGGCCCGCGGCGAGGCCGATCCGCCTGCTGGAGACGACCCGATGACCAACGCGCTGATGTACGTCGCCGGCGTGCTCCTGTTCGCCGTCGGCGTCGGCGGTCTCGATCGGGCTGCACGAGTTCGGCCACCTGATCCCGGGCAAGCTCTTCAACGTCAAGGTCACCCAGTACTTCGTCGGCTTCGGCCGGACGCTCTGGTCGAGCCGGCGCGGGCGAGACCGAGTACGGCCTCAAGGCGATCCCGCTCGGCGGCTACGTGAAGCTCGTCGGGATGCTCCCGCCGGCGCGCGACCAGGACCCCGAGAAGGTCCGCGCGAGCAACACCGGGATCTTCGCCCAGCTGGTCAGCGACGCTCGCGCGGCGGAGTACGAGCACGTGCCCCGAGGACCACGACCGGCTGTTCTACCGGCTGCCCTGGTGGAAGCGGTGGTCATCATGGGGTCCGGCGTCACCATCAACATCGTGCTCGCGCTTCCTCCTGTTCGGCTCGGTGTTCATGGGCTACGGCGTCAACGAGGCGACGACCACGGTCGGCGCCGTCTCGCAGTGCGTCATCGGTGATCGAGCCGACCACGAGGCCGGACGCCTGCACGGCGTCCGACCCGGTCACCCCGGCAGTGACGGCCGGGATCAGGCCGGGCGACCGGATCGTCGCGTTCAACGGCACCACGATCACCTCCTACGCCCAGCTCCAGCGACTGATCCGGGCCAACGAGGCGGGCCAGGCCGCGCTCGTCGTGGTGCGCGACGGCACGCGACTCACGCTGACACGAACACCACGATCAACGGGTTGCCGTCGGCTCGACGACCCGAGCAAGACGATCAACGCCGGTTTCCTCGGCATCAAGCCGTCCGGGCACCGCGAGCGGAAGGGCGTCGGCTACGTCGTCAGCTCGATGGCCGACGGCACCTGGGAGACGTTGAAGTCGCTCGGCGCGATGCCGCAGAAGGTCTACCACGTGGCCCGAGCCGCCCTCGGGCTCGAGCAGCGCGACGCGAACAGCCCGATGAGCGTCGTCGGCGCCGGTCGGGTCGCCGGTGAGTTCGCCTCGGACTCCAAGAACTCCGTCGCCGACCGGGTCTTCTTGGTCGTGCTGCTGCTCGGCGGCCTCAACCTCTTCCTCGGCCTGATCAACTTCGTGCCGCTGCCGCCGTTCGACGGCGGCCGGATCGCCACCACCCTCTACGAGGTCGCCCGCCGGGGCGTCGCCCGCCTGCGCGGCCGGCCCGACCCGGGCGCCTTCGACGCGGCGAAGCTGCTGCCGGTCACCTACGTCGTGGCGAGCGTGCTGCTGCTGATGACCGTCATCCTCGTGTACGCCGACATCGTCGCCCCGGTCTCGATCAGCTGACCACCCCCGCGACCTAGGATTGCCCCATGACATCGGTCTCCCTCGGCATGCCCGCGGCTCCGCCGCCGGTCCTTGCGCCCCGTCGTCCGACGCGGCAGATCAGGGTCGGGCAAGGTCGGCGTCGGCAGCGAGTCGCCGATCTCGGTGCAGTCGATGACCACCACCCTCACCTCCGACGTCAACGCCACCCTCCAGCAGATCGCCGAGCTGACCGCGACCGGCTGCGACATCGTCCGCGTCGCGTGCCCGTCCCAGGACGACGCCGACGCACTGCCCGAGATCGCCCAGCCACTCCCAGATCCCGGTGATCGCCGACATCCACTTCCAGCCGCGCTACGTGTTCGCCGCGATCGAGGCCGGGTGTGCCGCCGTACGCGTGAACCCCGGCAACATCAAGAAGTTCGACGACCAGATCAAGGAGATCGCGCGCAGCCGCCAAGGACCACGGCACCTCGATCCGGATCGGCGTCAACGCCGGCTCCCTGGACCCACGACTGCTCGAGAAGCACGGCAAGGCCACTCCGGAGGCTCTCGTCGAGTCGGCGGTCTGGGAGGCCTCGCTGTTCGAGGAGCACGACTTCCACGACTTCAAGATCTCGGTCAAGCACAACGACCCGGTCGTGATGGTGCGTGCCTACGAGCTGCTCGCCGAGGCAGGGCGACTGGCCGCTCCACCTCGGCGTCACCGAGGCCGGACCCGCCTTCCAGGGCACGATCAAGTCGGCGACCGCCTTCGGCGCCCTGCTCTCCCAGGGCATCGGCGACACGATCCGGGTCTCGCTCTCGGCTCCGCCCGTCGAGGAGGTCAAGGTCGGCATCGCGATCCTGCAGTCGCTCAACCTGCGCCCGCGCAAGCTCGAGATCGTCTCCTGCCCGTCGTGCGGACGTGCGCAGGTCGACGTCTACACGCTTGCCGAGCGCGTGACCGCCGGCCTCGAGGGCATGGAGGTGCCGCTGCGGGTGGCGGTGATGGGCTGCGTGGTGAACGGTCCCGGCGAGGCCCGCGAGGCCGACCTCGGCGTCGCCTCGGGCAACGGCAAGGGCCAGATCTTCGTCAAGGGCGAGGTGATCAAGACGGTGCCGGAGTCGGAGATCGTCGAGACCCTGATCGAGGAGGCCATGCGGCTCGCCGAGGAGATGGAGCCGGTCGAGGGCGCCTCCGCCGACGTCACCGTCGCCTGACTCAGCCGGCGGGGGTCGAGGAGGCCGACGGCCCCGCGGACGGCGTGACGCCGGCTGGACCGGTGAGTCCCTCCTGGGCCCGGATCGCGGCGACCAGCACCTGCAGCGCCTGCTCGCAGCTGACCCAGTGCGGGCTGTCCTGGGCCAGCTGGTCGAGGTCCTGCATCGTGGTGGTCAGCGCCGAGACGTCGCTGAGGTCGACGGAGACCGCCTGGCCCCAGGCGGGCTCGAGCTCGGCGTTGGCCTGGGTCGCGTTCGCGGTGAGCGTCGCCATCGCCTCGCGAGACGGCCTGCTTGGACGGCGGCTTGACCTTCTTGCCGTTCTCGCCACGCACCGGGTCGGGCAGCGGGTCGTGGAGGTAGAGGTCGACCGCCGCCTGCACCTGGGCCAGCTGGTAGGTCATGTCGTAGGGCCGCAGCTTCGCGCTGAACTGGCGCAGCGACGTGACCGCCTTGAGCTGGGTCTCGATGTTGGTCTGGCAGCTCTTCGCCGAGTCGGTCGTCTGGTAGTACTCCACGGTCGCGATCACGCGACGTCCAGCGGTCCGCGAGCGACGACGGGTTGGCGTCCTGGTCCATCCCCAGGACGCTGTCCCCGACGTCGTGCCACTGGGACCTGCAGGCCTCGAGCGCGCGCGTCGACGTGGCCGCGGGATCGGAGCCGCCGCCCTGCCCGCAACCGGCCAGAACGGTCGCCAGGGCGAGCGCGAGCACGACCGTGGGAACGGCCGGTGGGAGGGACCTGGCCCAGTGGGGCAGACGGGACACAGGCTCACCGTATCTGTCGGTACAGTCCCCTTGTGCTCGCATCGCAGGGTCGACGTGCCGAGCGGTCCCAGGGTCCGACCACTGGGGTTCGCGTCCTCGGCCCTGCCGATCTCCCTGCCGCCCTCGAGGTGCTCGCGACCGACCCGGTGACCAACGTCTTCGTCGAGTACCGCAGCCGGATGACCCAGCTCGACCCGCGCTGGCTCGGCGGCCAGATGTGGGGCTACGTCGTCGACGGCGAAATCGAGTCCTTGTGCCACGTCGGTGCCAACCTGGTCCCCGTCGCCGGCACCCCCGAGGCCTGTGCCGCGTTCGCCCGACGAGCCCTGCTGCAGCGCCGGCTGAGCTCGACGATCGTCGGACCGCGCGACGCCGTCGAGCTGCTCTGGGAGGACCTCGCCGAGGAGTGGGGGGAACCAAGGGAGCTGCGCTGGGACCAGCCGCACCTGCAGATCGGCACGGTCCCCGAGGTCGCCGCGGATCCCGAGGTCAGGCGGACGACGCCCGAGGAGATCGACACCCTCTATCCCGCCTGTGTGGCGATGTACCAGGAGGAGGTCGGCGTCTCCCCGGAGATCGACGGCGGCCGCAACCTGTATCGCGCTCGGGTGTCGCAGCTGGTCAACCGCGGCTGGTCGTTCTCCCGGATCGAGGACGGCAAGGTGGTCTTCAAGGCCGAGGTGGCCTGCGCCACGCCGCTGGCCTGCCAGATCCAGGGCGTCTGGGTCGACCCCTCGCGCCGTGGAGAGGGCCTGTGCACCCGTGGCATGGCCGCCGTCGTCGACCTCGCCCTGTGTGAGATCGCGCCGGTGGTCGCGCTCTACGTCAACGCCCACAACGTCGCGGCCCGGACGGCGTACGAGCGGGTCGGCTTCCGCCAGACGGGCACGTTCTCGACGATCATGTTCTGAGCCGTACGCTCCCGGACATGGCCACACCTCTCCGTCGCGACGCGAAGGTCGTGGTCGGTGCCTTCCTCGTCTCCGGCGCTGTGCACCTGATCAAGCCCGCGGTCTACGAACCGCTCATGCCCAGCTGGGTGCCGGCCCACCGCGCGGTGATCATCGGGTCCGGAGTCGCCGAGGTCGCCGGAGCCCTGGGACTGTTGTTCCCGCCGACCCGGCGCCTGGCAGGCCTCGCCAGCGCCGCGCTCCTCGTCGGTGTCTTCCCCGGCAACATCAAGATGGCGGTCGACGCCTCGAAGACCCGCAACACCGCGTTCAAGGCGGCAGCGTACGCGCGGCTCCCGCTGCAGCTCCCGATGATCCGGGGCGCGCTGCGCGCGTGGAAGGCGTGAGCGCGAAACCCCGTCGAACGATCCCACGCACCGCAGATAGCCTCTCCTCATGATCATGCGGATGTCGTCGTTGTTCGTTCGGACCCTTCGCGAGGACCCGGCGGACGCGGAGGTGCCGAGCCACCGGCTGCTCGTGCGCGCCGGCTACATCCGACGGGCCGCGCCCGGCATCTACTCCTGGTTGCCGCTGGGCCTGCGGGTGCTCCGCAACGTCGAGCGGGTCATCCGCGAGGAGATGGACGCGATCGGTGCCCAGGAGCTCCAGTTCCCGGCTCTGCTGCCCCGGGAGCCCTACGAGGCGACCGGCCGCTGGTCCGAGTACGGCGACGGCATCTTCCGGCTCAAGGACCGCAAGGACGCCGACTACCTGCTCGGGCCGACCCACGAGGAGATGTTCACCCTGGTCGTGAAGGACCTGTTCTCCTCCTACAAGGACCTGCCGGTCTGGCTCTACCAGATCCAGAACAAGTACCGCGACGAGGCGCGACCCCGCGCCGGCCTGCTGCGCGGGCGCGAGTTCATCATGAAGGACTCCTACTCCTTCGACGTCACCGACGCCGGGCTCGACGCGTCGTACGCCGCGCACCGGCAGGCCTACGTCAAGACCTTCGACCGCCTCGGCTTCGACTACGTGATCGTCAAGGCCACCAGTGGGGCGATGGGTGGCTCGAAGTCCGAGGAGTTCCTGGCCAAGGCCGACGTCGGCGAGGACACCTACGTGCGCTGCACCAACTGCGACTACGCCGCCAACGTCGAGGCGGTCCAGGTGCGCGCCCCCGAGCCGATCGGCTACGACGAAGCGCCGGCCGCCCACGCCGAGGACACCCCCGACACCCCGACGATCGAGACGCTCGTCGACTTCCTCAACGCCAAGCATCCGCGCGACGACCGGCCGTGGGCCGCCGGCGACACCCTGAAGAACGTGCTGGTCGTGCTCAAGCACCCCGACGGCACCCGCGAGCCGCTCGCCATCGGTCTCCCCGGTGACCGCGAGGTCGACCAGAAGCGGCTCGAGGGCCAGCTCGAGCCGATCGAGGTCGAGCCGATGGACGAGGCCGAGCTGCGCAAGCACCCCGCTCTGGTCAGGGGCTACATCGGGCCCGCTCTTGGCGGGCGCAGCGCGCTGGGGGAGAAGTCGGAGTCCGGCATCCGCTACCTCGTCGACCCCCGGGTCGTCGAGGGCACCCGATGGGTGACCGGCGCGAACGTCGCCGGCAGCCACGTGCTCGACCTCGTGGCCGGCCGGGACTTCACGCCCGACGGCACCATCGAGGCCGCGGAGGTACGCGACGGCGACCCCTGCCCGAACTGCCTCGACGGCACCCTCGAGTCCGCGCGTGGCATCGAGATGGGCCACATCTTCCAGCTCGGCCGCAAGTACGCCGAGGCGCTCGACCTGCGCGTCCTCGACGAGAACGGCAAGCTCGTGACGGTGACCATGGGCTCCTACGGCATCGGGGTCTCCCGCGCCGTGGCCGCGATCGCCGAGGGCAACAACGACGATCTCGGCCTGGTCTGGCCGCGGGAGATCTCGCCGGCCGACGTGCACGTGGTCGCGACCGGCAAGGACGAGGCGATCTTCACCGCAGCGGCTGCGCTGGTCGAGGAGCTCGCGGCCCGCGGGCTCGAGGTGCTCTACGACGACCGCGAGAAGGTCAGCCCGGGCGTGAAGTTCAAGGACGCCGAGCTGATCGGCGTACCCACGATCGTGACGGTGGGGCGCGGCCTGGCCGACGGCAACGTCGAGGTCAAGGACCGCAGGTCCGGTGACCGCGTCGAGGTGCCCGTCGGCGAGGCGGTCGACCACCTGCTGGGGCTCAACACGTCCTTCGGCCCTTCGCCGGACTGACCGCAGACGCTCCGGGAAGACTGTCGCGTCGGGCGTTCCCACCGGGCACCCCGGGTGCTTATGATCCGGAGCACCCGCCGCCTTCTCGAGGAGCCACCCATGACTCGCAAGCCCCTCCTCGCGGCCTTCGCCGCGACCGCGTTCGCCTTCGCCATCGCCGGACCGGTCGCGCCGGCCCAGGCCAGCCTCCACGGGGCGGACATCGCCACCTGCTTCGACCCGGTGGCAGCGGGCGCACGCGGTGGACCGAGCCTGCGGGCTGCCGACACCCGCGACATCGGGCCCGCCGAGCAGCTCCGCATCGAGCAGATGACCGCGAAGATCCTCAACGGCAAGCTGGTGGACAAGCTCACCGGGCTCCTCGCCGGCGGCAAGCGCAAGCCGGGGGGCGGCGGTGGCGGCACCGGAACGGGTGGGCCGCTGAACAACATCCCCGTGTACGTCCACCAGATGCTCTCGAAGAGCGGCGCCGGGGCGGTCACCGATGCACAGGTGACCGCACAGATCACCGAGCTGAACCAGGACTACGCCGGTCAGGACCAGAGCGGTCACACCGGCACCACCAACGACCAGACCGCGAAGGCGAACACCACCGCGCACTTCTCCCTGGCCGGGAACAACAAGTACTACAACGACAACTGGCACAGGGACCGGCAGAGCACCACCTACCGGTCGCGGACGCGCCAGGGCGGGAAGAACGCGCTGAACATCTGGCTGGTCGACTTCAACTACCTCGGCATCGCCACGTTCCCGTGGGACTACGCGTCCAACCCGGGCATCGACGGCATCCGCGTGCAGTGGGACTCCCTGCCCGGTGGTGACATCGCGCACTACAACCTCGGCAAGACCGCGACCCACGAGGCCGGACACTGGCTCGGGCTCTACCACACGTTCCAGGGCGGCTGCACGGCGACGAACGACGAGGTCGCCGACACCCCGGCGCAGCAGTCGTCGACGACCGGGTGCCCCGAGGGACGCGACTCGTGCTCGCTCCCCGGACTCGACCCGATCCACAACTACATGGACTACAGCTACGACGAGTGCTACGACGAGTTCACCCCGAACCAGGCCTCCCGCATCCAGTCGATGTGGACGGCGTACCGCGCCTGACCCCGAGCACCCGTCGCGCAAACCTGATCGCCCCGGCCGTGCCGGGGCGACTAGGTTTCACCCCCATGGACATCGAGCCCATGAAAATCGAGCCCATGAAAATCGAGCCCATGAAAATCGAGCCCATGAAGATCGAGCCCATGAAGATCGAGGCCGTGATCTTCGACTGGGGCGGGACCCTCACCGCGTGGCACGACATCGACTTCCACGCCGAGTCCCTGGCGCTCGCGGAGGCGGTCGTGTCGACCGGCTCGACGTCGGTGGACGCCCATGCCGCGCGGCTGCACCGGGCCGGAGCGACCGTCTGGGGCTGGAGTCGTGACGAGCAACGCAGCGCCACCCTCGGCGACCTCTTCGCCGAGGCGGGCCTCGACCACGACGCGGAGCTGCTGACGGCGTACTACGACTTCTGGGAGCCGCACACCCTGACCGATCCGCAGGTCGGGCCGATGTGGCGCGAGCTCAAGGAGCAGGGCATCAAGGTGGGCGTGCTGTCCAACACGATCTGGCCGCGCGCGTGGCACGAGGGGTTCTTCCGTCGCGACGGCGTCCTCGACCTCGTCGACGGCGACGTCTACACGAGCGAGGTGCCGTGGACCAAGCCCTCACCAGATGCCTTCGCCGCCGCGATGACGGCCGTCGGCGTCACTGACCCGGCTCGGTGCGTGTACGTCGGCGATCGTCTCTTCGACGACATCTGGGGGGCTCACCACGCCGGGATGCGGGCCGTCCACGTGCCGCACAGCCTGATCCCGCCGGAGCAGATCGGGCACAGCGAGGGCGAGCCCGACGCGGTGGCACACGAGCTCCGCGAGATCCCCGCGATTGTTGCGGGGTTGTGCAGTGCATGAAACAGCAGGCGCCGGACCGTTCCGTCGCCGCTGCTGACCGGCGAGTATCTAGGAAGTCCCGGGGAACATCTCGGGGGTTCCTCGGAACTCCAGTTGACGGACGGCCGAGTCGTCGAGAGCGACAAGGGCCCATCGGCGTTCAGCGTCGGTGGTGCTCTCGACGAGTTGGCCGTATGTCCTGGCAATGCGGTGCTCCACCTGGAGCGCCGCATTGTCCAGTTGGAGGGCCGTTCCCATGGCGGGCAGGTCGTAGGACACCTCGGCGGCAACTGGCTCGGCACCGGCCCGCGCGATCGCGACCGTGAGCTGGTCACGTCGCTTCCGGTGCACGCGGAAGGCGTCGAGCAGCCGCGAGTAGAGCTCCGGCTGCCGGGACTGCGATGCCTGTGCGCCGAAGACTCCGAAGAGGTACACCGCGGCGTGCTCGCCCGCCAGCGCCGCCTGCTGGGCCTCGAGGGGCGTCATGCTGCCAGCTCGTGGAGCTGCTGGGAGATGGCCGCGGCCATGGCCCCGAGCAACCTGGCGAACGCACCACTCTCGGCGCGGATCGCGAGGCCGACGAGTCCGTCGTGCAGGGTGTGCTCGGCGGTGACCAGCTGGACCAGGGCGCGCGCGGCCCGGTCCGGCACGACGTAGGGCGTCCCGGCGTCAGGGGAGGTGTCGACTCGGTCGGGCACGGCGTCGACGACCGCTGCGAGGTGCGCCCGGTGCACGGCGAGCAGGCCGGCGATCCTCGGCGCAATCGCCGGGTGTCGCTCGCCCGTGCTCTCGACGGCGGCCTGTGCGTCCCGCACGAGGGTCACCGCCCGGACGGCGACGGCGACGTCCGGTGCGAGGTCTCGCACCGCGTCGGAGGAGGGGGTCTTCTGCTCGTGGAACGGGTTGTTCAGGGCGCACCCGCTGGCCGCCATGCTCAGCCCGACCCCGGCGCCCAGCCCGAGGGCCGCGCGACGCGTGAGACCGGTGGCCCGCGGGGTGGCCTGTGCGTCGCGTGTCCGGTGCGTCATCACGGCGCATCGTAACGGCGGGCCGCTAGTGTGGAGACACCACAACAACACAGCAGGAGGTCGCCCATGAGTGTCCCTCGGACACCGGACGTGACCGACCGCCTTGCTGGGTTGCTCGCCGAGCCGATCGAGGCGCTCGGCCTCGATCTCGAGGCGGTCGATCTCTCCAAGGCAGGCAAGCGCTCCGTGCTGCGCGTCGCCGTCGACAAGGACGGTGGCGTCGACATGGACGACATCGCGGCGGCGACCAGCGAGGTCTCCCGCGTGCTCGACGAGTCCGACGCGATGGGCAACGGGTCCTACACCCTCGAGGTCTCCTCGCCGGGTGTCGACCGACCCCTCACCCTGCCGAGGCACTGGCGTCGCAACGTCGGCCGGCTGGTCAAGGCGACGTTCGCCGACGGCAGCGAGATGAGCGGCCGCATCGTCGAGAGTGACGACGCCGGCGCCGGAGTCGACGTCGACGGGACCGTGCGGCGGCTCGCGTTCGGCGACGTCACGAAGGCTCGCGTCCAGATCGAGTTCACCCGGCCCGAGAAGGAGAGCTGAGCCGTGGACATCGACATGAGCATCCTGCGCATGCTCGAGCGCGAGAAGGAGATCTCCTTCGAGGTGCTCGTCGAGGCGATCGAGCAGGCGCTGCTGACGGCGTACCACAAGACGCCGGGCGCCCTCGAGAACGCACGCGTCCAGCTCGACCGCAAGAGCGGTCACGTCGTCGTGTTCGCCCGTGAGAGCGACGAGGACGGTGAGCCGACGGGCGAGGAGTTCGACGACACCCCCGCGGACTTCGGCCGGATCGCCGCCACCACTGCGAAGCAGATCATGCTGCAGCGGCTGCGTGACGCCGAGGACGAGATGAAGTACGGCGAGTTCTCCGGCAAGGAGGGCGACATCATCTCGGGCCTGATCCAGCAGGGACGCGACCCGAACGACGTGATGGTCGACCTGGGCAAGCTCGAGGCGCTCCTGCCCGCCGGCGAGCAAGTGCCCGGCGAGGACTACTCCCACGGCACCCGGATCAAGTGCCTCGTGATCAGCGTGCGCAAGGGAATGCGCGGACCGCAGGTGATGCTCTCGCGCTCGCACCCGAACCTGGTCAGGAAGCTGTTCGCGCTCGAGGTGCCCGAGATCGCCGACGGCACCGTGGAGATCACCGCGATCGCCCGCGAGGCCGGCCACCGCACCAAGATCGCGGTGAAGTCCAACCTGCCCGGCGTCAACGCGAAGGGATCCTGCATCGGGCCGATGGGCCAGCGGGTGCGGGCGGTGATGAACGAGCTTCACGGCGAGAAGATCGACATCATCGACTGGTCGGAGGACCCCGCCGAGATGGTCGGCAACGCGCTGAGCCCGGCCCGGGTCTCCAGCGTGGAGGTCGTCGACCTGGACGCAAGGTCGGCTCGGGTGGTCGTCCCGGACTTCCAGCTGTCGCTGGCGATCGGCAAGGAGGGCCAGAACGCCCGTCTGGCCGCACGACTGACCGGGTGGCGCATCGACATCCGCTCCGACGAGCCCCCCGCGGCGGAAGCCGCTGACTGACCGGTCGCCTGCCCGGTTCGGCGTAATCGGCTCCACGGGCTAGACTCGCCGCTGGTGACTCCCCGTGACAACCCTGCTGCCGGACCCGTCCGGACCTGCGTCGGTTGTCGCGGACGGGCCGCCAAGCGTGAGTTGCTGCGGGTCGTTGCGGGACCGGTGACGCACGGACAGGCACAGACCTGGGCCGTCGTACCCGATCCGGGCGGCACCGCACCGGGACGTGGAGCGCACCTGCACCCCACCCTCGAGTGCTTCGAACTCGCTGAGCGCAAACGAGCCTTCGCCAGGGCCCTGCGGCACAATGCCGGGGGGCGAGGCGGCGCGGGGGCGTTGAGCCTGGACGATCTGAGGCAGTACCTCTCGGAGTCAGTGACCGAGTAAGTCGAGACGAAACTGGAGCATCAGCTCATGAGCCTGCGATGAGAACTTCGCGATGAGCGTGCACATCAACTAGCGGTCCGAGAAGACCCGGTCACTCCGGGCTCGGACCTGGAGGAGAAGCGTGGCCAAGGTCCGAGTCCATGAACTCGCAAAGCAGTACGACGTCACCAGCAAGGAAGTGCTGGGGATGCTCAGCGAACTCGGTGAGTTCGTCAAGGCAGCCAGCTCGACGGTGGAGCCCCCCGTCGTCAAGCGCTTCCAGGACAAGTACGGCGCCGAGCTGACCGCCAAGGCGGAGGCGAAGGCGGCGAAGAAGGCTGCCAAGAAGGCGCCCGCCCCCAAGAAGGAGGCGGCGAAGGCCGAGGAGCCGGTCGCCGAGTCGTCCGACACGGCTGCGCCCGAGGCGCCCGCGGCAGAGTCCGCTCCGGCGGCGAAGGCGGCACCGAAGCCCGGCCCGCGCTCGGCACCTGAGGTCGAGGAGGTCGAGATCGACGAGCCGGTGGCCGCGACCACGCCACCGTCTGAGGAGCCCCCTGCGGACGAGGACACCGCGACGGCGGCGCCGCGACCGCCCGCGCCCCGTCCGGGCGCACCGCGTCCCGGCAACAACCCGTTCTCCTCGACCCAGGGCATGGGCCAGCGTCCGGCCGCTCCGGCGGCTCGCGACGGTGCCGCACCGGCCGCGCCGGCCGGTCGTCCCGGCATGCCCCGCCCGAACCCGGCGATGATGCCGAAGTCGCCCGCCGCCTTCGGCGGCGGCCCCGGTGGCGCGAGGACTCGCCCCGGCGGTCCCGGCGGGCCCGGCGGTCGTGGACCCGGCGGACCGGGCGGACCCGGTGGTCGTGGTCCCGGTGGTCCCGGCGCGGGTCGTCCCGGCGCGGGTGCTCCCGGTCGCGGTGGGTTCGCAGGTGGACCCGGCGGCGGTCCCGGCGGTGGCCCCGGCGGCGGACCCGGTGGTCCCGGTGGTCGTCCCGGCGGTGGTCGTCCCGGTCAGCGTGGCAGCACGCAGGGCGCCTTCGGTCGTCCCGGTGGCCCCTCGCGTCGTGGCCGCAAGTCCAAGCGGGCGCGTCGCCAGGAGTTCGAGCAGATGGAGGCCCCGACGATCGGCGGCATCCGTGTCCGCAAGGGCAACGGTGAGACCGTCCGTCTCGCGCGGGGCGCCTCGCTGACCGACTTCGCCGACAAGATCGGCGTCGACGCGGCCTCGCTGGTGCAGATGCTGTTCCACCTCGGTGAGATGGTCACCGCGACCGAGTCGGTCAACGACGCGACGCTGGAGCTCCTCGGCGAGGAGCTCAACTACGTCGTCGAGGTCGTCTCGCCCGAGGACGAGGACCGCGAGCTGCTGGAGTCCTTCGACCTGGAGTTCGGCTCCGACGAGGGTGTCGAGGCTGACCTGGTGGCCCGCCCGCCGGTCGTCACCGTGATGGGTCACGTCGACCACGGAAAGACCAAGCTGCTCGACGCGCTGCGCAACGCGAACGTCGTCGGCGAGGAGGCCGGTGGCATCACCCAGCACATCGGCGCCTACCAGGTGCACACCGATGTCGACGGCGACGACCGCCGGATCACCTTCATCGACACCCCGGGTCACGAGGCGTTCACCGCCATGCGTGCCCGTGGCTCGAAGTCGTCCGACATCGCGGTCCTCGTGGTCGCGGCCGACGACGGCGTGATGCCGCAGACCGTCGAGGCGCTGAACCACGCCAAGGCCGCGGGCGTGCCGATCGTGGTGGCCGTCAACAAGATCGACAAGCCCGAGGCCGACCCGGCGAAGGTGCGCGGTCAGCTGACCGAGTACGGTCTGGTCCCCGAGGAGTACGGCGGCGACGCGATGTTCGTCGACGTCTCGGCGAAGGCCAACCTCAACCTCGACAAGCTGCTCGAGGCGATCGTGCTCACCGCGGACGCCTCGCTCGACCTGCGCGCCAACCCCGACCAGGACGCCCAGGGCCTCGTGGTCGAGGCTCACCTCGACCGCGGCCGCGGTCCGGTGGCGACGATCCTCGTCCAGCGCGGGACCTTGCGCGTCGGCGACTCGATCGTCGCCGGTCCGGCCCACGGCCGGGTCCGGGCGCTGCTCGACGAGTACGGCGAGAACCTCGAGATCGCGGAGCCGTCCCGTCCGGCGATGGTGCTCGGCCTCTCCGGCGTGCCCGGTGCGGGGCAGAACTTCATCGTGGTCGAGGACGACCGGATGGCGCGTCAGATCGCCGAGAAGCGGGAGTCGCGCGAGCGGGCTGCCATGCAGGCCAAGCGGCGTGTGCGTCGCAGCCTGGAGGACTTCATGGCGTCGATGGAGAAGGGCGAGAGCCAGGAGCTCAACCTGATCCTGAAGGGTGACGTCTCCGGTTCGGTCGAGGCCCTCGAGGACTCGCTGGCGAAGATCGACGTCGGCGACGAGGTCAGCCTGCGCGTCATCGACCGCGGCGTCGGTGCGATCACCGAGACCAACGTCGACCTGGCGGCCGCGTCCGACGCGATCATCATCGGCTTCAACGTCCGCCCGCAGGGCAAGGCGACGGAGCTGGCCGAGCGCGAAGGCGTGGAGATCCGGTACTACACGGTGATCTACCAGGCGATCGAGGAGATCGAGGCAGCCCTGAAGGGCATGCTCAAGCCGGAGTACGAGGAGCAGACCCTCGGCCAGGCCGAGATCCGGGCGATCTTCCGGTCCTCGAAGATCGGTAACATCGCCGGCTGCATGGTCACCAGCGGAGTGATCCGGCGCAACGCCAAGGTGCGCCTGATCCGTGACGGCGCGGTGGTCGTCGACAGCGCCGACCTGGCGTCGCTGAAGCGCGAGAAGGACGACGCCGCGGAGGTCCGCGAGGGCTTCGAGTGCGGCCTGGTCATCCGCGGCTTCAACGACATCAAGGAAGGCGACGTCATCGAGGCCTTCGAGATGCGGGAGATTCCGAGGTCGTGACCAGTCCACGCGTCCGCAAGATCGCGGACCGGATCAAGGTCATCGTCGCGGAGATGCTCGAGCGGCGGGTCAAGGACCCGCGGCTCGGCTTCGTGACCGTGACCGACGTCCGGGTGTCCGGGGACACCCAGCAGGCGTCGATCTTCTACACGGTGTTCGCCCTCGACCAGGAGCACAGCGAGAGCGAGCTGGCAGCCACTGCCGCGGCGCTCGAGTCTGCCAAGGGGCTGTTGCGCTCGGAGGTCGGGAAGCAGCTGGGGATGCGGCACGTGCCCAACCTCGAGTTCATCCACGACGCACTTCCCGAGAGTGCCCGGCACATCGACGACCTGCTCGAACGCGCGCGCCAGGCCGACGCGGCGGTGGCCGCGTCGGCCAGCGGTGCCGGGTTCGCCGGTGACGCCGACCCGTACAAGAAGCCGCGGGTCGACGACGACCCCGACGACGAGGACGAGTGAGCACTCCGGACCACACGCAGTCCGGGCTCGTCGTCGTGGACAAACCCGCGGGGATGACCTCCCACGACGTGGTCGCACACGTACGCCGGCTGGCCGGTACTCGCAAGGTCGGGCACGCAGGGACCCTCGACCCGATGGCGACCGGAGTGCTGGTGGTCGGGGTCAACCGGGCGACCCGGCTGCTCGGCCACCTGCTGGTCACCGACAAGGCCTACGACGCGACGATCCGTCTCGGGGTCACCACCAGCACCGACGACGCCGAGGGCGAGACCGTGGCGACCGTGGCCGCCGACGGGGTGACCGACGAGGCACTCCGTGCCGGCCTCGCCGCGATGGTCGGTGAGATCGAGCAGGTCCCCTCCTCGGTCTCGGCGATCAAGGTCGACGGCCGCCGCGCCTACGAGCGCGTGCGGGCCGGCGAGGAGGTGGAGCTCGCTGCCCGCGCGGTGCGGATCGACACGATCGACGTGGTCGCGATCCGTCGCGTCGAGACCGGCCACGGGGCAGGGACCGTCGACGTCGACATCGCGGTGCGCTGCTCGAGCGGCACCTACATCCGTGCGATCGCCCGTGACCTCGGCGCCGCACTCGGTGTCGGCGGTCACCTCACCGCCCTGCGGCGCACGGCCGTCGGCGGTTTCGGTCTCGGCTCCGCGCGCACGCTCGACGAGCTCACCGAGGAGCTCGTGGTGATGCCGATCGCCGAAGCCGCTCGCAGCAGCTTCCCGAGCGCCGACCTGCCCGCCGAGCTCGCGGCCGACGTCCAGCACGGGCGCAAGCTCGGTCTCCGTCTCGGCGGCGACGGAGCGCACGCGTTGTTCGGCCCGGACGGCGAGTTCCTCGCGCTCTACGAGCAGGACGGCGACATCGCGCGTGCCGTCGCGGTGTTCGTGTGAGCCGGCAGGGGTTCGTCCGGCCGTCGCGCGCCGACCAGTAGTCTCGGCGCGTGCGCGTGTGGCATTCCCTCGACGAGGTACCGGCCGATCTCGGCCGCACCGCGGTCGTGATCGGGAACTTCGACGGGGTGCACCTCGGCCACCAGCACGTGATCGGTCGCGCGCGCGAGGTCGCTGACGCCGAGGGCCTGCGGGTCGTCGCCGTGACCTTCGACCCGCACCCGATGGCGGTGCTGCGTCCTGATCACGCACCTCTGACCCTGACGGACCTCGACACCCGGTGCCGCCTGCTCGCCGACGCGGGTGCGGACGACGTGTACGTGATCCGGTTCTCGCGCGAGATCGCGGCCTGGACACCGGAGGAGTTCATCGACCGGATCCTCGTGGACGGCCTGCACGCGCGGCACGTGGTCGTCGGCGCGAACTTCCGGTTCGGCAACAAGGCGGCCGGCGACGTGGCCACGTTGACGGCCGCGGGTGCCTCCCGTGGCTTCGTGGTCGACGGTGTGGCACTGGACGGTGGTCCCCAGGTGTGGTCGTCGACGTACGTCCGCACCTGTCTCACCGCAGGCGACATCGAGGGTGCCGCCGAGGCACTGGGCCGGCCGTACGCCGTGGTCGGCGAGGTGGTCGAAGGAGACCGTCGCGGTCGCGACCTCGGCTTCCCGACCGCGAACGTGTCGGTGAAGGACCTCGCTGCGCCCGCCGACGGGGTGTACGCCGGCTGGCTGCGCGTCCTCGACGAAGGGGACCGGGAGCCGTTGCCGGCGGCGATCTCGGTCGGTACGAACCCCACCTTCGACGGCGTTCGTGACCGCCGGGTCGAGGCCTACGTGCTCGATCGCACCGATCTCGATCTCTACGGTCGCCGGGTCGAGATCTCGTTCGTCGCGCGCATCCGCGGGATGGTCAAGTTCGACGGGATCGATGCGCTGGTCGCCACGATCAACGACGACGTCACGCGCACCCGGGAGCTGCTTGGGATGGGCACCTGACCGTCACCGGTACGCCGCTCAACGCGGCGTTGCCGGACAGGTCGAGACGCTCGGGGTCGGTGAGGTCGTTGATCGACACACCGGTCACCGTCGCGGCGTGCTCGAGCCTGATGCCGTCGACCTGGTGCCCGTAGCCGTGGGGGAGCGAGACCACCCCGCGCATCATGTCGTCGGCGGCGGCCACCTCGACGGTGACCGAGCCGACCCGGGACGAGACCGTGACCAGTGCGCCGTCGGAGATCCCGCGGGCGGTCAGGTCCTCGGGGTGCATCAGCAGCTGATGGCGGGCCCGGCC
This sequence comes from uncultured Actinomycetota bacterium, assembly GCA_963805425.1. Taxonomy (GTDB): domain Bacteria; phylum Actinomycetota; class Actinomycetes; order Propionibacteriales; family Nocardioidaceae; genus Marmoricola. The sequence continues at coordinate 73,172 of CAWDUF010000010.1, read as the reverse complement.
CCGGGTCAGCCGCTCGGAGTTGTGCATCCAGGAGTTGCAGTCCTGCTGGTGTCGTCGACCGATCAGGACGAGCTCGTCGTCGGCCAGCTCCGCCATTGCGGTCCGCACCCGGTGGAGGTCGTCGGTGATCACCGCGGGCGCCAGGTCGATGCGCTTGTCCCTGGTCATCAGGCGCTCGGGCAGCGTCGGACGCAACGGTCCGAGGTCGACGCCCTCCGGATGCTTGCGCAGCTCGCTGATCGTGGTCCTGCCACCGGTGCGCAGCAGCATCCCGATCAGGAAGGTGGGGCTCAGTGACAGGAGCGCGCGCTCCCGCAGTCGCGCCGCGAGAGAGGGCTTGTGGTCCAGGCGCGCCTGGATCCGCAGCGTGAGGTCGCGGAAGATCTCCCAGTCGTGGCGCGCGCCCTTCGGCTTCGGCAGCGCCGCAGGGGTGAAGCGCGCAGTGTTCCGGACCGCGAGCCCGTGGAAGACGATGTCGTACTGGTCGCGTTCGAGAGCCGTGGTCGGAGGCAGGATCACGTCGGCGTGCCGGGTGGTCTCGTTGAGGTAGATGTCGACCGCGGCCATGAAGTCGAGGGTGTCGAACGCCTCGCCGAGCCGCTTGCCGTCGGGCGTCGACAGCACCGGGTTGCCGGCGATCGTCAGCACCGCCCTGATCTGGCCCTCGCCCGGAGTCCGGATCTCCTCGGCGAAGACGCTGACCGGCAGCTCGCCGCCGTACTCGGGAGCATTGCGGACCCGGCTGCGGTACTTGTCGTAGTGCCCGCGCCCCACGATCCCGCGCTTGACGAAGTCGACGGCCGGCTCGGGGAAGAGCATCCCGCCCTCGCGGTCGAGGTTGCCCGACAAGATGTTGAGGCAGTTCAGCGCCCACTGGCAGACCGAGCCGAAGCCCTGGGTCGACAGCCCGATCCGGCCGTACGCCGCGGCGCCGTCCGCCCCGGCGTACTCGTGGGTGATCCGGCGGATGTCGTCGGCGGCCACGCCGCTGACCGACGCGGCGTACTCCGGGGTGAAGTCGGCGACCAGGTCGCGCACGCGCTCCGCGCCGTCGACGTACGCCGCGGGCCGCGTCAGGCCGTCGGCGAAGAGCACGTGCAGCATCGCCAGCAGCACGACGGCGTCGGTGCCCGGGCGCACGAAGAAGTGCTCGTCGGCCACCTTCGCGGTCTCGGTCCGGCGCGGGTCGAACACCACCATCCGGCCGCCGCGCTTCTTCAGCTCGCGCACCCGGTTGGGGAAGTCGGGCACGGTCATCAGGGAGCCGTTGGAGGCCATCGGGTTGGCTCCGAAGACCAGGAAGTACGACGTCTGGTCGATGTCGGTGATCGGGATCATCAGCTGGTGGCCGAACATCTCCGAAGCCACGAACTGGTGCGGGATCTGGTCGACCGACGAGGCGCTGAACCGGTTGCGGGTGCGGAACGCCTTGACCAGCCGGATGCCGTGCGTCGGCAGCGCCGAGGGAGTGGGCGTTGGGGTTGCCCAGGTAGATGCCGAGCGCGTCCTTGCCGTGGGTGTTGATGGTGCGCGCGACGTTGTCGGCGACCAGGTCGAGGGCGTCGTCCCAGGTCGTCTCCACCCACGCGCCGTCGACCTTCTTCACCGGCGCCCGGAGTCGGTCGGGGTCGGCGTGGATGTCGGCCAGCGCGACACCCTTGGGGCAGATGTGTCCTCGCGAGAGCGGGTCGGCGTCGTGGCCGCGGATGCCGGTCACCCGGTCGCCGTCAGGGCGCTTCTCGATGGTCAGCTCGAGACCGCAGATCGCCTCGCAGAGGTTGCAGACACCGAGCTTGGTCTCGGTGGTGGGTGTGCTGGGGGAGGGGGAGACCGTCATGTCGGTGATCGTTCCACGGTCGCGGCCGGTCCGGGAGGGTGCGACCGGGCCCAAAGTCACCCCGACCACGGCACGACGGCCCATCCCGGCGGCGTACCGGCTCCCGGAGAGTGGAGGTGGGACGACGGCTCGGGCGCTCCCGGGAGGGGGTGCCATGGACGCCGTGGCCGGCCGGGACGACCGTCTCGTGTGGCGACACACCAGGGTCGACGGAAAGGACGCCGTCTACGGGGTCGCCGGCGACGGCCCGCCGGTGCTCTTCCTGCACGGCTGGGGGCTCAACCACCGCAGCTACCGGCACGCGCTGCGTCGTCTGGCTCGGTCCGGGGTGAGGGTCTACGCACCCGCGATGCCCGGGTTCGGCGGCACCACCGAGCTGCCGGCGGACCACTTCAGCCTCGTCGGGTACGCCGCGTGGGTCGGCCGGTTCCTCGAGGCGGTCGAGGTGACCGGCAAGGTGATCCTGGTCGGTCACTCCTTCGGCGGCGGCGTCGCGATCCAGTTCGCGCACGACGCGACCGACCGGGTGAGCCAGCTGGTGCTGGTGAACTCGATCGGCGGCTCGGCCTGGACCGACCGTCGGGGCCGCTCCCGGCACCTGCGCGAGCGCCCGCTCTGGGACTGGGGGATCCACTTCCCGGCCGAGGCGTTCTCGCTGCGCCAGGTCACCCGGATCGCACCCGTCATCGCCGGCGACGCGGTCCCGAACGCCGTCCTGCACCCGCGGGCCCTCTGGCGCGTGGGGCGGCTGGCCCGGACCGCCGACCTCACCCGCGAGCTCAAGGACCTCAAGACGCGCCGGCTGCCGGTGGTGATCCTCTGGGGCCGCAACGACACCGTCCTGCCCGCGGCCTGCCTGGAGTCGATGCGGGCCGCACTCGGCGACCCTGCGGTGCGGACCGTGGACGGCACCCACGGCTGGATGCTGGTGAGCCCGGGACGCTTTGCCGAGGAGCTCACGAACATCATCGGCTCCGGCGGTACCGGGGCGACCCCGGGCGCAGCCTGAGCGCTCGATACGGCCCAGCGCTCGATTTCGGCCTGCCGATGCCCGCTGATAGCCTTGGGCGTTGCCGTCTGATCGGCCGCGGAACCCAGTGCCCGGAGGGACATGCCCCGGCGCGCCGCGCAGCGAGAAACGAAGGGAGTCCACGTGTCCATCGGTACCGACGCAGAGACCAAGAAGCAGATCATCGCCGAGTACGCCACCGCCGAGGGCGACACCGGCTCCCCGGAGGTGCAGGTCGCGCTGCTGTCGCACCGCATCTCCCACCTGACCGAGCACCTCAAGGAGCACAAGCACGACCACCACAGCCGTCGTGGCCTGCTGCTGCTCGTCGGTCAGCGCCGTCGGCTGCTCAACTACCTCGAGAAGACCGACATCGAGCGCTACCGCTCGATCGTGCAGCGCCTCGGCCTGCGTCGATGACTCTCGCACGGCGACTCGCCTCACGGTGGGTCGCCGTGTCGCATTGACCTGAACCACGACTCCTGAACCACAACTGAAGACGAACAACCACCCACAGGAGCGGCCCGCGATACGCCGGCCTTTGGTAGTGGCCTCCGGATCTCGGCTGAGCTCGATCACCAGTGCGATCCGTGGGCCTCGATCGAAGACCGGCCCCCCACAGCAGGGCAGGCGCCCCCACTACTGGCAACAGCACTGCGGGCTCGCGGATCGCTCCGCGAAGAGAAAGGGAACCCCTTTGAACGAGGGACCCGTCATTTCCGCCGTCGAGACCGTTCTGGACAACGGCAAGTTCGGCACCCGCACCGTCAAGTTCGAGACCGGGCTCCTGGCCCGCCAGGCCGCCGGTTCGGTGACCGCCTACCTCGACGACGACACCATGCTGCTCTCGGCCACCACCGCCGGCAAGCAGCCCAAGGACCAGTTCGACTTCTTCCCCCTGACGATCGACGTGGAGGAGCGGATGTACGCCGCGGGCCGGATCCCCGGCTCGTTCTTCCGCAGCGAGGGCCGGCCCGGCGAGGACGCGATCCTCACCTGCCGGCTGATCGACCGGCCGCTGCGCCCGACCTTCAAGAAGGGCCTGCGCAACGAGGTCCAGGTCGTCATCACCGTGCTCGCGCTCAACCCCGACGCGCCGTACGACGTGCTCGCGATCAACGCCGCGTCCGCGTCCACGCAGCTCTCCGGCCTTCCGTTCAGCGGCCCGGTCGGCGCCACCCGCGTCGCGCTGATCGAGGGCCAGTGGGTCGCGTTCCCGACGCACAGCCAGATCGAGAAGGCCGTGTTCGACATGGTCGTCGCGGGTCGGGTCACCGAGACCGGTGACGTCGCGATCATGATGGTCGAGGCCGAGGCCACCGAGCAGACCTGGGACCTCGTGCAGAACCAGGGCAAGCAGGCTCCGACCGAGGAGGTCGTCGCCGGCGGTCTCGAGGCGGCCAAGCCGTTCATCAAGCAGCTGTGCGAGGCGCAGGTCGAGCTGGCCAAGCAGGCCGCGAAGCCGGTCCAGGAGTTCCCGATCTTCCTCGACTACGAGGACGACGTGTACGCCGCCGTCGAGGCTGCGGTGAAGGACGAGACCGCCGCTGCGCTGACCATCGCCGGCAAGCACGAGCGCGAGGACAAGCTCGACGACATCAAGGCCGAGCTGCTGGAGACGCTGGCCGGCCAGTTCGAGGGTCGTGAGAAGGAGATCGGCGCGGCGTTCCGCTCGCTGAACAAGTCGCTGGTCCGCCAGCGGGTGCTCCGCGACCAGATCCGCATCGACGGCCGTGGCCTCACCGACATCCGGACGCTGTCCGCCGAGGTCGAGGTGCTCCCGCGGGTGCACGGCTCGGCGCTGTTCGAGCGCGGCGAGACCCAGATCCTGGGCGTCACCACGCTGGACATGCTGACCATGGAGCAGAAGCTCGACACCCTCTCCCCGGAGACGTACGCGCCGCTACATGCACAAGTACGTCTTCCCGCCGTTCTCCACCGGTGAGACCGGCCGCGTCGGCTCGCCGAAGCGCCGCGAGGTCGGCCACGGTGCGCTCGCCCGTCGTGCGCTGCTGCCGGTGATCCCGACGCGCGAGGAGTTCCCCTACGCGATCCGCCAGCTCTCCGAGGCGATGGGCTCCAACGGCTCCACCTCGATGGGCTCGGTCTGCGCCTCGACGCTCGTCACTGCTCCAGGCGGGTGTCCCGCTGACGGCGCCGGTGGCCGGCATCGCGATGGGCCTGATCACCGACGAGGTCGACGGCGAGACCGCGCTACGTCGCGCTGACCGACATCCTCGGTGCCGAGGACGCGTTCGGTGACATGGACTTCAAGGTCGCCGGCACGCGGCAGTTCGTCACCGCCCTGCAGCTCGACACCAAGCTCGACGGCATCCCTGCCGACGTGCTTGCCGGCGCGCTGACCCAGGCCCGCGACGCGCGCCTGGCGATCCTCGAGGTGATGGCCGAGGCCATCGACGGCCCCTGAGGAGATGTCGATCCACGCGCCGCGGATCATCACGGTGAAGATCCCGATCGACAAGATCGGCGAGGTCATCGGGCCCAAGGGCAAGGTGATCAACCAGATCCAGGACGACACCGGCGCCAAGCTCTCGATCGAGGACGACGGCACGATCTACATCGGTGCGACCAACGGCGAGGCCGCGGAGGCGGCGCGTCAGGCGGTCAACCAGATCGCCAACCCGACGATGCCCGAGGTCGGCGAGCGCTACCTCGGCACGGTCGTGAAGACGACGAACTTCGGCGCGTTCGTCTCGCTGATGCCGGGCAAGGACGGCCTGCTGCACATCAGCAAGCTGCGGGCGCTGGCCGGCGGCAAGCGGGTCGACAACGTCGAGGACGTCGTCTCGGTCGGTCAGAAGATCCAGGTCCAGATCGGCGAGATCGACGACCGCGGCAAGCTGTCGCTGGTCCCCGTAATGGAGGACGAAGCCGGCACCGAGGGTGACTCCCCGGAGTCCACCGAAGAGTGACGCTCGCCGCTGAGCAGAAGCCGGGCACGACCCGCACCCTCATCGAAGGCGTCCGCAGGACCGTCCTTCGCGGGGGGCTGCGGGTCGTGACCGAGCACGTCCCCGGTGTCCGCTCGGCGGCCATCGGGGTCTTCGTCGGGGTCGGCTCGCGCGACGAGACCGCGGCGCTCAACGGTGCCTCGCACTTCCTCGAGCACCTGCTGTTCAAGGGCACCCGGACCCGGACCGCGATGGACATCTCCTCGGCCCTCGACGGGGTCGGCGGGGAGTTCAACGCCTACACCGCCCGCGAGTACACCTGCTACCACGCCCGGGTGCTCGACCAGGACCTGCCGCTGGCGATCGACGTCCTGGGCGACATGACGACCGACTCGCTGATCGCGGCCGAGCCGACGTCGAGGCCGAGCGCGACGGTCATCCTCGACGAGATCGCGATGCACGACGACGACCCGGACGACGTGGTGCACAACCTCTTCGCGGCCAAGGCGTGGCAAGGCACGCCGCTGGCCCGCCCGATCGCCGGCAGCGTCGAGTCGATCGAGGCGCTGACCCGCACCCAGGTGAACCGCTACTACCGCTCCCGGTACGTCGCCCCGGCGATGACCGTCGCGGTGGCCGGCAACATCGTCCACGCAGACGTCGTACGCATGGTCCGCAAGGCGTTCTCGCGCCGCGGCTTCCTCGACGACGTCGATGCCACCCCGGTGCCGCCGCGCCGCGCAGAGCGGCCGCGGGCCCTCAAGCCGGGCGACGTGCACACGACGCGGGCGTTCGAGCAGGTCAACCAGGTGCTCGGCATGCGCGGCATGACGCGCTCGGACAACCGCCGGTACACCCTTGGCGTCCTCAACGCGGCGTTCGGCGGCGGCTCGTCGTCGCGGCTGTTCCAGGAGGTCCGGGAGCGCCGTGGGCTGGCGTACTCGGTGTACTCCTTCGCGACCAGCTACTCCGACGCCGGCATGGTCGGCGTCTCGGTCGGCTCGCTGCCGAGCAAGTCCGAGGAGGTCCTCGACGTGGTGCGCGGCGAGCTGGCCCGGGTCGTCGCGGCAGGCCTGACCGCCGACGAGCTCGACCGCGGGCGCGGCCAGATGCGCGGCGGTCTGGTGCTCAGCCTCGAGGACACCGGGTCCCGGATGACCCGGCTCGGCGAGGTCGAGCTGTTCCAGGACCGGCTGCTGTCCCTCGACGAGGTGCTCGCCCGTCTCGACGCGGTCACCCTCGACGACGTGAACGCGCTGGCGGCGGACCTGTTCAGCCGGCCCGAGACGCTGGCGGTCGTGGGGCCCGGTCTCGACTAGGCTCGACCACCGTGACGAGGCGACACGCATGAGTGCTCTCAAGGTCGGCGTCCTGGGCGCCAAGGGCAAGGTCGGCCGCGTGGTCTGCGAGGCCGTCGCGGGGTCCGACGAGTTCGAGCTGGTCGCCGAGATCGACGAGGGCGACGACCTCGAGACGCTGGTCGCGACCGGTGCCGACGCCGTGGTCGACTTCACCCATCCCGGCGCGGTGATGGCCAACCTGGAGTTCTGCATCGAGCACGGCATCGACGCGGTGGTCGGCACGACCGGCTTCGACGAGGCCCGCCTCGAGCAGCTGCGGGAATGGCTCGCGGATCTCGACAGGCTCGATCACCGGAAGGTCGGTGTCCTGGTCGCCCCGAACTTCTCGATCGGCGCGATCTTGATGATGCGCTTCGCGGCCGAGGCGGCCCGCTTCTTCGAGTCTGTCGAGATCATCGAGCTGCACCACCCGGACAAGGCCGACGCGCCCTCGGGCACCTCGCAGCGCACCGCCGAGCTGATCGCAGCAGCGCGAGCGGAGGCCGGCCTGGGCGCACCCCCCGACGCGACCAGCACCGGGCTCGCGGGTGCCCGCGGCGCCGAGGTCGCAGGCATCCACGTCCACGGGCTCCGGGTGCGCGGGCTGGTGGCCCACCAGGAGGTCGTGCTGGGCGGCGTCGGGGAGACCCTGACCATCCGGCACGACTCCCTCGACCGGGCGTCGTTCACACCAGGCGTCCTCCTCGGCCTCCGCCGGATCGGCGAGACCCCGGGCCTGACGGTCGGGCTGGAGACGTTCCTGGATCTCGACTGAGCTCGATCGCCGGATCCTGAGCCGCTGCACGTTCCTGCAACGCAGTGATCGGGTCTTCCCAAGACGGCGCCGAGGCGTCAGGGTGACCTCCAGAGGACCCCTCCCAGTCCTCCTCATCTCGGAGAGGAACCCGCATGCGCACCCGTGCACCCATCACCCTGACCGCCGCCGTCGCGGCGACGCTCGCGGCCGCGGCAGTCACCGCCGCCCCCGCAGCCACCGCCAGCAGCAGCGACCGGGGCTCACTGGTCGCCGCGGCCATCGCCGCCGCGAAGTCGCACGTCTCCGCCACCAGGTTCGGCGCCGCACAGGCGTTCACCGCTGTCGGCGCGATCGTCGACGCCAACGGCACCTCCCACGTCCGGCTGCGCCGCAGCTACCACGGCCTCGAGGTGGTCGGTGGAGACCTGGTCGTGCACCAGACCCGCGCAGAGGCGTGGAAGGGCTCGAGCCAGACCCTGGGCAAGAGCCTGAGCCTGAGCACCTCGCCGACGCGTCAGCGCGGCAGCGGCGAAGGCAGAAGCCGGCGACCACGCCGAGTCGGCCACGCTGGTCGTCGACGGCACCGGCGCGACGCCGCGGCTCGCCTGGCGGGTGATGAGCGGCGGGGTCCAGCCCGACGGCACGCCCAGCCGGCTGGCGTCGTACGTCGACGCGCGCACGGGCGCGGTGATCCGCACGGAGCAGCAGATCGAGACCGCCGACGGCTCCGGCCAGTCGCTCTACGGTGGCACGGTTCCGTTGCAGCTCACGTTCACGGGGTTGACCTACCAGCTGAAGGACCCGACGCGCGGCAACACCTACACCACCGACATGGCGAACAAGACCGACGGCCTGCTCTGCCAGCTGTTCGGCTCGGGCTGCAAGACCGGCACCCTCTTCACCAGCCCCGACAACAGCTTCGGGAACGGCTCGACCAGCTCGCGGGAGTCCGCGGCCGTCGACGCGCAGTACGGCACCAACATGACGTGGGACTTCTACAAGGCCACGTTCGGCCGCAACGGCATCTTCGGCAACGGCACCGGGTCCTACAACCGGGTGCACTACGGCAACAAGTACAACAACGCGTTCTGGGACGGCACCAAGATGACCTACGGCGACGGCGACGGCACCAACTACGGCCCGCTGACCTCACTCGACGTCGCCGGCCACGAGATGTCGCACGGCGTCACGGAGAACACCGCGGGCCTGGCCTACAGCGGCGAGTCCGGCGGGCTGAACGAGGCCACCTCGGACATCTTCGGCACCATGGTCGAGTTCTTCGCGAACAACGCCAGCGACCCGGGCGACTACCTGATCGGCGAGCAGTTCGACAAGCTGCACCACCTCGGCTTCCGCAGGATGGACAACCCTGCCTCCGACGGCAGCTCGGCGAGCTGCTGGACGACGGGCACGAAGAACCTCGACGTGCACTACTCCTCGGGCGTCGGGAACCACTTCTTCTACCTGCTGTCGGAGGGCTCGGGCGCCAAGACCCTCAACGGTGTCTCCTACAACAGCCCGACCTGCAACGGCTCGACCGTCACCGGGATCGGGCGGGACGCCGCCGCGGCGATCTGGTACCGCGCGCTGACGGTGTACATGACGTCGAGCACCGAACTACTCCGGCGCCCGCACCGCCACGCTCGAACGCGGCCCGCGACCTGTACGGCGCGGGCAGCGGCCAGTACGCCGCGGTCGCGGCTGCGTGGAGTGCGGTGAGCGTGGCTTGATCAGCCTGCCTGATCAGCCTGCCTGATCAACCTGCCTGATCAACCTGCCTGATCAACCCAGGTCGGTGTGCAGCCGGACCTGCTTGACCTGGACGGCCCCGTCGCCGGTCAGGTCGAGCGTCCGGTGCGCACCGTCCGGCGCCCAGCCGGCGGCGGTGAGGAAGGCTCGGGTCTCGTCGTCCTGGGCCCCGAGCCAGGTCACCGCACGGGTGAACCGGTCGGCCTTGAGCGTGTCGACGGATGCCTGCATCAGGCGTGATCCGTGACCGGCGTGCCGCTTGTGCGGGTCGACGGTCAGGTCGGTGACCTCGCCGTCGACCACCGGGTCGCAGTCCGGGTCGGCGGCGGGACCGGTGACGGCGAAGCCGGTCACCAGGTTGCGCTCGAGGGCGACCAGCACCCGGTTGCGCGCATCCGGCGGGCTGCCCAGGGACTGCGACCAGCTTGCGGCGATCTCATCGGGGTCGAGCGCTGCCAGCAGCTCCGACGGCAGCACCTGGTCGTACGAGGTGCGCCAGGCCCGCACCTGGACGGCCGCGATCACGCTCGCGTCGTCGGCCCACGCGACCCGGCAGGAGACGTCAGCGTTCACCCGGTCATCCAAGCATCTGCGTCCACGACCAGGTCGGCTGCCTCCCGGGTCGAAGCCACCAGCCGGGCGTTCGGGTCGTCGGTGGCCGCGACCCACGCCTCGGCGGCCCGATGGCTCCGTCCGTGTCGCACGTGGCGCTCGACGAGCCTGCGTCGCCGGAGACCGTCGTCGCCGTCGAGGTACCAGCACTCCGCCAGCTCGGGGCGCACCTCGCCCCATCCCGGCCTGTCGAGCAGCAGGTAGTTGCCCTCGGTGACGACGACGCGGTGCTCGGGCAGGACCGCGATCGCGCCGGCCAGGGACACCTCACGGTCGCGGTCGAACCCGGGCGCGTAGACGGCGCGGTCCGGGTCCTGGCGGATCCGGCGCAGCAGTGCGACGTACCCGTCGACGTCGAAGGTGTCGGGCGCACCCTTCCGGTCGAGCCGGCCGAGCCGCTCCAGCTCGGCGTCTTGCAGGTGGAAGCCGTCGAGGGGGACGGCCACCGCCTCCGGGCCGAGGCGACGGACCAGCTCGACGGCGAGGCTGGACTTCCCTGCCCCCGGCGGGCCGCACAGACCCAGCAGCGCGCGATGCGGGGCAGAGACCAGGCGCTGCGCCCGCTCGACGAGGGCGTCCACCGGTCTCAGTCGTCGAACTCGAAACCGGCGGCGGTCGCCTCACCGATCACCTGGGTGACCCGGCCGGGGTCGGACAGGCACGGCTCGAGCACCTGTTGCAGCCGGGCGAGCGGACCGCGGTCGCCGTACGCGCAGAACAGCGACCCCTCGGAGTCGAACTCGACGACGGCGGCCAGGTCCGGCGCCAGGAACTGCGCGACTCCCTCCCAGAAGTAGCCGTTGGGCTCGTGGTCGGCCTCGACCACGGCGTCGTCGGCCGGGAGCTCCCCGCAGGGGAAGCTCAAGGAGAAGGAACCATTGTTCTCGCGGATCGTCGCACGGGCAGCCACGGAGACATCATCCGTCATCGGCGGCGAGACGGGCGAAGGGATCGCCCGGCATTACAGCAGAACCGTCGTGCGACGTGTGATCTGTAACATCCCTGGGCTAGGCTGGCGTCGTGACCACCTTCGAGGAGCTGATCGCTGCCGACGCGCGCGTCGAGCCCCGCGACGACATGCCCGACGCCTACCGGGCGACCCTGGTCCGGCAGATCGCCCAGCACGCCCACAGCGAGATCATCGGGATGCAGCCCGAGGGCAACTGGCTGACCCGGGCCCCCAGCCTGCGCCGCAAGGCGATCCTGCTGGCGAAGGTCCAGGACGAGGCCGGCCACGGCCTCTACCTGTACGCCGCCGCGGAGACTCTCGGGGTGTCGCGCGACGAGCTCCTCGACGCGCTGCACACCGGCCGCCAGAAGTACTCCTCGATCTTCAACTACCCGACGCTGACCTGGGCCGACATGGGCGCCATCGGGTGGCTCGTCGACGGTGCCGCGATCGTCAACCAGGTGCCGCTGTGCCGCTGCTCCTACGGCCCGTACGCCCGGGCGATGGTGCGGGTGTGCAAGGAGGAGTCGTTCCACCAGCGGCAGGGCTTCGAGCTGCTGCACGCGCTCAGCCACGGCACCGGGGCCCAGCACGCGATGGCCCAGGACGCCGTGGACCGGTGGTGGTGGCCGTCGCTGATGATGTTCGGCCCGCCCGACGATGCCTCCACGCACGGCGCGCAGTCGATGGCCTGGGGCATCAAGCGCTTCTCCAACGACACCCTCCGGCAGCGGTTCGTCGACATGACCGTGCCCCAGGCGCAGGCGCTCGGCCTGACGCTGCCCGACCCCGACCTGCGCTGGGACGAGGCCGCTGGGACCTGGAGCCACGGTGAGATCGACTTCTCCGAGCTGTTCGAGGTGGTCAAGGGCAACGGCCCCTGCAACGCCCAGCGGCTCGACCACCGGGTCCGGGCCCACGAGGACGGCGCGTGGGTGCGTGAGGCGGCCGCGGCGTACGCCGCGAAGCAGGAAGCTCGCCAGAAGGGAGCGGCGTGATGGCTTCGACGGGCTCAACCACCGGGGGAGATCTGTGGGAGGTCTTCGTCCGGCCGAAGCGAGGGCTGGCGCACGTGCACGCCGGCTCGATCCACGCCGCCGACGCGGAGATGGCATTGCGCAACGCCCGCGACGTGTTCACCCGGCGGCAGGAAGGCGTCTCGCTGTGGGTGGTGCCCGCGGCAGAGATCACCGCGAGCAGCCCCGACGAGCAGGACAGCTTCTTCGACCCGGCTGCCGACAAGGCGTACCGCCACCCCACCTTCTACGAGGTTCCCGATGACCTCCACATCTGAGCGCCCCCTCGTGGGCGAGTACGCCCTCGCCCTCGCCGACGACGCGCTGATCGCCTCGCACCGCCTCGCCGAGTGGGTCGCGCGTGCGCCCCAGCTCGAGGAGGACGTCGCGATCGGGAACATCGCCCTCGACCTGCTCGGGCAGGCCCGGCTGCTGCTCCAGTACGCCGGCACGCTCTCCACGGCGCCGACCGGAGAGGGGCTGCAGACCGAGGACGACCTGGCCTACTTCCGCGACGAGCGGGCGTTCCGCAACGTGTCGCTCGTCGAGCGCGCCAACGGCGACTTCGCGGTGACGATGGTGCGGCTGCTGCTGTTCTCGGCGTACCAGCACGAGCTCTACGCCCGGCTGGCCCAGTCGGCCGACGCCACTCTCGCCGCGGTCGCGGCGAAGGCGGTCAAGGAGGTCGACTACCACCGCGACCACGCGCGCCACTGGGTCGTCCGGCTCGGCGACGGGACGCCGTTGTCGCACGAGCGGGCCCAGGCCGCGCTCGACGCCGAGTGGCCCTGGGTCGCGGAGCTCTTCGACCCCGCCTGGCTGCCGGAGCAGCTGGTCGAGGAGGGCCTGGCCGTCGACCCGTCCACGCTCGCGGAGCCCGTGCTCGGCTGGGTGCGCGCCGTGCTGGCCGAGGCGACGCTGGCCGAGCCCCAGGTCTCCGCAGCGGTGAGCGCCGGCCGCGACGGCAGGCACACCGAGGCGATGGGCTACCTGCTCGCCGAGATGCAGCACCTGGCGCGTTCGCACCCGGGGGCGACATGGTGATCTCGACAGGCTCGATCTCCGCGACGGCAGTCCGCGCGGCCGTGGCGGCCGTGCTGGACCCCGAGCTGCCGATGATCACCATCGAGGACCTCGGCATCCTGCGCGACGTAGCAGTCATCGACGACGTGGTGCACGTCGACATCACGCCGACCTACGCCGGCTGTCCGGCGATGGAGGCGATCCGTGCCGACATCGAGGCGGCGCTCCCGGGTCTGGACGTGCAGGTGCACACGGTGCTCGCACCGGCCTGGTCGACCGACGACCTCACCACCGAAGGGCGGGCGAAGCTGGCGGCCGCCGGGATCGCGCCGCCGTCCTCCGGTCGTCGAGCCTGTCGAGACGGGGTTTCGACAGGCTCCACCACCGGCCCGGTCTCGCTCGCACTCTCGGTCCGCTGCCCGCAGTGCGGGTCGCCGGACACCCGCGAGCTCAGCCGGTTCGGCTCGACGGCGTGCAAGTCGCTCTGGGTGTGCAACGCGTGCGCCGAGCCGTTCGATCGCTTCAAGGAGCTCTGAGGTGGCCGGACCCGAGTTCCACTCCCTTCGGGTGGCGGCGATCGACCCGCTGACCGACGACTCGGTCGCGCTGACGCTCGACGTGCCCGACGAGCTGCGGCCGGCGTACGCGTTCGGTGCGGGCCAGCACGTCGCGATCCGCGTGCCCGGCGACGACATCCGCCGCTCGTACTCCCTGTGCGTCCCGCCGACGGCGCCAGGGCTGCGGATCGGGGTGAAGCGGCTGCCCGGCGGGATGTTCAGCCAGAAGGTCCTGGAGGACCTCGGTGTCGGCGACCAGCTCGAGGTGATGACGCCGATGGGCCGGTTCGGCGCCGGGCTGGCCGGCCTGCGCCGCCCCGCGTTCGTGGCCGCGGGCTCCGGAGTGACGCCGGTGCTGTCGATGGTGGCCACGGCGCTGGCCGATCCGGAGGTCGAGGAGGTCACGCTCATCGACTGCAACCGGAGCCAGCGTGAGGTGATGTTCCTCGACGAGCTCGCCGACCTCAAGGACCTCCATCCGGCCCGCTTCCAGCTGGTCCATGTGCTCACCCGCGAGCCGCAGGAGAGCGCCCTGCTCTCCGGCCGACTCGACGCCGACCGGCTGCGGCAGATCCGGTCGGCGCTGGTGGGGGCGGCCGACGGGTGGTTCCTCTGCGGGCCCTTCGACCTGGTGACCTCGGTGCACGAGGCCCTCGTCGCCGACGGCGTCGACCCGGGGTGCATCCACACCGAGCTGTTCCACGCCGAGGCGCCGCCGATCGCGGCGACCGTGGACACGCCCGCCCAGGGCACCGAGGCGACAGCGGTGCTCGGCGGCCTGCAGACGGCCTTCACCGTGGCGCCGGGGGAGCACGTGCTCGACGCGCTCCTGCGCGTGCGCGGCGACGCTCCCTACGCCTGCAAGGGCGGGGTCTGCGGCACCTGTCGCGCGCACCTGGAGGAGGGCTCGGTGGCGATGGACGCCAACTGGGCGCTCGAGCCCGAGGAGATCGCCCGCGGCTACGTGCTCACCTGCCAGTCGCGCCCGACCAGCGAACGGCTGGCGCTGGACTACGACGGCTGAGCATTCAGGACGACACCGCAGTCAAGGCAACTCAGCAGCGCTCGGGTCGAGATGCTCGAGCCGGGCCTCGGCGCTGCAGAGCACGGCGCCGGCGATCACGCTGACGGCGAACGCGACCACGGCGGCCGCCCACCAGCCGGAGCGCACCTCGTCGCCGAACGTCGAGAGACCCACGACCGCCGGGATCACCGTCGTCAGCATGACGACCGGCGCGGTGGCTGCGGTGACGGCTCCGCGCTTCATCGCCGCGGAGTACAGCAGGAAGCCGAGGCCACCGAACAGACCGATGGCCACGGCAGGCGCGATCGTGTGCATGTCCAGGGACGGATCGGCGAGCGCGCGGGTGGCGATCGGCGAGCCGGCGTACGCCGTGCCTGCGAGGACGCCCAGCGCCACCACTCCGAGCGCGCCGCGACTGCGCCAGGCGAGCCAGCCGAGCAGGGCGTTGAGCACCAGCAGGGCGTAGAGAACCATGATCGTCGTGGTGCTGAACCGCGAGTGGCCGACCGGGCCGGCCGCGACCGCGAGCAGCCCGAGGCCGAGCACCATCGCCGCCACGGCCGCCCAGTGCAGTGCCGACAACGGCTCGCCCATGACCGACGACGCCACCACCGCGGTGACGACCAGGGAGGACCCGACCCCGACCTGGGCGAGGTAGAGCGGGAGCTGCGCGATCGCGACGACGTGGAACATCCAGCCGGCGAGGTAGACGCCGATGACGAGCAGGATCCTGCGGTTCCACAGGCCGTGCCGCCGGACCACGGCTGCCTGGAGCACGGACATCACGCCGAAGATGGCGGCGGCGAGGAGGGCTGCCGACAGGCCGAGGAACACCCCCGGAGTGTGCCACGAGAACGTCCGCGGCCAGGGGTAGGTTTTCCCCATGCAGACCTACCTCGACCTCGTCGGCCGGATCCTGGACGAGGGCGTGGAGAAGACCGACCGCACCGGCACCGGCACCCTGAGCGTGTTCGGCCACCAGATGCGCTTCGACCTCGCTGCCGGCTTCCCGCTGGTCACCACGAAGCGGATCCACACGCGCTCGGTCTTCGCCGAGCTGCTCTGGTTCCTCCGCGGCGACACCAACGTCAAGTGGCTCCAGGACCGCGGCGTCACGATCTGGGACGAGTGGGCCGACGACAACGGCGACCTCGGCCCGGTCTACGGCTACCAGTGGCGCTCGTGGCCGGCGCCCGACGGCCGGCACATCGACCAGCTCGCCCAGGTGCTCGACCAGATCCGCCGTGACCCCGACTCGCGGCGGCACATCGTCTCGGCGTGGAACGTCGCCGACATCCCCGACATGGCGCTGGCCCCGTGCCACACGATGTTCCAGTTCTACGTCGCTCCCCAGCCCGGCGGGCCGGGCCGCCTCTCCTGCCAGCTCTACCAGCGGTCGGCCGACGTCTTCCTCGGCGTCCCGTTCAACATCGCGTCCTACGCCCTGCTCACGCACATGGTCGCGCAGGTCACCGGGCTGGAGGTGGGCGACTTCGTGCACACCGTGGGTGACGCCCACCTCTACACCAACCACCTCGACCAGGCCCGGCTGCAGCTGACCCGGGAGCCACGGCCGCTGCCCACCCTGGCGCTCGACCGATCGGTCACCGAGCTCGACGCGTTCGACCTCGAGCACATCGCGGTCGAGGGCTACGACCCGCACCCCGGGATCAAGGCCCCCATTGCCGTCTGAGCCGGCCGCTGCCTGACGCTGCGCCGCGGGTGACCCTGGTCGCTGCGGTCGCCGACAACGGCGTGATCGGCGCCGACGGCCGACATCCCGTGGCGGATCCCCGACGGACTTCGCGCACTTCAAGGCGCTCACCCTGGGCCACGTGCTGGTGATGGGCCGGGCGACCTATGACTCGATCGGCCGGCCGCTGCCCGGGCCGGACCACGATCGTGCTGACCCGCGACCCGGCCTGGTCGGCCGAGGGGGTGCTGGTCGCGCCGATCGCTCGACGAGGCGACTCGACTGGCGGCCCGGCATCGACGAGGAGGTGTTCGTCGTCGGGGGAGCGACGGTCTACGCCGAGGCCCTCGAGAGGGCCGACGCGCAGGTGCTCACCGAGGTGCACCTGAGCCCCGAGGGTGACACCCACTACCCGTCCTTCGAGCGCGCGCAGTGGCACGAGACTCGCCGAGAGATCCACCTCGACGCCGAGATCCCGCACGAGTTCGTCTGGCTCGAGCGCGTCGGACCCTGAGTCAGGGCGCTTCCTTCACCACCAGCTTGAGCAGGTTGACCTCGAGCGTGCGCATCCGCGACTCCGACAGCCCGGAGCGCTGCACCAGGAAGACGCTGATGATCCGGTTGCCGATCTGCACGGCGCCGGCGGCGTTCGCGTCGGGCCCGCCGAACATCGAGCCGGTCACCACGAAGGCCGCCGAGCCGATGCCGGAGAGGTTCTGCGGAGTGCCCTCCACCGCAGAGTTGGCCTCGGCCTTGGCGCCGGACATGCCGCCGGCCTGGGCGACGGACGTGTCCAGGAGGGTCACCGAGAGGCCGCGATTGCCGGGCTGGTCGAACTTGCAGCCGGTCTGACCCGTGACCGCCGTCCCGGAGACAGCGACCCCGAGCACCGAGCCGACCTCCCCGGCGCCGACGTAGCGGCAGATGCCACCGCCGGCGACCGCGGGGGAGCCGTCGCCCTCGGCGTCGCCGTCCCCGCCCTGCGCAGGCGCGGAGGTCGCCGACTTCGAGGGCTTCGGGGTCCTCGTCGCCGGCGACGGGCTTGTCGAAGGTGTCGCGGTCGTCGGCGTCGGGTCGACGGTCGAGCCCAGGGCGCCCTCGCCGGGGTCGACGGAGCTGCCACCGCACGCCGCAAGGGTGCCGAGGGCTCCCGTCAGGGCGAGCGTGACGACGATGAGGGAGGGCCTGAGGCGGTGCACGCTGAGAAGGTACCCGCAGGCCGCGCCGTTTCCGCGCAGACCACGCCCGCGGCAGGCGCGGACGCGGCGCACTAACCTAGGACCATGAGCCAACCTGCCGCGCCGTTCGGTCGCTTGCTGACCGCCATGGTGACCCCGATTGCTGAAGACGGGTCGGTCGACCTCGACGGTGTCGCCCGGGTGGCCGACCACCTCGTGCGCAACGGCAACGACGGCGTGGTCGTGTCGGGCACGACCGGCGAGTCGCCGACCACGACGGTCGAGGAGGACGGTCAGATCCTCGCTGCCGTCAAGGACGCCGTCGGAGACCGGGCCACCGTCGTGGCGGGCGTCGGCACGAACTCGACGGCCCACTCCGTCGAGCTCGCCGAGCAGGCCGCGAAGATCGGCGCCGACGCGGTCCTGCTGGTGACGCCGTACTACAACAAGCCGTCCCAGCCCGGCATCCTGGAGCACTTCCGCCGCGTCGTCGAGGCCGGTGACCTGCCCACGATGCTCTACGACGTGCCCGGCCGCACCGGCACCGCGATCGCCCTCGACACCTACGCCCGCGCGAAGGAGTGGGACCAGGTCGTCGCGGTGAAGGACGCCACGGGTGACTTTCCGCGCGCGGCTCGCCTGGTCGACCTCGGCTACGCCGTCTACTCCGGCGACGACCCCGCGACGCTGGGCTTCCTCGCCCACGGTGGCTGCGGGCTGGTCTCGGTCGTGGCTCATGTCGCGGGCCCCGAGCTCGCGGCGATGATCGACCAGTTCCTCTCCGGCGACCAGGTCGGCGCGCTCGCGTCGTACACCCGGCTGCTACCCGCCTTCGACGCGGTGATGGGCGTGCCGAACTACGGCGCCACCAGCGCCAAGGCCGCCCTCCAGCTCGCGGGCGTGCTCGACAACCGCCGGGTCCGTGGCCCGCTCCTCGAGCTCGACGACGACGAAGTCGCGGCGCTGCGGACCGGCCTCGTGGCTGCGGGGCTGCTCTCGTGAGTCACGCGCACCCGGAGCTCCAGACCCCTCGACCGCTGCCCCGCGGCGGCCTGCGGGTCACCGCGCTCGGCGGGCTGGGCGAGGTCGGCCGCAACATGACGGTCTTCGAGTACGACGGCAGGCTGCTGGTCGTCGACTGCGGGGTGCTCTTCCCCGAGGAGGCCCACCCTGGCGTCGATCTGATCCTGCCCGACTTCGACTCGATCCGTGACCGGCTCGACGCCATCGACGCGGTGGTGCTCACCCACGGGCACGAGGACCACATCGGTGCGGTGCCGTACCTGCTGCGCGAGCGCGAGGACATCCCGCTCGTCGGCTCCCAGCTCACGCTCGCGCTGGTCGGCTCCAAGCTCCGCGAGCACCGGCTCAAGGAGACGGTGCAGCACATCGTGGCCGAGGGCGACCGGCTCACCCTCGGCCCGTTCGAGCTCGAGTTCGTCGCGGTCAACCACTCGATCCCCGATGCGCTCGCGGTCGCCATCCGCACGGGCGCCGGCCTGGTGCTGCACACCGGCGACTTCAAGATGGACCAGCTCCCGCTCGACGGCCGGATCACCGACCTGCGCGCCTTCGCCCGGCTGGGCGAGGCCGGCGTCGACTTGTTCCTGGTCGACTCGACCAACGCCGAGGTGCCCGGTTTCACCACCTCCGAGCGCGACATCGCGCCCGTGCTCGACCGGGTCTTCCACCAGACCAGCCAGCGCATCATCGTGGCCTGCTTCGCCTCCCACGTGCACCGCGTCCAGCAGATCATGGACGCGGCGGCCGAGCACGGCCGCAAGGTGGCCTACGTCGGCCGCTCGATGGTGCGCAACATGGGGATCGCGCGCGACCTCGGGTACCTCAACGTGCCGCCGGGCCTGCTGGTCGACGCCAAGGCGCTGGCCGACATGCCCGCCGACAAGGTCGTGCTGATCTCCACCGGGTCGCAGGGCGAGCCGTTGTCGGCGCTGAGCCGGATCGCCCAGCGCAACCACAACTTCGTGAGCCTGGAGGAGGGCGACACCGTCATCCTCGCCAGCAGCCTGATCCCCGGCAACGAGAACGCCGTCTTCCGGGTGATCAACGGGCTCATCCGCGGCGGCGCGAAGGTCGTGCACAAGGGCAACGCGCTGGTGCACGTCAGCGGCCACGCCAGTGCCGGGGAGCTGCTCTACTGCTACAACATCGTCAAGCCGAGCAACGTGATGCCGGTGCACGGCGAGTTCCGGCACATGAAGGCCAACGCCGAGCTCGCGATCGCGTCCGGCGTACCCTCCGACCGCGTCGTGCTCGCCGAGGACGGCATCGTGGTCGACCTGGTCGACGGCAAGGCCGAGATCGTCGGCAAGGTGGACTGCGGCTACGTCTTCGTCGATGGCACCTCGGTCGGCGACATCACCGAGTCGAGCCTGAAGGACCGCCGGATCCTCGGTGAGGAGGGGTTCGTGTCGGTCATCGTGGTCGTCGACTCCCAGACCGGCAAGGTGGTCAGTGGGCCGGAGATCCACGCGCGCGGGTTCGCCGAGGACGACGCTGCGTTCGACGAGATCCGCCAGCCGATCATCGACGCGCTCGCGAAGGCGTTCAGCGAGGGCATCGACGACACCCACCAGCTGCAGCAGACGATCCGCCGGGTGATGGGCCGGTGGGTCAGCAACACCCACCGTCGGCGACCGATGATCATCCCGGTCGTCCTGGAGGCCTGATCATGTCCGCTGAGGAGGTTTCCGCCGACCACGAGTTCGTCAGCTACGAGCAGTGGGGCGCGGACTTCTTCGCCGAGGCCGTCAGCGCGGCCCGGATCCTCGGTGCGGTCGACGACATCGCCGGTCAGCCGATCGACTTCGGGCCGATCGGGGTCGGCCCCGGCAAGATCGCCAAGGTGCGCGCGTACGGCGCGATCGGGTCGGCCGCCGCGACGCCCCTGGAGGGGTCTGCGATCAGCTACCGCGTCGAGCTGCCGGTCGACCTCACCTTCGAGCTCAACCTGCAGGTCGAGACGCACACCTTCCACGCCGACCTGCTGGTCCCGCTCACGCTCACCGCGCGTGCGGTGGAGGGCGTCAAGGTGTTCATCGAGGTCACGCCGCCGCGCACCGCGGACGTCCAGGTGCAGGTCCAGGCCGACGGCATCCGCGCCTCGATCATGCAGCGGGTGGCCAACATCGAGGGCGAGCTGCGCCGCTTCGTCGCCCGCTACGTCGCCCGGGAGGTCGGCAAGCCGCACATCGAGGCCGCCCGGCTCATCGACGTCGCGGGCGCCATCGACCGCGCCTGGGCCTCGATCTCGCCTGAGCCGTCGCCGGGTTCGTCGATGCGGGGCACGGTCACCGACGACCTCAACGAGGCGCTGGAGACGGAGATCCGCCAGAACGAGGAAACCTTCCTGGAGATGTGACCCCGGCGAGCCCACCTTGTCCGGTTCGCGGCCGTTTGGCCTCTTTGGCGTTTTCGAGGCGTAGAGCCGCCATTGAGCCCTAGTCTGGTCCCAGTGCGCAGGGGGAGGGCGCACGCACGGGAGGATCATGATTGCCAAGGACGCTCCACGCCCTGACGGCGTCAGGAAGCTCTATGAGCTGATGCGTCGGGTGAACTCCTCCAGCGACCCCACCGAGGTGCTCGAGGAGATCGCGCGCGGCGTGGTCGAGGTGCTCGGCTTCGGGATCGCTGCGATCTCGCGGCTCGAGGGCGACACCCTGGTGATGACGACCGTCGCGGGGCCCGAGGACGTCCGCGCCCAGATCATCGGCCGGCGCACTCCGGTGTCGGTGATCCTCAACGAGTTCGCCCAGGCCGACGAGTGGGGCATCCTGCGCTACGTCCCGCACGGCCGGCTTCCCGACGAGATCATGGGCGCCGCGTGGATCCCGGACATCGAGCCGAGCGGCGACGCCGAGGACTGGCACCCGCTCGACGCGCTCTACGCGCCCCTCTACAGCGCGACCGGCGAGCTGCTCGGGAACATGTCGGTCGACCTACCGCCGGACGGCCGGATCCCGGGTCGTCGCGACCGCGAGCTGCTCGAGATGTTCGTGGTGCAGGCCGGTCTGGCGATGTCCCACGCCCAGCAGCGAGAGCGGCTCGGCGAACGGGTACGGCTGGGCGAGACGCTCCAGCGGGTGACCGCGGCGGGACGACTCCTCGGGCTCGACCTCACCCTCCACGAGGCGGCCGAGGCCATCGGCACGGGGTTCGGCACGATGCAGGTGTGGGTGCACTGCTTCCCCGACGGCGAGACCGGCAGCAGCGAGTACTCCGCCGGCTACCCCGACCGTGCTCCCACCCATCGGCAGGCCGGGCTGCGGCGCGATCTCGCCCGCGCCGCGCACGAGCTCGGCCGTCCGATCGTGGTCGCCCGGGAGTCCGCGGAGCCCGGCCTCTGGGGGGTGCAGAACGTCCTGGCGCTCCATGACGCCGGCAGTCTGGTCGCGGTCCCGGTCGCGGTCGGACGCGAGCTGCTCGGCAACCTGATCGTGCTGCGGGTCGAGGGCGCTCCGGACCTGACCGACGCAGAGCTCGAGGCGATCGACGAGATCAGCCGCGAGCTCGGTCGGATGGTGCTGAACACGCGGCTCTACGAGACCGAGCGCCGGCTCGTCGCCGAGCTCCAGGAGATCGACCGCTACAAGGGCGAGCTGATCGCCACCATCTCCCATGAGCTCAAGACTCCGCTCACCTCGATCATCGGCCACACCGAGCTGCTCGAGGAGACCGCCACCGACGTCGACTCCGTCCAGGCGATCGCCCGCAACGCCCAGCGGCTCAACCGGCTGATCGAGAACCTGCTCAACTACTCGCGGATCCAGGACCGTCGCGAGCACGTACGCCGCGCGGTCGACCTGACCACGTTGTGCGAGAACAGCCTCGACCTGCTGGCCGTCCAGGCCGAGCAGGGCGGCCTGCAGCTCAAGCTGGCCTTCCCGCCCGAGCCGGTCGTCGTGCACGGCGACCCCGAGGAGCTCGCGCGGGTGGTCGACAACATCTTGAGCAATGCGGTGAAGTACACCCCGAGGGGCGGCCGGGTCGACGTGGCCGTCAGCTCCGACGGCGCCTGGGGCGAGGTGGCCTGCACCGACAGCGGGCTCGGCATCTCGCAGATCGACCAGACGCACCTGTTCTCCGCGTTCCACCGGTCGAGCAACCCCGAGGCACTGTCGATCCCCGGCACCGGCCTCGGGCTGGCGATCTCGCGCCGGATCGCGGAGATGCACGGTGGCGACATCCTGGTCGAGTCCGACCTCGGCGAGGGCAGCACCTTCCGGGTGCGGCTACCCCTGGGCGAGCGGCCCGTCGGCGACCGTCCGGTCGACGCCGTCTGAGAGAGCCGCCGGGGTGAGCCCGTCGGTCATCGTCAGCACCCGGTCCATCGCGTCGAGGCCCACGTCGTCGTGGGTGATCCAGACCAGGCTGCGACGCCCGCGGGACCCGTCGCGGGCCGCCAGCACGGTGTCGGTGACCGCCTGAGCGGTGGCGGTGTCGAGATGGGCGGTCGGCTCGTCGAGCACCAGTACCTCAGGATCGGCGAGCAGGGCGCGGGCGACCCCGATCCGGGCTCGCTCGCCGCCGGAGACGCCGGTCGCGCCGTCGCCGAGGAAGCTGTCGAGCCCGTCGGGCAGGCCGGCGTACCACTCGGTCAGCCCGGCGGCGCGGAGCGCTGCCAGCAGGGTCGCGTCGTCCGCGGCCGGTGAAGCGAGGCGAAGGTTCTCGCGCACCGACGAGGCGAAGACGTAGGGGTCGTCGTCCACGAGCCCGACGTGCCGGCGCACCTCGGCAGAACCGACGGCCCGGGCGTCCTCGCCGTTGACCCGGTACTCGCCGTGGAGCGGAGCGAGGTGCCGCACGAGTGCCGCGGCGATCGTGGACTTCCCGCAACCCGACGGCCCGACGATGCCCAGGCACAGACCCGGGCGGACATGCAGGTCGAGGTCGGCCACGACGGCCCGGTCGGTCCAGCCGAGGCTCGCCTGGTCGAGGCTCAGGTAGACCGGGCCGGCGAGCTCCGTCGGCGCGACCGGCTCGGTCACCGCGGGAGCCAGCTGCTCGAGCGCGGTGAGCCGCGACCGGGCGGCCCGGGTGCGCACGGCCATGGCGCCGGCGTCCGGCAACGTCATCAAGACGTCCTGCAGCGCCAGCGGCACCAGCACCAGCATCGCGGTCATCGGTCCCGAGACGGAGTGGGCTGCCAGGCCGGGAGCGCTCAGCCAGGCGACGGCGACGACGCCGAGCCCGGTGAGCGTGGTGAGCAGTGCGCGGGACCCGGCGAGCGCCCGGGTCGTCGTCCGGTTGGCTGCGGCGAGCCGCGCTCCGACCTGCCCGGTCCGCTCGGCTGCGGCCTCGTCGGCCTGCCAGAGCACGAGCTGCCGGGCGGACTGGAGCGTACCCACGATCTCCTGGGAGAGCGCCGCCCTCTCGGTGACGAACGCTGCTTCGCCGCGCCGGGCGCCGTGGTGGGCGATCAGGAGTGCGAGTCCGCCGCCGAGGAACGCGAGCGCGGCGACGGGTGCGGCCGCGGCCGGGTGCACGACCCAGGCGACCAGGACCGCCACGGCGGCAGTGCCGGCCGCCGCGAGCAGCGGCTGGCGGACCCGGAGCTGCTCGTCTAGCTGGGCGTCGACGTCGTCGACGACGGCGGTGAGCAGGTCGCCGCGATGCCGGCCGAGGCGCGCGGGCGAGAGCGGCACCAGGACGTCGTACACCCGGGCGCGGGTGTCGGCGAGCAGCCGCAGCGCCACGTCGTGGGAGACGAGGCGCTCGGCGTACCGGAGGGCGGGACGCGCGAGCCCGAACGTGCGGACGCCGACGATCGCGACCATCAGGTAGAGCACCGGCGGCTGCTGGGCGGACTTGGCGATCAGCCACCCTGCGGTCGCGGTCAGGGCCATCCCGGACACCGAGGCGCCGGTGGCGAGTGCGGTGGCAAGAGCAAGCCGGCGGCGCCCGGACATCGAGCCTGTCGAGATGCCGTCGGGGGTCCCGACAGGTGGTCCCTGAGGAGATCGCGCAGCGACCGTCTCGAAGGGCTCGACCGCCGGGCTCGCCTCGACCTCCGGACTGCCCGCGGGCGCCGTGAGCACCACCAGGTGGTCCGCGGCGCGTACGACGGCCGGCCGGTGCGCGACCACGACCACCGTCGAGTGCTGGGCGAGGCGGGTGAGCACGGCCAGCATGATCTGCTCGGTCTCGGCGTCGAGATGCGCGGTGGGCTCGTCGAGCACGACGTAGGGCCGATCGGCGAGCACGACCCGGGCCAGCGCGAGACGCGCACGCTGGCCGGCGGACAGTCCGGCGCCGTCCTCGCCGAGCGGGGTCTCGAGCCCGTCGGGCAGCGTCGCGACGACGTCCTGGAGGTCGACGGCGGTGAGCGCCCGCCACAGGTCCGAGGTGCCGGCGCCGGGGCGCCCGATCAGGAGGTTGTCGGCGATCGTTCCGGCGGTGAGCCACGGAGTCTGGGGCACCTGGGCGACCAGGCGTCGCCAGGAGGAGAGGTCGACCGGCTCGCCCGCGAGCGTGACGGCGCCTTCGTCGGCGGGGAGCTCACCGAGCAGTGCCTGCACGAGTGTCGACTTGCCACAGCCCGACGGCCCGACGATCGCGGTGAGGCCGGTTGCCGGGATCGTCGCGTCGGGAAGCACCAGTGCTGGTCGGGTGCTGCCGGGGTAGGACACGACCAGGTCGCGGACGTGGACGGGCACGGGGTCGAGCGCCCAGAGCCCGAGCTGGCGAGGGCTCTGATCAGGCGCGAAGGTTGAGGAGGGTCGGCGGGCGCCCGAGCTCGTGAGGGCGGACGCGACCCGTCTCGAAACCAGGTTCTCTGCGTTCGCCTCGTCGAGAAGGTCGGTGACCGCGACCAGCGTGGCCACCCCTTCGGCGGCGGCGTGGAACTCCGCGCCGACCCGGCGCAGCGGCCAGTAGGCCTCGGGCGCCAGCAGCAGCACCACCAGGGCGGTGTGCAGCCCGACACTCCCGGTCGCGAGCCGCAGCCCCACGCTCACCGCGACCAGCGCCACCGACAACGTCGCGATCAGCTCGAGGGCACCGCTCGACGCGAACGCCAGCCTGAGTGTGTCCAGGGTCGCCCGGCGGTAACGGTCGGTGACCTCGCGGATCCGGCCCGACTGCGTCTCGGCGCGGTTGAAGGTCACCAGTGTCGGCAGCCCGCGCACGACGTCGACGAAGTGACCGGCGAGCTGCGACAGCGTCCGGTACTGGCGGTCTGCCCGGTCCCGCGTCGCCATCCCGATGAGGATCGCGAACACCGGCACCAGCGGCAGCGTGGCCGCGACGATGACGCCCGCCCAGAGATCCTGCGTGAGGATCAGCACGACGGTGAGCGGAGGTAGCACGGCTGCCACGACGAGCGTCGGCAGGAACCGGGTCACGTACGGCTCGACGGCCGCGACCCCACGCGTCGCCAGCAGGCCGAGCTCGCCGCTGCGGCGACGGGAGAGCCCGAGCGCTCCCAGGTCGATCGCCGCGCGGAGCACCTTCGTCCGCAGGCTGCGGGTCACCCGCCCCGAGGCCCGGGCGGCCGCGAGGTCGCCGTAGGCACCCACGAGGGCCTTCGCGACGGAGATCCCGAGCAGCCACCACCCGGCGGCGTGCCAGCGACCGGAGTCGGGTGCGGCGAGCAGGTCGGTGACCAGCGTGGCCACGACGAAGGCCTGGGCGGCGACGAGCACGCCGCCGACGACCCCACTGCCGACCACCCCGGCCAGGGCGGACCTGGCCGGGGTGAGCAGTGGTAGCACCCGAGGGTCTACAGGCTTCATCGAGGTGTCGACGCTCAGGCGGCGCCGGCAGTGACCCGGATGGCCGGATCCACGGGCGGGATGTGGTGGGTGGCGATCCGCTTGCGGAACACCCAGTACGTCCAGCCCTGGTAGACCAGCACCACCGGGGTGAAGATCACCGCGACCCAGGTCATCACCGTCAGCGTGTAGTGCGTCGCCGAGGCGTTGGTGGTCGTCAGCGAGAACGCTGCCGACGTCGTCGAGGGCATCACGTCGGGGAACAGCGCCCAGAACAGGCCGGCGACGGCGAGCGCGATCGTGGCGAACGTGCCGACGAACGCCCAGCCCTCACGTCCCTGCCAGGCGGCGTAGATCGCGCTCACCAGGGCGAGCGCCGCGAGCACGAAGGCGACCGCGGAGCCGGTCGACCCGGCCTTGCCCTGGGTCCAGACCAGGAACACGACCGCGACCACCGCGGCCGCGAGCCCGAGGCGCACCGACAGTGCTCGGGCACGGTGCCGGATCTCGCCGTCGGTCTTGAGCGCGATGAACATCGCGCCGTGGGTCGCGAACAGCAGCAGCGTGACGATCCCGCCGAGCAGGCCGTAGGGGTTGAGCAGGGTGAAGAGGTTGCCGGTGAACTCCTTGTGCCCGTCGATCGGCACTCCGGCGACGATGTTCGCGAACGCCACGCCCCACAGCAGTGCCGGGACGAACGAGCCGACGATCAGGGCGAGGTCCCAGTTGCGACGCCAGGTGTCGTCGTCCTTCTTCGCGCGGTACTCGAAGGCGAGGTTGCGCACGATCAGGGCGAGCAGGATGAGCAGCAGCGGCAGGTAGAACCCGCTGAACAAGGTGGCGTACCACTCCGGGAAGGCCGCGAACGTCGCGCCTCCGGCGACGAGGACCCAGACCTCGTTGCCGTCCCACACCGGCCCGACGGTGTTGTACAGCACCCGCCGCTCGGTGTCGTCCCTGGCGACCACGGGCAGCAGCATGCCGACGCCGAAGTCGAATCCCTCGAGCGTGAAGTAGCCGATCCAGAGGACGGCGATGAGCGTGAACCAGACAGTCGTGAGTTCCATGTCTTCTCTCCTGGTGGTCGAGCCGAGCCGAGACTCAGTAGGCGAACGCCAGCGGGCGGTCTTCGTCGGACGTGTGGTCGGGTGGCTCCTGGTACGCCGGGGCGCCGAGCTTGATGTAGCGCCACATCAGGCCGAACTCGATCACGGCCAGGACGGCGTACAGCAGGCAGAGGGCGATGACCGAGACCCAGGCCTCGAAGACCGAGACACCCGGTGACACCGCTTGTGCGGTGGTCATCAGCCCGAAGACGGCCCACGGCTGCCGGCCCATCTCGGTGAACATCCAGCCCCACGAGTTGCCCAGCACCATCGCGATCGGGAGCAGGATCGCCATGCGCGGCCACCAGACCCCGATCGGGCGACCACCCTTGCGGGTGACCAGCAGGATCAGCGCGGCGCCGACGGCGGCGAAGACGCCCAGTCCGATCATGAACCGGAACGACCAGTAGGTGACCGGGATGATCGGCGTGTAGTCGCCGGGGCTGTAGTAGGCCGCGCCCGGGTCCTGGCCGTACTTGGCGGTGTACTCGTCGCGCAGCTGGTTGATGCCCTCGACCTTGCCGCTGGTCGACCCGGTGGCCAGGAAGGACAGCAGCTTGGGCACCTTGACCGAGAACTTCTCCTCCTTGCCGTCGGGCGTGCCGACGGTGAACAGCGAGAAGCCGGCCGAGGACTCGGTGTCGTAGAGGCCCTCCGCGGCAGCCATCTTCATCGGCTGGACGTCGGTCATGATCTTGCCCTGGATGTCGCCGCTGATCGCGACACCGAGGCCGGCGACCAGCGTGACCGCGGCACCGATCCTGACCGCCTTGAGGTAGAGCGGGGCGTCGCCGGCCTCGCCCGCTGCCGCGAGCTGGCGACGCTCCTTGAGGTACAGCCAGGCGGCGACGCCGAGCACGAAGGCGCCGCCGGTCATGTACGCCGACAGCACCACGTGCGGGAACGTCACCAGCTGGACCTTGTTGAACATCACGGCCCAGAAGTCGGTGAGCTCGGCGCGGCCGGTCTGCGGGTCGTACTTGTAGCCCACCGGGTGCTGCATCCAGGAGTTCGCCGCGAGGATGAAGTAGGAGGAGAACAGCGTGCCGATGTGGACGGCCCAGATCGTCGCCGCGTGCACGTTCTTCGGCAGCTTGCCCCATCCGAAGATCCACAGGCCCAGGAACGTGGACTCCAGGAAGAACGCCAGCAGGCCCTCGATGGCCAGCGGGGCGCCGAAGATGTCACCGACGAACCGCGAGTAGTCCGACCAGTTCATGCCGAACTGGAACTCCTGCACGATGCCGGTGACCACGCCGATCGCGAAGTTGATCAGGAAGAGCTTGCCGAAGAACTTCGTCAGCCGGAGGTACTCCTCACGGCCGGTGCGGACCC
The DNA here is from genome assembly GCA_963805425.1 of uncultured Actinomycetota bacterium. Taxonomy (GTDB): domain Bacteria; phylum Actinomycetota; class Actinomycetes; order Propionibacteriales; family Nocardioidaceae; genus Marmoricola. The sequence goes on along the minus strand of CAWDUF010000010.1, from coordinate 44,343 downwards.
AGGCGGTCTGGAAGGCCGCAACTATGGCGCTCGTCCCGATCGTGATCGGGACGAACAGGAAGTGGTAGACGGTGATGATGCCGAACTGCCATCGGGCGATGTCGGTGACATCCATGGGGGCTGCTCCCTCGAGCTGGGAAAGGTCTCCTACACAACGTAGTAGATAGTACGACACGGCCGCGGGACCGCCGAGGGGACAAGGTCCCCGGGGTGGGGGACAGTGGTCACATGACGGCACCAGATTCTTGGGTTGCAGAACTGCTCTCGGACTCTCTCGGACGTGTGCGTGACCTGGTGGCCGGTGCGGTCTCCGGCCTGGACGTCGACCAGCTCGCCTGGCGGCCAGACGAGGAGTCCAACTCGATCGCCTGGCTGGTCTGGCACCTGACCCGCATCGAGGACGACCACGTCGCCGACGTCGCGGGCACGGATCAGGTGTGGACCTCGCAGGGCTGGCACGACCGGTTCGGCCTGCCGTTCCCACCGGGGGCCCACGGCTACGGTGACTCGCCCGCGGAGGTCGCGCAGGTCCGGGTCGACGCCGACCTGCTCGCCGGCTACCACGCCGCGGTCGCGGCCATGGTCCTGGAGTACGTCGGCTCGCTCGAGCCGAAGGACCTCGACCGGATCGTCGACGAACGCTGGGACCCGCCGGTGACGCTGGGGGTCAGGCTGGTCAGCGTCGTGAACGAGGTGAACCAGCACGTGGGCCAGGCGGCGTACCTGCGCGGGCTGGTGGAACGCGGGCAGGTGCGTTGAGGGGAGTCGCAGCGCAGCGCCGGCTCGTCAGCTTCGGCGCCGGGCACTACCTGGTCTTCGAGCAGACCGGCAGCTCGAGCAGCTTCGGCCCGCTGTCCGCCACGAACCACACTGCCCGGCCGATCTCGTTGGGGCGTCGCAACCAGGTCTGGGAGGTCCGGATCGTCGACGGCGACGACAAGCTCGTGTGCATCTCACGCTGCGCGATGGCGGTCATCGACGCGGCGTGAGCTGAGCTGGGGGTTGCGCGGATCGCGAGGGCGTTGGCGACAAGGGCGTGCCCGCCGCGCTCGCACCCACGGGCATGAGCGTGTCTTACCCGAAGGAAGACTCGACGGGCACGCACTGCACCAGTACCCGGCAGTGCAAGAAGGAAGCACTCAACCGCACCATGGTTCTCCGACGCTACACACCGACGGCGGCATGAGCGGGCTCCGACGCTATGCCCTCAGCGCGGCAATAGCGTGCGGTGCGCGCTCGGCGGCATAGGACATACGAGAATCGCGATCAAGCCGATCGATCTCGTAGCCAACGCCAAACGACGTAGTACAAACCGATCAGCGCTCCGGCGATAGCGGACACCACGAGGACGAACATCCAGCCGTAGGTGACCCAAGCGCTCGCGAGGACGAACAGCAAGCCAATCAAGAAGAACCAGTTGAACTCGAAGAAATGCTCACGCTTGGCCACGGCCGGGAACCTACTCCACGGCCGCTCGCCATCCGGGCATCCTCGCGATCGATCAGCGGCAGATGAGTCGCCGGGGGCCTGGTGCAGGGTTCCAGTGACAGACTCGTGGACATGGAAGGCCTCTCCAGAGGCACTACGCGGCTGTCGCTTTCGCGGGAGGGCTGGTCGGCCTGCCTTTGGAAGTGGCCATCCAGCGGGTTGAGGAGTACGGCTTCATGGCGCGAACCCTGGCCGAGGACGACGTGATCACGGCGGAGATGAACTGGGACCGCATCAACCTGACTCGCGCATCCGACGGCTCCGTGCTTCGCGCCTACGTCGGGTAGAGAGCGACCGCCTCGCCAGGCGTAGCCACGGATCCATCGCATGACTGCTCGAATCGCGGCATGAGCGAGCATCCGACGTCGGGCGATCTCGGACTGGCCAGCCGAGCAGGCTCCGCCGCGACCTGTCCGTGCCGGCGGAAGTAAACCATCGAACCGCTTGACGAGGATGCCACGCACCCTTACAATCGTACATATATTCGATCTACCTCGGGAGCCGACGATGCCGCTGCAGCCGTCACTGGAGGACCTCCAGGACTGGCGTGCGCACGCGGCTCTCCTCGACGGCGACGGCCTGTCCGAGGCCGAGGCGATCGAGACCATCCGCGCGCTGGAGGAGCTCAAGGCCGCAGCCGCCGCAGCCCAGGCTCGCGTCACCACCGGGCTGTACGACCAGCGCAGCCGGCGCGAAGCCGCCGCCAACGTCCCGGCCCGGGATCGGTGCCGCGGCCTGGCGGCGGAGGTCGGGTTGGCGCGCCGGGTTTCCCCGCACCAGGGCAACACCCACCTCGGCGTCGCGCTCGCGCTGACCCGGGAGATGCCGCACACCCTGGCCGCTCTGGCCTCCGGGCGGCTCAGTGAGTGGGCCGCGACCGTGCTGGTCCGGGAGACCGCGGTGCTGTCCGCCGAGCACCGAGCCGAGGTCGACCACCAGCTCGCTGCGCAGCTCGACGACCCCGACGGGTACGGCTGGGGTCCGCGCCGCTGGGGCAACGAAGCCCGCCGGATCGGCTACCGCCTCGACCCCGGCTCCGCGATCCGCCGCACCCGCAAGGCCCACACCGACCGCCGCGTCTCACTCCGCCCTGCACCCGATGCGATGACCTACCTCACCGCACTGCTCCCGGTCGCCCAAGGCGTGGCCTGCCACGCCGCCCTGGCCCGCGAGGCCGACACCGTCCGGGCCACCGGCGACTCCGAGCAGGACCGTGGAGCCCGACCGCGTGGCCGGGGCCAGGTGATGGCCGACACCCTGGTCGAACGCCTCACCGGCCAAAGCGTCGCCACCGGCACCCCGGTCGAGGTCGAGCTGGTCATGACCGACACGACCCTGTTCACCGGCGCCCCCGAGCCCGCACACGTGGTCGGCTACGGCACCATCCCCGCCGAGATCGCCCGCAGCCTGGTCCACGACGCCGACCGCGCCTGGATCCGCCGGCTCTACACCCACCCCGACTCCGCAGCCTTGGTCGCGATCGACTCCCGCCGCCGCACCTTCACCGGCCAACGACGCCACCAGCTGATCCTCACCAACGACACCTGCGCCACCCCCTGGTGCGACGCCCCGGTCCGCCACGCCGACCACCCCACCCCCGTCCGCGACGGCGGCCGAACCACCCTCACCAACAGTGCCGGTCTCTGCGAAGCCTGCAACTACACCAAGGACCTCCCCGGCTGGACCGCCACCGTGCACACCAGATCCGACGGCACCAGGATCCTCGACCTCACCAGCCCCACCGGAGGTCGACAACACAGCCGCGCCCCCGACCCACCCGGCGCCCCCGACCCCGCCAGCAGACTCCTACACGCCCTCGCCGTCGCCTGACCCCTGCGCCGCTCGGCATACCGCACGCGCAGTCGGGTATCGGCACGTCGTACCTGCCGCCGCGAGCAAAGGACGAGGACTCATGCAGATCGGCTACTTCCTGTCGGCCGAGGAGTACACGCCGGCAGAGCTGCTGGACCAGGCGCGAGCCGCGGAGGATGCCGGCTTCGAGGGACTGTGGATCAGCGACCACTTCCACCCCTGGAACGACGAGCAGGGCAACAGCCCGTTCGTGTGGACCATGATCGGCGCGATCAGCCAGGTCTGCAGCCTCCCGGTGACGACCGCGGTGACCTGCCCGACCGTGCGCGTGCACCCGGCGATCATCGCCCAGGCCGCGGCGACCTGCGGCCAGCTGATGGGAGGACGCTTCACCCTCGGAGTCGGCTCGGGTGAGGCGCTCAACGAGCACATCCTCGGAGACCCCTGGCCGACGCTCGACCGCCGGCTCGAGATGCTCCAGGAGGCAGTCGAGCTGATCCGGCAGCTGTGGTCGGGGGAGGTCGTCTCGTTCGAGGGCAAGTACTACCAGGTCGAGCACGCGCGCATCTACAACCTGCCCGAGCAGCCTCCGGAGATCTATGTCTCCGGGTTCGGCCCGAAGGCCATCGACCTGGCGGCCAGGATCGGTGACGGCTACATCAACACCGCACCCGACGCCGAGCAGGTGAGTCGGTTCAAGTCCGCGTCGGGCGGCAAGCCCGCCCACGCCGGGGCCAAGGTCGCCTTCGCACCGACCGAGGACGAGGGCTGGGAGATCGCCCACCGGCTCTGGCCCAACGCCGGGCTGCCCGGTGAGTTGGCGCAGGTGCTGCCGACCCCGGAGCACTTCGAGCAGGCGAGCTCCCTGGTCACCCTGGAGTCGACGAAGGAGTCGGTCGTCGCGGGCAACGACCCGGCACCCCATCTCGAGCAGATCGAGAAGTACCGCGAGGCGGGGTACGACGCCCTCTACATCGCCGACATGGGGCCGCACCACCGCGCGATGATCGAGTTCTACGGCGAGCAGGTCCTGCCGACGCTGCGCAAGGCGGCCTGATCTCAGCCGGCCTCGGCCTTCCGCAGCACCGACGCGAACTGCCGCTTCAGCGCGGGCGCCCCGGCGACCGGGATCAGGGCGCCGACGATCCTGCCCTTCCAGGTGCTCGGGACCCGGGTCAGCGTCACATGCAGGTCGGTGCCGCCAGAGGCGGCCTTCAGCTGGTAGCGCCAACCGCTCCCGACGCCCCAGAGGTTCGAGTCCAGGGTGTCGATCGAGACGGTGCCGGCCTCGGCGTCCCAGCCGTAGCGCTCGCGCTCCCAGCCCATCGCGGTGCCCTCGGTGACCTCCGCCCAGTCCGGCCCGAGCTCGTGCACGGTGAAGTGCGCCTCGTCGACGTTCGGCCAGTGCTTCGCCCGGTCGGGGCCGAAGTCGGTGAGGAGTTCGAGGACCTGACTCGGCGACAAGCTCGTGTGGACGGTGAACCGGGTGCTCGGCATCGGGCCATCATGCCTGCTCGTCCGTGCTACTACGTCAGGTAGTATTCACCCATGCCTCGATCACAGCTCGGCGATCTCGAGCGCAGCGTCATGGACACGCTGTGGGGCGCCGGCGACGCCTGGCTCACCGTGCGCGACGTGCACGAGCGGCTGAGCAAGGAGCGCGACATCGCCTACACGACGGTGATGACGGTGCTCGACCGGATGACCCACAAGCAGATCGTCGAGCGGGAGCGCGAGGGACGGGCCTGGAAGTACCGGCCGACCCACAGCCGCGGGGAGATGACCGCCGAGGTGATGCGGCAGGCGCTCGGCGAGTTCGCCGAGGGGGCCGACGGCCACGGCCGCGCTGCCGCACTGGTCGCCTTCGTCGGCGAGGCCAGCGAATCCGACCGGCAGGCACTCCGCGACGCACTGGCCGAGCTCGAGCGTCGCGGACGCTGACACACCTCACATGAACCCGGCCCCATGACCACCCTGGTGCTGGCGGCGCTGGCGATCGCCCTCGCCGGTCCGGTGCCGTGGGTGCTCACGCACGCGCCGGCGCTGCGTCGTACGCCGCGCGCCGCGATGGTGCTGTGGCAGGCGGTCGCCCTCGCCGGCGTGCTCGCGGCGCTCGGGGCCGGCCTGTCGCTGGTCACCTCGCAGCTGGTCGGCGGGCAGTCAGCGCGTTCCTATCTGCTGTCGGCAATCCCGCTCTGCGTCACCGGTCTGGTGCTCGCTCGGCTGCTGCTCTCCGGCCACCGCGTCGGCACGACGCTGCGCCAGGTACGACGCCGGCACCGTGACCTGGTCGACCTGCTGGCCGACGACCGCGACGGCGTCCGTGTCCTCGAGCACGAGGCGCCGACGGCGTACTGCCTGCCCGGCATCCGCTCGCGGGTCGTGGTCAGCAGCGGCACCGTGGCGTCGCTCGCGGCCGACGAGCTCGCTGCCGTCCTTGCCCACGAGCGGGCGCACGTGCGCGCCCGGCACGACCTGGTGCTGGAGGCGTTCACGGTGCTGCAGCGCGCGTTCCCGGCGGTGGTGACCTCGCGGCACGCGCTCGACGAGGTCCGGCTGCTGGTCGAGGTGCTCGCCGACCGCGCCGCCCGCCGTCGCCACGGTGCCCGGAGCCTGGTCGCGGCGTTCTCGACGCTCGCGGCCACCGGGTCGGTGGCAGCCCCCGACGGCGCCGTCGCCGCGTCCGAGGTCGGCCTGGTCGCCCGGCTCGACCTCCTCCTCGACGAGCGGGTGCACCGGCTCCAGGCAACGGCCGTCCTCGCCGCCTCCGTCGCGGTCCTCGCGCTGCCGACGCTCCTGGTCGTGCTGCCCTGGCTGACTGGCCTCGGGAGCCGCTGAGCGGCTCCCGAGGCCGCGGGAATTCCTACGGCGTGTGACGCGTGGGACTCGTGGGGCAATCCCGTACCCTGCGGATCATGGCGACCCGTACGTCTTCCCCGCCGGCGTCGCGAAGCAGGAGCACCCAGAAGAAGAAGGGTGCGACTTCGCGGTCCCGGTCGTCGGGAAGCACCAGGAGCAAGCGCAAGCCTGCCCGGCCCGAGACATCGAGAGGGGCCTCCGGCGCGAGGCGACCGGCTCCGCGCGCCGTGCGCAACGGGCCCGGACCGGTCTCGCGCACCTTCGGAGCTCTCGCTCACGGCGTGTCAGGAGTCTGGCTGGGCATCGCCGGAGGAGTGGGCGCGGGAGCGCGCCGGATCGGGCAGGGCGCGCGCGACCTCGAGCCCGAGCACCGCCGCGACGGCGCCGGGCTGTTCCTGGTCGCTCTCGCGGTCGTGGTCGCAGCCTCGGTGTGGTGGCAGGTGCCGGGCTCGGTCTTCGACGGTACGCGTGCCGTCGTGGCCGGATCGGTCGGCCTGCTCGCGTGGTTCGTCCCGCTGATGCTCGTCTACGTCGCGTGGCGCAACATGCGCGATCCCGAGGCCAACGGACCGGCCGGACGGCAGGTCGTCGGCTGGGGTGCGCTGCTCTTCGGCGTGCTCGGCATCATCCACATCGCCAACGGCTCTCCGAAGCCCGAGCTCGGCGACACCGGCGAGCTGCAGCAGGCAGGAGGCGCGCTCGGCTTCGTCGTCGCCAAGCTGCTCACCGACCTGCTGCACACCGGGTACGTCGTGGTGCCGCTGCTGGTGCTGCTCGCCGTCTTCGGCCTGCTGGTCGTGACCGCGACGCCGGTCTACCAGGTGCCGGCGCGGCTGCGGCATGCGCGCGACCGGCTGCTGGGCCGGCACGTCGAGCCCGACACTGACGCCGACGTGGAGGCGACGGTCGCCACCAGGCGTCGCCGGCGACGCACCGTCGACGAGGACGTCGACCCCGACATGGGCGACCCGGCGTACGACTCTCCGGTCCTGGAGGGCCGCGAGTTCTCCAGGCGCGGGAAGTCGGCGGAGCCGGTGGTCGAGCCGGACGCCGAGCTCGAGCCGCCGCCGCACACCCCGCTGCCGGCCCGCGTCGAGCAGCTGAGCATCTCCGGTGACATCGCCTACTCGCTGCCTGAGGGCGACATCCTCAAGCCGGGCAGCGCCCACAAGTCCCGCACCAAGGCCTCCGACGAGATCGTCGAGCGGCTCATGCAGGTGTTCGAGGAGTTCGAGATCGACGCCCACGTCACGGGGTACACCCGTGGCCCCACGGTGACCAGGTACGTCGTCGAGCTCGGCCCGGCCGTCAAGGTCGAGAAGATCACGAACATCGCCAAGAACATCTCCTACGCGGTCGCCTCGGCCGACGTGCGGATCCTGTCGCCGATCCCCGGCAAGTCCGCGGTCGGCATCGAGATCCCCAACGTCGACAAGGAGATCGTGTCGCTGGGCGACGTGCTCCGGTCGAACACCGCGCGCGGAGACCACCACCCGATGGTCGCCGGCCTCGGCAAGGACGTCGAGGGCGGCTTCGTGGTCGCGAACCTCGCGAAGATGCCGCACCTGCTGGTCGCCGGCGCCACCGGCTCCGGCAAGTCGAGCTTCATCAACTCGATGATCACCTCGATCCTGATGCGGGCAACTCCCGACGAGGTCCGGATGATCCTGGTCGACCCCAAGCGCGTCGAGCTGAACGCCTACGAAGGCATCCCGCACCTGATCACGCCGATCATGACCAACCCGAAGAAGGCTGCAGAGGCGCTGCAGTGGGTCGTGCGCGAGATGGACATGCGGTACGACGACCTGGCGAACTTCGGCTTCCGGCACATCGACGACTTCAACAAGGCCGTCCGGGCAGGCAAGGTGCAGCTGCCGGCCGGCAGCGAGCGCAAGCTGGCGCCGTATCCGTACCTGCTGGTGGTCGTCGACGAGCTCGCCGACCTGATGATGGTCGCGCCCCGGGACGTGGAGGACTCGATCGTCCGGATCACCCAGCTCGCCCGCGCGGCCGGCATCCACCTCGTCCTCGCGACCCAGCGCCCGTCGGTCGACGTGGTCACCGGCCTGATCAAGGCAAATGTGCCCTCGCGGCTCGCGTTCGCCACCTCGAGCCTCGCCGACAGCCGGGTCATCCTCGACCAGCCGGGGGCCGAGAAGCTGGTCGGCCAGGGTGACGGGCTGTTCCTCCCGATGGGCGCGTCGAAGGCGGCGCGCATCCAGGGCAGCTGGGTCACCGAGGCGGAGATCCACCAGGTCGTCAAGCGCTGCAAGGACCAGCTCGGGCCGTCGTACCGCGAGGACGTCACCGCACCGCAGCAGTCCCGGCGCGAGCTCGACGACGACATCGGTGACGACCTCGACCTGGTGATCCAGGCGATCGAGCTCGTCGTGTCCACGCAGTTCGGCTCCACCTCGATGCTGCAGCGCAAGCTGCGGGTCGGCTTCGCCAAGGCCGGACGGCTGATGGACATCCTCGAGAGCCGGGGCGTGGTGGGCCCCAGCGAAGGTTCCAAGGCTCGGGACGTGCTGATCAAGCCCGACGACCTCGACGCGGTCGTCGCAACCCTCCAGGGGGAGCTGTGAGCGATCCTGAGAACCTCGTCTCGGTCCGGCGCAACGTCTGGCTGAGCGGTGTCGTCGGCGGCCTCGCCGCACTGATCGGCCTCGGGTACCTGCTGCGGTCCTCGGGCGCGCTCGACACCGTGGTCGGCATCGTGCTGCTGCTCGTCGCCGCGCTGCACGCCAGTGCCCTGTGGTCGGTCCACACGCCGGTGCTCGTCGCGGACACGCACGGTGTCCGGCTGCGCGTCGGCTCGGCCTGGCGCGGTCTTCCGTGGGGTGCGGTGCGTCAGGTGGTGGTCGAGCATGCCGACAACCCGCTGCGCGAGAGCCGCCTGGTGGTCCTACCCAGGGATCTGGCAGCGGTCGACGACCTCGACGCACTTGGCCGGCTGCACGTGCTCTGGAACCGCATCTGGTACGGCGCACCCTTCAGCATCCCGCTGGGGATGACCACGCACACCGACAGCACCGACCTGGCCGGCGACCTCGAGGCGCTCGCGGCCGGACGCAGCGACGTCGTGTCCCTGCGGGGACGGCGGTTGGCCCAGCTCGAGGAGGTGCACGGCCCCGAGCCGGAGCCGGCAGTCGCGCCAGAGCCCGAGCTCGTCCTCGACACCGAACCGGAGCCAGGGTTCGACGCAGTGCCCGAACCGGCGCCCGAGCCCGTGCCCGAGCCGCTCGCACCGGTCCGTCCGCTGCTGCACCCGGCCCGGGTCGAGGTCACCCTCGACGCCCCGGCGATCGCCGGCCGTGAGGTGTTCGGGATCGTCCCCGCGCAGCGCGTGCCCGAGGACACCACGGAAGTGCCGGACCTCGTGCACGTCGAGGCGTGGGAGGAGGTGCCGGTCGAGATCGTCGCCGACGACCTCGCCGTGACCGGACCCGGCGAGCGGGGGCAGGCGGAGCCGGTGATCGGCCCGATGGTGTGCCATGCGCGCGACCTGCTCGACATGAGCATCGACGAGCTCAGCGCGCGCACCCGGATCCGGCCGCACGTGCTCGAGGCCATCGAGGCCGACGACTTCGGTCCGTGCGGGGGCGACTTCTACGCGCGGGGCCACCTCGCGGCCATCGCGCGTGTGCTCGGTCTGGACCTCGAGGCGCTCACGAAGCAGTACGACGAGCGCTACGCCGGCGGGCCCATCAACGCGCGCCGTGTCTTCGAGGCCGAGCTCGCCACCGGGCTGAGCAGCGGCATGCGTGCCACCCGCGGCGGCCCGCAGTGGTCGCTGCTGATCGGGGCGGTGCTCTGCCTGGCACTGGTCTGGGGGGTCGCCCGGCTGCTGTCCGGCGACCCGGCCGACGTCGCGGTCCCGCCGGCGGGCTCCAGCGACTCGGCCGGCCTCGCGGCCCACCGGCAACCGGTCACGTCGCCGCTGATGAAGACCACCACGATGACCGTGACCGCCGCCCATGCCGGCGCGCACGTGGTGGTCAAGGACCGCACCGGCAAGGTGCTGTGGTCCGGTGACCTGCCGATGACCCATCACCGCCGGATCGTCGGGCTCGCCCCGTTCACGGTCTCCTCCGACAACGCCGGCGCCATCGACGTCACGATCGCCGGTCAGCCGATGGGCACGCTCGGCACCGCCGGCAAGGCGGCCACAAGGCGTTTCGAGTGACCGGTCCTCGGTCCGGCCGCCCTCAGCGCAGCCATCGTCAGCCGCGCCAGGTGTACCGGTGCTCCGGGCGCCCGGTGGAGCCGTACCTGAGGCCGAGGTCCACCCGGCCGGCAGCCACCAGATCCGCGAGGTAGCGCTGGGCGGTGGCACGCGAGACGCCCGTCGCGTCCGCGACGTCCTGGGCGGTGAGGGCGTCGCTCGCCGCCTGGAGCGCGTCGCGAACCGCGTCCGCGGTCACCGCGGAGCGGCCCTTCGGCATCGCTGCGGCCGGTGAGTCACCCTCGCGCAGCACGGCCAGTGCCCGGTCGACCGCGCGCTGGTCGGCCTGACCTGCGCCCAGCGACCGCCAGAACCTGGCGAACGCGGCCAGCCGGTGCGCGAGCACGGTCGGCGCGAACGGCTTGAGCACCACGTTGACGGCACCGCCTGCGATCGCCCGCCGGATCGCGGTCGCGTCGGTCTCGGCACTGATCACGATCACGGCCGCCCCGAGCCTGCCGAGGAGCGCGGAGCCGCGCTCGTCGGGGAGGTACTCGTCGAGCAGCACCAGGTCGGGGTGCTCCCGCGCGGCGACCGCGAGCGCATCCGCAGCCGTGTGTGCCACCCCGACCACCTCGAACCCGTCGACCGCGGTGACCAGGTCGGCGTGCAGCCTGGCCACCCGGAAGTCGTCCTCGACGACGAGCACCCTGATCGTCGCCGACCGCGAGCCGCTCACTCGCGGGCCTCGGCGGGGCTGGTGTGGCCGATCACCCCACACAGTCTGGCCTCGAACACGGCGCCGTGCACGGCAGGCGCCGGGCCACCCGCGTCGACCAGCGCAATGTCGCCGCCGGTCGCGCGGGCCGTGTGGCGCGCCAGGGCCAGGCCGAGCCCGTGGCCGTCGGCCGCGCCGTCCCGGCTGGTGTAGCCGTGGTCGAACACCGAGTCGACCGCGTCAGCCGGCACGCCGTCGCCGGTGTCGGCGACGTGGACGACGAGGTCGGCTCCGTCGGACACCAGGGTCACCTCGACCCGAGCCGGGTTCCGGCTGCCGGAGGCGGCGGCGCGGATGGCGTTGTCGAGCAAGTTGGCGACCACCGTGACGGTGTCCAGCGGTCGTGCCAGCCGGCCGTCGACGTAGGTCTCCGGCGCGACCTCGAGGGCGACACCGGACTCCGAGGCGGCCGCGGCCTTGGCGGCGAGCAGGCCGGCGAGGTACGGGTCGTCGAGCCCGGTGACCCAGGTCGTGGTGCCGGAGAGCTCCTCGAGGTAGGCCAGCGCTTCGTCGAGGTCGCCCCGGTGCAGCAGCCCGGCGAGCACGTGCAGCCGGTTGGTGTGCTCGTGCGCCTGCGCGCGCAACGCGTCGGTGAGCGCCCGTGTCGACTCCAGCTCCCGGGCGAGCGTGTCCAGGTCGCTGCGGTCGCGCAGGATCAGCACCTCGCCGAGGTCGCGACCGTCGCGTTGGACGGGCAGCCGGGTCGCGATCACGGCCCGGTCGGAGATGATCCGCAGAACCCCGCGGGGCGCGGGCTCCTGGGCCATCAGCTCGGCGACCGTCGGGTCGATCGTCGTCCCGTCCAGGGTGTCGCCGCGGCGGGGCACCGACCCGAGGAGCCGCACCGCCTGGGGGTTGGTGACCGTGACGCGGCGGTCGTTGTCCACCGCGACGATGCCGTCCGTGACGCCGTGCAGGACGGCCTCGTGCTCGCGGACCAGGTCGGCCATCTGCTCGGGCTCGAGCCCGAGCGTCGAGCGCCGGAGCCGGCGGCCCATCGTCACCGCACCGAGCAGTCCGAGACCGAGCGGGAGCAGGGCGATCAGCCCGAGGGCGATCGCCAGCGTGCGGGTCTTCTGGTCGATGGCGGCGATGTCGATGCCGACGCTGACCTCGCCGACGATCGCACCGTCGGGCGCGCGCAGCGGCACCTTGCCGCGCGCGGACCGCCCCAGGGTGCCGCGCTCGACCGTCACCACCTCGTGGCCGGAGAGCGCCTCCGCCGGGCTGGTCGACACCTGCTCGCCGATCCGCGACCGCGTCGGGTGGCTGTAGCGGATCCCGTCGTCGTTGGTCACCACCACGTAGAGCGCGCCGGTGGCCCGGCGTACCGCCTCGGCGTCGCGTTGGACGGTCCCGTCAGGGTCCGGGTGGGTCGTGGTCACCACCGAGGCGAGTCCCGGCTGCTGCGCGACCGAGCGGGCGACGGCGAGGGCGCGCTGCTCGTACTGCTCGGTCAGGTCCTTGCGGAGCACCACGACGGCTGCGGCGGTGCACAGCACGACGACCAGGCTCAGCAGGAGGGCGGTGAGCACGAAGATGCGCGTACCCAGCCGCAACCACGGACGTCGGGAGGCAGGTCTGGGCACGGCCTCACCGTATGCCGTCGGGGCTGTCGGGGAGCCCGTGAGCAGAATGCGGGAAACGCGTCTTGTGAGCACTGGCGCCGCAATGCGCGCAAGGGTAGTGACCCACGTCATAGCCACCTAGCGTCCCGGCCCATGACCCCACTCACCACGCAGCACCAGTCGACGGCGGCGATCTCGCTGCGGTCGGCGACCAAGAGGTTCGCGACCCGCAGCGGGGCGCCGTTCACCGCGATCACCGACGTGACGCTCGACGTCGCGGCCGGCGAGTTCGTGACCATCGTCGGGCCGACGGGTTGTGGCAAGTCAACGACGCTCTCGCTCGTCTCCGGCCTCGAGCCCGCCAGCGCCGGCACGGTCGAGGTCTTCGGCCGCCCGGTGGTCGGCATTCCGGACGGCATCGGCTACATGTTCCAGACCGACGCCGTGCTGCCCTGGAAGAACGTCCTGGACAACGTCGCGCTCGGCCTGCGCTACCACAAGGTCGCGAAGAGCGAGGCGCACGCGAAGGCCCGGGACTGGATCGACCGGGTCGGACTCGGCGGCTTCGAGGACCGCTATCCGCACCAGCTGTCGGGGGGCATGCGCAAGCGCGTCGCGATGGCGCAGTCACTGATCGGCGAGCCCTCGATCCTGCTGCTGGACGAGCCGTTCGGCGCCCTGGACGTGCAGACCCGCGAGCACATGCAGGACGAGCTGCTCGAGCTCTGGTCGGGTACCGGCGCCGCCGTCGTCTTCATCACCCACGACCTCACCGAGGCGATCAGCCTGGCCGACCGGGTGGTCGTGATGACCGCAGGTCCGGGCACCGTCAAGGAAGCCGTCCAGATCGACCTCCCGCGACCGCGCAAGGTCGAGGAGATCCGGCTCACCCCGGAGTTCATCGAGATCTACCGCAACGTCTGGGAAAGCCTCCGCGAAGAGGTCGAGATCACCCGAGCCAGAGGAGCCTCCCGTGTCGCTTGATGTCGCCAACCGCCAGGACGCGGCCCCTGCCGCAGCCAAGGCCCGGAGATCGTCCTTCGGCCGCCGCCGGGGACGGACGGGTCACCGCTGGCTGGTCAACGCCGTCCGGGTTGGGCTGGTTGTCGTCTGGCTCGGCTCCTGGGAGCTCGCTGCCCGGACGTTCATGGACCCGTTCTTCTTCTCGATGCCGTCGGAGATCTGGCGCAAGCTGGTCACTTGGTTCACCGAGGGCACGTCGTTCGGCTCGATCTGGCTGAACATGGGCGTCACCCTCGAAGAGGCCGTCCTCGGTTTCCTCACCGGTGTGGTCGGCGGCGTCGTCCTCGGCGTCCTGCTCGGCCGGGCCAGCTTCGTCGCCGAGGTGGTGTCGCCGTTCATCAAGGGCGCGAACGCGATCCCGCGCATCGTGCTCGCCTCGCTCTTCGTCATCTGGTTCGGCCTCGGGATCCAGTCGAAGGTCGCCACGTCCTTCGTCCTGGTCTTCTTCGCCGTCTTCTTCAACGCCTTCCAGGGCGCCCGGGAGGTCGACCGGGTGCTCGTCGACAACGCCCGCATCCTGGGTGCCGACCGGTGGCAGCTGCTGCGCACGATCGTGCTCCCGAGCGCCACCTCCTGGATCCTCGCCAGCATGCACGTCGCCTTCGGCTTCGCCCTGATCGGGGCGGTCGTCGGCGAGTACACCGGCTCCAACAGGGGCATGGGCCTGCTCATCAACCACTCGCAAGGCAACTTCGACCCGGCCGGCATCTACGCCGGGATGCTCGTGATCACCGCAATGGCGCTCGTCGCGGAGTGGCTGATCACGAAGCTCGAGAAGCGCCTCACCAGCTGGCGGCCGCCCGCGGCCTCCGAGGCCGCCGCGCTCTGACCCTCACCTCCACATAGATAGGAACAGACATGTCCCACTCCAAGAAGCGCGTCCTGGTCACCGGACTGGTGGCCGCTCTCGCTGCGACCGGCATGGCCGCCTGCGGCCGCAGCACCTCCAGCCCCGACGCCTCGGGGGCGACGCCGAAGGTCAAGATCATGGTCGGCGGCATCGACAAGGTGATCTACATGCCGGCCAAGCTCACCGAGCAGCTCGGCTACTTCAAGGACGCCGGCGTGGACGTCGACCTCCAGACCGAGCCGGACGGAGCGGACGCCGAGACGATGATGCTCGCGCACCAGGTCGACGCGGTGGTGGGCTTCTACGACCACTCGATCGTGCTGCAGGCCAAGGGCAAGTGCGTCGAGAGCGTCGTCCAGCTCGCGAAGGTCCCCGGCGAGGCCGAGGTGGTCGCGAAGACCTCGGGCATCGCCAGCCCCCAGGACTTCAAGGGCAAGAAGATGGGTGTCACGTCGCCGGGCTCGTCCACCGACTACCTCACCCAGTTCCTCGCCACCAACGCCGGCGTGAGCACCAAGCAGTACACGACGGTCAAGGCGGGCGCCGGCTCGACGTTCATCTCCGCCCTGCAGAACGGCGGGATCGACGCGGGAATGACGACGGACCCGACCATCGCCACCATGGAGAAGCAGGGCCTGGGCAGCGTGCTCCTCGACATGCGCACCGAGCAGGGCACCGAGAAGGCGCTCGGCGGTCTCTACCCGGCGGCCAGCCTCTACATGCCGTGCGACTACGTCGAGAAGAACCCGAAGACCGTGCAGAAGGTCGCGGACGCGTTCGTGAAGACACTCAACTGGATGTCGACGCACTCGGCGGCCGACATCGCGGCAAAGATGCCGAGCGACTACGCGGGCGGTGACCCGGGCCTCTACGTGAAGTCGATCGAGGACTCGATGCACAGCTTCACCACTGACGGCGTGATGCCTCAGGGGGGTCCGGAGTTCGTGCTGAAGATCCTCGGCTCCTTTCACCCCGACGTGGAGCCGAAGAAGGATGACATCGACCTGTCGAAGACCTACACGACGAAGTTCGCCGAAGCGGCGAGCTGACCGCTCGCCCGACCCGGGCCCGCTCCGCGCATTTCGCGCGGGGTGGGCCCGGCCGTCATACTCGCAGCGTCATGACTTCCAGTCCCACGGCCCATCCCGCTGCTGATCCCCGCCACACCGTCGCGATGGTGACGCTGGGCTGCGCACGCAACGAGGTGGACTCCGAGGAGCTCGCCGGCCAGCTGGAGGCCGGTGGCTTCGTCCTGGTGGAGGATCCGGCCGATGCCGAGACCGTGGTGGTGAACACCTGTGGCTTCGTGGACGCCGCCAAGAAGGACTCGGTCGACACCCTCCTCGCCGCTGCCGACCTGAAGGACGATCGCGGCACGACCCGGTCGGTGGTGGCCGTCGGCTGTCTCGCCGAGCGGTACGGCGCCGAGCTCGCGACCTCGCTGCCGGAGGCCGACGCGGTCCTCGGCTTCGACGACTACCCCGACATCGCCGACCGGCTGCGGTCGATCCTCGCCGGTGAGAAGCACGCCGCGCACACCCCGTCGGACAGGCGCCTGCTGCTGCCGATCAGCCCGGTCGAGCGCGGAGCGTCCGAGGTGGTGGTCCCCGGTCACGGGGTCGAGGACATCGGTGCCGGGGCCCCTGCCAGCGGACCCCGAGCCGTCCGCCGGCGCCTCGACGGCGGACCGATGGCACCGCTCAAGCTCGCTTCCGGGTGCGACCGGCGATGCACGTTCTGCGCGATCCCGAGCTTCCGGGGCTCGTTCGTGTCCCGGCGTCCCTCCGACGTGCTCGCCGAGGCGCGCTGGCTCGCCGAGCAGGGCGTTCGTGAGCTGTTCCTGGTCTCGGAGAACTCCACGTCCTACGGCAAGGACCTCGGCGACATCCGGCTGCTCGAGACGCTCCTGCCCGAGCTCGCGGCGATCGAGGGAGTGGCGCGCGTGCGGGTGTCCTACCTGCAGCCGGCGGAGACCCGTCTCGGCCTGGTCACCACGATCGCCACGACGCCAGGCGTCGCGGACTACTTCGACCTGTCCTTCCAGCACGCCTCGGCGACGCTGCTGCGACGGATGCGCCGGTTCGGGGACCCGGAGTCGTTCCTCGGGCTGCTGGGCGACGTCCGCCGCCAGTCGCCCGCCGCCGGCGTCCGCTCGAACTTCATCGTCGGCTTCCCGGGCGAGACCGAGGCCGACTTCGAGACCCTCTGCGACTTCCTGGCCCGGGCCCGGCTCGACGCGATCGGCGTGTTCGGCTACTCCGACGAGGACGGCACCGAGGCGGCGTCGTACGACGACAAGCTCGCCGACGACGTGATCGCCGAACGGGTCGACCACCTCACCGGCCTGGCCGAGGAGCTGACCGCGCAGCGTGCCGAGGAGCGGGTCGGCGAGCGCGTGACGGTGCTGCTGGAGACCCTCGACGGAGACCTCGCCGAGGGCCGGGCGGCCGTGCCAGGGACCTGAGGTCGACGGCTCGACGACGCTGACCGCGGTTCCCGCCGGTGCCCGGCCGGGTGACATGATCGAGGCCGTCGTGGTCGCGAGCGAGGGCGTCGACCTGGTGGCCGACCCGACCCACGCCTGACCGAGAGGACCCGATGAGCGAGCAGTCAGCGAGTCCGGTGTCCGAGGATGGCGCGGCGTCGCAGGGCAGCAACTGGAACGTGCCGAACGCGCTGACCGCCCTGCGGATCGCGATGGTGCCGGTCTTCGGCTGGGTCCTGCTCCACGACGGCGGCGACGGCCAGGGCTGGCGCTGGCTGGCCTACGGCCTGTTCGTGGTCGCGATGATCACCGACAAGGTCGACGGCGACATCGCGCGTCGGCACAACCTGGTCACGAACTTCGGCAAGATCGCCGACCCGATCGCCGACAAGGCGATCACCGGTATGGCCTTCGTCGGCCTCTCGATCATCGGCGCCCTGTGGTGGTGGGTGACCGTGCTCGTCCTCGTGCGCGAGTGGTCGGTCACGATCGCACGGCTCTCGATCGCGCGGCAGGTCGTGATGGCGGCGCGTCAGAGCGGCAAGGTCAAGACGATGGCGCAGGCGCTCGCTCTCGGTGGCTTGGTCGCGCCGTTCAAGGACCTCGCCGGGCACTGGGACGTCCCCGGCGACGTGGTCTGGTGGATCGCCGCGATCCTGATGGGCATCGCCGTGGTGCTCACCGTGACGTCAGGTCTGGAGTTCGCGCGCGACGTCGCCCGCCAGCGTCGTGCGGTCGCCGGCGAAGCGGGTCGCTCGGTCAGCGGTTGAAGCGGCGCTCGCGCTCGCGCTGGTCGCGCTCGGCGATCGCGCGGTAGTACTCCACGATCCGGTGCATCTCGCGCGGGTCGACCTGCTGCGGGCCGAGCTCGACGACACGACCGTCGACCGCCTCGAGCCGCAGGCGCCAGTCCGGCTGGCCCGGCGTACCGATCAGCTCGACGAGGTGCACCGGGTCCGCGAGGTTCACGATGTCGAGGACGCCGCCGCAGCGCACTCGCAAGATCGATCCCTTGAGGTCGACGGTGGTGATCCCCGTCCCCATCAGCGCGCCGCGGAAGATGACCGCCACGAACGCGGAGCCGACGAGTCCGGCGATCGCGCCGACCGACTGGGTCGTGATCGTGAGGACCAGGCAGACGATCACGCCGGCGAGCGACGCGACGAGGAGGGCGCCGGCGACCAGGCGTGGCTTCGCCTTCTCCGACCAGTGCGCGGTGTCGGGGATCGGGTTGCGCGGTGCGACTGCCGGAACTGCCGTCTCGAGCTCGTCGAGCTCGTCGTGATCGGGCTCGACCTGGGCCGGGATCTGCGCATCAGTGCGCGCGGGGCCCAGCCAGGCGGGAGTCTGGAACTCGGCCCGAACTGCTGCGCGCCGCTGCTCGGCCCACTGGCGAGCCGCTTCGGCTGACATCGCCTCGGGGCCTGCCATCTGGCCGGTCTCCTGACCGGTGTCCGTCTCGTCCATGATTCCTCCAGAATGAGCGGAGTTCTCCACACCTCAAGTGTCGGCTATGTGGCGAATTGCTGGTATGGACCAGTGGCCGCCGAGACTGGACCGCTGCCCGCTCTCGACCCGTTCAACGGTCCAGCGACCGTGCGGTCACGGCGGCGAGGGTGCGCGCCGCCTGAACCAGCGTGAGGTGGGAGTACGCCTGCGGGAAGTTCCCGGCCATCCGGCGGGCGCCGACGTCGTACTCCTCACTGAGCAGTCCGACGTCGTTGGGCAGGTCGACCAGGCGCTCCATCAGCGCGGTGGCGTCGTCGACGCGTCCGGACAGCGCACGGGCACTGACCAGCCAGAACGAGCAGGCGAGGAATGGGTGCTCGTCACCCGCGACGCCGTCGACGCCGGTCTCGGTGCGGTAGCGGACCAACAGGTCGTCTCGGAGCAGGTCGTGCTCGACCGCCTCGATCGTGGCCAGCATGCGCGGGTCGTCCCCGGCCACGAAGCCGACCAGCGGAAGCAGCAGCAGCGCCGCGTCGACCTCCGTGGTGTCGTAGTGCTGGGTGAAGCATCCGCGCCCGGGGTCGACTGCCTTGGCGAGCACTTCCTCGCGCACGTGCTCGCGCTGCTCGCGCCAGCGGTCGACCGGGCCGTCCAGTCCGTGCCGCTCCACCGCGCGGACCATCCGGTCGAACGCCGCCCAGGCCATCACCTTGCTGTGGGTGAAGTGCCGCTCCGGCCCGCGGATCTCCCACAGTCCGTGGTCGGGGCGCTGCCAGGTCTCGGCGAGGGCGTCGACCAGCTTGCACTGCAGGCTCCAGCTGTCGCGGGTCTCGGCGAGCCCGGCATCGCGGGCCGCCGCGAGCGCGCAGATCACCTCACCGACGACGTCGGTCTGGCGTTGGTCGACGGCGGCGTTGCCCACGCGCACCGGTCTGGAGCCGGCGTACCCGGTGAGGCCTGGCAGCTCGCGCTCGGGGAGGTGCCGACCGCCGTCCACGGTGTAGACGATCTGCAAGTCCTCGGGATCGCCGGCGACGGCCCGCAGCAGCCAGCCCCGCCAGGGTGCTGCCCGTTCGGCGAGAGTGGTGCCGACGACGGTCTCGACCGTGAGGGCGGCGTCGCGCAGCCAGGAGTAGCGGTAGTCCCAGTTGCGCTCGCCGCCGAAGTTCTCGGGCAGCGACGTGGTTGCTGCGGCTACGATCCCGCCGGTGTCCTCGTGGGTCAGCAGGTGCAGCGTGAGCAGGCTGCGCACGACCGGGGTCGCGAACGGGCCGTCGTAGTGGCTGCCGGCAGACCACGCGCGCTGGTCGGCAAGGGTGGTCCGCAGCCTCTCGTCGACGTCGAGGGCCTCGGGGACGCCGCGGTGCGACGGCACCCAGGTGAGCACGAAGTCGAGGCGGTCGCCTTCGTCGACGTCGAACTCGTCCTCGTGCCTACCGTCGACGGCGCGGGGAAGCCGCGGACCGCTGAGGACCAGCTTGTCCGGACCTGCCACGGCAACGATCACCTCGGCGCCGGACGCCTCTTCGCGATGGACCCACGGCCGGATCTGCCCGTAGTCGAAGCGGATCACGAGCTCGTGGCGCAGCCGCACCGTGCCTCGGACGCCCTCGATCCGCCGGATGACGTCGGCGCGGTGGTCGCCGGTCGGCATGAAGTCGACGACCCGGATCTCGCCGGTGGGCGTGGTCACCGTGGTCTCGAGGACGTTCGTGTTCTCGAGGTACCGCCGACGTTCCACTGCGTCGTCTCCGGCCGGAGTGATCGTCCAACGGCTCGCGTCGGGGTCGCCGAGGAGCTGGCTGAAGCAGGACGCGGAGTCGAATCGCGGTAGGCAGAGCCAGTCGATCGATCCGGTGCGCGACAGCAGTGCGGCGGTGTGCCCGTCGCCGATGACGGCGTAATCCTCGATCAGGGCCATGGCCGAAGACATTAACCTCTGAGTCGTGGCCCTGGATCTGGAGGATGGCCCTGAGCTCGCGGCGCGGCTCCACGAGGAGCTGCTCGGGCGCGGTGAGACGGTGGCCTGCGCGGAGTCGGTCACGGGCGGCGGCCTGGCCGACCTGCTCAGTGGTACGCCGGGTGCCTCGGCGACGTTCGTCGGGGGAGTGGTGTCCTATGCGACCCGGGTCAAGCGTTCCGTGCTCGGAGTCACCGCCGCCCAGGTGGTCTCGGCCGACTGCGCGTCGCAGCTCGCCCTCGGCGTCCGCGACCTGCTGGACGCGGACTGGGCGGTGTCGACGACCGGCGTCGCCGGACCCGACAAGCAGGACGACAAGCCCGTCGGCACGGTGTACGTCGGGGTCGCGGGCCCCCGCGGAGTCCAGGTCCACCGGCTGTCGCTGCCCGGCGACCGGTCGCAGATCAGGGCCGACGCCGCTCGTGCGGCGGTGCAGGCGCTGGTCGACGAGCTCGGTCCGTCGGGCGGCGCCTGATGAGTGAGGACGAGCTCTTCGCCATCGCCGACCGCGTCTACGCGGTGCCGTTGGCCGACTTCACCCAGGCGCGCGACGCGGAGGCGAAGGCGCGGGCCACGGGCGACGGGGCCGACGACGGGGCCGACGACGGGGCCGACGACGGGGCCGACAAGGAGCTCGCGGCGCGGGTCAAGGCACTGCGGAAGCCGTCGACCGCCGCCTGGGCCCTGAACCTGCTGGTCCGCCGTGAGGGCGACCAGATCGACCAGGTGCTCGCCCTGGGCGAGTCGCTGCGGGCTGCCGCCGAGTCGATGTCTGGCGAGGACCTCCGCGCGTTGACCCGCCAGCGTCGCCAGCTCACCAACGCCCTGGCAGACACCGCCCGCGACCTCGCCCGCGAGAGCGACGTGCGCCTCACCGCGGCGGTCGTGGACCAGGTCGAGGGGATGCTGACCGCGGCGATGCTCGACCCGGTGGCCGCTCGGGTGGTCAGGTCGGGCCTGGTGCTCACCGCGTTCACCTCGACCGGGGTGTCCGACCTCGACGTCGTCGCGGTCTGCGCCGTTCCCGAGGTGCTCGGGCCCGACGTCTCCCATCGCGCGTCGTCGACGCAGCGGCCGGCACCGTCCCTGCACCTGGTACCCGAGGACGACCGGGTGCGCCGCGAGGCCGCCCAGGACGCCGTCGACGAGGCGTCGCGGGCCGTCGAGGAGGCGCGGGCCGAGCTCACCGCGGTCGAGGAGAACATCAAGACGCTCCATGCCCGCAGGCTGCAGCTGCAGGGCGAGATCGACGAGCTGCGCCGCCGGCTGGCCGGGCTCGAGGACGACGTCGACGGGGTCGACGAGGACCTCGAGGAGGCCGACGGCGCCCGCGAGGACGCGGCGGCCGCGCTCGAGGAGACCGAGGAGGAGCTCGCGGCCGCGCGCAAGGACCTGCGCGACCTCGGCGGTCGAGCGTAGTCGAGACCTAGGCCCAGTCCTTTGCCCGCTCGACGCCCTTCTGCCAGAGCGCGTAGGCCGTCGCGGTCCTGTCGGCAGCCGCCGGGTCCGGGGTGAAGCTGCGGTCGAGCTGCCACGACGAGCGGAGGTCGTTGGTCGAGTCCCACACCCCGGTGCCGAGGCCGGCCATGAACGCCGCTCCCAGGGCCGTGGTCTCCACGATCCGCGGGCGGTCCACCGGTACGCCGAGCAGGTCGGCCTGGAGCTGGCAGAGCAGGTCGTTGGCCGCGGCGCCGCCGTCGACCTTCATCGACTTGAAGGCCGGCATCGTGTCGATCACGTCGCGCACCTCGAAGGTGATCGCCTCGAGCGTGGCACGGACCAGGTGGGCGCGCGTCGTACCACGGGTGAGGCCGAGGATGGTGCCCCGTGCGCGCGGGTCCCAGTGCGGTGCGCCGAGCCCGGTGAGGGCGGGCACGAAGACGACGCCCTCGCTCGACTCGACGGTCGCGGCGATCGCCGCCGTCTCGGCCGCGGTCCCGACGATCTGCAGGCCGTCGCGCAGCCACTGCACGGCGGCTCCGGTCACGAAGATCGCGCCCTCGAGCGCGTAGGTCAGCACGCCACCGGGGGAGCGCCACGCCGCCGTCGACAACAGGCCGGCGTCGGACCGCACCACGGTCGCGCCGGTGTTGGTCAGGATGAACGAGCCGGTGCCGTAGGTGCACTTCGAGTCGCCCTCGTCGAAGCAGGTCTGGCCGAACAGGGCGGACTGCTGGTCCCCGGCGATGCCGGCGATCGGGAGGTCGAGGTCGAGGAAGCTGCTGGGGTCGGTGCGGGCGAGCTCACCCCAGTTGTCCACCACCTCGGGCAAGGCGTCGCGCGGCACCCCGAAGAGGTCGCACAGCTCCTGGGACCAGCCGCCCTGCTCGAGGTCGAAGAGGAGGGTGCGGGAGGCGTTGGAGACGTCGGTGAGGTGCCAGGTGCCGCGGGTCATCCGGGCGACCAGGTAGGAGTCGACGGTGCCGACGGCGTACCGGCCGGACTCCACCAGCGCCCAGGTGTTCGGCTCGTGCTCGGCGATCCAGGACAGCTTGGTGCCGGAGAAGTAGGGGTCCAGGCGCAGCCCGGTGAGCTCGGCGACCCGGGCCTCGTGGCCCTCGGTCTTGAGGCGCTCGCAGATCTCGGCGGTACGCCGGTCCTGCCAGACGATCGCGCGCCGGGGAGAGCCGAGCGTCTCGCGGTCCCAGAGCAGCACGGTCTCGCGCTGGTTGGTGATGCCGATGCCGGCGAGCCGTGCCGGGTCCTCGCCCCAGGCCCTCAGGCAGTCTCGCGCCGACTCCAGGGTCGCCTGCCAGATCTCCTCGGGTGAGTGCTCGACCCAGCCCGGCTGGGGGAAGTGCTGGGCGAACTCCTGGTATCCCTTGGCGGCGATGGCGCCCTCGCGGGTCACGACCACGGTCGTGACGCCGGTGGTGCCGGCGTCGATGGCCAGGATGGCTGTGCGGTTGTTGCCACGGTCGCTGCGCTCGGTCACTGATCGGCTCCAGACTGCCGCAGCAGTGCGAGCACCTGGTGGTCGATCCAGCTGCCGTCCTCGGCGACGCGCATCTCGTAGTTCTCGGTGCCCACCCAGGCGTGCAGGTCGCGATGGCCGGCCGCTCGCGCCAGGCCGTCGAGCTCGGCAGCGAGCTCCGGGGTCACCTCGACCTTCTCGTCGTCGGTGGAGGCCGTCAGATAGAAGTCGTTGAGGTCCAGCAGCCGGCCGAGCTCGGTCACCGGGTCCGGGTGGTCGTCGACCCGGAGGTCGGCCGCGACGTCGTCGAGCCCGGCGTACCCGGCGCCGTCGGAGACCACCAGCAGTGCCGCCGACTGCCGGCCGCGTCGGTCACCGCCCGCCGCGTCGCCGGCGGCGAGCGCCGCCAGCAGGCGCCGGGTGAGCGGCTCACCGGCCGAGTCGTCCCAGGCGCGCTTCATCTCCTCGACCACCTCGGGGCCGACCAGGATGTTGCCCTGGATCGCGACCCCACCGTCGGGTCCGTCCTCGGCGACGCCGCCGGCCCAGTCCAGGCACGAGACACCGGTGTACGTCGCCGCACCGCCCTCGCCGTCGACCATGCCGACCTGGCGGTGGTCGCGACGGTCGTCCTCCTCGACCATCCGCTGCACCGCGACCGACGCGGTCGCGCCCTCGTCGAGCAAGGACAGGCCGATGCCCTTCCACGCGACGTTCGCCTCGGCCTGGGTCGCGATCCCGCCGACCGCGGCGACCGCCGCGGGCACGGCGTTGCCGACGGCGAGGAACTTCGAGGCCACGGCCACGCCCCAGGCGGGCGCGGAGTCCGGGTCCGGGCCGAGGTGGGAGTGCCCGACGATCGAGAAGGTCATGGCGCGACCCTAGACGAGCAAACCCGTCGGGCCGCGCGCTGGGCGGCACCCGTGGATTTACTCGTCTGCCGACTCTGGCTAGGGTGGGAGCGGTCACTTGAACGATCCAATTGAGGAGTCGAGATGCGTGTCGGAGTGCTCACCGGGGGCGGCGACTGTCCTGGTCTGAACGCAGTCATCAGGGCAGTGGTCCGGCGGGGGGTCAAGGAGCTCGGCTATGAGTTCGTCGGCTTCCGCGACGGCTGGAAGGGTCCGCTCGAGGGCCTGACGATGCCGCTCGGGATCGACGACGTGCGCGGGATCCTTCCGCGGGGCGGC
Organism: uncultured Actinomycetota bacterium; assembly: GCA_963805425.1. Lineage (GTDB taxonomy): Bacteria > Actinomycetota > Actinomycetes > Propionibacteriales > Nocardioidaceae > Marmoricola. Next base: position 19,802 of record CAWDUF010000010.1, on the reverse strand, counting down.
ACCATCCTGGGCTCCTCGCGGACGAACCCGTTCAAGGTCGAGGGCGGGGTCGAGCAGATCAAGGCCAACCTCGCCGAGGCCGGCGTCGACGCGCTGATCGCGATCGGGGGCGAGGACACCCTGGGCGTCGCCACGAAGCTGCACGACCTCGGTGTGAACGTCGTCGGGGTGCCGAAGACGATCGACAACGACCTCTCCGGCACCGACTTCACCTTCGGGTTCGACACCGCGGTCAACATCGCGATGGAGGCGATCGACCGGCTGCACACGACGGCGGAGTCGCACCACCGCGTGCTGGTCGTGGAGGTGATGGGCCGGCACGCCGGGTGGATCGCGTTGCACAGCGGCATCGCCGGCGGCGCGAACGTCGTGCTGATCCCCGAGCGGCCCTTCGACATCGAGCAGGTCTGCAAGCACGTGATGCAGCGCTTCGAGAGCAAGTACGCCGTGATCATGGTCGTCTCCGAGGGCGCGGTGCCGGTCGAGGGTGGCGACATGACCCTGGTCTCCGGTGAGCAGGACGCGTTCGGACACGTCCGGCTCGGCGGCATCGGCGAGCGGCTGGCCACCGAGATCGAGGCCCGCACCGGACACGAGGCGCGGGCCGTCGTACTCGGGCACATCCAGCGGGGCGGCACGCCGACAGCGTTCGACCGCTGGCTGGCCACCCGGTTCGGCCTGCACGCCGTCGCGGCCGTACGCGACGGGGACTTCGGCACCATGATGGCGCTGCGCGGCACCGACATCGTCCGGGTGCCGCTGATCGAGGGCACCGGGGAGCTCAAGCTGGTCCAGCCCGAGGAGTACGCCGAGGCCGAGGTCTTCTTCGGCTGACACCCGGTCACGGGCGTGACGCGCGAGGACTAGGATTGTGCGGTGCAAGACCCCTCAGCGCAGATCCCGACGCTCCCCGAGCTGCACGCTCGCGGAGCGTCCCAGCAACCCACCTACCCTGACCCGGCCGCGGTCGACGCCGCCGTGGCGCGGCTGCGGTCGTTCCCGCCGCTGGTGTTCGCGGGGGAGTGCGACGAGCTGAAGGGCAAGCTCGCTGCGGTCAGCCGCGGCGAGGCGTTCCTGCTCCAGGGTGGCGACTGCGCCGAGACCTTCGACGGGGTGACCGCCGACAACATCCGCAACAAGCTGCGGGTGCTGCTGCAGATGGCCGTGGTGCTGACCTACGCCGCGTCGGTGCCGGTGGTGAAGCTGGGTCGCTTCGCCGGCCAGTACGCCAAGCCGCGGTCCTCGGACCTGGAGACGCGTGACGGTGTCACCTTGCCGGCGTACCGCGGTGACGCGGTCAACGGCTACGACTTCACCTCCGAGTCGCGGATCCCTGACCCGCAGCGGCTGGTCGAGGTCTACCACGCGTCGGCGGCGACCCTGAACCTCGTGCGCGCGTTCACCACCGGTGGGTATGCCGACCTGCGCCAGGTGCATGCGTGGAACACCGACTTCGTGCTCAGCTCGGCGGTCGGCCGGCGCTACGAGGCGGTCGCGAACGAGATCGACCGCGCGCTCACCTTCATGCAGGCGATCGGCGCCGACCCCGACGAGTTCCACCGGGTCGAGATGCACTCCAGCCACGAGGCGCTGGTGCTGGAGTACGAGCAGGCGATGACCCGCATCGACTCGCGCACCGAGCTGCCCTACGACGTCTCCGGCCACTTCGTGTGGATCGGTGAGCGCACCCGCCAGCTCGACGGCGCGCACGTCGAGCTGCTCAGCCGGATCAAGAACCCGATCGGCGTGAAGCTCGGCCCGACGACGAGCGCGGACGACGCGATCGCCCTGGCCGGCAAGCTGAACCCGGACAACGAAGCCGGACGGCTCACCTTCATCACCAGGATGGGCGCGGGCCGGATCCACGACCTTCTCCCGCCGCTGGTGGAGAAGGTCGAGGCGGCCGGCGTCCAGGTCGCCTGGGTGTGCGACCCGATGCACGGCAACACCTACGAGGCGTCCTCGGGCTACAAGACCCGTCGCTTCGACGACGTCATCGCCGAGGTGCAGGGCTTCTTCGACGTCCACCGCTCCCTCGACACCTGGCCCGGCGGCGTCCACATCGAGCTCACCGGCGACGACGTCACCGAGTGCGTCGGCGGCGGCGAGGAGCTCGCCGAGGTCGACCTCGGCGACCGCTACGAGTCGGTGTGCGACCCGCGGCTCAACCGGGTGCAGTCCCTGGAGCTGGCGTTCCTCGTCGCGGAGATGCTCCGCAAGGCCTGACAGGATGCGCCAGTGATCGATTCTGTGATCGACCTCCGCTCCGACACGCTGACCAGGCCGACCGAGGCGATGCGGCGCGCGATGGCCGAGGCCGAGGTCGGCGACGACGTGTACGCCGAGGACCCGACGGTCGCCGAGCTGCAGGAGCGGGTCGCCGCGATGTTCGGCAAGGAAGCGGCGCTGTTCACCCCGACCGGGTCGATGGCCAACGTGCTGGCCGTCGCCGCCCTGGTCGGACCCGGGCAGGAGGTGCTCTGCGAGTCGAGGGCGCACATCCTGCGGGCCGAGCTCGGGGCGCACGGTGCCCTGACCGGGATCACCAGCCGCACCTGGTCGCACCCGGACGGCCAGGTCGACCTGGCCGCGATCGAGGAGATGTACGCCCCGGACATGGGCCCGTTCTTCGTGCGGACCACCGCGGTCTCGGTCGAGAACACCCACAACTTCGCCGGTGGGTCGGTGCTGCCGATCGAGGACCTCCAGGCCCTGCGCGCATGGGCCGACGGGATCGGCTGCGCGGTGCACATGGACGGCGCCCGCATCTGGAACGCACATGTCGCCACCGGCGCCTCGTTCGCCGACTACGGCGCGGTCGCCGACACCCTCTCGGTCTGCCTCTCCAAGGGTCTCGGCGCACCGATCGGCTCGCTCGTGCTCGGCACGGCAGAGGTCATCGACGAGGCCCGGGTGCGTCGCAAGCGGATGGGCGGCGGCATGCGCCAGGTCGGCGTCCTGGCCGCGGCCGGGCTCTACGCCCTCGACCACCACCTCGACCGGATGGCCGAGGACCACGAGAACGCGCGGCTGATCGCCGAGGCGTGCGGCGTCGACCCCGAGACGGTGGCGACGAACATCGTCGTCGTCGACGTACCGTCCGCGCCCGACGTCGTCGCGGCGGCCGCCGAGCAGGGTGTCCGCGTCGGGGCCGTCGGTCCGCAGCGGGTCCGGCTGCTGACGCATCTCGACGTCAGTCGGGACGATGCCGAGCAGGCGGCGAAGGTGCTCGCCGAAATCCTCGGTTAGCCCCGAATCCGCTCCGCCGCGTCCACGCGACCGACCACCGGCGGGATCTGGCGGACCGCCTGGGCCAGTGACCGCAGGTCGGCGCCGAACAGTGCCTGCGGGCCGTCGCAGAGAGCGTTCTCCGGGTCGGGGTGCACGTCGACGATGACGCCGTCGGCGCCGGCACCGATCGCCGCCCTCGAGAGCGGGACGACGAGGTCGCGCCGCCCGCCCGCGTGCGACGGGTCGACGATGACCGGGAGGTGGCTCCACGACTGCACGATCGGGACCGCCGAGATGTCCAGGGTGTTGCGCGTCGTCGGCTCGAAGGTGCGGATGCCCCGCTCGCACAGCACCACGTCGAGGTTGCCGCGCTGGGCGACGTACTCCGCGGCCATCAGCCACTCCTCGATCGTGGCGGTCATCCCGCGCTTGAGCAGCACCGGCTTCCCGACACTCGCCGGCGGCCTGGAGCAGCCCGAAGTTGGCCATGTTGCGGGTGCCGATCTGCAGCATGTCGGCGAACTCCGCCACCACCGCGACGTCGCGCGCGTCGACCACCTCGGTGACGACCGGCAGGCCGGTGGTCTCGCGCACGTCGGCGAGGATCTCGAGGCCCTTCACGCCGAGCCCCTGGAACGCGTACGGCGACGTCCGCGGCTTGAAGGCGCCGCCGCGCAGCAGCGTCGCCCCGGCAGCCTTGGCCATCTCGGCGGCCTCCTGGGTCTGGGTCGCGGTCTCCACGGCACAGGGTCCGGCGATGAACGTGAACGTGTCCGGACCGATCGGCACCTGGTGACCGGGCCGCCCGACCCACACCGTGGAACGGTCCGGATGGTGCTGCCGGCTGACCAGCTTGAACGGGTCGGAGATCCGGTGGACGTCGGCGACACCGGGCAAGCTGCGCAGGTTCAGGCCGTGGAAGGAGTCGATGTCGCCGACCAGGCCGATGATCGTGCGGACGACGCCGCGGCTGACGAACGCCTGGCCGCCGACGCTCTCGACGCGCTCGGTGACGTGCGCGATCTGCTCGTCGGTGGCGTCCGGCGCCATCACCACAACCATGGCGTGACCCTAGTTGCAGCGTCCACCCATCGGACAGGCATTTCGGTGCGCGAGACCGCGGGTCAGCGCGTCGGGTGCGGCCGGCGCAGCGTCGCCGGCAGGTACGCCGCACCGGGCGCCTCGGTCGTGGTCGCGGCCAGGTCCTGGGGGTTGGCGAAAGCGCAGTGCTTGAGCGACAGGCAGCCGCAGCCGATGCACGAGTCCAGGCCGTCACGGAGGCGCTCGAGGGCACCGATCCTGTCCTCGAGTCGTGTCCGCCAGTGCCGCGAGATCCGGTGCCAGTCGGCCTTGGTGGGGGTACGACCGCGGGGGAGCCGGTCGAGCTCCTCGCGGATCTCCGCGAGCGTGAGGCCGATGTTGCTCGCGGCCCGGATGAACGCGAGCTGGCGCAGCACTCCGCGCTCGTACCTGCGGCGGCCGCCCGCGCTCCGCGTCGCCTCGATCAGGCCCTGGTCCTCGTAGAACCGCAGCGCGGAAGCCGCGAAACCACTGCGCCTGGCCACGTCGGTCACCGTGAGCAGGTCATGGGTGTCCATCCCGGAGCATCTCCCTTGACTTCAAGTTCACTTCAACTTGAACACTCTCAGAAGAGAGCCGTTCGATCAAGGAGAATCAATGTCAGTCGCACTCATCACGGGGGGCTCGGCCGGTCTCGGCCGTGCCCTCGCGCAAGCGCTCGCAGCCGAGGGGTGGCGCGTTCTCGTCGACGGCCGTGACGACCAACGTCTCGACACCGCGGTCGACGGCACCGGCGTCGTCGCGATCGCGGGTGACGTCACCAACGACTGGCATCGCGGTGCGCTCATCGACGCGGTCGAGCGAGAAGGTGGGCTCGACCTCCTGGTGCACAACGCGAGCACCCTCGGCCCGACGCCGCTGCCGCGCCTCGATGCGGCGACTGCCGAAGAGCTGCACCAGGTCTGGCGCACCAATGTGTCCGCGCCGTTCTCGCTGACCGTCGACCTCCTTCCGGCGCTGGTCGCCTCGCACGGTGTACTCCTGTCGATCTCGTCGGACGCGGGGGTAGAGCACTACGAGGGCTGGGGCCTGTACGGCGCGTCGAAGGCGGCGCTCGACCACCTCACCCTGACCTTCGGCGAGGAGAACCCTGCCATCGCGGCGTACGCAGTCGACCCGGGCGACATGCGCACGCAGATGCACCAGGACGCCTTCCCGGGCGAGGACATCTCCGACCGGCCGCTGCCCGAGACCGTCGTACCGCACCTGCTCGGTCTGCTGGCCGCCCGGCCGCCGTCGGGCCGGTACCGCGCCGCCGAGCTTCCCGCGGTCGCGCCGGTGGGAGGCTGACGTGCGCATTCTCGAAGAGCGCTCGTCGATCCACTTCGACCCGGACTCAGAGGCCGTGGCGCCCGCGCCGGCCGAGGCCCGCGGCCTGTCCCGGGAGGACGTGCGGCTGCTGGTCGCCTCGCCGGACGAGATCACGCACGCAAGGTTCCGCGACCTGCCCGAGCATCTTCGAGCCGGTGACCTGGTCGTGGTCAACGACTCGGCCACGATCCCCGGTGAGATCGACGCCGAGTGGCGAGGTCGCGGTCCGGTCGTGCTCCACCTGGCCACACCGCTCGCCGACGGCAGTTGGGTCACGGAGGTGCGTACGCCGGTCGACGCCGCGCGCGCAGTCCTCGACGCCGAGCCGGGTGATCGTTTCGATGCCGGGCCCGTGGGGGTCACTCTCATCGAGCCCTACCCTCGGACGGGCTCCTCGCCGACCGGTCTCGGCAACCGGCTCTGGCGTGCCCATGTCGACGGCGCGGTCGACACGCACCTGCGCCGCCACGGGCGGCCGATCGCCTACGGCTACCTGGCGCGCCGCTACCCGCTCAGCGCCTACCAGACCGTGTTCGCCACCCGTCCGGGAAGCGCCGAGATGCCGTCCGCCGCGCGGCCGTTCACCCATGGCCTGGTCACCCGGCTGGTGTCCCGGGGGGTCGCGATCGCGCCGGTCACCCTGCACACCGGGGTGTCCTCGCAGGAGGCCGGCGAGGCACCGCAACCTGAGCGCTTCTCCGTTCCCGGATCGACCGCGCGGCTGGTCAACGCCGTGCGTGCCGGCGGTGGCCGGGTCGTCGCCGTCGGTACGACGGTCACCCGGGCCCTGGAGTCCGCGGTGGCCGACGACGGCACGGTCGTGGCGCGCAGCGGCTGGACCGACCGGGTGGTCACGCCGGCCGACCCGCCGCGGGTCGTCACCGGTCTGGTCACCGGCTGGCACGACCCGCACGCCTCGCACCTGCTGCTCGTGGAGGCCGTCGCCGGCCGGGAGCTGACCCAGCGGGCCTACGAGTCGGCGGTCGCCGAGGAGTACCTCTGGCACGAGTTCGGGGACGCCGCACTGCTGCTCCCATGAGCTCAGGATCTCGACCGCGGCTCAAACGGCGATGTGGGTGACCTCGGCCTCGATCCGTCGGCGGGGGAGCAGCTCCACGGTCAGCATCGCGGCGATCACCATGCCGCCGCCGACCAGCATCCGGGCGCCGATCGCCTCACCGCCGAGGAGGACGGCGAAGAACGCCGCGAACACCGGCTCCATGCTCATGATGATCGCGGAACGGGTCGGTGGCAGGTGGGCCTGTGCCCAGGTCTGCCCGAGCAGCGCGGCGGCGCCGGCGAACAGCGCCATGTAGACCACTGCCAGCCAGTCGCCGGCTCGGTCGGGCAGGGTGATGCCGTCGGGCGCGGCTGCGACGAAGCAGATCGCCGCGATCACCAGGCACTGCACGATCGACATCCCGATCGCGTCCGCCGGGCGCGACCAGGCGCCGAGGCCGACGATGTGCAGCGCGTAGATGATCGCCGCGAGCAGGGTGAGCGTCTCGCCGTACCCGACGCTGAAGCCGTTGAGCGTCAGCACGCCGAGGCCGCTGACCGCCAGCAGCACCGCGGCCCAGGTGAGGGCTGGGATCCGGGTCTTCAGGATCGCGGCGGCCAGGAGCGGGGTGCACACGACGTACATGCCGGTGATGAAGCCCGAGACGCTGGCCGGGGTGTGGCCGAGCCCGATGGTCTGCAGGATCTGCGCGACTCCGTAGAGCCCGCCGAGGACGAGGGCGTGCCGGCGCAGCGCCGGGGTGAGGCGCCCGACCGCTCGGGGAGCCAGCGCGAGCATCGCGACGCTGGCGATGGCGAATCGTAGGGCGAGGAAGTCCACGGCCGGCACCCGGTCGAGCAGGTCGTGGATGAGGAAGAACGTCGAACCCCAGCAGGCGGTCATCGCCAGCAGGGTGAGGGTGGCCAGCAGCGTGACGCGACCCTCGCGCGTGGTGCCGGTGGTCATCCGGCCCGGAGGCCGTCCATCACCACGTGCAGGATCCGGCGGGTCTGCGCCCGGTCGAAGTTCGGCATCATCGTGCAGCCGCCGACCAGGCGGAGCACGTCGTTCGAGCTCACGTCGGTGCGGATCTGGCCGGCGTCCTGGGCAGCCTTCACCAGCGAGTCGGCGGTGCCGAAGATCACCGCGCGCGAGTGCGTCATCAGCTCGGACTCGCGGCCGACGGCCTCGACCAGCTCGTGGAAGATGTGCCGCTTGGTCGCGGCGTAGTCGACGAACGCCTCGAGCCACAGCTCGAGCGCCTCTGCAGGCGTGTGGTTCGGGACCACCTTCTCCGCGGTCTCGCGCAGCACGTCGACCTCGTCGCGGTAGACCGCCTCCAGCAGGTCCAGGCGCGTGGGGAAGTGGCGGTAGAGGGTGCCGATGCCTACCTCGGCGGCCTTGGCGACCTGCTCGAGGGAGATCTCGGCGTCGACCGGACCCGACAGGAACAGTGCCCGGGCAGCCTCGATGAGCCGGGCGCGGTTGCGCGCCGCGTCGGCCCGCAGCTTCGGAGCCGGGGTGTCTTCGTCGGCCATCAGCGTGTTAATCCCTTGCTAACCGGAGGTGCCCTCCGTATATTAAGTGGAGGCGCCCTCCGAATCATACCTCTCGAGGAACGGAACCACCTTGTCCGACCAACTTATCGCCGACCTCCCGGCAGCTGAACCGACCATCCCGGCGCGCCGCCGGCAGCCCCGCCGACGCCCCGACCGCCCACGCCTGGTCCTCGCGACGATCCTCACCGCCCAGCTGATGGTGGTGCTCGACATGAGCATCGTGAACGTCGCCCTCCCGCACATGCAGCAGGCGCTCGACTTCTCCCCGACCGGCCTGTCCTGGGTCGTGAACGCCTACAGCCTCGCCTTCGGCGGCCTGCTCCTGCTCGGTGCCCGCAGCGGCGACCTGCTCGGGCGACGCCCGACCTTCCTCGCCGGCATCCTGCTGTTCACCCTCGCCTCCCTCGCCGGGGGCTTCGCGACCACGGGGTCCGCCCTGGTCGCGGCCCGGGTGGTGCAGGGCATCGGCGCGGCCTTCGCGGCGCCGGCGACGCTGTCGCTGCTGACCACGATGTTCCCCGAAGGCCGCGAGCGCACCCGCGCGCTCGGGCTCTACACCGCGATGTCGATCGGCGGCGCCTCACTCGGCATGGTCGTCGGCGGCGTGCTCATCCAGGTCGCCGACTGGCGCTGGGTGATGCTCGTGAACGTCCCGATCGGGGCCGTGGTGGCGGCGTCCGCCTGGTACGCCGTACCGCACACGCCGCGCCGGACCGGTCGGTTCGACCTCGCCGGCGCGATCACCTCGACGCTCGGCGTGACCGGCCTGGTCTACGGGTTCGTGCACGCCGCCAGCGACGGCTGGGGTGACCCCGTCACGCTGGTGTCGATCACGCTCGGCGTCGTGCTGCTCGCTGCCTTCGTCTCGATCGAGCGCACCGCCGAGGAGCCGATCACGCCGCTCTCGCTGTTCGCCAGCCGGGTCCGCAGCGGCGCGCTGCTGGCCCGCGCGTTCCTGGTCGCCGGGGCGATGGGCGCGTTCTTCTTCCTGACCCAGTACCTCCAGGACGTGCTCGACCTCAGCCCGATCCGTGCCGGGCTCGCGTTCCTGCCGCTGACCGCGATGCTGTTCGTCGCCTCGCAGGCGGCCTCGCGCGGCCTGGTCGAGCGCTTCGGCGAGCGGCTGGTGATGGTCGTCGGCTCGAGCCTGACACTGTTGTCCCTCGCGTGGCTGACCCGCCTCGACGCCGGCAGCGGGTACGTCGACGTGCTGCTCTCGCTGGTCGTCCTCGGTCTCGGCAACGGACTGGCGTTCGTGCCGCTGACCTCGTCGGCGCTGCACGGCGTGCGCCCGGAGGAGGCGGGTGCGGCAGCGGGCCTGGTCAACGTCGCCCAGCAGCTGGGGTCCGCGCTCGGGCTGGCCGGCCTGGTCACCGTCTCCGGGCACGCGGCCCGGTCGGTCGACCTGACGCCCGGGCTCGACGCGCTCGCCCGCTCGCACGAGACCTTCCTGTCGGGCGCCCACGCGGCGTTCGAGGCGGCCACGGTGATGCTCGTCGTGACCGTGCTGCTGGTCGGCCTCGTCGTGAAGCGCGAGCCGGTGCTGGCCGAGGTCAGCCGCGACGAGTGAGGTCAGACGACGAGCAGCGTCACGGTGGTGCCGCGGGGGACCTTGGTGCCCTCGGCCGGGTTGGTGCTGACGACCCGGTCGACGCCGATGTAGTACGGGCTGTGCTCCACGTGGACCTGGAATCCGAGTGACTCCATCTCGGCGGTGGCGTCGTCGAGCTTCGCGCCCCGCACCGACGGGATCGCGATGAGCGCCGGGCCCCGCGACACCACCAGGTGGATCTTGTCGCCCTTGACGCCGGTGCCCGAGCTCGGGCTCTGCGAGATCACCTTGCCCAGCCGGACGGAGTCGCTGTAGGCGTCGTCGCGCTGGACGTCGAACCCGAGGTCGTTCAGGGCAGTGACGGCCTTGTCGCCGTTGCGCCCGGTCCAGTCGGGGATCTTGATCGGGCGCGGGCCCTTGCTCACCACGACGTTGACCGCGGCGTCGCGCCGCAGCTGGGTGCCGGGCGCCGGATCGGTGGTGATCACCTTGCCGGCAGCCACCTTCTCGTTGAACTTCTGCACCGCCCGCCCGAAGCTCAGCGACGCCGCGTCGAGCATCGCCTGGGCCTCGTCGAGGGTCTTGCCGCGTGCATCGGGCACGGCGTGCCGCTCGGGGCCGAGCGAGATCACCGCGGCCACGGTGCCGTCCTTGGGGATCCGGGCACCCGCGCCCGGGTCGGTGCTGATCACCGAGCCCTTGGCGACGGTCTCCGAGTAGGCCTGGTCGCCGACCTTGAAGCCGAGGCCGGCCTTCTCGACCTTGGCCTTCGCCGCCGCCTGGGACAGGTTGATGACCGCAGGCGTGTGGGTGTACCTGGCGACACCGAGGTACCAGCCGCCGAGTCCGACGAGCAGCGCGAGGACGATCACCGAGATCAGCAGCACCGGACCGCGCCGCCGGCGGCGGGGGGCGGGCTGGGGACGGTCGGGGTCGCCCACGACCGGCGGTGGAGAGGCGGGTCGGTGGGGAGGCGCGACGGCGCTGCGCGACGGCGGCACCACCGGGACCGCCGAGACCGGCGTGGTCACCTCGACGTCGGGGTCGAAGACGTCCGCGGACCGCTGTCGCTCCCGAGGCGCGGGCCGTCGGCGTCATGAAGCCGGGGACGAACAGCTCGCCGGTCCGGGCCGCGTCCGGCTCGCGAACGACATGGGTCGCCGGCATCAGGTCCGCGACCAGCTCCGGGTCGTCGATGACGCCGTGGTCGAGCGCCTGCCGGACCCGGCGTACCTGATGCAGAAGGACGCGGGCGTCGGACGGGCGCAGGTCCCGGTCGCGCGCCGTGGCGCGGGCGACCAGCGCGTCGACGTACGGCGGCAGGCCGGGCACGCGCACCGACGGCGCCGGCACGTCCTCGTGCACGTGCTTGTAGGCGACCTGGATCGGGCTGTCGGCCTGGTGCGGCTTGTGGCCGGTGAGCATCTCGTAGATCAGCACGCCGGCGGCGTACACGTCGGAGCGGGCGTCGGCCTTGCCGTCGACGACGAGCTCGGGGGAGAGGTAGGAGACCGTGCCGATCAGCACGCCACCGGTGGCGGTGTGCTGGGTCTCGGCATTGACCGCGCGCGCCAGGCCGAAGTCGGCGACCTTGATCCGGCTCGCCCCCGAGTCCGGATCGGTGGAGAGGAGCACGTTCTCCGGCTTCACGTCGCGGTGGATCATGCCGGCGCCGTGCGCGGCGGCGAGGGCGGCGAGCACCGGCTCGATGACACCTAGCGCCTTGCCCGGCTCCATCGGTGCCTCCTTGCGGATCAGGTCACGCAGGGTCAGACCCGGCACGTACTCCATGACCAGGAACAGCGTGCCGCGATCGTCGCCCTGGTCGAAGACCGCCACCACGTTGGGGTGGGACAGCCGCGCCGCGGAGCGTGCCTCGCGCTCGAACCGGGCGACGAACTCGGGGTCGTCGCCGAGGCCGGCGTGCATCACCTTGACCGCGACCGTGCGGTCCAGCCGCAGGTCGGTGGCCTGGTAGACCGTCGCCATGCCGCCGCGGGCGATCCGCGGGCCGATGCGGTACCGGCCGTCGAGGAGGCGGCCGATCAGCGGGTCGTCGTGCCGACCGTCCTCCGTGCGCTCCACAACGTCCTCCAAGCCCGGATCGAGGGGGAAGGTCCCGATCTGGGGAGCGAGTCTAGTTGGCGGACGGCCCGAATCGCCGCAGCGCGACGCGGCTGGCAGCATGGGTGGTGTCCGACCACATCACCGAAGAGACCACCGACCTCGGCCGCCTGATCCCGCAGTGGCTGGACTGGAAGGAGGCAGGCACCGCGCTCGGGGTGCCTGCGACCAAGATCCGCCAGCTGATCCGCGAGCACCAGCTCGCCGCGGCCGTGCCCCGCGAGGGCGCCGGCCAGCGGGTGCCGGCCGAGCTCATCCTGGACGGCGAGATCGTCAAGGGCGTGCCCGGACTCGTGACGCTGCTGCACGACGGCGGGTACGACGACCGCCAGATCCTCACCTGGATGTTCACCAGCGACCACTCGCTCCCGGGCCGCCCGATCGACGCGCTCCGGGAGAACCGGGGCGCGGAGGTCAAGCGCCGGGCCCAGGCGATGGCGTTCTAGGTTGGGTCTTGCCAGCATGCCCGTCCGCGGGCTAGGAACGTGCTAGAGCCAGAGACGGGAGACTGACGTGAGCGGACTTGCGGGACTGCTCGCCGGACATCACAAGCCCGGCGTCTACCAGTGGCACGCGGCCTTCGGGCCCGACGACGTGCGGCACGCCGTCGAGCACGCGGGCGCGCGCTTCGCTTACGTCGACGGCTGGACCCACCAGGAGAAGGCAGAGCTCCTCGAGGCGTTCGCCGAAGCACTGGAGTTCCCCGACACGTTCGCGCACAACTTCGACGCGCTGGCCGACTGCCTGGGCGACATCGATGGCGACCACGTGGTCCTGCTGTGGGACGGCTGGGGTCCGCTGGCCCGGTCCGACCGTCGCTCGTTCGACGTCGCCGCCGACATCCTGGCCGGCCGGACCGCCGACGGTCCCTGCTCGATGACCGTCCTGCTCCGCGGCGAGGGGCCGCAGATCGACGTACCCTCCCTCGACAGCTGACCCTGCGGTCACACCGTCCGCTGCGTCGCTGCCGCCGCGAGGTCGCGGAGCACGCCGCGGGCCTCGTCGCGGATGTCTGCGGCGTCGAGGGCCGTCAGCGCGCGCTCGGTGAGGCGCGCTGATCACGGTCTCGACCTGCACGTGTGCGCCGCTGGCGTCGATCAGCGCGCGCAGCTCGGCGACCTCGTCACCGGTGAGCGGCTTGCCGAGGCTGGTGTCGAGGTGTGCCCGGTCGGCAGGTCCGAGGGCGTCGAGCGCCAGCGCGATCAGCACGGTGCGCTTGCCCTCGCTGAGGTCGTCGCCGGCGGGCTTCCCGGTCATCTCCGGGTCGCCGAAGACGCCGAGCAGGTCGTCGCGCAGCTGGAACGCCTCGCCCAGCGGCAACCCGAAGCGGCTCAGCTGGTCCATCGTCTCCGACCCGCCGCCGGCCAGAGCTGCGCCGATGTGCAGCGGTCGTTCGATGGAGTACTTCGCGGACTTGTAGCGCACGACGTTCATCGCGGTCTCGACGTCGCTGGTGGCGCGGGCCTGGGCCGACACGTCGAGGAACTGCCCGGTGACGACCTCACTACGGGTCAGGTCGAAGTATCCCAGCGCCTCGAGCACGCGGGGTGCCGGCAGGCCGCTGGTGCGGAGCAGCTCGTCGGACCACGACAGCAACAGGTCGCCGAGCAGGATCGCGGCGGCCGCGCCGTACTGCTCGGCACTGGCCGCCCACCGGCGCTCGCGGTGCAGCGCCTCGAACGCCCGGTGCGTGGCCGGGCGTCCGCGGCGTACGTCGGAGGCATCCATCACGTCGTCGTGGACCAGCGCGCTGGCGTGCAGCAGCTCGAGCGATGCGCACGCCTTCAGCAGCGCGGCGCGGTCGTCGGGCTCGGCGACGGCGAGGTGGCCCCACCAGCAGAACGAGGCCCGGAACCGCTTGCCGCCGGTGACGCTGACCCGCGCGTGCTCGACCAGCCGGGAGGCGTCCTCGCCGAGCGCGGCGAGCCACGCCGACTGCTGGTCGACGAACTCCCGGAGGGTGTCCTCGATGCCGGCGCGGAAGGCGGCGGGATCCCAGGACAGACCGTTCGCTCCGGCACGGACGGCGCCGGAATGGCCTGCCGCGACTTCCTGAGACTCGCTCACCGGGCGAGCGTATCGCCCGTATTCTCGGCGCCATGGGTACGGGACCGACGACCAGCATCGCCGCTCTCCTGGCACAGGGCGAGCGCTCCTTCTCCTTCGAGTTCTTCCCGCCGAAGGACGAGGCGGGCGAGGAGATCCTCTGGCGTTCGATCAGTGAGCTCGAGGAGCTGCACCCGACCTTCGTGTCGGTGACCTACGGCGCCGGCGGGTCGACCCGCGACCGCACCATCGAGATCACCGGGCGGATCGCCAAGGAGACCTCGATGACGCCGATGGCGCATCTCACCTGTGTCGGGCACACGACCGCGGAGCTGGACGAGGTCCTCGACCTGCTCGCCGAGGCCGGTGTCGGCAACGTGCTCGCGCTGCGCGGCGACCCGACCGGAGGGCCGGGCACCCCGTGGACCGCCACGGAAGGCGGCCTGAACTACGCGGCGGAGCTGGTCGAGCACATCCGCAGGCGCCGCCAGTTCGCCGTCGGGGTCGCGGTCTTCCCCGAGGGCCATCGCGACGCGCCGGACTTCGACCGCGACCTGCAGGTGATGCGCGCCAAGTACGATGCCGGCGCCGAGTTCGCGATCACCGAGATGGTGCTCCGCGACTCCGACTACTTCGGCCTGGTCGAGCGGGCCTGCGGCGCCGGCATCGACATCCCGATCATCCCGGGCATCATGCCGATCCTGAACCTCAACTCGATGCGCAAGATGGTCGAGCTGTCCGGCCGCGAGATGCCGGCCGAGGTGCTCGCCCGCATCGAGCCGCTGGCCGACGACCCGGCCGCGGTCCGCGTCGAGGGCATCCGCATCGCCACCGAGCTGTGCGACGCGCTCCTCAGCGGCGGTGCGCCGGGCCTGCACTTCTACACGCTGAACCGGTCCAAGGCGACCCGGGAGATCTACACGTCGTTGGCCTGTCACGCCTGATCCCCACCCCACCGCCGAGGCGGCGCTCAGTTGCAGGTCAGAGACCGCCGAGGCGGCGCTCAGTTGCAGGTCAGAGACCGCCGAGGCGGCGAATCGTGTGACGAGCCATCAACGAGTGGGATGCCGGAGTCGCTACAACGCGACGCCTCGGCAGAGGCCAAGGAGACACAACGCGACGTCTCGGCGGGGACCAAGGAGAGACAACGCGACGCCTCGGCGTTACGCCGGGCCGATCACCTGCGCGACGAGAGAGGACGACAGTCCCACGCTCGGCAGCCCGGCGCCCGGCGTCGTGTGCGCGCCCGCCATGACGACGCCGCCGACCGGGGTGCGGGTGCCGAGCCGGTGGGCCAGGGTGTTGCGTCCCTGCCAGAGCACGCCGAGGGGGGAGCCGCCCCACTCCTCGACCAGGTCGCGCGGCGAGCGGTCGACGCGCACCTCGACCTGGTCGCGCACCCGGACGCCGGTCCGCTGGAGCGCGGTCACGATGTCCTCGGCGAGCCGGCCACGTCCCAGGATCGTCCACGCGTGCGCGCCCTCGGGTGCCGTGCCGGTGGTCCGGAGCACCAGCCCCGGGTCGCCGTGCAGGACCACCTCGGCCGGCAGCTCCGGGACCTCGCCGACGACGCCGATGTGACAGATCGCGGGCGGGATCGCGGGCATCGTGCGCGCGACGTACGGCGCCAGTGCGGGGAGCCTGCGCGGGTCGATCGCGCACACCACGTGGTCTGCGTCGATGCTTCCCTCCCCGACCCGGACCCCCACCACCCGGCCCCGCTCGACCACGAGGTCGAGGGCAGGGGAGTCGGTCAGCACGGTGACGCCGCGGGTCTCCAGCCGCGCGGTCAGTACGGCGGTCAGCTGGCCCATGCCTCCCGGGAGGGTCCACGCGCCGAAGTTCTGCTCGACGTAGGACCACACCCCTTCCCACGCCGGCACGTTGCGCGGCTCGTGTCCGTCGAATCGCACCCGGTGGCAGGCCAGCAGGCGCAGGCGCTCGTCGCGGAGCTCGCGCTGCACGAGCTTGTGCAGCGTCAGTCGGGTCGCGAGCAGCTGCCGGGCCTCCTTGCTGGCGTGCTCCTCGGACCACGGGCGCTCGTACCAGTCCTTGCGCAGCGCGTCCCACACCTCGCCGAAGTCGTCGACGTACTCGACCCACCGGCGTCCCGCCTCGACACCGAGGGCGTCGCCGACCGCCTCGAGCTGGGCCGCCCGGCTGCCGCCGGGCAGGTCGAGCACGGTGCCGTCCTCGAACCGGTGCTGCTGCACCGGCTCGACCGGCACCAGGTCGATCTCCTTGTCGGCCGGACGACCGGACTTGCGGAAGAAGTCGCGGATCACCGCGGGCAGCAGGGTGGTCGTCGGGCCGTTGTCCCAGCGGAAGCCCTCCGCCTCGATGTAGCCGAGGGCGCCGCCGAGGCGCGACGACGCCTCGAGGAGCGTCACGTCGTGGCCGAGCTTCGCGAGCCGCGCCGCGGACGCGAGTCCGCCGAAGCCGCCGCCGACCACCACCACCCGTGCCATGCGCTCACCCTAGGGTCCAGCGGTCAGGATATTCGGGTCGCGGCCGGTGCCCGGCTGCCGTAGTTTCGAGGACGTGCAAGCCCCGACACCCGCGTGGAGCGAGATCGCCGACACCGATGCGCTGGTCGCACTCCTCGGTGAGCCGCAGCCGCGTGCACGCGACAAGGTGCGCGCCGAGCTCACCCCGCTCGATCGCGACTGGCTCGCGGCGTCGCCGTTCTGCTTGCTGGCGACGGCCGACGCGGGCGGGTCCTGCGACGCCTCGCCGAAGGGCGACCCGGCCGGCGACCTGGTGCACGTGGTCGACGACCGCACCATCGCGCTCGCCGAGCGACCGGGCAACCGGCGCGCCGACGGCTACCGCAACATCTTGGCGAACCCGCACGTCGGGCTGCTCTTCCTGATCCCCGGCCGCGGTGACACCTTGCGCATCAACGGGCGGGCCCGTCTGGTCTCCGACGCGCCGTTCTTCGACGCCATGGTGGTCAAGGGCCACCGGCCCGTGCTCGCGGTCGTCGTCGAGATCGACGAGATCTTCCACCACTGCCAGAAGGCGTTCCTGCGTTCGCAGCTGTGGGAGCCGGAGTCGTGGGACCCCGACGGCACCGTGCCACGTCGCGCCGTCATCGCCCAACAGCTCGAGCCGAGCGGCAAGAGCCTCGAGGAGCTCGACGAGTACTACGGCCCTCAGTACCTCGACGGCCTCTACCGCGGCTAGTCCCGCTCGCGTTCCACCACCGACGCGAGCGTCTCGGCGTCGCGCGCGACCACGGCGCTGCCGTCGGTCGCGGTGATGATCGGGCGCTGGATCAGTCGCGGGTCGGCCACCATCGCGGCGATCCAGTCCTCGCGGTGGGCCACGTCGCGGGGCAGGTCGATGCCGGCCGCACGGGTCTCGACGGGACGCGCGATGTCCCAGGGCTCCAGGCCGAGCCGCGCGACCACACCGGCCAGCTCGGCCGAGGTCGGCGGCATCTCGAGGTAGCGACGCTCCACGTAGTCGATCCCGGCTGCGTCGAGCCAGGCCCTGGCCGTGCGGCACTTCGAGCAGGCGGGGTTGATCCAGATCTCGACCGTTCCCATCAGTTGACCTCGATCTCCTCGGCGCCGGTCATCGCCTGGAGCTCTTCGTACGTCGTCGAGAACACCGCGGCCGGGTGTCCCGCGGCGGCCCAGATCTCGTCGTACCGGCGCAGCGTCGGGTCCAGGAACGTGCGCACCGGCTTCGGGTGCGCGAGGGGTGACACCCCGCCGATCACCTGGCCGGTGTGCTCGCGGACGAACTCCGGTGTCGCCCGCTTCAGGGCCCGGACCCCCACCAGTGCAGCGGCCTTCGCCGTGTCGACCCGGTGGGCGCCGGAGGTGAGGATCAGCACCGGGACGCTGTCGCCGGACTCGGTGCTCCCGGCGAACAGCAGGCTGTTGGCGATCGCGCCGACTTCGCAGCCGAGCGCCTCTGCCGCCAGCGCCGCGGTGTGCACGCAGTCGGGCAGGACCACGATCCGGCCGGTGCCGCCGCGCGCCTCCAGGTCGCGCCGGAAGTGCGCGATCGAGGGGTGCTCACGCTCGCTCATGTCGCGAAGTTATCGGTTCGCTTGACGATCTGTCCGCGGAGGGGTGTACGGTGACATCATTCGAACACACGTTCGATAGCGGTCCGGTGGGGGCTGCCTCGACCCCATCCTCCACCGGGCCGCCGACAAGGGTCGAGCCGGGCACGAGCGAAGGAGCAGACAGTGCGGCTGTACGACGACCTTGTGGATGTGCGCCAGGGGCCGGTGGATGCCCTCGCCGGTGAGGGCGAGGTGGAGCGCCCCGACCAGTTCCTGTGGCGTGGCCGCCTCTGGCAGGTGCGGGAGGTGATCGCGCACTGGATGGAGACCGGAGCCTGGTGGGTCTGCAAGGAGAAGGAGGGTGGGGTTGGGTTGGACGCTCATCCCGGGTGTGATCCTCGCCGAGAGGTCTGGAGGGTCGCGGCAGCGCGTGGCCGGGCCGTGTCCGCGGTCGACGATCCCGGTTTCGGGGTCTTCGACCTCGCCTTCGACTGGACCGAGGGCGTCTGGCGCCTCGCCGGATCCCTGGACTGAGGGGCCACCGATGAACCTTCACCTCCCTGCGGCGACGCACTCCTACCTCGAGCGATCAGCGGAGTCGCTGCGCGAGGCGATCACCTCCTCCGACGTGCCGCAGCGCTACGCGCTGGCCCACGTCGCCGCGCTCCGGGCGACCGCCGCGCTGCTCGCCGCCCGCGCACAGCCGATGCCGGTCCAGAGACGCCGGCAGAAGAACGCCTGGGTCCTGCTCACCGAGGTGGCCCCCGAGTTCACCGAGTGGGCCACGTTCTTCGCCGCCGGAGCGGCCAAGCGCGCCGCCGCGGAGGCCGGGTCTCGCCGTGCGGTCACCGAGCGCGAGGCCGACGACCTGGTCCGCGACGCCGACCGGTTCCTGGCCCTGGTGGAGACCGCGCTGGGCCTCACCGGCCACGCGCCGTTCCAGGTCGCCTGACCGCCACCGCCGCAGGCTGCCCTAGTGTTCAGCGCATGGAACGCCCGCTCGAGCGCCGCGCCTCGCTCCGGACCGCGGTGGTCTGGGAAGCCTGTCGTCGCCGTCTCGAGGCCGGCGGTGCCGGCCAGACGGTCCTGGACATCGGCGGCGGCACCGGCGGGTTCGCGGTCCGGGTCGCAGAGCTCGGCCACCGGGTCACCGTCATCGATCCCAGCCCCGACGCGCTCGCCGCGCTCGACCGGCGAGCCCGCGAGAGCGGCGTCGCCGAGCTGGTCGTGGGCCGTCAGGGTGACCTCGCCGGAGCCGCTGACATGGTCGCTGCCAGCACAGCCGACCTGGTGCTGTGCCACGGGGTGCTGGGCCTGGTCGATGACCCGGCCGACGCGCTCGCGGTGCTCGCCACCCTGCTCCGTCCGGGCGGGGCACTCAGCCTGCTCGTGGGCCAGCGACACGCTGCGGTCCTCGGCCGGGCGATGGCCGGACGGTTCGCGGAGGCCCGTGAGCTGCTCGACAACCCGGCGCTACCCGAGGCCGAGCGCCGGTTCACCGCCGACGAGGTCCGGGGCCTGCTGGCGGAGTGCGGGTTCGCCGTCGCCGAGATGCACGCCGTGCGGGTGTTTGCCGACCTGGTCCCCTCGACCTTGCTCGATCTCGAGCCGGGTGCCGTCGACGGCCTTCTCGACCTCGAGCGCGCCGTGGCCGACCGGCCCGAGTACCTCACCCTGGCCGCCCAGGTCCACGCGCTCGCCACGCACTGAACCGGCGACCGGCCGGCGATGAACCGGTCCCTGGACTGCCCGATCCTGCACGTCGACATGGACGCGTTCTACGCCTCCGTCGCGATCCGCGACCGGCCGGACCTGCAGCGGGTCCCGGTCATCGTCGGCGGCGGCCACCGTGGTGTGGTCCTGTCGGCCAACTACGCG